>NZ_JBBCBJ010000006.1:0-344341 GCF_037203925.1 Stenotrophomonas sp. CCNWLW57
ATGACCCACGTCATCAATGCCGCACTGGACGGACTGGGCTTGGCCTACGCCCCGGAACCGATGGTAGCCGAGCACATCGCGCAGGGCAGGTTGGTGGCTGTGCTGGACAAGTGGTGCGTCCCCTTCCCCGGCTACCATCTTTACTACCCTAACCGCCGGCAGCCCTCACCTGCTTTTTCTGCGCTGGTCGCTTGGTTGAAGAGGGATGAGTATGCGTAGAAAGGCAGCGGCTGTGTATGTGGGTCGCGCCTGCACTGCGTAGCAATGTTCAGCGCACCCCGGGTTGCTTACGACTCCTCTTCTGGTGCGGTGAGGCCAGTGAACAGGAGCGCTTGGCACGAGAGTATGCCACTGATTCTGGGACGTTCGTTCCAGCAATCACCAGCTGACGCCAGAATTTCGGCTCACTTGCGTCACACCATTGATCAAGTAAATCGAACATGCCGGTATGCTGGGTAAGCATCAACTTCTCTTTATTTGAGCAGCTGTGCATCGTCTGGATTCGGGGCTTGATATCCCCTTGTTAGACCCATGAAAGCATGAAGTTCTGCGTCGGGAGGGTGGCGAATACAACACCCCCTTGGGAAATAAGTCACGCCGATGGTCTAACGGATATCAACCTCCCGACTCCCTTGTCGCCGACAAGGGAGTACTTCCGATGGAGTAGACGCATGCGCAGTTCAAAGATGGATTCATGCAACGATCCCAGCCAGCAGGTTGGCATCGGCTGGTATCAGCCCAAGAGCCTACGCATTTCCGCCCTGCGGCACCCTGCCGGCAACATCCTGCCGCCGGACCTGTCCATTCCCTACCTGTCGCTGTGCGGAGTGTGGTTGGAGCGGTTGGGGTTCAAGACCGGTCATCGTGTGTTTGTAGAAGTGACACCCGGGCGCGTTACGTTGACGCTGGATGAGACGCCGGTGCCGTTGCCGTACCGGTATCAGAAGCACAAGCCGAAGAAGAGCCGTCCGGACGCGTTGAGCGAGTAGCTGGGGGCTCGCACGTCTGGAGTCCGGCTGTAGTTGAGGCATTGGAGACACGCCGGTGTGTCTCCGCCCTACCCTCGGCCGAGTTCGTGTTACGCCGTGAACACCAGTCGCAGCGCAAACCCGATCAGCAGCACGCCCATCACCCGTTCGAACCAGTGGCTGGCGCGCATGAAGCGTTGGCGTACGGCTGCTGTGGAGAGGGCTACGCTGACCAGGACGAACCACGCTGCGTTGACCATGCACATCCACAGGCCGTAGAGCATCTGCACGGGGAGCGGTGTCTTTGCGCTGACCAGTGTGGTGAACACAGCCAGGAAGAACAGGGTCGCCTTGGGGTTGGTGGCGTTGGTCATGAAGCCGATGACGAAGGCTTGTCTGGGGGTCTGCTGCACGGCGTCGCTCGGCGCATCGGTGGTCGGCTCGCCGCCCGTGCTGGGCTTGCTGCGGAGGAACTTGATACCGAGGTAGAAGATGTAGGCCGCGCCCAGCCACTTGGCTGCGGTCATCAGCCAGGGGGTTGTGTGCAGTAGTGCCCCTACGCCGATGAGGGTATAGAGGACATGGACCGAGATGCCTGCCCCTATTCCTAGCGAGGTGTAGATGCCTGCTTTTCGGCCAAAGCGGACGCTTTGGCGGACGGCTACTGCGAAGTCTGGGCCTGGGGCTATTACTGCAAGCAGGTGGACTATGGCCAAGCTTAGGAATTCTGCCCAGTAGGGTGCGAACACTTTTGACTCCGTGGTGGTGCGGTGGCGCTCCATTCTCCGTGCGGTGCCGCCTGGGGGCCGGCACTACCGCACGGTTTTCTGCCGGTATCGTGAAGGCCGGCCAACGGCCGGCGCTACCGAGTCTCTTGCGACTGCGGGGGTCGCTATCAGAAGACTGCGGCGCGGTGTCCGTCAAGCATGCCTGCGTACGGCGCGGCCCAGTACCTGGGACCTGTAGTCTGGCTCAGAACCGACCGGCTAGTTCGCAGGGAGGTACTCGGAGATCTCTATCAGGTTGAGTTCGGGGTCCCGGACATACACAGATCGGATCTTGCCCAATGCACCGGTGCGCTCGACGGGGCCCTGTTCGATCTTCACGGAGTTGCTGCCTAGCTTCTGGATGACCTGATCCAACGGTACTGCGGCAATGAAGCAGAGGTCCAGGGAGCCCGGCACAGGTAGGTGCGCCTTGGGTTCAACCTCATGCCCCTTTATGTGCAGATTGATCTTCTGGTTGCCAAACCGGAAGGCCTTTCTGCCCGCTCCGAACGTTTCCAGGGTCATCCCCAAGACGTTGACGTAGAAGTGGGTAGTGGCCTCTTCTGCGGATGTGGTCAGCACGAGGTGATCCAGGTGGTCGATCATGGGGGCGGTCGCAGTTGGGCGGTGGCTTTATCGTAGCCGTATGCACATTGCGCGTTGTGGCGCCTTGCAGCCGAAAGGCGCCCAGCAGGAGGAGCCGCCCCATCGGTTACCTGAATACAACGGTGCGGTGCCCGTTGAGGATGATGCGGTGCTCTACGTGCCTGCGTACGGCACGCGCCAGTACCTGCGATTCGGTGTCGCTGCCGAGGCGGACGAGATCGCGGGGCGTCATGGCGTGGTCCACCCGTGCCACGTCCTGTTCGATGATCGGGCCTTCGTCGAGATCGGAGGTGACGTAGTGGGCCGTTGCGCCGATGATCTTTACGCCGCGCGCGTGGGCCTGGTGGTACGGCTGCGCGCCCTTGAAGCTTGGCAGGAAGCTGTGGTGGATGTTGATCGCGCGGCCGGCCAGTGCCTGGCACAGGCGCGGTGAGAGGATCTGCATGTAGCGCGCCAGCACTACCAGGTCGATCTGTTCGCGTTCGACCAGATCGATGATCTGTTGTTCCTGCACTTCCCGGTTGTCTGCATTCACCGGCAGGTGGTGGAACGGAATGCCGTAGGAACCGGCCAGGGGGCCGAAGTCTTCGTGGTTGGAGGCCACTGCGGCGATGTCCACCTGCAGCTGGCGGCTGTGCGCGCGGAACAGCAGGTCGTTGAGGCAGTGCCCCTGCTTGCTCACCAGCACCAGCAGGCGCGCACGGCGGCGGGCGTCGTGCAGCTGCCAGTCCATCTTGAAGTCGGTGGCCAGCCCGGTCATACGGGTCTGGATGGTGTCGATGGGCTGGCGCGGGTCGCGGTCGAAATGCACGCGCAGGAAGAACCGGCCGCTTTCGTCATCGCCGAACTGCTGCGCATCCAAAATGTTGCAGCCCTGCTCGAACAGCAGGCCGGAAACGCGGTAAACGATGCCGGTACGGTCCGGGCATGAGAGGGTGAGGATGGAATCAGGGCGCATGGATGAAGTCTATGCCAGCGGCTTCCGAGGCGAAATGGTGTTATCAGATGTAACTATGGAGATCGTCGTCGCTCCATCGGCTCTTCAACCACTCGGCTCCGCCAAGCCTCCAGGACTTCACCATCCTCCGGCATTCCGCGAAGGGTATCAATGACCCGGCCATTCTGTAGTAGATGAAACACCGGCGTCTCGTTGGTTGCCACACCCTTCGGCGTACGTCCAGGCACCTCTGCTGCCATCGGGTGGGTTGGGTAGTGCGCGTTCCATTTGCGCATCTCGCCCTCCTCCCATGCAGAGCCTGCGGGGACCAGCAATGTCAGCATGGGTAGCATCCACGACCACGTGCTGCCGTCCATCACTTTCGACATCGCCCGCTGGGAAGGCGCGCAGTGCGGATGTACTACCGCCACGATCTGCCACCCTTCCTGGTTGGGCCAAGGTACGTCCGTGACGCCATCTTCGCTGAGAAGCAGGCGGCGCGGTCCGGTACCACCTGCCAGCTCCAGGGCTGGAAGCTCGGAAACCGAGATACCAAATTTGCTGCGGAGCTGATTGGCCGCGCTGAAACGCCTGGACGCCACCAACACCCCATGCACCCTGTGGTGATGGTATGGACGCGCGTTGTTCGTCGCCACGATTGCGTCATGGAGGCAGATGAGGCGATCGACAAGTAAAGCATCCGGCCTGTGGACTACGACCAGATGCGTCGCAAGGAACAGATCCTCCCGCCTATCGATGGGTATGGAGTCGCATTCCAAGCTTCTCAGTGCGGGAGGTATGCCTTCGTCATAGGCATGACGCATGATCCGTAGGCGGTCATCATCTGTTTCCGGCCTACTCTCGATGTCCCGCACCGTATCGTAAAGCGTAGAAGTGCTGCTATCGGACTTTGGCAAGGCCGACAACAGCACTGTCATCAGCAGAAGAGCCTGCACGCGGTCAGCACTTTGGGGTGCAGATGGAACTGGCCGACGTTTTGCAGGTGCCAGTACCTACGCACTGATAGCTGTAATGATGGTCCTCACAGCGAGGACTCAGCATCTTCATGATTTCCGAGTCCCGCTCTCCCTGAATCGGGATAGGGAGGCGGCGGGCTGAGCGTTGCGCGCCCAGCAGGGATAGCACGTCGTAGGCTTGGCCCAACGTCAGTTCGCGCTCCATTTCGATGGTTGAGAAGCTGGTCAGGCCCTTCTCGTTGAATCGGAGAGATGCGACGAAGCTTGCCATCGCATCATTACTGAACGCCCGGAGGGGGGAGTTCTGCGGCATGGCGTTGAGGTAGTCCAGTAGACCAGCCTCGCTTTGGATGGGAGCCGCTGACTCTTCCGCAAGGCTCAGCTGCCTGTCTATCGGGGACGTACCCGGGCAGTTTGCGTATGCGTTTGCACTAAAGAGAGTAAGACACAGGAAGGCTACGTTCTTGTAGTTCATATCAACATCCCTCAGGTCTGCGGCGTTGTTGCCGCAGACCGAATGTGCGGCCAACGCAAACGCAAATCTGTGTTGGGCGTACTGGTGTGTGAAGAATCAATCGAAACCTGGATTTCGAATGTTTTCATCAACCGTCAGCGCGCCGGATGCACCGTCAACGCCACCAGCCGCATCACCACCGGCCGCACCAGCAGCACGCAGCAGAACGCGGTGGGCATGGCGAGCTGGTAGGCGCCGAGTACGCGCATGGGAAAATCGGCGTTGATGCCGGCGTTGGCGGCGGTGATTACCAGGCACATCAGCATGGCCATGATGGAGGCCATGAAGAAGGCAAAGACGTACGGGGTGGCCCGGGCGCCGAGCTTCCAGCGGGCAGTGGCCAGGGTTTGAGCTTGTTGCGACATCAGGGGTCCAGTGGGCGGCAACCAGCGGTTGCGGGACCGGCACGATAGTCAGCGGGGCCAGGCGCGGGTAGACCGCCGGGCGTTGGCTCTTTATAAAGTAATTCTTTGCAATGACCGGCCAGAATTGGCGCCAGCATGAACATTCTGCAGTCAATCCGCAGTTTCATCCGCACCGCCGATGCCGGCAGCCTCGCGGCGGCGGCGCGCACGCTGGGGATCAGCCCGGCGGCGGTGGGCCAGAACATCGCGCGGCTGGAGACGCATCTGGGCGTGCGCCTGTTCAACCGCACCACGCGCACGTTGGCGCTGACCGAGCGCGGCGCGCTGTACCTGGCCGAGGTGCGGCATATCGAGCGCGACCTGCAACGCGCGCAGGCGGCGGTGACCGATCCCGAAGCCACACCGCATGGGCGCCTGCGCATTGCCAGCACCTCCGCGTTTGGCCGGCATGTGCTGGCGCCGATGCTGCCGGCGCTGCAGGCGCGCTATCCACGGTTGTCGATCGAGCTGCTGCTGGCCGATCGCAACGTGGACCACGCGCATGAAGATGTGGATGTGAGTTTCCGGATCGAGCCGCAGCTGGTGGAAGGCTTGGTGGCGCGGGCGATTGCGCAGGTGCCGTTCCAGGTGTGTGCGGCGCCTTCTTACCTGGCACAGGCGGGAGTGCCGGCCACACCGGAGGAGCTGCGCGAGCACCGTTGTTTGGTGTTCCGCTACCCGGTGGATGGTCGGTTGCTGCCGTGGGGATTCGTGCGCGATGGGATCCGCTTCGAGGCGGAGATGCGGCCGGCGCTGGTGTCGGATGACATTGATGCGTTGGCGGCGATGGCGGCCGCAGGCGGGGGCATCGCGCGGTTGGCGGCGTTCGTGGCGGCGCCTTGGTTGGCGCGGGGGGAGTTGCAGGTGTTGTTTGCGTCGGGCGATGGGGCGCGGACGTCGCCGGAGCCGATGCGGTTGTTTTTGTGTGTGAGTGATCGAAGGGATTTGACGCCCAAGGTGCGGGCGTTGATGCAGCACGTGGTGGAGGGGTTGCCGGCCGCGTGGCGGGTGGATGTTGCGTGAGATCAGGCGGCGCACGACCAACGGTCGTGCGCTACCGGTTCCATCGCCAGTACGTTACGCGGTGGGTGCGGTGAAGACGCCGCGGGCTTCGCGCGGTTCGCAGCGCAGGTACTGTGGGGCGGGGGTGATGGAGTCGCCGAGGGCGGCGGCGGCGTGCCACGGCCAGCGCGGTTCGTAGAGGATGCCGCGGGCCAGTGCGACGGCGTCGGCGTGGTTGTGGCGCAGGATCGATTCGGCCTGGGCCGGATCGGTGATCAGGCCGACGGCGATGACCGGCATGCGCACCTTGGCTGCCTTGATCGCGGCGGCGAACGGTACCTGGTAGCCGGGCTCGAGGGCGATCTTCTGGCGTGCGTCGAGACCGCCGCTGGAGACGTGCAGGAACTGGCAGCCGCACAGATCGAGGATCTGCGCGAGGGTGGTGCTCTGTTCGATGTCCCAGCCGCCGTCGACCCAGTCGCTGGCGGAAATGCGCACGCCCACGCTGATGCGGTCGGAGACCGCCGCGCGCACGGCGTCGAACACGCGGATCAGCAGGCGCATGCGGTTTTCCAGCGAGCCGCCGTACTCGTCCTGGCGCTTGTTGCTGAGCGGGGAGAGGAACTGGTGCAGCAGGTAGCCGTGCGCAGCGTGCAGTTCGATCAGGTCCAGGCCGGCGCGCTCGGCGCGCTTGGCGGCCACGGCGAAGGCTTCCACCACGGCGTCGATGCCGGCTTCATCCAGCGCTTCGGGCGTGGGGCCGTTGGCGGTGAACGGCAGCGCCGAGGGAGCTTTCACGGTCCAGCCGTTCGGGTCGGTCGGCGGCAGCGGGCCACCGCCGTCCCACGGGCGTGCGGAGGAGGCCTTGCGACCGGCATGCGCGAGCTGCACGCCCACCGGCATCGGCGACCAGCGCTTCACCGAGGCGATCACGTCGGTGAGGGCGGCTTCGGTGGCGTCGTCCCACAGGCCCAGGTCGGCGTAGCTGATGCGCCCTTCCGGCAGCACGGCGGTGGCTTCGAGGATCAGCAGGCCGGCGCCGGACTGGGCCAGCATGCCCAGGTGCTGGCGGTGCCAGTCGTTGGCCAGGCCGTCGGTGGAGGAGTACTGGCACATCGGGGCGATGACGATGCGGTTGGACAGCGTCAGCGGTCCGAAGGTTACGGGGGAGAAAAGCTGGCTCACGGGCGGGCGACTCGGGGGGAGATGAAACAGGGGTGGTATTGCACCGCGAAGCGGGTTTGCGGGCAACCGTATGTGTGGAACGGTGAGGCTAGCGAGGCATGGCCTCGCTCTACGAGTGGCGCATATAGGGGAATCTTTGGGTGGAACGGTGGGGCCGGCGCGGCAGGCCACGCCAAGCGTTCAGGCAGTTTGCGCGTGCGGGTTTCGGTCGCGGGTCAGGCCGATGCGGTGGCTGGCAGGAGGAATGACAGGGCTTCTGCGCAGGACTGCTCTACCTTGAGGGTGAGGAGATCGTCTGCTCGGGTGCGGCCGATGTTCAGGGCGGCTACGGGTAGGCCGGCCTTTGCGGCGGCCTGGACGAAGCGGTAGCCGGAATAGACCATCAGCGAGGAGCCGACCACGAGGACGGCGTCTGCCTGTTGCAGGTGGGCGTGTACGGCATCGACGCGGGCGCGCGGTACGTTCTCGCCGAAGAACACGACGTCGGGCTTGAGGATGCCGCCGCAGGTGGGGCACGCGGGCACGTTGAAGGTGCTGAAATCCACGCCTTCGAGGTCGGCATCGCCATCCGGGGCCTGGGCGGCGTCGAGGCGGTCCCAGCCGGGGTTGGCGGCGAGCAGCGCCTGCTGGAAAGCTTCGCGGTTGCTGCGGGTTTCGCAGCCCATGCAGCGCACCTGGTCGAGGCGGCCGTGCAGGTCGATCACGGCGGCACTGCCGGCACGCTGGTGCAGGCAGTCCACGTTCTGGGTGAGCAGCACTTCAACCTTTCCGCGCGCTTCCAGCGCGGCCAGTGCGGCGTGGGTGGCGTTGGGTTGGGCCTGCCCGAAGCGCGGCCAGCCGAGCAGGCTGCGCGCCCAATAGCGCTGGCGGGTGGCCGCTTCGCCCATGAAATCCTGGTAGTTCACCGGCGGGGTGCGCTTCCACTGGCCGTCGGCATCGCGGTAATCGGGAATGCCCGAGTCGGTGCTGCAGCCGGCGCCGGTGAGGACGAACAGGCGGCGGGCGCGGTCGATGAAGTCAGCCAGTGGGGTAGACATGCCAGCTAGATGGGGGCGATTGGAGGGTTCGCAATCGCCCCTGCCCGTTCAGGGTCCGGCAATATCGGCCGGCAGCGCAGGCACGGCGGTGGGCTTGTGGTTCTCGTCCAGCGCGATCATCACGAAGTGGCCGCGGGTGCACAGCTTGCGCTCGCCGGTGTGCAGGTCTTCGGCGATGAGCTCTACTTCCACCTTCATCGAGCTGCGGCCCACTTCGACGATGCGGCCCACGGTTTCCACCATCTGGCCGATGCTGATCGGCAGCTTGAAGTCCACCTGGTCGGAGCGGGCCGTGACCACGGTGCGGCGCGAGTAGCGCGCGGCGGCCAGGAACGCGGCCTTGTCCATCCACGCCAATGCCTGGCCACCGAACAGGGTGCCCATGTGGTTGGTGTGGTTGGGGAAGACGATTTCGGCCATGCGCACTTCAGTGGGCGGGACGACGTCGGGGGTGGCGGTCATGGCGGTGGGCCGTGCGATGGGGTCGACGAGGATGATACGGCAGCGCCCGCAAACAAAAAGCCCCGGCAGTGCCGGGGCTTTCTGGTACGCATGGTGCGCTTGGATCAGAACGACATGTCGAAGGACACTTCGCCCTGCACGCCCACCTGGTAGGCCGAGGGGCGGCGTTCGAAGAAGTTGGTCAGCTCCTGCACGTCCTGCAGTTCCATGAACGGCAGCGGGTTGCGCACGTTGTACTTCTTTTCCATGCCGAGGCGGTGGAAGTGGTTGTCGGCGCAGTGCTGCAGGTACTGGCGCATGTCGCGGGTGGAAATGCCGGCCACGCCGCCGGACAGCACGTCTTCGGCGAACTGCACTTCGCATTCGATGGCTTCGGCCAGCATGTCGTAGACCTGCCGCTTCATTTCATCGTCGAACAGGTCCGGCTCTTCCTCGCGGATGACGTCCACGCATTCGAAGGCGAAGTCCATGTGCGCGCTTTCGTCGCGGAACACCCAGTTGGTGCCCGAGGCCAGGCCGTTGAGCAGGCCACGCGAACGGAAGTAGTACACGTAGGCGAACGCAGCGAAGAAGAACAGGCCTTCGATGCAGGCGGCGAAGCAGATCTGGTTGAGCAGGAACTGGCGACGCTGGTCGCGGGTTTCGATGCGGGTAAGGCCCTGGATGGAGTCGATCCACTTGAAGCAGAAGTCGGCCTTCTTCTTGATCGAGTCGATGTTCTCCACTGCCGAGAACGCCTTCGAGCGTTCTTCCGGGTCCGGCAGGTAGTTGTCCAGCAGGGTCAGGTAGAACTGCACGTGCAGCGCTTCTTCGTACAGCTGGCGCGACAGGTACATGCGTGCTTCGGGCGCGTTCAAGTGCTGGTACAGGTTCAGCACCAGGTTGTTGGACACGATCGAGTCGCCGGTGGCGAAGAAGGCAACCAGGCGGTGGATCAGGTGGCGCTCGCCCGGCGACATCTTGGTATGCAGGTCGCTGATGTCGATCTGGAAGTTGATTTCTTCCACGGTCCAGGTGTTCTTGATCGCGTTGCGATACATGTCATAGAACTGCGGGTAGCGCATCGGGCGCAGGGTCAGTTCAAAACCGGGATCGAGCAGCATCTGCTTGCGGGTGTCGGCCATGGTGGGTCTTTCCTTCTGAGGTGTACCGACCAACGGTCGGTACCTACCGGGTGTGTGTGCCGACCAACGGTCGGCACCTGCCGGGTGTATGTTCCGGCGATTGGGCCGGTGGAGCGGCCGGGCAGAGCCCGGCGCTGCGGTTGGTCGAGGCCGGCCAACGGCCGGCGCTACCGGGGCGGTGGGCGCCCGCGGATTACTGGCAGGCTTCGCAGGCTTCCGGGTTTTCCAGCGAGCAGGCGATGGCTTCTTCCGGGCTGAACACCTTTTCCGGGGCAGCCGCTGCGGTGTGGCTGATGGTGGTCTTGGCGATCTTGGTGGCCGGACGCGAACGCAGGTAGTAGGTGGTCTTGATGCCCTGCTTCCAGGCATACATGTACATGGAGGACATCGCGCCGATGTTCGGGCTTTCCATGAACAGGTTGAGCGAGGCGGACTGGTCGATGAACGCGCCACGGTCGGCGGCCATGTCGATCAGCGAACGCATCGGCAGTTCCCACGCGGTGCGATAGATCTGGCGCAGGCTTTCCGGGATCTGGGCGATACCCTGGATGGAGCCTTCGGCCATCTTGATGGTGTCGCGCATTTCCGGGGTCCAGTGGCCGAGCTTCTTCAGCTCGTTCACCAGGTAGCGGTTCACCTGCAGGAAGTCGCCCGACAGCGTTTCGCGCTTGAACAGGTTGGACACCTGCGGTTCCACGCACTCGTAGCAGCCGGCGATGGAGGCGATGGTCGCGGTCGGGGCAATGGCGATGATCAGCGAGTTGCGCAGGCCGTGTTCCTTGATGCGGGCACGCAGGGCGTCCCAGCGCGCGCCGTCTTCCGGCACCACGTTCCAGGCGTCGAACTGCAGTTCGCCGCTTGCCGCACGGGTGTCGTTGAACGACGGGTGCTTGCCACGTTCCTGGGCCAGTTCGACCGAGGTTTCCAGGGCGTGGAAGTAGATGGTCTCGGCAATCTTCTTCGACAGCGCGCGGGCTTCGGCGCTGTCGAACGGCAGGCGCTTGCGGAAGAACACGTCCTGCAGGCCCATGCAGCCCAGGCCGACCGGGCGCCAGCGCATGTTGGCGCGGCGGGCGGTTTCGATCGGGTAGAAGTTCAGGTCGATCACGCGGTCGAGCTGGCGCACGGCCAGGCGCACGGTTTCGGCCAGCTTTTCGTAGTTGAACTCGTTGTGCTCGTCGAAGTGGTTGCCCAGGTTGATCGAACCCAGGTTGCACACGGCGGTTTCATCGTTGGAGGTGACCTCCAGGATTTCGGTGCACAGGTTGGACAGGTGGATCACGTTGCCCGGACGCAGGGTCTGGTTGCTGGCGCGGTTGCACTTGTCCTTGAAGGTCATCCAGCCGTTGCCGGTTTCGGCCAGGGTACGCATCATGCGCGAGTAGAGCTTGCGCGCGGAGATGGTGCGGTTGGCCTTGCCCTGTGCTTCGGCCTGCAGGTAGGCGGCCTCGAAGGCTTCTCCGAACAGGTCGGTGAACTCGGGCACCACGCGCGGATCGAACAGCGACCATTCCTGGTCGGCTTCGACGCGCTTCATGAACAGGTCCGGCACCCAGTTGGCCAGGTTGAGGTTGTGCGCACGGCGCGATTCGTCGCCGGTGTTGTCACGCAGCTCGAGGAAGTCTTCGATGTCGGCGTGCCAGGTTTCCAGGTACACGCAGGCCGCGCCCTTGCGCTTGCCTCCCTGGTTCACCGCAGCCACGGACGAGTCCATGGTCTTCAGCCACGGCACGATGCCGTTGGAGTGGCCGTTGGTGGACTTGATGAGCGAGCCGCGCGAACGCACGCGGGTGTAGCTGACGCCGATGCCGCCGCTGAACTTGGAGAGCTGGGCGATGTCGCCGTACTTGGAGTAGATCGATTCCAGCGAATCCTGCGGCGAATCGAGCAGGAAGCACGAGGACAGCTGCTCGTGGGTGGTGCCGGAGTTGAACAGGGTCGGGCTGGACGGCAGGTAGTCCAGGTTGCCCATGCGCTTGTACAGGGCCAGGGTTTCCGGCACGTCTTCGCTCAGCGCGCTGGCGATGCGCAGGAAGAACTGCTGCGGGGTCTCGATCACCTTGCGGGTGTGCGGATGGCGCAGCAGGTAGCGGTCGTACAGGGTACGCAGGCCGAAGTAGTCGAAGTTCAGGTCGAGGCTGAGGTCGATGGCATCGTTGAGCTTGCGCGCGTTGGTCTGCACGAAGTTCAGCAGGCGGTCGTTGATCAGGCCCACTTCGTGGCCACGGCCCACCGACTGCGAGAAGGCGTGGATTTCCTGGCCCGACACTTCCTTGGCGATGTAGTTGGCCAGCAGGCGCGCGGCCAGGCGGCCGTACTCGGGCTCTTCACCGATCAGCAGGGCAGCGGTGCGGATGGACAGCTCGTCCAGTTCCTGGGTGGTGGCGCCGTTGTACAGGCCGGAAATGGTGCGGGTGGCCACGCGCATCGGGTCGACCGAATGCAGGCCTTCAGCCGAACGCTGCACCGCGCGCACGATCTTGTTCAGATCCACCAGTTCGGTCGTGCCGTTGCGCTTGGTCACGCTCATGGCGGTCGCGGTCGGCGGCGAAGTCAACAGGAATTCGCTTTCCTGGTCGGTGGCTGCGCTGGTTTCGGTGCTCACGGCGTTTTCCTCTTGGCGTGATTTGGGGTGGTGCAGGGTCGCCTGCGGGGCAGGCGTGGGGCCGATGCGCTCAGCGCTCAGGGTGGACTATCGGTGTCGCATGGGACGCGACCGGCGCACTGGCGCTGCGGACGATTCCCCTTGCGTCACCGGTCATCTCCCCCCGGAGACTGGTGCTACCAGCACCGCACCCTGTACGGCATGCGGTTGTCGGTGGGCGTTGGGCCCGTTGGACCCTTCGACTTGTGGTCGAAGAGACCGACGGCCACAAGATAGTGGGGGTGTAGGGGGCCGTCAACGCCAAATGTAGGGAATCAGGCCAATCCCTTGCGGCGCAAGGATCCGGTGTTGCAGGCGTCCGACGAACGGTCGCGACCCGTCGAAAGCGAGTGCGCAGTCAAGGGTTGGGGGCGACTTTTCGTGCGATTCAAGCGTTCGAAAAACGGAACGATGGGCGTCACGTGGACGTAACAATTACGCGCGGATCGGGCACCGCGCGGACACGCATGGCGTGTCCCTACGCCTTGTTCCGGCCCGTTGTTCCAGCTCGGGTGACGGCCGGTTGGCTCGGTTACGCCCTGTGGGGCGTGCCGAGGTATTCCGCGCTTTGCATCTCTATCAGGCGCGAGGCGGTGCGCTCGAAGGCGCCCTGCAGGCGGGTGCCGGTGTAGAGGGCTACCGGGGCGTCGGTGGCGGTGCAGACCAGGTTGACGTGGCGGTCGTACAGCTCGTCGATCAGGTTCACGAAGCGGCGCGCGGCATCTTCATTCATGCGGTCGAAATGCGGGATGTCACCCAGCAGCACGGTGTTGAACTCGCGGGCGATCTCGATGTAGTCCGAGGGGCCGCGCGGGCCCTCGCACAGGGCCTTGAAGTCGAACCAGACGATGCTCTTGCCGCGGGCGCGCACCGGGATCTTGCGTGCTTCGATCTCGATGTTGCCCGGCTTGGGCGGCTGTCCGCCGCTCAGCGCGGCCCAGCGGCTGGCCAGCCAGGCATCGCTGTGCTCGTCGCGCGGGGCCTGGTAGACCGGCGAATGGGTCAGCGCCCGCATCCGGTAGTCTTCGGTGCCCTCGGCGTACAGCTCCACGCAGTAGGTCTTCAGCAGGCCGATGGCAGGCAGGAAGCTGTCGCGCTGCAGGCCATTCAGGTACAGGTTCTCCACCGCCGTGTTGGAGGTGGTGACCAGGGTGACCCCTTCGGCGAACAGGCGTTCGAGCAGGCGCGCCAGCAGCATGGCATCGCCGATGTCGGTGACGAAGAACTCGTCCAGCACCAGTACGCGCAGCTTGGCGCGCCATTCCTGGGCGATCCGGGCCAGCGGGTCGCTCTGCCCCTGGTGTTCGCGCAGGCGCTCGTGGATGCCGCGCATGAAGCGGTGGAAGTGGGTGCGGTACTTCTGTTCGATCGGCAGCCCGTCGTAGAACAGGTCCACCAGGAAGGTCTTGCCGCGCCCTACCCCGCCCCAGAAATACAGGCCCTTGACCGGCTCGGGCTTCTTCCAGAAGGCGGACAGGCGATCCAGCCAGCCGTCCTGGGCGCTGTCGACCAGGGCCAGGTGGATGCGGTCCAGCTCGGCCAGTGCGGCGTGCTGGGCCGGGTCGTTCTGCCATTCGCCCCGGGCCACGCCTTCGGCGTAGCGCTGCGACGGGGTCAGTGCGGTATCGCTCATGCGGTGGCGCTTTCCGGGTTCGGCAGCCAGCCCTTGACGCCGTGGAGCACCGCGCCGCGCAGGTCGATCAGCTTGCGGTGGAAGAAGTGGCTGGTTTCGGGCATGCGCACCAGCTCGTGCGGGGCGCCCAGCTCGTCCAGCCAGTCATAGACCGCCTGCGGGTCGACGATTTCGTCGGCCTCGCCCTGGATGACCAGCCAGTTGGCCGGCGGCTGCACGCCGTCGAAGTCCCAGCGCCCGGCGGGCGGGGCGATCGAGATCAGCACCTGGGGCTGCAGCTCGGCGGCCGCGCGCAGGGAGACGAAGGCGCCGAAGCTGAAGCCGGCCAGCCACAGGGTGGCGTCGGGGCGCTGCTGGCGCACCCAGGCCACCACGGCCTTGAGGTCGTCCTGCTCGCCCACGCCATGGTCGAATTCGCCGGCCGAGGTGCCGACGCTGCGGAAGTTGAAGCGCACGGTGGCAATGCCCAGCTCGCGCAGGGTGGTGCCGACCATGGTCACCACCTTGTTGTGCATGCTGCCGCCTTCGGTGGACAGCGGGTGGCAGATGACCGCCACCACCGGCTGCGCGGGCACGTCGGCCTTGGGCGGGTCGACCATCACGTCCAGCGCGCCAACCGGCCCGGCCAGCTGCAGGGTGGTGCTTTCATTGGGGAAAGGGGGATTGTGCATGGCGTCATAATACCGCTCCCCCGCGGGCTGCACTGCCGCGCCTGCCTGGAACCCCATGTTCTATCTGCTTTTCAGCGTGGTCTGCAGCGTGTTGGTGTCGGTGCTGCTGAAGCTGGCCGCACGCCGCCATCTGGATGTCGCCCAGATGGTGACCTGGAACTACCTGGTGGCCGCCGGGCTTACGGCAGGGGTGCTGCGGCCGCCGCTGGAGGCGCTGCAATCAAGCCATGCGCCGTGGCCGGCCCTGCTGGTGCTGGCGGTGGTGCTGCCTTCGCTGTTCCTGGTGCTGGGCCGCACGGTGGCGGTGGCCGGGATCGTTCGCACGGACGTGGCGCAGCGGCTGTCGCTGTTGCTGTCGTTGTTGGCTGCGTTTGTGTTCTTCGGGCAGACGGCGACCCCGCTCAAGCTGCTTGGACTGGGGCTGGGGCTGGTGGCGATGCTGGGCATCAGCCTGCGCCCGCGTGGGCCGGCGGCGGCCGGCGAGGCGGGCAGCTGGCGCTGGCTGCTGGCGGTGTGGGTGGGCTTTGCGCTGGTGGATGTGCTGCTGAAGCAGGTGGCGCTGTCGGGGACGCCGTCGATGGCGGCGCTGCTGGCGTGTTTCAGCATTGCGTTTGTGTTGATGCTGGGGCTGCAGCTGTGGCGGCACTTCAGTGGGCGCAGCCGGTTGCGCGCGCGCAACGTGGGTGCGGGGGCGCTGTTGGGGCTGCTCAATGGCGGCAACATCCTGTTTTACGTGCACGCCCACCAGGCGATGCCGGACAGCCCTGCCACGGTGTTCGCCGGGATGAATATCGGCGTGGTGGTGCTGGGGGCGCTGGTGGGGGTGTTGGCGTTCGGCGAGCCGACCACGCGGTGGAACCGCGCGGGGTTGGTGTTGGCGGTGGTGGCGATTGGGTTTATCGCGTGGGGGTGATGCGCGCGCAGCCTGGTTAGCGGTCGAAACCCAGGATCAACGGGTCGTGGTCGGAACTGCGCCACGGGCCGGCTTCGTTGCGGTCGCGGTAACCGACGTCGTCGGCTTCGTCGGCATTGATGTGCCATTCGGCCGCGCCGCGCAGGCGCTTGGCCATGCCCGGGCTGAGCAGGGCGTGGTCGAGGCGGCCGGTCATGCCGTTGTAGACGTAGCTGTAGGGGCGCTCGACCTTGGCCACGGCGAAGGCGTCGCGCCAGCCGGCATCGTGCAGGGCGCGGACCGGGGCTTCCATCGCGTAGGCGTTGAAGTCGCCCAGCAGGATCGCGTCGGTGGTGCCGGCGCCGGTCGGGTCGGTACCCAGCCACTGGTTGAGCAGGCGCGCCGATTCCACGCGGGTGGCGTTCCAGCAGCCCTGGCCGTCGTTCTGGTCGGCGTCGGCGCCGGCCGCTTCCGAGCAGCCCTTGGACTTGAAGTGATTGGCCACCACCACGAACGGCGCGCCCTTGCCGGCGCGGAACGCCTGGGCCAGTGGTACGCGGCTGTGCGGACCGAACGGGGCGGTGTCCAGCACGGCGGGGGCGCCCACCGGGGTCACCCGCGAGCTGCGGTAGATGATGCCCACGCGGATGGGGTTCTCGCCCGGGCCCTTGCCGGCGTCGATGAAGGCCCAGTCCGCACCTTTGCCGCGGTTGGCATTGAGCGCGGCGACCAGTTCGGCAATCGCCGACTGCGGGCCGTAGCCGTCGTTTTCCAGTTCCATCAGCGCGGCCACGTCGGCGCCGAGTGCGTTGACGGTGGCCACCAGCTTGGCGGTCTGGGCCTGGTGTTCGGCCAGGGTGCGGGCGCCGCGCAGGGTCGGGTAACCGCCGCCCTGGCCGTCGCCGTTGAAGAAGTTCTCCAGGTTGAAGGCGGCCACCTTGAGCGCGCCGGGCACCACCGGGGCGGCCGGGCGGTTGAGCGCCGGCAGCGTCAGCGGGGTGGTGACCTGCAGGCGCGGGGTGCCCTTGGCGTCCACGTGGACGATGCCTTCGACGTTGCGCAGCACGGTGCCGGTGCGCAGGGTGGCAGCGGCGGGCAGGTAGGCCACAGGACCCGGGTCGCGCGCGGTGCTGCCGTCATCGAGCAGCAGGCGGCGGCGCTGGTTATCGGCGATCACCTTGGCGTGGGCATCGGTGCCGGGGGCGGCCACTTCGCTGGGCTGCCAGAGGCGGCCGTCGAAGGCGACGGTGAGTTCGCCGAAACGGGCCAGGCCGTCGGTGCCTGCCAGGGTCAGCGGGGCGGCGATGCGCACGTGCTGGCCGTCGAGGGTGCGCCAGTCGGCGGGCGCGGCGGTGAGGGTGATGGTGACGGGGGCGGAGGTCGCCGGGGTCGATGCGGTCGGGCGTGGCTGCGGCTGGGCCTGGGCGAACGCGGTGGCGGGCAGCAGCAGCGACAGGGCAAGAGCGAGGGTGCGACGGCGCATCGACGGCGATTCCGGGAACGGGTGCACAGGGTAACCGTGAAACATGAAAGTCGGCTTTGCCGGAGAGGCTGGATGCGCGGACCGGGCGGGACGGTTGGACCCGGCTGGTAGAGCCGACTGTTAGTCGGCTTGGCTCCGGAGCACGGGAGATTGCAGGGTCCGCGCGAACGGCAGCCGACTGACAGTCGGCTCTACCTGCAGCCGACTAACAGTCGGCTCTACCCGCAGCCGACTAACAGTCGGCTCTGCCGTTCGTGATGTGCGCCGGTTATTTCAGGTTTGCGAGCATCCAATCGACGGTGGCGTGGATCTGCTCTTCGCTCAGGCCGGGGTTGCCGCCCTTGGGCGGCATGATCCCGCCATCGGGGCCGGTGTAGCCCTCGATGGCGTGCTTGTAGAGGGTGTCCTTGCCCTGGGCAAGGCGCGCATCCCAATGGGCGTGGTCCAGGGTCGGTGCCTGGCCGACGCCGGTGGTGTGGCAGGCGGTGCACAGGTTGTCGAAGATCACCTTGCCGTCGGTGGTGCCGCCGTAAGCCACCTGCGAGGCGGCCTTGGCCATCGCCGCCGCCTTGGCGGCGGCCTGGTCGGCAGCACCGGTGGCGCCGGCATAGACCGCACCGGCCGGGGCAATGCGCAGTTCGGTGCGCTTGGCGGCCTGGGGCGAGACTTCAGGGGGAATGCGGGTGTGCAGGTACGCGGCGAACAGGATCAATCCGAGCGTGATGGCCATCAATAAGGCAATGACCATGGAAAAGCGTTTCAGGAACTCGAGGTCGTAATTCCGCACTCTCTGTTACCCCTGGCTGGTAGTCGTTGGACCACGGCTTGTCGGCCGAGTATGACCAGCGTCGGCGGCGCTCTGCAAGCCGCCTCCCACTACCGCAATGCAGCATCACACCTGGGGAGCGCCTGCAGCACGCAGGCAGAAAACGCAGATGGATTCGACCAGCGCGGTCTGGTCGCCGTGCGCATCGCGGCTGGGCGCGGTGGGGCCGACCAGCGCTTCGGTGAACGCACCGACGATGCAGGCGGCCGCCACGTCGGTGTCCTGCGCAGGGAAACTGCCGGCTTCAACGCCATCGGCCACGATGCGGCGGAACACGTCACCGAACAGGCGGCGGCAGCGGATGCGCTCGGCTTCCACTTCCGGATCAACCGGTTCGGCGATGAAGGCGTAGGCCAGCCCGGGGCCGGCCAGGGCGCGGCGCACGAAGGCGGTGATCGCCCGGCGCAGGCGCTCGGGCGCGGGCAGCGGTTCGGCGGCGATGGCTTCGAAGATGCGCAGTTCATGCTCGACCGCGTCGGTCAGCACCTCCACGAACAGCTCGGCCTTGGACGGGAAGTGCCGGTAGATCAGCCCGGTGGACACCCCCGCTTCGGCCGCCACGGCGGTGACCGGGGCATTCCGGTAGCCGCCGGCCGCCACCAGGCGCCGAGTGGCCAGCAGGATCCGCTCGCGGGCCCCGGCCAGGCGTTCTTCCATCAAAGCTGAGCGTTTATAGGCCATTTGCTGATTCTATGTTCAATTTTTGAATTTGTGTTCACTTTTACCCCCGGGAGGACTAGGCTGGGAGCATTCGACCCCTTCCAGCCGTTGCGGAGCCGCCTCATGCACGTCCCCACCATGAACTTCGACCTCGGCGAAGAGATCGACATGCTCCGCCAGAGCGTGGCCCATTTTGCCTCGGCCGAGATCGCGCCGCTGGCGGCCAAGGCCGATGAGGAAAACCTGTTCCCGCACCCGCTGTGGCGCAAGCTCGGCGAGCAGGGCCTGCTCGGCCTGACCGTGGAAGAAGAATACGGCGGCAGCGGCATGGGCTACCTGGCCCATGTGGTGGCGATGGAAGAAATTTCGCGCGCCTCCGGCGGCATCGGCCTGTCCTACGGCGCGCATTCGAACCTGTGCGTGAACCAGCTGCGCAAGAACGGCACCGAAGAGCAGAAGCAGCGCTTCCTGCCCGGCCTGTGCAGCGGTGAAAAGGTCGGCGCGCTGGCCATGAGCGAACCGGGCGCCGGTTCGGACGTGGTGTCGATGAAGCTGCGCGCGGACAAGCGCGGCGACCACTACGTGCTCAACGGCAACAAGATGTGGATCACCAACGGCCCGGATGCCGACGTGCTGGTGGTGTACGCCAAGACCGACGTGGAAGCCGGCGCCAAGGGCATCACCGCCTTCCTGGTCGAAAAGGGCATGAAGGGCTTCTCCACCGCGCAGAAGCTGGACAAGCTGGGCATGCGCGGCTCCAACACCTGCGAGCTGGTGTTCGAGGATTGCGAAGTGCCCGAAGCGAACGTGCTGGGCGCGGTCGGTGGCGGCGTGAACGTGCTGATGTCCGGGCTGGATTTTGAGCGCGTGGTGCTGTCCGGCGGCCCGCTGGGCCTGATGTCGGCCGCGATGGACGTGGTGATGCCGTACGTGCATGAGCGCAAGCAGTTCGGTCAGGCGATCGGCACGTTCCAGCTGATGCAGGCCAAGCTGGCCGACATGTACGTGGGCCTCAACGCCTGCCGCGCCTATGTGTATGCGGTGGCGCGCGCCTGCGACCTGGGCCGCACCACCCGTCAGGATGCGGCCGGTGCCATTCTGTATTCGGCCGAGAAGGCCACTTGGCTGACCGGCCAGGCGATCCAGATCCTGGGCGGCAACGGCTACATCAACGAATACCCCACCGGGCGCTTGTGGCGCGATGCCAAGCTGTATGAGATCGGCGCCGGCACCTCGGAAATCCGCCGCATGCTGATCGGCCGCGAACTGTTCCAGCGCACCAAGTAAGGACGAAGCCATGACGGTACTGAGCACCCAGCTGCAACCGGGCAGCGAGAGCTTCGAGGCCAACCGCACTGCGCTGCAGGCGGTGGTCGACGACCTGCGCGCCACCCTGGCGCAGACCGCGCTGGGCGGCACGGAAGCGGCGCGGCAGAAACACACCGCGCGCGGCAAGCTGCTGGTGCGCGACCGCATCGATGCCCTGCTCGACCCGGGCAGCGCGTTCCTGGAAATCGCGCCGCTGGCCGCGCACGGCATGTATGGCGACAGCATCGCCAGCGCAGGCGTGGTGGCCGGCATTGGTCGTGTGTCCGGGGTGGAATGCGTGATCGTGGCCAACGATGCCACGGTCAAGGGCGGCACCTATTACCCGATGACGGTGAAGAAGCACCTGCGCGCGCAGGAGGTGGCCGAACAGAACCGGCTGCCGTGCATCTACCTGGTGGACTCCGGTGGCGCGTTCCTGCCGCTGCAGGACGAGGTGTTCCCGGACCGCGACCATTTCGGCCGGATCTTCTACAACCAGGCCAACCTGTCGGCGCAGGGCATTCCGCAGATCGCCTGCGTGATGGGCTCGTGCACCGCCGGCGGCGCCTACGTGCCGGCGATGAGCGATGAAACGGTGATCGTGCGCGAGCAGGGCACCATCTTCCTGGGCGGCCCGCCGCTGGTGAAGGCCGCCACCGGTGAAGTGGTCACCGCCGAGGAACTGGGCGGTGCCGATGTGCACACGCGCATTTCCGGGGTGGCCGACCACATGGCCGACAACGACCTGCAGGCGCTGGCCCGGGTGCGCGCGATCATCGCCCAGCTCAACTGGCGCAAGCCCGAACCGGCACTGGCGGTGCAGGCCCCGGTGGAACCGCGCTACCCGGCGCAGGAACTGTACGGGGTGATCCCGGCCGACACGCGCAAGCCCTACGACGTGCGCGAGGTGATCATGCGCCTGGTGGACGATTCGCGCTTCGACGAATTCAAGCCGCGCTACGGCAACACGCTGGTGACCGGCTTTGCACACCTGCACGGTTACCCGGTGGGGATCATCGCCAACAACGGCATCCTGTTCTCCGAATCGGCACTCAAGGGCGCGCACTTCATCGAACTGTGCACCCAGCGCGGCATTCCGCTGGTGTTCCTGCAGAACATCACCGGCTTCATGGTGGGCCGCAAGTACGAACACGGCGGCATCGCCAAGGACGGGGCCAAGCTGGTGATGGCGGTGGCCTGCGCCAAGGTGCCCAAGTTCACGGTGGTGATCGGCGGTTCGTTCGGCGCCGGCAACTACGGCATGTGCGGCCGTGCCTATTCGCCCAACTTCCTGTGGATGTGGCCGAACGCGCGCATCGGCGTGATGGGCGGCGAGCAGGCGGCGAGCGTGCTGGCCACGGTGAAGCGCGATGGCATTGAAGCCAAGGGCGGGCAGTGGTCGGCGCAGGACGAAGACACCTTCAAGAGCCCGATCCGCGACCAGTTCGAGCAGCAGGGCCACCCCTACTACGCCAGCGCGCGGTTGTGGGATGACGGCGTGATCGACCCGGCCGACACCCGCCGCGTGCTGGGCCTGGCCTTGTCGGCCAGCCTCAACGCCCCGGCCCGCAAGACCGATTTCGGCGTGTTCCGGATGTGATCCGGCCCCCTGGCATGCGCAACGAGACTTCCATGTTCACCAAGATCCTGATCGCCAACCGTGGCGAAATCGCCTGCCGCGTCATCGCCACCTGCCAGCGCCTGGGCATTGCCACGGTGGCGGTGTACTCCGACGCAGACCGCGATGCACGCCATGTGCGCCTGGCCGACGAGGCCGTGGGCATCGGCCCGGCACCGGCGCGCGAAAGCTACCTGCGCGCCGACGCCATCCTGGATGCGGCACGCCGCACCGGCGCGCAGGCGATCCACCCCGGTTACGGCTTCCTGTCGGAAAACGCGGACTTCGCGCAGGCCTGCGCCGAGGCGGGCATCGTGTTCATCGGCCCGTCTGCTGCGGCGATCCGTGCGATGGGCGACAAGAGCGCGGCCAAGGCGCTGATGGCGCAGGCCGGCGTGCCGCTGACCCCGGGCTACCACGGCGACGCGCAGGAACCGGCGTTCCTGCGCGAACAGGCCGACGGCATCGGCTACCCGGTGCTGATCAAGGCCAGCGCCGGCGGCGGCGGCAAGGGCATGCGCAAGGTGGACGACAGCGCGGCCTTTACCGAGGCGCTGGCCAGCTGCCAGCGCGAGGCGCAGTCCGCGTTCGGCAACGCGCACGTGCTGGTGGAAAAGTACGTGGAGCGCCCGCGCCATATCGAGATCCAGGTGTTTGGCGACAGCCACGGCAACGTGGTGTACCTGTTCGAGCGCGACTGCTCGGTGCAGCGCCGCCACCAGAAGGTGCTGGAAGAAGCACCTGCGCCGGGCATGACGCCCGAGCGCCGCGCCGCCATGGGCAAGGCCGCGGTGGATGCCGCGCGCGCAGTGAATTACGTGGGCGCCGGCACGGTGGAATTCATCGCCGGGCCCGACGGCGATTTCTATTTCATGGAAATGAACACCCGGCTGCAGGTGGAACACCCGGTGACCGAGTGCATCACCGGTACCGACCTGGTGGAGTGGCAGCTGCGCGTGGCCAGCGGCGCCCCGCTGCCGCTGCAGCAGGAACAACTGCAGATCAACGGCCATGCGCTGGAAGCGCGGCTGTATGCCGAAGATGCCGACAAGGGCTTTCTGCCTTCCACCGGCACCCTGCGCCACCTGCGCCTGCCGTCCGGCAGCGCGCACGTGCGCGTGGATGCGGGTGTGGAACAGGGCGATGCGATCACCCCGTTCTACGACCCGATGATCGCCAAGCTGATCGTGTGGGATGTGGACCGCGATGCCGCGCTGCGCCGCATGCAGCAGGCGCTGGCCGAGTGCGAAGTGGTGGGCGTGACCACCAACGCCGCGTTCCTGCGCCGGCTGGTGATGACCGATTCATTCGCCAACGCGAAGCTGGATACCGCGTTGATCGAACGCGAGCAGGCCGCGCTGGCACCGCATCAGGGCGATACCGACCCTGCCCTGTGGGCGCTGGCGGCCGTAGCTGCGATGGCGACGGACGCAGCGGCCCCGATGGATGCGCGCGACCCGCACTCGCCGTGGCAGGCGCGCGATGGCTGGCGGTTGGGACAGCGTGCGGCGCGGCGGCTGACGCTGGAGCATCGTGGCAGCCAGCAGGTGGTGGCCGTTGAAGGCCATGGCGAGGCGTGGTCCATCGAGGTGGGCGGCACCACGGTATCGGCGCAGGGCCGGATGGTGGGCGAGCGGCTGGCGTTGCAGGTGGGAGAGCGCCTGCACCGCGCCCGCGTGGTGCGCGATGGCAGCGAGCTGTACCTGTTCGGCAACGACGGCGTGCAGCGCTTCACCCTGCATGATCCGGTGAGCGAAGCGGACCACGCTGTAGCGGACGCCGGCAGCCTGGTCGCACCGATGCCGGGCCGCATCGTGGCCACGCTGCTGGCAGCGGGCACGCAGGTGGTGCGCGGTACACCGTTGTTGGTGCTGGAAGCGATGAAGATGGAGCACACCCTGCAGGCCCCGGCCGATGGCACGGTGCAGGGGTATCGGGTCAAGGCGGGTGACCAGGTGGCCGATGGCGCGGTGCTGGTGGATTTCGAAGCCACGTAACCGCGTTGCCGGAACGAAGAGCGGATACGCATCGACGTAGTGACACCCCATGGGTGTCATCGCGGTGCCCGACAACGACGCACATTCACCGCCGCAACGTAGCGTCCGACACCGTGTCATGCACGTTCAATGCCTGCATCAACTGGGTGTTGGCAACCTCCGCGATCGCCCTTCCCCGGTTCTCGAACAGCCATTCGTTCTGCTTCTGGAACTGCTCACCATCGCCCAGCAGGCGGTACGCCTCGCGCAGCGCCACATGCGCCTGCACCGGTTCACTGCCATCCATCATCGGCTGCAGCAGCGCCACGGCCTGCTGGGGTGCACCCCGGCCGATTTCCTGCATGGCAAGCACCATGGTGCGCCACTTTCCGATCACCGGGTTCTTCTGCTGCACCACCTGCGCGTCGTACTCGGCCAGCAGCCGGTTGGCCAGTGCGTGCTCGCCCTGGCGCTGGGCCAGATAGGTCAGCGACAGCAGGCGCAGGATGCGGTCGGGCATGCTCGGATCGGTGGTCGCGGCCAGCAGCGGGCGCAGCTCGGTGGCGATATCGGCCAGCGCCTTGGCTTCGCCCTGTTCGCACGCGGTATCCACCACGGCCCGCATGAGCGCGGCATGCACGTGGAAATCGGCCGACTCCGGTGCCGCTTCCGATGACAGCGCCGTGCGCATGCCCGTGCAGTCATCCTGGTCAGCCGCCAGCAGCAGCCGCACCCGCACGTTCATCAGCGCCTGCAGTTCGTCGCGCGGCTTGCCCAGCTGGGTCAGCAGCGCCTGTGCGTCCCTGTACCGGCGCATGGCAATCAGCACGTCGGCGCGTGGATCGCTGGCCGCCCGCCCGGTCAACGTTTCGGATAGTTTGAAACTACGCAGCGCGTCGTCATACCGGTTGGTGCCCAGTTGGATCCAGCCCAGGTGCGCGATCGGGTAGGCGCGCATCGGGTTCTGCGGCAACGCAGCGGCAATCGCATAGCGCTCGGCATCCTCGTAGCGGTTGTCGGTCAGCAGGTACCAGGAGGTGTTGGACAGGCCGGCAAAGGAGTCGGGATAGATGTCGGCCAGCGCGCGCCAGTCGTCCAACGGCCACGAGTCAGCACTCAGCTCGTTGCTCCAGGCCTTGAGGTAGAGCCGCTCGCGGTGCGGCAAGCGCTGGCTCACGGCCAGCGCGCGCGCGAGGTGCGGCTGCGCTTGGGCGCGTTGCTCCAGGCGTACAAGCAGCTTGGCCAGTCCGATGTGGGCCATGGCGAAATCCGGGTCGGCATCGATCGCCGCCTCATACAGCTTGGCCGATTCGGAGAAGCGCCGACGGCCCAAGGCGCTCTCTGCCAGCGCGAAGGATTTCAGCGCCTGCAGGTTGGCAGTAGAGGCCTGCGGCAGCGGTACCGACTGCTGCACTGACGCCACCGATTCACCGAGCCCTGCACGCAGCTGGCCCACCACGTCGTCCACCGCCGCCATCACCTCCGTTGAGGTACCGGCCTTCGCACGGTAACTGCGCACCACGGCGCGACTGGTGGGATCCAGCAGGTCAACGCTGACCAGGTAGTGTCCACTGGACTGGCGGATGGCGGGCGCCACCACCATGCGAGCGCCTTCGCGCGCGGCCACGTCACTGGCCAGTTCACGATCCAGCCCTTGCCCGGACGGTACCCGCAGCAGGTCGCGCGATTCGGTCACCTTGCTGGTGGACAGGACATTGACATAACGCGACTGCTCCAGGCTCACCAATACCGCGCGCTGCAGCGAATGATCGAACAGCGCCTCGCCGCTGGCGTTCTCCACGTCGGCCAGCACCACCCAGTCGCGTTCTGCAAAGGCGATGGCGGGTACAGGACGTAGCAGCAGCCACGCCCCCACGCCCACCGTCGCCAACACGACCAATTGAGCAGCAATGGCTGCAGGGCGACGCCACAGCGGCAGCACACGGCGCGAGTTGACGTTGCCACGCGGCATGCGCAGCGGGGTGACCCCGACTTCGCCTACCTCAAAGATGTCCTGGGCGCCTGGCACTGCCTTGAACCGCCAGCGTCCGTGTGATTTCCACAGCAGCCGCAGGCCACGATCGCCCAGCGCGGCGCTGGCGCGGCGGGTCAGCGATTCGGCCACAGACGACAGCAGGATCTGGCCTGGCCAAGCGAGCATCATCAGGCGGGCAGCCATGGGCATGGCCAGGCCTTCGACCGCGACCGGCTTGGCCCCGGCCCGGATCGCCTCCGCGCTGTTATCCCAGGTCAGCACCTCCCCGACGTGCAGACCTGCACGCGCGCTCAGTTCGATTCCGCGCTGCTTGCCGATTACCAGCAGCTCCCGCTGGTAGTCCAAGGCGAAACCGAGCGCGTCGATCGGCCGTTCGAACAGCAGGAACACCCCATCGGAGCGATCAACCTGCTGACCATGCCAGTTCCGCTGCAATGCCAACACCAGCCTGTCGTGCTGCTGGAACAGCTCGGCGGCCATGCTGTCGCCCAACTGTGCCACCAGCCCGAGGGAATCGCACAGGTCAATGAACAGCAGTGCTTTGAGCAGCGGTGGCGGGGGGGAGTGGGCAGTGTCGCCGTTCATGCGCGGATTCCAGCCAAGCCCGGCGGTCGCGTCGTGCGACCCATGCGGCCGGTGGCAGGGGCGAGCGTATCACCATCCCCTACCCGAGCGTCCACACCACATGGTTGGGATCGAACTCGGCCGTTTCCAGCGCGGGGCCGCGCCAACCGACGCCGACGATGGCAACCGGACTCTGGGTCACCCCGTCCAGGGCGAAGGCATCTTCGGTATCCACCTCATTGATGGCAGCGGTCACGAAGGCACCCATGCCGCGCTCGGTAGCGGCCATGTACAGTGCCTGCGAGATGTGACCCACATCCAGGAGCAGCGCGCGGTACGCCTTCGCGTGATTGCGGTACTTCCAGTAGGTCCGCGCAAAGCGCGGCACGAGGACGATGTGCGCGGCCGCGTCGGCAAACCAGTCCTGGCCGGAAAGCATGGCGCGAGCTACCTCCTGCAGCGGTCGCCCGCACCGGCGTGGCAGGCCGATCAGCGCATGCTGGACTGGGTGGTAGTGGTAAAACCCCGGCTCCATGCCGTCCACCCGTTGCACCAGCAGGTAGGTTTCGGTGGCATGCAGCCCTCCACCGGAGGGCACGTTCTTCTTCAGGAATTCGGTGTCCGCCTCTACCTGGACCACGGCCTGGGCCTTTACCGTACGCTGCAGCAACTGCGCCAGCAGCTCGCGACTGATGCTGCGCCCGGCGTCGAAATTCCGGCATGTGGTGCGCCTTTCCAGCAGCTGGTCGTAGTCACCCCTGATGGCCGGCGGCAGCGGTTCGTACTGCCCGGGGTATTCGTGGACCGCCGGCGGCGGCGCGCCCAACTGGCGACGCAGGCCCTTGGCGGTGACCAGATCGTTGGCACGCATGTCTGCCGCACTATCCACGCCCTGCCAGCGGGCGTGGCGGTGGGCCAGCGCAGACAGCGGCCACCAATGCATGTCGCGCAGCGCCTCGTCGCACGCGCGTGGGCCAGCGTGGGCCTCGTCATCCGCGATCAGCAGCCCGGCGTCCAGCAGCGGCTGCCAGACTGTACCATCGGCTGGAAGCTCGCCCGCTGCCACCCAGTGCCGGGGGCTGAGCGTGCCAATCAGTTCGCGCTGCGCCGCGCTGATCTCCACAGGTTGGCTCAGGTGCCCGGCCAGCGCGAACCAGGTGGTGTTCGTGGCGAGCTCGGTTCGGCCCTGCAGGATCGCTTGAAGGTCGAACTGGACCTGTTCACGGGGTTCGAGCATCACGACGGTGCAGCGGCGCAGTTTCATGGAGAGGTCCGGGGGCGGTGTCCCGACATTCTAGGACGAGCGCTGGCATTCGCTACAGGTTGTCCTGTTGCCCTCAGGATTTGCGTTCTGCTGCTCGCATGCGGCCGCGCGCGCGGCGCTTCATTCCGGGTCATGCCGGCCGATAACCGTTGCTCAACCTCAACCGTTTTACCCACCCTTGGAAGGTCCGCAATGAACGACGTAACTTCCGCAAAAAGCAAGATTGCTCCCGAAGCTGCTGCACGTCTGGTCGGCCGGCTGATCGACGACCCCGCTTTCCGTGAGCTTTTCCAGAACGATACCCGCAAGGCGCTTGCTGAGATCGGCTACGACACCGACGCCCAGCCTGACTGCTGCGACGTCAAGCAGCTGGCGAGCGTGGAAGAGCTTCGCGCAGTGCAGGCTCAGCTGGAGAAGCACCTGAGCACGTCCTACGGTGCGATGACGGTCATCTTCTGTTTCGAAGC
Organism: Stenotrophomonas sp. CCNWLW57; assembly: GCF_037203925.1. Classification (NCBI taxonomy): domain Bacteria; kingdom Pseudomonadati; phylum Pseudomonadota; class Gammaproteobacteria; order Lysobacterales; family Lysobacteraceae; genus Stenotrophomonas; species Stenotrophomonas sp. CCNWLW57. The sequence continues at coordinate 27,986 of NZ_JBBCBJ010000006.1, forward strand.
CGGCAAGGTCACCGACGCCATCAAGTAACCGAGGCAATTCCTGCGCCCGCGCTACTGCGGGCGCAGGGTGGCGTCAGCCAGGCTGTCGTGTACATTCAGCGGCTGCAACAGTTGGATGATCGATGTCTCGGCGAACGCACGACCACGATGGTCGAACAGCCACTTGTTCTGCTCCTGGAATTCCTGGGCATTGCCCAGCTGGCGCTGCACGTCGCGGAACACCACCCGGGCCTGTACCGGTTCGGTGCCATCCAGCAACGGGCGAAGCAGTGCCTCGGCCTTCGCCGGTTGGTTCCGGCCAAGCTGCTGCATGGCGAGCACTATCGTTCGCCACTTGGTGACGATCGGTACCGACTGTGCGGCCAGCAGCGCGTTGTTTTCGCTCAGCAGGCGATCTGCCAGTGCATGATCACCCTGCCGCTGAGCAAGATATACCAAGCTCAGCAAGCGCATGACACGGTCGCGGATGTTTACGTCATTGCTGCCGGTGAGCAAGGGCGTCAGCTGGGCCGCGATGTCGTTCAGCGAGCGGCTGTCGCGCCGATCACATGCCGTTTCCACGGTGGCCCGCATCAACAAGGCCTGCGTACGAAAGTCGATGGATTCGGTGGGGGCGTCTTCGCTCGAGAGCGCCGCATTCATTCCCGTGCAATCATCCTGATCGGCAGCCAGAAGTACTCTTGCTCGCACGTTCATGAGGTTCTGTAATTCGTCGCGACCTTTCGGCAGCTCGGCCATCAACGCCTGCGCGTCCTTGTAACGGCGCAACGCGATCAGCACGTCCACCCGGCCATCGCTGACCTTGCGGCCGGTCAACTGTTCAGCTGTCTGGAAACTGCGGATGGCCTCGTCGAAACGGTTTGTACCCAGCTGGATCAGTCCCAGGTGCGCAAGTGGATAGGCTCGCATTACGTCCTGCGGGACGGAAGCAGCGCGCGCATAGCGCTCGGCCTCGTCAAAGCGATTGTCCATCAGCAGATACCACGAGGCATTGGACAGCCCGGCAAATGAGTCGGGATAGATGTCGGCCAGCACCCGCCAGTCATCCAACGGCCACCCGCCCGGACTGAGCTCTGTCGACCATGCCTTCAGGTAGAGGCGTTCGCGGTGAGGCAGGCGATCGTTGAGGGCCAGCGCGCGCTGCAGATGCACCCGCGCTTCGGCACGCCGCTCCAGCCGATCCTGCAGCTTGGCTAGTCCCATGTGCGCCATGGCGAAGTCCGGGTCGGCATCCAACGCAGCCTCATACAGTTTGGCCGCTTCGGAGAACCGACGGCGCCCCATGGCGCTTTCAGCAAGGGCGAACGATTTGAGCGCCTGCAGGTCGCTTGTTGATGCCTGCGGCAAGGGGACGGACTGTTGCACCGACGCAACCGTTTCGCCCAGACCAGCGCGCAACCTCCCCACGACATCGTCGACTGCGTCAACGACACCGCTCGGGTCCTTTGCGTCTGCCCGGTAGGTCCGCACTACCGCCCGACTGGTCGGATCCAGCAGGTCGACAGCCACTACATACCGTCCATTCAAGCGTCCGATGCTGGGCGCCAGCACCATGCGCGCACCTTCACGCAGAGCAACGTCACCAGCCAGATTCCGGTCCAGGCCCCGCTCGGTCGGCACCTGCTGCAGGTTGCGTGACTCCTGCACTTTGCCTTCAGACAGCACATTGACGTATCTGGATTGCTCAAGGCTGATCAGCAATGCGCGTTGCAGGCTGTTGTCGAACAGCGGCTCGCCGCTGCGATTGTCTACATCGGCCAGTACGACCCAATCCCGCTCTGCAAAGGCGATCGCTGGCTCTGGTCGCAGCAGTGCCCATCCTCCTACGGCCAGCAATGCCAGTGCCGCTACTTCGGCTGCCAGTGCCGCGGGACGGCGCCATAAGGGCAGGTCACGACGCGCCTTGGCAGTGCCGCGCGGCATGCGCAGTGGAGCGAAGCCCATTTCCCCTGCTTCGAACACTTCCTGCGTAGTCGGGATACCTTTAAAGAGCCAGCGCCCGTGCGATTTCCAGTGCAGGCGTCCGCCGCGCTCGCCAAGTTCGGCGGTGGTGCGGCGGGTCAACGACTCGGCCACAGCCGACATAAGAATCTGCCCGGGGCGGGCCAAGGTCATCAGACGCGCGGCCATCGGCTTTGCCAGGCCCTCTACTTCCAACGACTTGGCCCCTACCTTGATCGCCTCTGCGCTGTTTTCCCATGTCAGCACTTCGCCCACATGCAGGCCAGCGCGGGCGCGCAATTCAATTCCACGCTCCTTGCCAATATCCTGCAGGCCACGCTGGTAGTCGAGGGCAAAACCCAGCCCATCGATTGCGCGCTCAAAGAGTAGGAAGAGCCCGTCAGAGCGGTCGATCTGCTGCCCGCGCCACTGTTGCTGCAGGCCAAGCACGAGACGGTCGTGTTGCTGGAACAGTTCTGCAGCGGCGCTGTCGCCCATCTTCTCGACCAGCGACACCGAATCGCACAGATCGGTAAACAGCAGCGCGCGCAGCTGTGGGGACTGGGTCGACGTTCCGTTGTCGCCGTTCATTCGAATACCCCGTCAGGGCGTGGCGGTCGCGGCACGCGACCAGTGCAACCGGTTGCCGCCCAGGCGCTTGGCCTGGTACAGCGCATTGTCGGCGCGGGCGTACCAATCGCTCCAGTCGCTGTCCGGTTCCAGCAGGCTCACGCCGATGCTGACCGGGCAGACATGCGGCTGGCCGCCCGGCCGGCCCATCAGGCCGTGCACGGCACTGAGGATGAACTGGGCCGCGTGCTGGAGGGTATCGGGATCCGCTTGGCGCAACAGCAGGCAGAACTCATCCCCGCCCAACCGGCAGGCACGATCCTGTTCGGTGGCTACCGAGCGAAGGATGTTGGCCACGCTCTGCAGCACGCGGTCGCCGGCCTGGTGGCCGTACTCATCGTTGACCTGCTTGAAGTGGTCGCAGTCGATCAGCAGCAGGCCCTGCGGCGCGCCGTTGTCATGGTTGCGGCATTCCTGCAGGTACAACGCCAGGCCGCGGCGGTTGTGCAGGCCGGTCAACTCGTCGGTACGCACCAGCTCGCGGGTGTGGGTGAGCTGGTGGGTGGTGACGTAGAGGTTGTCCAGCGCGGTTTCGAGGTCGTGGTTGCGCCGGCGCAGCTGCCGGATCAGCACCTGTTCGTTGCTCACCACGCGCATGATCGTGCGGCGCAGGAAGTAGGCCACCAGGCCGGGGTCGCGGTCGACCAGGCGCTGGAAATCGGTGTGGTCCAGCTCCAGCACCAGCGAATCGGTGGTGGCGCGCGCGTCGGCACTGCGCGGGTGGTCGCCGATCAGCAGCCCCAGTTCGCCGAAGAACTCATGCTGGCCCAGCGTCTTGACCACCAGGTCTTCGCCGAAATCCAGCTCGATGGCACCGGTGACGATGACATACATGGTGCTGCCGGCCTGGTTGCGCAGGAACAGGTGCTCGCCGGCGCGCAGCGCGCGATGCTGGCCGAATTCGGCAAACAGGGCGAATTCGCCGGCGCTCAGGACAGCGTGCACGATCTCAGCCATCGCGGTCTGCGCGATGTCTGACGCTCGTTCGCACACATTCGTCGCAAGCTTGCCGGTCATTCCCGTACACCCGCTTCCCAGCGTTCCCCGGTGAGCGAATGAGGATAGCACCCCTTAAAAGTGTGCGCCTCATCCCATTTCCATGCCCCGGCGCCCGGATTTCTCCGGCGCTCCGGCCCAGTCTTCCCCAACGCAGCGACCGGTTTGAACCGGCCATCCCCTACCGCATGGAGCCTTTGGCGGACCGTAGCATCTGGCGGGGGCATATAAAAGAAGGGCCACCCCTACAGGGGCGGCCTTCTTCGGGGTGGGTTCCCGGGGATCCGGCCAACGGCCGGGGTTACCCGGGTGGCGCGGCCACCCGGCGGCGGCCGCAGCCGCCGATTCCGGGCGTCACGCCGCCCGGAATTGTTCCTCTTCGGTGGAGCCGGCCAGGGCGGTGGTGGAGGACTGGCCCTGCTGGATGGCCTGGGTCACGGCGTCGAAGTAGCCGGTGCCAACCTCGCGCTGGTGCTTGACCGCGGTGAAGCCCCGGTCGGCGGCGGCGAATTCGGCTTCCTGCAGTTCCACGAAGGCGCTCATCTGGCGGCGGGCGTAGCCGTGGGCCAGGTTGAACATGGAGTAGTTCAGGGCGTGGAAGCCGGCCAGGGTGATGAACTGGAACTTGTACCCGTAGCGGGCGATTTCCTTCTGGAACGTCGCAATGGTGGCGTCGTCCAGGTTCTTCTTCCAGTTGAAGCTGGGCGAGCAGTTGTAGGCCAGCAGCTTGCCCGGGTACTTCGCGTGGATGGCTTCGGCGAACTTACGCGCGAACTCCAGGTCCGGCTTGCCGGTCTCGCACCAGATCAGGTCGGCGTAGGGAGCGTAGGCCAGGCCGCGGCTGATGGCCTGGTCCAGGCCGTTGCGGGTCTTGTAGAAGCCTTCCACGGTGCGCTCGCCGGTGGCGAAGGGCTGGTCGTTGGCGTCGATGTCGCTGGTCAGCAGGTCGGCGGCTTCGGCGTCGGTGCGGGCCACCAGCAGGGTGGGCACGCCCAGGACGTCGGCGGCCAGGCGCGCGGCGTTCAACTTCTCGATGGCCTCGCGGGTGGGCACCAGCACCTTGCCGCCCATGTGCCCGCACTTCTTCACCGAGGCCAGCTGGTCTTCGAAGTGCACGCCGGCCGCGCCGGCTTCGATCATCGCCTTCATCAGCTCGAAGGCGTTGAGCACGCCGCCGAAGCCGGCTTCGGCATCGGCCACGATGGGCTGCAGGAAGTCGATGTCGTCCTTGCCTTCGGCGTGGTGCAGCTGGTCGGCGCGCAGCAGGGTGTTGTTGATGCGCTTGACCACGGCCGGCACCGAATCGGCCGGGTACAGCGACTGGTCGGGGTACATCTGGCCGGCCAGGTTGGCGTCAGCGGCGACCTGCCAGCCGGACAGGTAGATGGCGTTGAGGCCGGCCTTGACCTGCTGCATGGCCTGGTTGCCGGTCAGCGCGCCGAGCGCGTTGACGAAGTCCTTTTCATGCAGGTACTTCCACAACTTCTCCGCGCCCAGCCGGGCCAGCGAATGCTCCACGTGCACGGTGCCGCGCAGGCGCACCACGTCGGCGGCGCTGTAGTTGCGCTGGATGCCGGCCCAGCGCGGGTCGGTGTTCCATTCGTGCTGGATCTGTTCGGCGCTCGGCAGCTTGGTCATGGCAATTCTCCAGGGGATGAACATCGAAAGCGGTAGCGCCGGGCCCTGCCCGGCTGGGCGGGTCAATCGATCCGGTCGTAGGCCGGCAAGGTCAGGAAATCGGTCAGTTCATTGCGGCGGCTCAGCTCACCGAGCAGGGCGATGGCCTCGTCGATCCGCGCCCCGCCCGGCAGCGCGCTGCGCTCGCCCAACCGCGCCGGCAGTGCGGCCAGGGTGGCGTCGAGCAGGGCCAGGTCGATGGCGGTGCCGTCGTCCAGGTGCTGGCCGGGCACGTGCAGCCACTGCCACAGCTGGCTGCGGCTGATCTCGGCGGTGGCCGCGTCTTCCATCAGGTGGTGGATGGGCACGCAGCCGTTGCCGTCCAGCCAGGCGGCCAGGTAGCGCACGCACACTTCCACGTTGCCCTCGAACCCGGTGCGGGTGATGGTGCCGGTGGGCGCGGCGATCAGCTCGTCACGGCCCACCCGCACATCGCGGCGCAGCACCGCGTGCTGGTTGGGGCCGGGCATGTGCGCGTCGAAGATGGCCTGCGCCACCGGAATCAGCGCCGGGTGCGCCACCCAGGTGCCGTCGTGGCCGGCGGTGACTTCGCGCAGCTTGTCGGCACGCACCCGCGCCATGGCCTGTTCGTTGGCGGCGGCATCATGGTTGATCGGGATCTGCGCGGCCATGCCGCCCATCGCGTGGGCGCCACGGCGGTGGCAGGTCTGGATCAGCAGTTCCGAATAGGCCTTCAGGAACGGCTGGGTCATGGTCACCTGGCCGCGTTCGGGCAGCACCTTGTCGGCGTGCTTACGGAAGGTCTTGATGTAGGAAAAGATGTAATCCCAGCGGCCGCAGTTCAGGCCAACGATGCGGTCGCGCAGCGCGTGCAGGATCTCGTCCATTTCGAACACCGCGGGCAGCGTTTCGATCAGCACGGTGACCTTGATCTGGCCATGCGGCAGGCCGAGCATGCCTTCGATGTGCGACAGCGCGGTTTCCCACAGCGCGGCCTCTTCCATCGACTGCAGCTTGGGCAGGTAGAAGTACGGGCCGCGCTGGCGGCACATCAGGGTGCGGGCGTTGTGGAAGGCGAACACCGCCGCGTCGAACAGGCCGCCGGCCAGCGGCTGGCCATCGATGCGCACGTGCTTTTCATCCAGGTGCCAGCCGCGCGGGCGCACGATCAGCACGGCCTGTTCGTCGAGCGGGCGCAGCGCGTAGTGCTTGCCCGGCTTGCCGTCCGCGCCGGGCGCGGTGTGGGTGAGGTCGCCGCGCACTGCGCCGATCAGCGCCTGCTGGCCGGCCAGCAGGTTGCGCCAGGCCGGGGCGGTGGAATCCTCGAAATCGGCCATGAACACCTTGGCGCCGGAGTTCAGCGCGTTGATGACCATCTTCGGGTCGGTCGGGCCGGTGATCTCGACGCGGCGGTCCTGCAGGGCGTCGGGGATGGGCGCCACGCGCCAGTCCTCGCTGCGGATGGCGGCGGTGTCGGTGCGGAAATCCGGCAGGCCGCCGCCGTCGAAGAAGGCCTGGCGCTCACGGCGGGCCTGCAGGCGGCGCTGACGTTCGGGCTCCACCGCGCGGTGCAGCGACACCAGCAGCGCCAGTACCCCCGCCGGCAGCAGGGCCGACTGGCCGGCAAGCTGGGTGGTCAGGGCGATGCCCGGGGTGGCCGGGGCATCGGCCGGGGTGGGCTGGGCGGTGGCGAAGGCGGCGACAGCGGACATGTCCAACTCCTGCGTTGCGGGTGATGCCACCGTGCGCCGGAGTGTGGTATTTGACAAAACAGTTATCGCAATGCTTTACATAAGCTGCGCTTATATTCGTTACGCCATGCCCACACCCAAGCCGCCAAGTCCCCGTTTTTCCTACAAGTCTGACCGGCTCAAGCCGCTGCGGGCGTTCTGCCAGACGGTGCGATTGGGCTCAGTCTCACGTGCGGCTGAGGCGCTGTTCGTCAGCCAGCCGGCGATCAGCCAGCAGTTGCAGGCGCTGGAACGCGAGTTGGGGGTGGGCCTGTTCGAGCGCAGCGGGCGGCGCCTGGTGCCCAGCCGCGAGGGCCAGCTGCTGTTTGAAATGGCCCAGCCGCTGGTGGAAAGCCTGGACGGGCTGGAGGCCAGCTTCCGCGACAAGGTCAAAGGGCTGGATGCGGGCGAGCTCAACATTGCCGCCAACAGCTCCACCATCCTGTACCTGCTGCCGCGCATCGTGGAGCGCTTCCGCCAGCGCCACCCGGACGTGCGCCTGACCCTGCACAACGCGATCAGCGCCGATGGCACCGACCTGCTGCGCAGCGATGCGGCCGACCTGGCGGTGGGCTCGATGACCGATGTGCCGGCCGACCTGAGCTATGCGCCGGCCTACCGCTTCGAGCAGGTGCTGATCGCCCCGCCCGACCACCCGCTGGCCACCGCGCCGGAGCTGACCCTGCAGGCGATCTCGGCCTACCCGCTGGTGCTGCCACCCAAGCGGCAGATCACCTACCGGCTGGTGGACCAGGTGTTCCAGCGCCAGCGCGTGCCGTACACGGTGGCGCTGGAGGTGGGCGGCTGGGAGGTGATCAAGCAGTACGTGGCGATGGGCATGGGCATTTCTATCGTCCCGGCGCTGTGCCTCAACGATGCCGACCGCGGCCGGCTGGTAACGCGCTCGATGAGCGCGTGGTTCCCCGAGCGCAGCTATGGGGTGATCGTGCGCCGGGGCCGCTTCCTGTCGCCGCAGGCACGCGCCTTCATCGAGCTGATCCAGCCGGACCTGTTCAGTCCGCGCAGCTATGATGAAAGCGGTCATTCCGAACGCTGATGCGCTGCCATGTCGATTGAACTGCGCCACCTGCGCTACTTCCTGGCGGTGGCCGATACCCTGCATTTCGGGCGTGCAGCCGAGCGGCTGGGCATGTCGCAGCCGCCGCTCAGCCAGCAGATCCGCCAGCTGGAAACGCTGCTGGGCGCGCGCCTGTTCCTGCGCAGCAACCGCCGGGTGGAACTGACCGAGGCCGGGCGCGTGCTGCAGGCGCAGGCCACCGACGCATTGGCGCGGGTGGACCAGGCCATCGAACTCACCCAGCGCGCGCAACGCGGTGAAACCGGCGAGCTGCGCATCGGGTTGACCCGCGCCACGCCGTTGTCCACGCAGATTCCGCGGGCGATCTTCGCCTACCGCCAGCAGTTCCCGCAGGTGCAGTTGAAGCTGCGCGAAATGAACACGTTGCAGCAGATCGATGCGCTGGTAGCCAACGAGTTGGATGTGGGGTTGATCCGCAAGCGCGCGTTGCCCACGCCGCTGATGTCACGCAAGTTGTTCAGCGATCCGCTGGCGCTGGTGGTGCATGACCAGCATCCACTGATCCGCGACCTGCCGGCCGGTGCGCCGGTGGCGCTGCGCCAGTTCGCGCATGAGCCGTTCGTGGGCTTCCTGCGCGAGGTGGGCGCCGGCATCCACGATCACTTCATTGCGCTGTGCCGCAGTGCCGGCTTCACGCCGCGCATCATCCAGGAAGCCGGCGAGGCGTCCACCCTGATCAGCCTGGCCGCGTCCGGGTTGGGGGTGACGGTGCTGCCGGCCTCGTGCAGTCACATCCATGTGGAGGGCGCGCGCTTCGTGCCGCTGAGTGATCGCGCCGCGAGTTCGGAGGTGCATGTGGCCTACCGGCGCGGTGCCCCATCGCCGTTGATCACCCACTTCACCCGGTTGCTGCAGGGCGGTTTCAGCGGCTGAGTGCGAGCCCGGCCGGCAGCGGCTGCGCGCGGCGACCCAGCCGCCAGGCGATGGTGGCGCCGATCGCGGTGAGCACGGCGGTGAAGGCGCACACGCCCCACCAGTCCCAGCGGGTGTAGAACACGCCGCCGGCAGCTCCGGCCAGGCTGGAACCGAGGTAATAGGCGAACAGGTACAGCGCCGAGGCTTCGGCGCGCATCACCCCCGCGCGGCTGCCGACCCAGCTGCTGGCCACCGAATGGCCGCCGAAGAAGCCGAACGTGACCAGCGCGATGCCCAGCGCCATGCAGCCCAGCCACGGCAGGGACAGCAGCACAATGCCGAGCGCGATCAGGCCGTAGCAGATGCCGAGCACGCGGCCCCGGCCATGCCGGTTGGCCTGCTGGCCCATCCACGCCGAACTGAAGGTGCCGACCAGGTACACGCTGAAGATCAGGCCAACCACGGTCTGGCTGAGCCGGTACGGCGGCGCCAGCAGGTGGTAGCCGAGGTAGTTGTAGAGGGTGACGAACACGCCCATCAGCACGAACGCGGTGGCGAACAGCGAGGGCAGGCCGGGATCGGCGAACAGCTGGCGCCAGCGCGCGGGCAGTTCGCGCAGGCCGCCGCGACGGCTCTGGAAGTGGCGCGACGGCGGCAGCTGCACCCACAGCAGCACGGTGCTGAGCACGGCGATCAGCGAGACCACGCCGATGCCCCAACGCCAGCCCCAGTGGTCGGCCACGATGCCGGCGATCAGGCGCCCGCTCATGCCGCCCACTGCATTGCCGCCGATGTACAGGCCCATGGCCAGGCCGAGCGCGCGGCTGTCCATTTCTTCGACCAGGTAGGTCATCGCCACCGCCGGCACGCCACTGAGTGCGATGCCGAGCAGGGTGCGCAGGATCAGCAGCGTGGTCCAGTCGTCGACCATGGCGCTGGCCGCCGAGAGCACGGTGGAGGCCAGCAGCGCGGTGATCATCACGCCACGGCGGCCGACCCGGTCGGAGATCAACCCGGCCACCAGCATCGAAACGGCCAGCAGGCCGGTGCTGAGCGACAGGGCCAGGGCGCTGTTGGCGGCGGAGACGCCGAAGTGGCGGCTGAACTCCGGCAGCAGCGGCTGCACGGTGTAGAGCAGGCCGAAGGTGGAGAAGCCGGCCAGGAACAGCGCCGCCGCCGTGCGCCGGAACGCGGGGGTGCCCTGCTCGATGTGCTGAGTGGGCGCGGGCGGATGGGCGGTGGAACTGCGCTCGGGCAGCGCTGCGGTGTCGCCGTTCATTGCGTCTGGGCCCGTGGGGGCGGGCCGGTGCGTAAGGATCAGTGCTCAGGATAGGCAGCCGGTACAGGTCGATCCATAACCTGACGGGTCTGGATTGAGACGTTGTACGTATCGATCAAGGTTTTGCGAGGGCCGGCCAACGGCCGGCGCTACCCGTAGATCGCGGTTTTGGGCGCCGACCCCGATCGGGGTTGTGGGCGCCCGACCCCGGTAGCGCCGGCCGTTGGCCGGCCCCGTGATCTCACAGCGCCTGCCAGGTAAAACCCTCTCCGCGGCGGTAATACACGCGCGCGGCCTTGCCATACAGGGCCTTGGCGTCGACCAGGCCGAAGTAGCGGCCGTCGGCGCTGTTGCCACGGTGGTCGCCCAGCATCAGCACCTTGCCGGCCGGTACGGCCAGCCCGGTGATGTCCGGGCCGCCGCCCTGGCCCAGGTCGAGCTGGGCCAGGGTGCGGCCGAAGTCTTCCACGTCATCTGTTCCCACCTGGCCGAGCGGGTGGCCGTTGATGCTGAGGTGGCCTTCATGCAGGTCCACGCGGTCGCCGCCCACGGCGGCGATGCGCTTGATCAGGCGGGTGCCGTCCTGCGGGGAATCGAACACCGCCACCTCGCCGCGCTGTGGCACGCCGGTGTGCAGCAGTTCCACCGAGGTGAACGGCAGGCGCAGGCCGTAGGCGCGCATGTCCACCACCACCCGGTCGCCGGGCATCAGGGTGTGCTGCATGGAGCCGCTGGGCACCTGGTAGTGGTTGGCCAGGCTGTCGCGCGCGGCGGCGAGCAGGCCGAGCATGACCAGCAGCGGCAGGGCCTCCTTCTTCAGCCAGTGGAGCAGGCCGTTGGAGCGGGGTTCGGCGGCAGCGGTCATGGTGGCGATACTTGCGGGCGTGAGTGGGGTCTGACCATCAGGACGTTCCGGAGTTCCCGCCGTGACGACCAACCGTCGTCACTACCGCCGAGATCGGTAGGGCACGCAAGGAGCGGCGCAGCCGCGAGTAACGTCGCCCGCGACGGCCCGGAGGGTGCCCGGCCACGGCCGGGCATACCGTTGGTCGTGCCCCGATAAAAAAACTACACGTTGTTTACGCGCCCCGGGCGTGCGGGTCATCGCGCCTTTATGGCTCGCGCGCGCATCGTGTCGACACCGCGCCTCCGGGCGCTTTGTCGAGGTGTTCCATGACCATCCTGTTGCTCCGGCAGCCGTCGCCGGACCCGCTGCCGGTGCCGGCCCAGCTGGCCGGCCACGCCGTGCACTGCCAGGACTGCGCCACGCTGCCGGCGCTGCTGCAGTGCCTGCGCCAGGCCCGGGAAAGCCAGCCGGCGTGGGTGCTGATCGAGACCGGCGCCGCCGAGCCGGCGCAATGGGCTGCGCATGGCCGCGAGCTGTGCGCGGCGCTGGAGGCGTTGCCGGCGCCGTATATCGAGATGGCGGCCAACGATGACGATGGGTTGGATGCGCACCTGCACCCGCTGCATGCGCCGGTGGCGCGGGTGGTGTGCAGCAGTGGCCGCGAGGATGCGTGCCGGTTGTCGCTGGCGATTGCCGCGCGCCGGTTGCAGACCGTTGCAGGGAGTGCCTGAGCCATGTCGATCTTCATCATTCGTGGCCCGGAAGCGAGCGGGCAATTGATCCGCACCGCGCAGCCGCTGCCGGCGCCCGTTCTGAAGGCGCTGGTGCACCGCGCGATCGATGCGGGCACCACGGTGGCGATCCGTGCATGTGGGTCGGAGCAGGAACTGCTGGATGCGTTGCGCGTAGCTGATCACAGCCGCGGCGAGGTCACGCTGCTGGATCCGGGGGCGTGCGTGGGCAGTACGCGCTTGCAGCGGTTGTTGCCGCATCTGCACAACGTGTACGTGGAAGTGCATGACGATGATGCGGGCGCGCCGGAGGATTGCCTGCCGGCGGACGTGGGCCAGCGCATCGGCGTGGCGCACGGGTACTGCGCGCAGAGCTACATGCATGCCCTGGAGATCGCACTCGATCACCTGGGATGCAGCGAGGTCGGTTGTCGCGTGGGAACGTAGGCGATCGAACGTCCTTGGACCGCGCTTTGCCGACTAACAGTCGGCACTACCGGTTGGGCGACCGGCTCCGGCCGGCACCGGCACCGGATATGCGAACGGCGGGGTTTCCCCCGCCGTTCGTTGTTACATCGGCCGCATTATTTCAGGCCGCGGTTGACCAGCAGCGGTTCGACCGACGGGTCCTTGCCGCGGAATTCGCGGTACAGGTCCGCCAGTTCCACGCTGTTGCCGCGCGAGAGGATCTTGTCGCGGAACACCTGGCCGTTTTCAGCGGTCAGGCCACCGTGTTCCTTGAACCACTCGAACGAGTCGTGGTCCAGCACTTCGGCCCAGAAGTAGGCGTAGTAACCGGCCGAGTAGCCGCCGCCCCAGATGTGGTCGAAGTAGGTGGTGCGGTAACGCGGCGGCACCTGGGCCAGGTCGACCTTGTACTTCTTCAGCGCGGCCGCTTCAAACGGGGCCACGTCCTGCAGCTTGGCGTCAGCCGGCTGGGTGTGCCAGGCCAGGTCGAGCAGTGCGGCCGACAGGTACTCGGTGGTGGCGTAGCCCTGGTTGAAGGTACGCGCCTTGAGGATCTTGTCGACCAGCGCCTGCGGCATCGGCTCGCCGGTCTTGTAGTTTTTGGCGTAGTTGGCGAACACCTTCGGGTCGAGCGCCCAGTGCTCGTTGAACTGCGAGGGGAACTCGACGAAATCGCGCGAGGTGCTGGTGCCGGCGATGGACGGGTACTTCACGTTCGAGAACATGCCGTGCAGCGCATGGCCGAACTCATGGAACATGGTGGTGACGTCGTCGAAGCTCAGCAGGGCCGGCTGGCCGGCAGCGGGCTTGGTGAAGTTGCAGACGTTGTAGACCACCGGCTTGGCGCCGGTCAGGCCGTTCTGCTCCACGAACACGTCCATCCAGGCGCCACCGGACTTGCTGTCGCGCTTGAAGTAGTCGGTGTAGAACAGCGCCAGCGAGGTGCCGTCCTTGTCGAACACTTCATACACCTTCATGTCCGGGTGGTAGGTCGGAATGTCGGTACGCGGCTTGAAGGTGATGCCGTACAGCTGGGTGGCGGCGTAGAAGACGCCGTTCTGCAGCACGTTGTCCAGTTCGAAGTACGGCTTGATCTGCGATTCGTCCAGGTCGTACTGCGCCTTGCGCACCTGTTCGGCGTAGAAGTCCCAGTCCGATGCGGCCAGCTGGAAGCCACCCTTCTGCGCGTCGATCACCTTCTGCATCTCGGTGATTTCGCCGCGTGCCTTGTTGGTGGCGGCCGGCACGGTGTCGGTGAGCAGCTTGAGCGCTGCAGCCGGGGTCTTGGCCATCTGGTCGGCCAGGCTGTAGGCGGCGTAGTTCTCGAAGCCGAGCAGCTTGGCCTTCTGCGCACGCAGCTGGGCCAGGCGCTGCACCGTTTCGCGGGTGTCGTTGCCATCGCCGCGCTCGGCGCGGGTTTCCGAGGCCTTGAGCACGGCAGCGCGCTGCTCGCGGTTGCTCAGCGAGGCCAGCACCGGCTGCTGGGTGGTGTTCTGCAGCGGCAGCAGGAACTTGCCTTCCAGGTTGCGGGCCTTGGCGTCGGCAGCGGCGGTGTTGATCTCATCCTCGCCCAGGCCGGCCAGGTTGGCCTTGTCGTCCACCACCACGGCGGCGGCGGCGGTCGCGGCGACCAGGCGGGTGTGGAACTGGGTGGCCAGCGTGGTTTCTTCCACGTTGAGCTTGCGCAGGGCGGCCTTGTCGGCGTCGTTCAGCTGCGCACCGGCGCGGACGAACTCCTGGTAATCGCGTTCGACCAGGCGGGTCTGCACCGGGTCCAGGCCCAGCGAGGCGCGCTGGTCGTAGATGGTCTTGATGCGCGCGAACAGCTTCGGGTCCAGGCTGATTTCATCCTGGTGTTCGGCCAGCTTCGGGGCGACTTCTTCCTGGATCTTCTGGCGCGCTTCGTTGGTATCGGCCTGCACCAGGCCGAAGAACACGCGCGACACGCGGTCCAGCGTTTCGCCGCTGCGCTCAAGTGCTTCGATGGTGTTGTCGAAGGTGGCCGGTTCGGCGTTGTCGGCGATCTTGCGCACTTCGGCCAGGTGCTGCTTCATGCCTTCGTTGAAGGCCGGCAGGTAGTCACTGTCCTTGATGCGGTCGAACGGCGGGGCCTGGAACGGCAGCGTGCTGGCGCTCAACAGAGGGTTGGTGGAGGCGTCGGCCGGCTGCTGCGCGGCGGGGGTCTGGGCGTCGGACACGGGGGTGGACTCCTTGCCGGAACAGGCCGCCAGCGCCAGGCTGATGGCGGCGGCCAAGATAACGGTACGCGACATGAAACGGGCTCCTGGAATGAGGTGAAGCGGCACACAACCGCAGCCGGTCACCCTACTCCCATTGCCCGCGCCCGGCATGTGCCGGACGTGGCGCCTGGGCTTGCTTCAAACGGTGCCGCGGTTCTTGCCCTGCCAGGGGCGGTAATACTCACGGATGGCGGCCATGTCGGCCACGTCGTCGCCGGTGGAGTAGAACAGCGGGCCAATGCCGATGGTCTTTTCCGGGTAGTGGAAATAGCAGGCCAGCACCGGCACGTCGGCCATGCGGGCGATCTTCAGGAACCCGGCCTTCCAGTGGGTCACCGCTTTGCGGGTGCCCTCGGGGGTGATCGCGTACCAGAGGCGGTCGGAGTTGCGCAGCAGGCTCACCGCCTGTTCCACGGTGCCCTGCGGCGAGCTGCGGTCCAGCGGGATCACCCCGAGGGTGCGCAGCAGCGGCGACAGCGGCCACCAGAACAGCGAGGCCTTGCCCAGCACCTTGACCTGCATGCCCAGCGCGATCTTGGCCGCCATGCCCCAGAAGCCGTCCCAGTTGGAGGAGTGCGGGGCGACGATGAAGACCAGCTTGGGCACGTCCGGGAAGGTGCCGGTGACCTTCCAGCCGCCCAGGCGCAGGGTGCAGCGTGCCAGCCAGCGCAGGAAGCGGTTCGGTTTGACCTGCGGCATGTTGGGCGGCACGGCCGGCAGCAGCGGACTTCGGTTGTTCAAGCAATCACTCCCAATTGCGTGTGGTGCGGCCGCGCTTGATCTGCGCGCGGCCCTTCTTTTCATCCAGCCGGCGCAGCTTGGAGCCGTGCGAGGGCTTGGTGGCCACGCGCGGCTTGGGCACGCTGAGGCTGGCCTGGATGAAGGCGGCCAGGCGCTCGCGCGCATCGTCGCGGTTGCGGTCCTGGGTGCGGAAACGCTGGGCATCGATGACCAGCACGCCGTCGCCGGTCATGCGCCGGTCGCGCCGGGCCAGCAGGCGGGTGCGCAGCGGCTCGGGCAGCGAGGGCGAACCGGCCACGTCGAACCGCAGTTCAACGGCGCTGGATACCTTGTTCACGTTCTGCCCGCCGGCCCCGCTGGCGCGCACGAAACGTTCGACGATCTCCGTGTCCGGAATCGCCAGGTGCGCGTTGATGGTGACAGGCCCGTTTCCCATGGGCGGCATTGTAAGGGCAGGATCGCCGCCTGAGGTGACCGTAATGTTCACCAATACCGCCGATAAGGGGCATAAAAGCCGGGTACGGGCCGGAACCGTCGGCACCGGACGCGGCAATGCGACGCGCGCACGGCTGCTTGACCGGATCGCAGGTATGCTCGGGCTTCCACGCAACGCAGGATGCACTTACATGATGTCGACCCGTTCGCCGGCCCGCCGTGGCCTGACCCGCCTGGCCCTGACCCTTGCGCTGGGCCTGGCCGCCATTGCCCCGGCGCTGGCCGCGCCGCCGTCGGATGCGGACATCAACCGCCTGCTGGCGGCGTCGCGCGCCCAGAGCATGCTGGACACCATGCTGCCGCAGATCGAGGCGATGCAGCGCCAGCAGTTCCAGCAGGTGGCCGAACAGCGCCAGCTGGATGAGGCCAAGAAGGCGCAGCTGCAGCGCATCGAACAGCGCACCAACCAGACCATCCGCCAGGCGCTGTCGTGGCAGCAGCTGCGGCCGATGTACGTGGACCTCTACAAGAAGACCTTCAGCAAGGAAGACGTGCTGGCCATGGCCGAGTTCTACGAGAGCTCGGCCGGGCAGAGCCTGCTGGACAAGACCCCGGCGCTGATGCAGAACGTCATGGTGGCCATCCAGGACAAGATGCAGCCGCTGTTCGTGGACCTGCAGAAGGACCTGGAGGCGATCGTGAACGAAGGAAACGCACCGGCGGCAGCCCCGGCTCCAGCCAAGAAATAACGCCCCTTCGGTAGCGCACGACCGTTGGTCGTGCGCCTCACCGCTACCACCCAAACAGATCCATTGCCTTGCGGAACTCGCTATCCACCGGCGCGCTGACATCCATCAGCGTGCCGTCCGGGTGCGGGAAACGCAGGCGTTCGGCGTGCAGCAGCATGCGGTGGATGCCCTGCATGCGGAAGCTGCGGTTGTGGCGGCCATCGCCGTGGCTGGTGTCGCCGATCAGGTGATGTGACAGGTGCTTGAGGTGCCGTCGGATCTGGCGGAAGCGCCCGGTCTGCGGCTGGCAGCGCAGCAGCGCGTAGCGCGAGGTGGCGAACTCGCCCACCGGCACGCTGATCTCGCCCACGGCCACACGCTGGAAATGGGTGATGGCCGGCTTCTTCACCGGCTTGCCGGGGCCGCCGTCCAGGTCGTGGTCGACCGTGAACGCTTCTTCGGCCGGCCAGCCACGGCAGATGGCCAGGTAATCCTTGGTGACATCGCCGCCCATCAGCGATTTGCCCAGTACGCTGGCGCTTTCGCGGTCGAAGGCCAGCAGCAGGCAGCCGCTGGTGGCGCGGTCGAGGCGGTGGACCAGGAAGATCGGCTTGCCCAACTGCTCGCGCAGGCGGTCGGCGAGGAAATCATCTTCGCCCCGGGCCAGCTTGCTGTCATGGACCATCAGCCCGGCCGGCTTGTTGACCACGGCCAAGCGCTCGTCCACGTGCAGCAGCTGCAGCGGCGGCAGCGCCACCGGCGCCTCGACCGTGGCGTCGGTGGACAGCTCGATATCGGTCACCGGCGCCACCACGCGCTGGCCAGCGAGAACAATCCCGCTGCCCCGCTCACCCAGCTCCACACCGGCGCATCGCCGAAGTACCAGCCGCCCGGCTGCATGCCGTACAGCACCGCCGCCACGATCAGCAGGCCGACGCCGGCAATGGCGGCCACGGCGCGCTTCTGCAGCTTCTGCAGGTTGCTGTTGAGTGCCACCAGGTCCTGCGAGCGCATGGACAGCTCATGCCCGCCTTCCACCTGCTGGCGCAGCCAGGCGTGCACCAGGCGCGGCATGTCGGGGGTGTGGGTCATGATTTCCGGCAGGCGCTTGCGCAGTTCCTTGAACACGCGGCGCGGGCTGTAGCGTTCGCGCAGGATGCGTTCCAGCACCGGCCGTGCCACCGCCCAGATATCCAGTTCCGGATCCAGCTGGCGGCCCACGCCTTCGATGTTGAGTAGCGTCTTCTGCAGCAGGATCAGCTGCGGCTGCAGGGTAAGTTCGTAACGCTGGGCCACGCGGAACAGCTTGATCAGCACTTCGGCCAGCGAGATCTGCGACAGCGGGCGGGTGAAGTACGGTTCGCATACCGAACGCGCGGCGGCTTCGAGTTCATCGATGCGCACGTTGTTGGGCATCCAGCCGGCTTCGACATGGAGCTCGGCCATGCGCCGGTAGTCCTTGTTGAAGATGGCCATGAAGTTTTCGGCCAGGTAGTACTGATCTTCTTCGGACAGCTGGCCCATGATGCCGAAATCCAGCGCGATGAAGCGCGGGTTGTCGCGGCGCGCCGGATCGACATCGACCCAGATGTTGCCGGCGTGCGCGTCGGCGTGGAAGAAGTTGTCGCGGAACACCTGCGTGTAGAACACGCGCACGCCCTTGGCCGCGAGCGCCTTGCGGTCGATCCCGGCCTTGTCCAGCGCGGCGATGTCATCCGACGGGATGCCCCATACCCGTTCCAGGGTGAGCGCGCGTTCGGCGGTGTGGCTCCAGACCACCTCGGGCACGTACAGGTCGTCCGAGTCCACCCAGTTGCGGCGCAGGACGCTGGCATTGGCGCCTTCGCGCTGCAGGTCCAGCTCGGCGGCAAGGGTGTTTTCGACTTCGGCCACCACTTCGCGCGGGCGGATCTTGTCAGCGCGCGGGTGGGTGCGTTCGACCAGCGCGGCGGCCGATTTGAGCAGCGCAATGTCGGCGTCGATCTGCTTTTCGATATCCGGGCGCAGCACCTTGACCACCACCTGGCGGCCATCGGCCAGCGTGGCGGCGTGCACCTGGGCGATCGAGGCCGAGGCCAGCGGTTCCAGCTCGAAACTGGCGAACGCCTCACTGACCGGGCGGCCAAGCGCGGCTTCCACGATGCGCTGCGCGGTGGCGCCATCGAACGGTTTGACCCGGTCCTGCAGCAGGGTAAGTTCGTTGGCGATGTCGGCCGGGATCAGGTCGCGGCGGGTGGACAGGATCTGCCCGAACTTGACGAAGATCGGGCCCAGGTCCTGCAGCGCCAGGCGCAGGCGCGCGCCCCGCGACTGAACGGCGATGTCGGCCGAGGCGCGCGGCACGAACGGCTTGGCCAGGCGCAGCCAGCCTTCCAGCGGGGTGCCTTCGAGCAGGTCGTCGAGGCGGTAGCGCAGGATCACCCGACCAATGCGGCTTGCCCGGAACACCGCCTTCATGCGCGCACCTGGGCAAGGCGCTGCACGCGGGCGGCGATGCGTTCGACGTCGTCGCGCATCACATCCACATCGTCATGGAAGGCATCCAGTTCGGCTCGGGCTACCACGTCGCGCGACTCCTCGGTGACAAAATCGGCGGCGCTGTGCGCCAGGTCGGACGCGCCACGGCGCGCATGCTGCAGGGCCGAACGCAGGGCATTGGCGATATGCACGCCCAGTACTTCACCGAACACCCGCACGAACGGCTGCTGCCAGTCCGGATCGAAGCGACTGGCCAGCTGCTGCAGGCGGCGCGCCAGTTCGGCATCGCCAGACACTTTGACCCGCCCGGCCGGGGCGTCGCCACCACGCCGTGCGTTGGCCAGGAACGGCAGCTGTGCCAGCACTCCGCCCAACGTGCTGCGCACGGCCAGGTCCGGTTCCTGCTGCGGGTCCACCGGGCCCACCGTGAGGCGCTCGCCCTCGACACCGATCCGCATCGCCAGCGCGGGCGATTCCAGGGTCAGGGCGATGTGGCGGCCATCCAGCGCGACCAGCGCGCGGCGGGTATCGGGGTCCAGCGCCAGGGTGCGGTTGAGCGCGAGCTGCAGCGCATTGCCGGCCAGGGGCTTGAGGGAGGAGAGCAGGGAGCGGGGCATCGATGCATTCTACCCCGGCACGGTTGCGGGCCGGTCACGGTTCAGCCACGCAGGGCGTGGCTCTACCGGGCCCCTATGCAACGACGGCCCGGCGCTCTTGCGAGCGCCAGGCCGTCGGAGACTGCGCTGGATCCTGGTTGCCCGGAGAGAGGGGGCGCGCAGGACCCTGCGCTACTACCCTCGCTTACGGAACATCGAAATGATGGCCAGGATCAGGAACACCACAAACAGGATCCAGGCAATGTTGCTGGCAGCGCCGGCGATGCCGGAGAAGCCGAGCACCGCCGCAATGATGGCGATGACAAAAAAGATTACGGCGTAGTGCAGCATGTCGATCCTCGCGTCGTGCGTGCCGGATTGGCGTGCTGCCATCTTCACCAACCCCCGGTGTTCAGGAAGTGATGGATTCCTCGCCGCGCGATGAAGCCTTCAGCCTCGTGAGCCCTTCGTCAATGCTGACCTGCGGCACGTAGCCGAAGTCGTGCCGTGCCGGTTCCATGCTGTACCAGTGGGGCGTGCACAGCTGCTCGGCGAGGAAGCGGGTCATCGGCGGTTCGCCGCGCAGGCGCAGCAGCGGCCACAGCCGTTCGGCCACCGCGCCGATGCGGTAAGCGGTCTTGAAGCTGATCGATTTCTCCACCGGCGGCGCGCCCACGGCGGCCATCAACTTGTTGAGCAGCTCGCGCATCGGCAGCGGTTCGCCGTTGGAGATGAAGTACGCCTTGCCGGCGCACGCCGCGCCCGGGGCCAGGTGTTCGAAGGCCAGGAAGTGGGCCAGCGCGGCATTGTCGATGTAGGTGGTGTCGACCAGATTGTTGCCATCGCCAACGAAGCGCAGGCGGCCAGCGCGCGCGCGTTCGGCCAGGCGCGGCACCAGCTGCTGGTCGCCCGGGCCCCAGATCAGGCGCGGGCGCAGTGCGACGGTGGCCAGGGTGGCGTCGTTGGCGGCCAGCACGTGCTGCTCGGCGATGGTCTTGGTGGCCGCGTACGGGGCCTGGAAGTTCTCGCCGTAGGGCACTTCATCGGCGCCCAGGCCTTCCACCGGGTGGGTGGCGCGGTGGGTGACGCTGGGCGTGGAGGTGTACACCAGCGTGCGCACGCCGTGGCTGCGGCAGGCGGCGATGACGTTGTCGGTGCCGACCACGTTGGCCAAGTGGTAGCTCTCATAGCTGCCCCATGCGCCGGCCTTGGCGCCGTTGTGGAACACCGCATCCACCCCGGCCACCGCGTGGCGCACGGCGTCGGCGTCGGCCAGGTCGCCGCGGATCTGGCCCACGCCCATCGCGGCCAGCGGCGGGTAATCGCCGCGGTTGAAACTGAGGACCTCGTGGCCGCGCGCGACCAGGCCACGGCACAGCGCCTGGCCGAGGAAACCACCACCACCGGTGACAAGGATCTTCATGCGGGTTGTTCCATTCGGGTTGCCGCCCAGACCGCGAGCTTCTCGCGGCCGATCTTGGCGTTGTGGCGGATATCGACCGGGAAGCCGGGGTGCAGCAGGAAGCGTTCGATGCGCAGCGTGCCGGCATGCGCGGACGCTTCATCGCGCAACCGCTGCTGCAGGGCCGGCGAATCGGCGCTGCCCGGCTGCAGTTCATAGCAGAGCACCGGCAGCTGCCGGCCAGCGGGGCCCACGCCGACCAGCGCGGTGCGCGCGATGCCGTCGAGTGCGTTGAACACCGGCTCCACCTGTTCGGTGTACAGCGGGCCGTGCGCGGTTTCCAGGCGCTGGGTCTTGCGCCCGCAGAACCACAAGCGGCCGTCGGCGTCGAAGTAACCGACATCGCCCATGCGGTGCACCACGCGGGTGCTGCCGTCGGCGCGCGTTTCGGTGATCTTGGCCGCGGCGGTGGCCTGCGGGCGGTTGAAGTAGCTGTCGGTGGCGGTCGGGCCCGCCACGGTGATTTCACCGACCACGCCCTGGGCGACTTCGCGCACCTGCGACCAGTGCGGCAGCGGCGCGTCGTCGATGGCGATGACGCGCACCTCGTTGGGCGCCACCACGCGGCCCACGCAGGTGCCGGCGCCGGCCTCGGTGGCCTGGCGGGTGCTTTCCAGCTCGCGGCCTTCGATCACCGCCACCGGCAGGCACTCGGTGGCGCCATACGGGGTCCAGAACTGGGCGTCGTCGGGCAGCAGGCGGCGGATGCGGGCCACCACGTCCGGCGGCACCGGCGCGCCGGCCGAGGTCACCCGGCGCACGCCGGGCAGCGGCTGGCCGTGGTCGGCCAGCACCCGGATCAGTGCGGGCGAGCCGAACAGCTGGGTCACGCCGAAACGGGCGATGGCGTCGTGCAGCCTGCGCGGGTCGGCCTTGGCCGGGCGGGTCGGGTCCATGTCCGGAATGACCGAGGTCAGCCCCAGCGCCGGGTCGAACAACGCGAACGGCGGGAAGGTGGGCAGGTCGACCCCGCCGGCCTCCATGCCGAATGCCGAGCGCAGCAGGTCCACCTGGCCGACGAAATGGCGGTGGCGGTAGACCACGCCCTTGGGCACGCCGGTGGAGCCGCTGGTGAACAGGATGGCGGCGACATCCTCGCCATCGGTGGCGGCCATCGGCTGCGGCTGGCGTGCGCCCTGCGCTTCCAGCTGGTTCAGGGTGGTGCCGCCCCAGCCCCAGCGGCGGCCGACCGTGACCAGGCGCGTGGCGGACGGGCACCAGCGCAGCACCAGCCGCGCCACGTGGGCCAGGCCGATGCCGATGAAGGCTTCCGGCTGGGCCTCGTCCAGGCACTGCTTCAGCGCGCGCTTGTCGATGCCCGGGTCGACCAGCACCGGCACCGCGCCGTTCTTGAACAGCGCGAACATCAGCAGGAAGAACTCGGGCGAGGGCCGCACCATCACCACCGCACGCACGCCGCGACCGATGCCGTAGGCCGCCAGGCCGGCGGCCATGGCGTCGCTGCGGGCGTCCAGGGTGCGGTAATCGAGGGTCACGTCATAGCGCGCCATGCCCCCGGGGCCGGGCCGGCCGGGGCAGCGGATGGCGATCTGGTCGGGGCGTTCGCGGGCCAGTTCGGGCAGGCGCGCGGCGATGTTGATCGGGCTGTTCATCCGTTCATTGTCGCCGCTGCAGAAAATTCTTGCGCGGCGGCCGCAGGCGTGGAAAATTCGCCCCCTTCGCCCTTCCATCCCCCTGCCGCCCGAGGCGGCACGCCCATGTCCCATCCCTGCATGACGTGCGGCGCCTGCTGCACCCAGTACCGCGTGGCCTTCCACTGGATGGAATCGGACGAGGTCACCCCCGGCGGCGTGCCGCACCAGCTGACCGAGCCGCTCGACCCGCACCGCCTGTGCATGCGCGGCACCCATTCCAAGCCGGTGCGCTGCGTGGCGCTGGATGCGGAGATCGGGGTGTATTCACGCTGCAGCATCCACCCCAACCGCCCCAGCGTGTGCCGCGAGGTGGATGCGTCGTGGGAGTTCGGCAAGGCCAGCCCGCAGTGCGACAAGGCGCGGGCGATCCATGGGCTGCCGGCGCTGAGCCTGGAAAGCTGGGCCTGGCGCGATGGCGCGGACCACCCCGACGCGGCGTGAACGGTAGGTACCGACCGTTGGTCGTACTCCGTCAAATCGGGTTCTGATCCAGGAACGCGCGGATCTCCGGCACCAGCACTTCGTGCTTGTCTTCCAGCACGTAGTGCCCGGCATCTTCGAACGCGTGCACCTGCGCCTGCGGCAGCACCGCCTGGAAGCCTGCCAGGAAGTGATGGTCGAACACGAAATCGCGCAGGCCCCAGCCGATGAAGGCCGGTCGGTCGGCGAACGACGGCAGCGCCTTGCCGGCGCGTTCCAGCAGCGACCAGGCCTTGTCGGCCGGGCTCAGCGGAATGTCCTGCATGAAGCGGATGGTGCTGATCCGGTTGGCGTAGCTGTTGTACGGCGACACATAGGCACGGCGCACGTCGGCCGGCATCTTCCGCTCCACGCCCAGCCACGAGGCACCGGACGAGAACGCGTTGAAGGTGCGGATGATCCACTCGCCGATCTTCCAGTGCCGGCCCAGCGCGATCTGCCACGGCATCTGCTTGGCCGCCGGCATCGGGAAGGCGGCGGTGTTGAGCACCACCAGGCGCTTGACCTGCGCATGGTGCGACAGCGCCCAGCCAAAGCCGATCATGCCGCCCCAGTCGTGCACGGCCAGGGTGACCGGGCCGGTGATGCCCAGGTGCGCCAGCAGCGCGTCCAGGTCGTCCACGCGCGACTGCAGGGTGTACTCGTAGTGCGCGTCATCGGGCTTGTCCGACAGGCCCATGCCGATGTGGTCGGGCACGATGCAGCGGTAGCGGTCCGACAGCCCGGCCACCAGCGTGCGCCAGTAGTAGCTCCACGACGGGTTGCCGTGGACCATCACCACCACTTCGCCATCGCGCGGGCCTTCGTCGAGGTAGCCCATGGTCAGGCCGGGGCGGACTTCGAAGCGCTGCGGATGGGCGGGATAACCGGGAAGCTTGGGCATGGAAGCGCACCTGTGGAAAGGGCCGGTAGAACCGGCCCTCGAGTATGGGAAGAACCGCGCGGCGGCGCTTAAGTGGCGGTTTACCAGACCACTTCGGCCATCGAGCAGTTCAGGCCCGAACCGATGCCGAGCAGCGCGATGCGGTCGCCCTTCTTCAGGCGGCCCAGCTCCTTGAGCTTGCTCAGCACGATCGGCACCGAGGCCGGACCGATGTTGCCGTGCTCACCGAAGATCGTCATCACCTTCTTCGGGTCGATGCCGAAGTTCTTGATGAAGGCAGCGGTGTGCGGCTGGCTGACCTGGTGGATGACGAACTGGTCCAGCTCCTCCACTGCCCAGCCCAGTGCTTCGCGGGCGGCCACGAAGGTCTTCTGGGCCAGCTTGATGCCTTCGATCAGCAGCATGCGGGTGTCGGTGACCATGCGGTCCAGGTTGCCGCGGCACAGCTGGTTCCATTCGGTGGCCGAACGGGTCACGCCACCGCGGTAGCGCGGCGCGTCGGGCACCAGTTCGGTGCGTGCCATGACCATGGCGGCAGCGCCACAGCCCAGGGTCAGGGCGGCCATCTCGTTGCGGAAGTCGTCGGCGGTCACGCCCGGCAGGGCCATGCGCTCGAGGGTCTTCTCGTAGACGAGGTTGGCGGTTTCGCCATCGACGATCAGCGCATAGTCGATCTCGCCGCGTTCAAGCATGCGGGCGGCGATGTCCATGCCGTTGATGAAGGCCAGGCAGGCGTTGGCGACGTCGAAGGTCATGCACTGGTCGCTGACGCCCAGGTTGCCCGAGACGATGCTGGCCGTGGACGGCTCCAGGTAGTCGCGGCTGACCGAGGTGTTGACCAGCAGGCCGATCTTGTCAGCGCCGATGCCGGCGTCGTCCAGCGCCTTGCGGGCAGCCAGGGTCGCGGCGTCGGAGGCGAGCATGTCCGCGTCCCACAGGCGGCGGGCGTGGATGCCGGCGATATCGCCCAGCACGTCGGTACGGATGCCCAGGCGATCCAGCGTCGGCTGCAGACGTTCGTTGATTTCCTTGGACGTCAGCGTGTGCGGCGCGTCGATGTGCGCCAGGCCGGCGATCGATACATTCTTGAAGAGCATCAGTTAGCGCCAAGGCTCAGGCAAAGGGGGCGCTATTGTAAGCCCCCTGCGCCTTCACCGCACCTTTACCAATTCACGTTCGGGCGTATGGTTCCGGCCCGGACCTGACGGGTTCAGCGTGGCGGGCACTGGAAGGCAGCAAAGCGCTGGCTGCCATCTGCCGGCAGGCCCGACGCCTGGACCGCATTTGCGCCGGCGCTGGGCGCCTCGTTGCGGGCCAGGGTTTCCAGTTCTTCCTGCACCCGCAGCGGGTTGCGGTTGTAGAAGCCGACCTTGTCCTTCACGGTGACCACCACCTCGCCCTTGGTGACGCAGCCGGTGGGAACCGGCCCGTTCGGCAGCACCCGCACGGCCTTGCCCACCGGTTCGATCGGCACCCAGGTGCAGGCGGTGGCGCTGAGGGTAAGAAGGGAGAGCAGCAGAATGCGCATGGCGGAGGGCTCGTGAAGATGAGAAAGGCAGTGTGCCTGAACGGGCTGAATCGCGGGTAGATGGACCCCGAGGGCCGGCCAACGGCCGGCGCTACCGGGAACTGCCGTTGGTTGATTGATCCAGATCCCAACCGCCACGTAGCAATTCGTAGGTCCGGCCGTTGGCCGGACACCGCGCGCAGCGCGGCCAAAGCGTCCGACGCGGGAAAAACGCCGGTCGAATCAACCCGACCGGCGTTTACACCCACCGAAGCCACCCGGTCGCCCGTTACGGAACCGGCTTGCCATCGGCATCGATGATGGTCACCTCGCCCAGGTTCAGCGCGCGCACCGGGGCTTCGGTCTGCTTCAGGTCGCCCACCACCACCCAGGTCAGGGTCTTGGGATCCAGCGTGGCGGCGGCCTGCTGCACCTGGGCCGGGGTCATCGCTTCGATCTCGGCCTTGCGCTTGAACACGTAGTCGTCCGGGCGCTGGTAGCGGACGATGCCGCTGATGGTGCCCAGCACCGCGCTGGCGGTCTCGTAGGCGCCCGGCAGGCTCAGGTTCTGGATGTTGCGGATGCGGGTGACCTCGGCCGGCGTGATGGTTTCGGCACCGGAGGCGAAGTCGGCGATTTCCTTCTGCATCTCCTTCATTGCCTCGGCGGTCTTGTCGATCTGGACCGGGGCCACGGCCATCCACGGGCGCTGGCCCAGGGTGCTGCTGGCCATGGTGCGGGCACCGTAGGACCAGTGCTTCTCCTCGCGCAGGTTCATGTTCAGGCGCGAGGTGAAGTCGCCGCCGAGCACGCCGTTGGCGATGTCGAAGCGGGTGGCACCGGCGTCCATGGTGGAAGGCACCACCTGGCCGGCGAACAGGTTGGCCTGCACCGCGCCGGGCTGGTCGATCAGGTACACGCGGGCCTTGGCCGGGCGCGCGACATCCACCGGCGCCTTGGCCTGCGGTGCCGGGGTGCTGCTCTTCCAGTCGCCGAGCTGGCGCTCCAGCAGCGGCACGATTTCCTTCAGGGTGGTGTCACCGACCACGATCAGGGTGCCCTGCTCCGGGCGCAGCCAATCGCGGTGGAAGTCGACCAGGTCGGCGCGGGTCAGCGACTGGATGTCGGCTTCGTTGCCGCTGCCGGTGAACGGAATGGCGTACGGATGGCCAGCCCCATACAACAGGGTGGGCAGCACCCGCATGGCCGAGGCGTTCGGGTTGACCTTCTCCTGCTGGATGCCGGCGATCCAGGTGGCCTTGACCCGGTCGATCTCGGCCTGGTCGAAGCGCGGCTGGCGGAGCATGTCCGCGTACAGGGCCAGCGACGGGGCCAGGTTTTCCTTCAGCGCCGACAGGTACACGGCGGCGCTGTCCAGGGTGGCCGATGCACCCAGGCTGGCGCCCAGTGCGTCGGCCGCATCGGCGAACGGCAGTGCGCCCAGCTTGCCGGCGCCCTCGCCCATCAGGTCCATGGTGAAGTTGGCGGTGCCGGACTTGCGGCCCTGGTCGGCGGTGAAACCACCGGGGAATTCATAGCTGAACTGCACCACCGGAATGTCATGGCGCTCGGCCAGGATCACCTGGGTGCCGTTCTTCAACGTGGCGCGGTGCAGCTGCGGGAACTTCAGTTCCGGGAAGGTCTTGGTCTGCGGCACGCCGGTGCTGCGGTCCACCACGGTCGGGCTGGTGCTGAACCTGGGGTCCACGCCCGGCACGGTGAACGGCTTGGGGGTGGCCGACGGCAGTTCCGGCAGCGCCACGCGTGCGCCCGGTTCCACCACCAGGGTGTGGTCGCCCACGCCCAGCCACTTGGCACCGGCCGCGCGCACGTCGGCGGCGCTGGCGGCGTCGATGTTGGCCAGCGAACGGCGGAAGCAGCCCGGGTCGCCTTCGAACACGGCGCACTCGGCCAGCGCGTCGGCCTTGCCGCCGAACCCGCCGATGCGTTCGATGCCACGAATGAAGCCGGCGCGGAACGCGGTCTTGCCGCGGCTCAGCTCATCGGCGGTGGGGCCGTCCTTGACCAGGCGGCGCACTTCCTCATCGATGATCGCTTCGACCTTGGCCGGGTCCACGCCCTGCTTGACGGTGGCCATGATCACGAAGTTGGACCCCAGCTGCGAGGTATAGGCACCGGCGCTGATGTTGTCCACCAGCTTGTCCTGGTGCAGCAGGCGCTGGTCCAGGCGCGAGGACTTGGCCCCGCCCAGCACCTGCGCGAACAGCTGCAGCTGGTCGATGTCGGTGGTGCCGGTCTGGGCGACGTTCCAGACGCGGTAGATGCGCGCCTGCGGCACCTTGTCGGTCATGGTTTCGCGCGTGGACGTCTCGCGCTTGGCCACGTTGACCGCCGGCTGGGCCATGCTCGGGCCGGCCGGGATGTCGCCGAAGTACCGGGCGACCTTTTCCTTGGCGGTGGCCACGTCGATATCACCGGCCAGCACCAGCACCGCGTTGTTGGGGCCGTACCAGGTGCGGAACCAGTTCTTGACGTCGTCCAGCGAGGCCGCGTTGAGGTCGTTCATCGACCCGATCACGCCGTGGTGGTACGGGTGGCCTTCGGGGTACATGGAGCGGGTGAGCTTGTCCCACACCTGCCCGTAAGGCTGGTTCTCGCCCTGGCGCTTTTCGTTCTGCACCACGCCGCGCTGTTCGTCGAGCGCGGCCTGGTCGATCGCGCCGAGCAGGTGGCCCATGCGGTCCGATTCCATCCACAGCGCCATGTCCAGCGCGGTGGTGGGTACGTTCTCGAAGTAGTTGGTGCGGTCGGTGTTGGTGGTACCGTTCTGGCCGGTGACGCCGACCTGCTTGAAGGGCTCGAAGTATTCGCCGGCGTGGTTTTCGCTGCCCTGGAACATCAGGTGTTCGAACAGGTGCGCAAAGCCGGTGCGGCCGGCCGGTTCGTCCTTGCTGCCCACGTGATACCAGATGTTCACCGCCACGATCGGCGCCTTGCGGTCGGTGTGCACCACCACGCGCAGGCCGTTGGGCAGGGTGAACTCTTCAAACGGAATGTCGACCTTGGCGACCTGCGCCGGCCTTGCCATCACCGGGGCCGGGGCGAAGCTGCCCAGGGCGGCGGAAAGCGCTACAGCCAGCAGCGCGGCACGCGGTCGAAGTTGGGAGGTCATTCCGTTTCCTTGGTCATGAAAGTGAAGGGGGATGCTAGCCCGGGAGTACGGGTCAAGGCATCGGCCAACAGTCACTCCCTTTGTCAGGGAACTTTCCGGGCGCGCCGCTGACCGCTGCGGCGCCTTCTGCCGCCACCTGAACCCCCGTCCGGACAGTCGCGCAGGCCTGGATCGGACAGGTGTCCGGACAGCGGACACTCTGCGAATCCTAAAAAACCCCTTCAAATCAACAACTAAAAGTTGGCACGGGGCCTGCTTATACCCAAGTGCGGAAAGGACGCGATCAAACAAAAGCTGACTGATCGCTGAACACAACACGGAATCTGAAAATTTCTCTTGCACTCCCAGATTCGGTGTACTACCTTACTACCACACCACTGATCACCAACACTAAACAGGCCCCGTCATGAACACCAAGACCATCGCCATTGCCATCGCCCTCGCTGCCGGCTCCGCGTTTGTTTCGAACGTGCATGCCGCTTCCGCCATCACCACCCTGCCGACCGTGCAGGTCCGCCCCGCCGCCGACCAGCTGGCCCAGGCCGAAGTCGAACGCACCAGCAGCATCCCGACCCTGGCGCTGGTGGAAGTCCGTCCGACCGCCGGCCAGATCGCCGAATACCGTGCCGAACTGGCCAACAGCCAGCGCGTCACCACCCTGGCCGCCGTTGAAGTCCGCCCGACCGCCGAACAGCGCGAAGCCCTGGCTGCCGAGCAGGACACCCGCAGCACCGATTACATGGGTGCCTTGGCTTCGGCCGCCGGCACGATCGCCCGCGATGTGATCATCAACCTGCCGACCCTGCAGGTGCGCACGTCGCCGAACGACCTGCAGGCCTTCGCGGTTGAAACCGCATCGGTCCTGGTTCGTCCGTAACCGCAGGTATCGACCGACGGTCGATACCTGCCAGGGGGTCGCGGCGTAAAATGCACGAATGACCGCCAACCCTACGTTCCATGTTGTGTTGTTCCAGCCGGAAATTCCCCCGAATACCGGCAATGTGATCCGGCTCTGCGCCAACACCGGCGCGCGACTGCACCTGATCGAGCCGCTCGGTTTCGACCTGAGCGACAAGCAGCTCAAGCGCGCCGGCCTGGATTACCACGAATACGCTCGACTGCAGGTGCATCCGGACCTGGATACCGCCCTGCAGGTGATCGCGCCCAAGCGCCTGTTCGCCCTGAGTACCCGCGGCAGCGTGCGTTATGACACCCAGCAGTTCGAAGACGGCGATGCGTTCCTGTTCGGCCCGGAAACCCGTGGCCTGCCGCAGGACGTGCTGGATGCGTTGCCGCACGGCCGCCGCCTGCGCCTGCCCATGCAGCCGGACAACCGCAGCCTCAACCTGTCCAACACGGTCGCCGTGGTGATGTACGAAGCGTGGCGCCAGAGCGGATTCGCCGGCGGCGCTTAAAACGCGTTGATCCCCGTCAACTCGCGCCCGATCACCAGCTGGTGCACGGTTTCGGTGCCCTCATAGGTGATCACCGATTCCAGGTTCAACGCATGCCGGATCGCCACGTGTTCGGTGGTGATGCCGGCGCCGCCGAGCAGGTCGCGGCACTCACGGGCGATGTCGATCGCCATGCGGCAGTTGTTCCACTTGGCCAGGCTGACCTGCTGCGGCTGCAGCTGGCCGGCATCCTTCAACCGCCCCAACTGCAGTGACAGCAGCTGCGCGGTGGTGATGCGCCGGGCCATGTCGGCCAGTTTGATCTGGGCGCTCTGGGTGGCCGCCACCGGGCGCCCGAACAACACGCGTTCCTTGGTGTAGTTCAACGCCTCGTCCAGGCAGGCCACGGCCGCGCCGATCGGCCCCCAGCTGATGCCGTAGCGGGCCTGGTTGAGGCAGCCCAGCGGGCCTTTCAGGCCCTGCACGTTGGGCAGCCGGTTGCGCTCGGGCACGCGCACGTTGTCGAAGAACAGCGCGCCGGTGAGCGAGGCGCGCAGGCTCATCTTGTGCTTGATTTCCTGGGTGGTGAACCCGGCCATGCCCTTTTCCAGCACGAACCCCTGGATGCCGTCTTCGGTATGCGCCCAGACGATGGCGATATCGGCCACCGGGCCGCTGGTGATCCACATCTTGCTGCCGTTGATCACCCAGTCGCCGCCGTCGCGCACCGCGCGCGTCTTCATCGCCGCCGGGTCGGAACCGCCGTGGGCTTCGGTCAGGCCGAAGCAGCCGATCACCCGGCCGGCCGCCATGTCCGGCAACCAGCGCAGGCGCTGTTCTTCGCTGCCGTAGGCGAAGATCGGGTACATGCACAGCGAGCTCTGCACCGAAACGAAACTGCGCAGGCCCGAGTCACCGCGTTCCAGTTCCTGGCAGATCAGGCCGTAGCTGACCGCGTTGAGGCCGCCACCGCCGTACTGTTCGGGCAGGCTGGAGCCGAGCAGGCCGAGCGAGGCGATTTCCGGGATCAGTTCATCGGGGAAGCGGCCCTCGTCAAACGCGTCGCCGATGATCGGCAGCACGCGTTCGTCGGTGAAACGCGCCACCGTGGCCTGCACCGCGCGTTCCTCTTCGGTGAGCAGCGAGCGGACATCGAACAGATCGTACGGATTGAGGGCCATGGGCGGCGACATCGGGGGCAGTAGCAGGACCTCCATTGTGATGCCTGGCCCGGAGGGCGGCCAAGGCCGGGCGCAGCACGCTGCCGCCAAGCCACGCAGGGCGTGGCTCTACCGTCTTTGGTGCGGCGCAGCATGCGGTAGCCAACGTCGGCGAACTAGGCGGAAACGGCGTCTACCGGTACCCTGATGTACTGATCCAGCATTGCGCAGTGACACGTCGCGCGCGATTCCCAGGCAACCGCCGCCGGCTCCGGCCGGGACGGCACTACCCACGAGTTACGCACCCCCATGAGCGAAGAGACCACTGCCCTGCCCCCGCGTGAAGCCATGGAATTCGACGTGGTGATCGTCGGCGCCGGCCCTGCCGGCCTGGCCACCGCGATCCGCCTGCGCCAGCGCGCCATCGAGGCCGGCCGCGAGCTGTCGGTGTGCGTGCTGGAAAAGGGCTCCGAACCCGGCGCGCACATCCTGTCCGGCGCGATCATGGATACCCGCGCGCTGACCGAACTGTTCCCGGACTGGGCCGAACGCGGCGCGCCGCTGAAGCAGAAGGTCACCCGCGACGAATTCCTGTTCCTCAGCCCGGAGGGCGCGCGCAGCACGCCGCATGCGCTGCTGCCGGAATGCTTCCACAACGAAGGCAACTACATCATCAGCCTGGGCGAGGTCACCCGCTGGCTGGCCCAGCAGGCCGAAGCGCTGGAAGTGGCGATCTTCCCCGGCTTTGCCGCCGCCGAAGTGCTGTACGACGAGAACGGCGCGGTGATGGGCGTGGCCACCGGCGACATGGGCATCCGCAAGGATGGCTCGCACGGGCCCAACTTCGAACGCGGCATGGAACTGCATGCCAAGTACACGATCTTCGCCGAAGGCTCGCGCGGCCACCTGGGCCGCCAGCTGATCGCACGCTTCCAGCTCGACGCCGGCAAGGACCCGCAGGCGTACGGGATCGGCATCAAGGAGCTGTGGCAGATCGACCCGGCCAAGCATGAGCCGGGCCTGGTGGTGCACACCGCCGGCTGGCCGCTGGACAGCGATACCTACGGTGGCTCGTTCCTGTACCACGCCGACGGCGGCAAGGTCGCGGTGGGCTTCGTGGTCGGGCTGGATTACCGCAACCCGTGGATGAGCCCGTTCGAGGAATTCCAGCGCTTCAAGACCCACCCGTCGATCCGCAAGCACCTGGAAGGCGGCAAGCGCATCGCCTATGGCGCGCGCGCGATCACCGCCGGCGGCCTGTTGTCGCTGCCCAAGACCGTGTTCCCCGGGGGTGCGCTGGTCGGGTGCGAAGCCGGCTACCTCAACGCCAGCCGGATCAAGGGCAGCCACGCGGCGATCAAGACCGGCATGCTGGCCGCCGATGCCGCCTTCGACGCGCTGGCGGCCGATCGCCAGCGCGATGAGCTCAGCGCCTACCCGGCCGCGTTCGAGAGCAGCTGGCTGCATGATGAGCTGAAGCAGTCCAAGAACTTCAAGCAGTGGTTCAAGAAGGGCCGCAGCGTGGCCACGCTGATGACCGGTATCGAGCAGTGGCTGCTGCCCAAGCTGGGCATCCGCAACCCGCCGTGGACGCTGCGCCACAGCAAGGCCGACCACGAGTGCCTGGAACCGGCATCGCAGCACACCAGGATCGTGTACCCCAAGCCGGACAACGTGCTCACCTTCGACCGGCTCAGCTCGGTGTTCCTGAGCAGCACCAACCACGAAGAAGACCAGCCTTCGCACCTGACCCTCAAGGACGCGAGCGTGCCGGTACGGGTCAACCTGGCCGAGTACGCCGGGCCGGAAGCGCGCTACTGCCCGGCCGGGGTGTACGAATTCGTCGGCAGCGAAGGCCACGAGCAGCTGCAGATCAACGCGCAGAACTGCGTGCACTGCAAGACCTGCGACATCAAGGACCCCACCCAGAACATCGTGTGGGTCACTCCGCAGGGTGGCGGCGGGCCGAACTACCCGGCGATGTGATGCGGCTGCCGCGCCGGTTGCTGGTGCTGCTGTGCTGCCTGCTGCTGGGCGCGTGCGCACGTACGCCGCAGACGCCCGAGCAGGCGCGGCAGCAGGAACGCCAGCGTGCGTTCGCGATCTGCGGTGGCTGCCACACGGTCACTGCCGGCGGCGTGCACCGCTTCGGTCCCAACCTGCACGGCGTGCTGGGGCGCCGCGCGGGCAGCGTGGCCGGCTATCCCTACTCGCCTGCGATGCAGCGCGCCGACCTGGTCTGGACCGAGCAGACCCTGGATGCCTTCCTGCGCTCACCGGCCACCGTGGTGCCGGGCTCGAGGATGGTCAATGCGACGGCGGATCCGGAGCGCAGGCGGCTGGTCATCGAATACCTGAAGGAACAGCCGTAGGGACACCCCATGTGTGTCTGCGCTTCGATCAGGCTCCGCGCGGACACCCATGGGGTGTCCCTACGACTCGTCCAAGCTGGCCAGGTACACCTGCAAGGCGTCCTCGAACGCGCGGATGTCGTCGGCGCTGGCCGCCAGGCCCTGTTCTGGAATCCGCTGCATCAGCGCGCGCGCCTGGGTGGCCAGTGCTTCGGCGCCCAGCGTGCCCAGCCCTCCGACAATACGATGCAGCACCTCCACCGCGGTGTTGCTGTCGCCCATGTCGCGCGCTTCCCAGCCGCGCTGCAGGTCGTCGGCGGTGGCCTGGCGCATGCTGTCGATCAGCACCGTGGCCACGTGTTCGGAACCGAAGCGGCGCACGATCGCCGCGCGCGTGGGCGCCGCCGCAGGCACGGCTTCCACCGGCGGCGTGGCGTCACGCACAGCGTCGTCCGCATCGTCCGAGGGCAGCCAGCGGCGCAGCGCCTGGCGCAGCGTGGCCAGCGCCACCGGCTTGGCCAGCAGGTCATCCATGCCGGCTTCGCGGCAGCGCTGCACGTCTTCGGCCAGCGCGCTGGCGGTGAGCGCCAGCACCGGCATGCGCTGGCCCCTGCCACGTTCGCGCTCGCGGATGCGCCGGGTCAGCGTGTAGCCGTCCATCACCGGCATGCGGCAATCGGTGATGACCAGGTCGAAATGCGAGGATGCCAGCAACGCCAGCGCGGCTTCGCCATCCACCGCCAGCTCATGCTGCAGCCCCAGCTGCTGCAGCCGCCAGCGCATCAGGGCCTGGTTGGTGGGATGGTCTTCCACCACCAGCACCCGGCGCCGCGCCTGGCCCGGCGGCAGCGGGTCGACATCGCCGCCGGGGCGCTGCTCGTCACGCACGGTTTCCTCACCGGGCACCAGCGGCAGGCTCAACAGCACCTCCACGCGCGTGCCCTCGCCCGGCACGCTGTGCATCTCCAGTCGCCCGCGCATCAACCCCACCAGGCGCTGGCAGATGCTCAGGCCCAACCCGGTGCCCCCGTAGTGGCGGGTGATGGCCACATCGGCCTGGGCAAACGGTTTGAACAGCCGTTCGCGCTGCTCGGGTGAGATGCCGATACCGGTGTCGGCCACCGTCAGCCGCAAGGCCTGCGCCATCTCATCATCGCGCTCCACGCTCAATGCGATGGTCACCGCGCCTTCGTTGGTGAATTTGATGGCGTTGCTGAGCAGGTTGAACACGATCTGGCGCAGCCGCATGCCATCGACCAGGTGCTGGTGGGCGACGGCGGGATCGACCTCCAGGCTGAGCGAAAGGTTCTTGCTGGAAGCCTGTGGCGACAGCAGCTGCTGCACGTTGTCGAGCAGGCTGCGCAGCATGACCGGCTGCGGCTCCAGCGGCAACGCGCCGGCTTCGATGCGCGAGTAGTCGAGGATGTCATCCAGGATCTGCCGCAGCATCTGCGCCGAATCCTCGATGACCGCGATGATGCGCCGCTGCTCGCCATCCAGGTCGGTGTGCGACAGCGCTTCGACCATGCCCAGCACGCCACTCATCGGCGTGCGGATTTCGTGGCTCATGGTGGCCAGGAAGTTGGATTTGGCCGCGGTGGCCCGTTCGGCGTCGGACTTGGCGGCGGCTAGGGCATCGGCCTGTGCGCGCGCTTCGGTCACGTCCACCCAGTAACCGCTCCACAGCACTACACCGTGTTCGGCGGCATACGGCAATGCGCGGGTGCGCACCCAGCGCACGGCGCCGTGCGGGCTGGTGCGGAACTCCATGTCCAGCGCGGAGAAATCGCGCGCGGCGTCGTGCAGCGCGCGGTTGACCGCCTCGCGGTCGCGCGGGTCGATCTGGTCGACCAAGCGGGTTTCATCAGCGACCACTTCGGCGGTGCTGACCCCGAACATCGACTGCAGGTCGCCGGTGATGTACGGGAACGTCACCCGGCCATCGCTGTCACGGCGCGCCTGGTAGACGATCGCCGGCAGGTTGTCGGTCACTTCCACCAGCCGCTGTTCCAGCCGCCGCCGCATGCCGACCTCGCGGCGCAGCCGCCAGTAGCCCCAGCCATGCACGATGATGCCGGTGAGCAGCACCAGCGACAGCGGCACCGCCCAGCGCGCGACCGAGCGCCAGTCCAGCCCGGTGCGGTATTCGGCCAGCAACCAGTCGCCCCGGATGGCGGCGTGCTCGCGTGGGGTGAGGTTGGCCAGCACCCGGTCGAAGGTGGTGGCCAGCGGCGCATACTGGCGTTTGACGGCCAGCGACAGCTGGTCGCTGAAACCCGCCGGCGCGGCCACGTGCAGCTTGGCCGGATACACCTCGCGAACCACGCGGTCCACCATCGCCAGGTTACCCACGTAGGCATCGGCGTCGCCATTGGCCAGTCGCGACAGTGCCTGCTCAACGCCGCGCGCCGGCACGATGCGCGCCTTGGGTGCGTACTGGAGGATGTAGCCGCGCAGGCGCTCGGGGTCGGAGAGCAGGATGCTGCGCCCGTCCAGGTCGCCCAGCCCCAGCACCGAACGGCTGTTGTTCGGGGTGACGATCACGTTGGGCACGCTGATGAAGGGCTGGCTGAAGACCCAGTCATCGCCCAGGTAATGCGCATCGTTCGGCATGCCCATCACCACATCGACATCGCCGCGGCGCATCTGCTCGCGCACCTCGAACCAGTCGTGCGCGGGCACGCGGTTCAACTGTGCCCCGACCATGCGCAGCTGGCGCAGGTAATCGCCGGCCACCCCGCTGGGTTCGCCGGCCGCATCGATGAACGACAGCGGCGCCCCGTTCGGCGCATAGCCCATGCGCAACGGGGTGGCCAGGATGCGGCGTTCGGCCTGGCCCAGGATCAGCCGCGACTGCGCCGACCACTGCAGTGGCGGCAGCCAGCGCTTGTACAGCGCCTCGCGCTGCGCGGCGGTCACGGTGGACAGCGCGCTGTCGAGCGCTTCGGCCAGCGGCTGGCGGGCATTGGGCACGCCGAAGTGGAGGCGTTCGGGCGGCAGGTCGCTGGGCCGCAGCAGGGCGATACCGTCAATGTCCTGCTCGCGGATCAGGGTGCTGGCGACGTGCGCATTGCCGATGTACACATCGGCCTTGCCCTGGGCCACCATCGCCAGCGCGGCCCGGGTATTGGGCGCGGTCACCTGGCGGGCGGCGGGGAAGCGTGAACGCAACTGGTTGCTGGTGAGGAATTCCTGCTCGGTGACCACGCGCAGCCCGGCCAGGTCCGGGTCGCTTGAGGTACGGGTATCGCCCACCCGGCCCACCAGGGCCAACGGCGCATCGGCGTAGGAGCCGGTGTAGACCATACAGCGGGTGCGGTCCGGGGTGAGGGTGATGTTCATCACCACGTCGACCTCGCCCCGGCATGCCGCATCCAGCACATCTGCCCAATCGCGATACACCCGCACCTTCACACGCACGCCGAGCTGCCGGGTCAACAACATCAGGTAGTCGTAGCCGAGTCCATCGGGGCGGCCGTTGTGCATGAATTCGAATGGTGGCCAGCCGCTGTCGTACAGCCCCAGTAAGATGGTAGGGTTCCGGTCGATCCATTCAGCCTGGCGCGGTGACAGCGACGGTGCAGGCGCCGGAGCCGCGATGGCGCCCAGCGCGATCACCAGGCCCAGCACGACCAGCCAGCGGACAACCGAGGTACGCATGCTGTCAGTTCTCCCAGGAGTGATCCGCCCACCGCGACGTGCCCCGAGGGGCCGCTGCCTTAACGGCCATACTATTCCATGAGCTTGCGCATAATCATCGCCGACGACCACCCGGTGGTCCGCATCGGCACCAAATCCGTGATCGAATCCAGTGGCGTGGGCCACGTGGTGGCCGAAGCCAGCAGCGTGGATGAGCTTTTGGCCGTGCTCAAGGTCAAGGAGTGCGACGTGCTGGTCACCGATTACTCCATGCCCGGCGGCGGCCAGCCTGACGGTTTTGCCATGATCGGCCAGGTCCGCCGTCACTATCCGGACCTGCCGGTGCTGATGCTGAGCGTCTCCAACAACCTGGCGATCCTGCGCATGGTGGTTGGAACCGGCGTGCTCGGGCTGGTCGACAAGACCTCGTCGATGGAAGAACTGCCGGTGGCGATCCAGACCGTGCACCGCGGCCAGCCGTATGTCAGCCGGACCCTGAAAAAACGCATCGACAAGATCGGCACGGAGGGCATGGGCGACGATCGCGCACGCGCGCTGTCGCCCCGTGAGGTGGAAGTCCTGCGCCTGCTGGGCAGCGGCCTGATCGTGAAGGAAATCGCCGCGAAACTGCACAAGAGCGTGAGCACCATCAGCCGGCAGAAAGGCGATGCCATGCTCAAGCTTGGCCTGGACAATGACGCCGATCTGTTCGATTACATCAAGATCCACCGCTTCTGAAGGTGCGTCATCGATCCATGCCCTGTTTGCTGACACCACCGTTTCAATGACGAACACCGATCACCGCGTGCAGGGCCTGGACAACGATGACGTCGCCGCAGATTGGCCGGCAATCGACGACGCCGAACTTGCCTGGCTGCGCGGGCAGTATCCGGCGCTTGAGGGCGACTGCCACATGGTGTGGCACAGCCCGCGACCGTTTTCAGCGGCCGCGCTGGTGGAGTGCGGATCACGGCGCTGCTTCATCAAACGCCACCATCGCAGCGTGCGCACGGCCGACGTGCTGGCCGAAGAGCACCGTTTCATCGCGCACCTGGCCGCTGCCGGACTCCCGGTCGTGCAGGTGCTGCAGGCCTACGACGGCGCCACCGCGATCGCCCATGGCGACTGGACCTACGAACTGCACGCGCAGGGTGACGGCCATGATCTGTACCGCGACAGCCCCTCCTGGACACCGCTCGGCGATGCTGCGCAGGCGCGCACTGCCGGTGCGATGCTGGCCCGCCTGCACCTTGCATCGGCCAGCTACCCCGCGCCCCAGCGCAGCACGCACGTGCTGGTGGCGCGCGATGACCTGATCCGCGCCCATGATCCGCTTTCACTGCTGAAGCGTGAGCTGCCCGCCCGACCGGGGCTGGCCGGCTACCTGTCGCGCCAGCACTGGGAACACGACCTGCAGCGCGCGGTGCTGCCCTGGCACGCGGCCCTGGGCGAGCGCCTGGCCGCCGAGCCGGTGCTGTGGGGGCACAACGACTGGCACGTCTCCAACCTGCTCTGGCACGGCCACGGCGCCACGGCGTCGATCGCCACCGTGTTCGATTTCGGCCTGGCCTCGCCGACCAGTGCCCTGTTCGACCTGGCCACCGCGATCGAGCGCAATGCCATCGCGTGGCTGGATGCAGGCGGCGATGGCCCGGTGGCGCATGCCGATATCGCGCTGGCGCTGCTGACCGGATACCGCCAGGTACGGCCGCTGGGGGCCACCCAGGTGCACCTGCTGGCCGACCTGCTGCCGGTGGTGCACCTGGACTTCGCCCTTTCGGAAGTGGAGTACTTCCAAGGGGTTACCGGCTCGCCGGCCAACGCCGACGTGGCGTACCACACGTTCCTGCTGGGCCATGCCGACTGGTTCGCCAGCCGCCCGGGCCGGGCCCTGCTGGATGCCCTGCACGCCGCTGCCTGAACCACCGGGGTCGCAACGGCGGCCGATTGGTGTGAAACTAGCCGCTGAAGCGGGGGTGCCTGGCGTTGCCAGGCTGAGAGAGTCCCTTGGAACCTGATCCGGTTTGCACCGGCGTAGGGAGCTTGAGCAGCGAGCGCATCCCCCATTGCGGGCCGGTGCGCCTGCGCGCCGTCGCTTCGTCTCCTCTGGCTGATGACGAATCGAATGAACCGCTGCTACCGCCTCACGCTGTTGACCGCCGCCCTCTGCGCCGCCCTGCCGCTGTACGCCAGTGACGCCGACAGCGCCGCTAGCGAGCGCTCGCCCACCGACCTGGCCGGCATCCGCGTACAGGCGCGCAAGCCCGCCGCGCCGCTGGCACCGTCGAGCAGCTTTGGCAGCGCGGACTGGAAGAACACCCCGGCCTCGGTCAACGTGCTCGACAGCGCCTTGCTGGACCGCCTGCAGGTACGCACCCTGTCCGAGCTGGCCCGGCACGACGCGTCGCTGGGCGACAGCTACGCACCGGTGGGCTATTACCAGAACATCGCCATCCGCGGCTTCGCGCTGGACCCGGCCACCGGCTACCGCTTCAACGGGCTGTCCATCGCCGGCGAACAGCGGCTGGCGCTGGAAAACGTGCAGCAGGTGGAAATCCTCAAGGGTGAGGCCGGGCTGGCCGCGGGCGTGATGGCCCCGGGCGGGATCATCAACTACGTCGGCAAGCGCCCCGCCGATGTGCGCACCGTCACCCTGGCCACCGATTCGGAGGGCTCGCGCTACGCGGCGGTGGACCTGGGCGGCTGGCTTACCCCGCGCTTCGGGCTGCGCTTCAACGCGGCCTGGGATGACACCTCGTCCTACATCGAGCATGCCGACGGCCGCCGCAACTTCTATTCGCTGGCCGCCGACTGGCTGATCGGCGAACACGGCAAGCTGGAAGTGGATGCCAACTACCAGACCAGCGCGCAGCGTTCGGCGTCCGGTTACCAGCTGCTGGGCGGCAGCGAACTGCCGCGCGGCGTGGACCGCAGCCGCATGCTGGGCCACCAGCCGTGGCAGCAGCCGGTCGGCATCGACAGCACCAACCTCACCGCGCTGCATACCTACGATTTCAGCCCGGCCTGGCAGTCGCGCGTGTCGGTGGGCCACAGCCGCTCGGTGATCCAGGACAACGTCGCCTTTGCGTACGGCTGCTACTACGCTGCTGGCTGCGCCGATGGCAGCGTACCGGGCAACTACTTCGCGCCCAACGGCGACTACGACATCTACGATTACCGCAGCCCCGACGATGTGCGCCGCAATGACGAGGCACGCGGCGAACTGCGCGGCCGCTTCAGCACCGGCGCGGTGGAACACGAACTGTCGGTGGGGCTGAGCGCGTTCCACCGCACCGTGGACAAGCGCCAGAACGTCAACGAGTACGTGGGCACGGCCAACATCGGCGATGCGCAGGTACCCGTGTTCGATCCCTCGCCGCTGCAGCCGGGCCCGTCCGCGCGGCGCCTGGACAGCTGGCAGCGCGCGGTGTTCGCGCTGGACCGCATGCACGTCGGCGATGACTGGCAGTGGCTGGCCGGCGGCCGCTACGTGCGCCTGGATGAGCGCGCCTACGACAAGCGCGGCACCCCGGAACGGCACAGCCGGCTGTCGCAGTTCCTGCCACAGACCGCACTGGTGTGGCAGGCCACCGAACAGCTGAACGTGTACGCCAGCTACGTGGAAGGCCTGTCGCTGGGCCAGGAAGCGCCGTTCTGGACCTCCAACGGCAGCACCTTCCTGCCGGCCATGCAGTCGCGCCAGCGCGAGCTGGGGGTCAAGTACGCCGCCACCGACGGCCTGATGTTGGGCGCAGCGGTATTCCGCACCACGCAGCCGTTCCAGTACGCCAAGCCGGACGCCAGCGATGCCGGCTTCACCTTCGTGCAGGAAGGCACCCAGGCCCACACCGGGCTGGAGCTGACCGCCAATGGCCAGGTCACCGAACGGCTGGCGCTGAACGCCAGCGCCAGCGTGCTGCAGGCGCGCGCGCGCGATGCCGGCACCGCGTTCTACGACGGCCAGCAGCTGGTCAACGTGCCCAAGGTGCGTGCGGCCGTGCATGTGGACTATGCCCTGCCGTTCGTGGCCGGCCTGGCGGTGAGTGGCGGCTGGCGCTATGCCTCGTCGAATGCGGCCACGGTGGATGGCAGCGTCAAGGCACCCTCGTATTCGGTGTTCGATGCCG
The DNA here is from genome assembly GCF_037203925.1 of Stenotrophomonas sp. CCNWLW57. Lineage (NCBI taxonomy): Bacteria > Pseudomonadati > Pseudomonadota > Gammaproteobacteria > Lysobacterales > Lysobacteraceae > Stenotrophomonas > Stenotrophomonas sp. CCNWLW57. Next base: position 69,209 of record NZ_JBBCBJ010000006.1, read on the forward strand.
GTGTGCGCTTCCAGCACGCGCTGCGCGAGCATCCGGTGACCTGGACGCTGTCGGTGGACAACGTATTCGACCGCTTCTACTGGCGTGACACCGGCAGCAGCTATGGCGATTACTACCTGTTCGCCGGTGCGCCGCGCCAGGCGCGCCTGTCGGTCACCTTCGGCCTGTGAGCGCGCTCCTGCTCGAATGGAGCGCCGTCGCCGCCAGCCTGCTGGGGGTGTGGCTGATGGCCAAGCGCCGCGTGCTGGCGTGGCCGGTGGGACTGCTGGCGGTGGGCCTGTATGCGGTGGTGTTCATCGAAGCACGGCTTTATTCGGACACCCTGCTGCAGGTCGCTTTCGGCGGTTTCCTGCTGTACGGCTGGCTTAGCTGGCACCGGCATGCCGAGCAGGATGGCGCGATCGTAATCGTGCCGCTGCCGCGACGGCAGCTGCTGCGTGACCTCGGCGTGGGCATCGTGTTCGGCATCGCCTTGGGCGCGGCCATGCACACCTGGACCGATGCCGCGCTGCCGTGGCTGGACGCGATGCTGGCCGCCCTGAGCCTGGTGGCGCAGTGGTGGCAGGCACGCCGGCACGTGGCTACCTGGTGGCTGTGGATCTTGGTGGACGTGGTCTACGTGGGCATGTACCTGGCCAAATCGCTGGACATCACCGCCGGGCTGTACCTGGTGTTCGTCGGCCTGGCCGTGATGGGCCTGCGCGCGTGGTCGGCCGCGGGCCATGCCGGGGCGGCACTAAAACCGCGCTAGGCTTGCGTGGATGAACCAGACCCCCGAACTGCTGCGCCGGCTGCTGCGGGCCAAGGACTACATGGACCGCGCCCCGCACGAGGCGTGGCCGGTGGCGCGGCTGGCGCAGGTCAGCGCGGTGTCGGAAGCTTACTTCGCGCGGCAGTTCCGCCAGGCGTTCGGGCTGCCGCCGCACCGCTATCTGCTTACGCGGCGCATTGAACGCGCGGTGGCACTGTGCCGCGACACTGACCTGCCGATCACCGAGATCGCGCTGCAGACCGGCTGGAACAGCCTGGGCACGTTCGGGCGGATCTTCCGCGACATCACCGGGCAGAGCCCGGGCGAGCTGCGTACCCGCCTGGCCGCCGGCACCGCCGCGCAGGCGCCGGAATGCATCGCGCGTGCGGCCGGCCGGCCCGATCTCAAGACCTCAGTTTCGGAGAAGCGGCTGGGGGGCGGGACCGGTAAAAAGGACCCACCAACAACGGAGGTCCCATGAACCAGGGTATTGAAACGGTCGGCCTGTACGTGCGCGACCAGGAAGAAGCACTCGCGTTTTACGTCGGCAAGCTGGGCTTTGTGGTGCACACCGACGCCGGCAATGGCGATTACCGCTGGCTCACCGTGCAGCACCCGGACCAGCCCGGTTTCCAGCTGGGCCTGTTCCGGCCCGGTCCGCCGGTGCACGACGCCGCCACCGCACAGGCGCTCAACGCGCTGGTGGCCAAGGGCGCAATGCCGCCGCTGGTGCTGACCGTGAATGACTGCCAGGCGGTCTACAAACAGTGGTCAGCCGCGGGAGTGGAGTTCAACCAGGAACCGGTGGAGCGTTACGGCACGGTGGATGCAGGGTTCCGCGATCCGTCCGGCAACGGCTGGAAGCTGATCGAACGCGCCACCGCCGGCGCGTAATGCCTCAGTCGAGCAGAAAGCGCATCGCCCCGGTGCCCAGCGCCGGGTCGGTGCTGCCCGGCCGGCCATCTTCGATGCGCCCGGCCAGGCGCTGCATCACGCCGGGCTGCTGGATCTCCAGGTCGTACCAGCCTGCCGTGGGAGCGGCGTTCCAGCGGATCTCCATGGCCTGCCCCGCCGCCAGCTGCAGCTCACGTTCCGGCATGCGGCCCGCGTAGACGGCGGCGCGTACGCTGACGGCCTGCGCGGTGGCCGTGGTGTTGTGCAGCTGAAGCGTCAACTGCCCGCCCTCCCCGCGCAGTGACGCCTGCACCGGTGCAGCGGCGCTGGCAGCGCCACGGAACTGCCGGTGGAAGCCGTTCGGGCCCAGCAGCCACAGGTCGTAGCCTTCCCCTGCGTGTATCGGCCAGTGATCCTGCAGCGGCGCACTAGGCGCTGCTGTGTAGCGGCGCGGAATCGCCTCCAGCCGCAGCCGGTCGTAGACATGCAGTACCGCGGCGGCGCCTTCGCACCCCAGGGTCAGCTGCACCTTGGCGTTGCCTGCATCCAGCGCGATCTCCGCCTGCGGGCGGTACGGCAACGCGCGCGCCGGGCGCACACCCGGTTCCTGCTTTGCCGGTTCAAGGTCTGCCGGCAGCGCCGGCACCGTGCGCCCGGGCAGCGCCGCCGCCCGCGCGGCGATGGCTGCGGTCGCCGGCAGCGAAGCCACGAAGGGCCGCGCATCGGATGCGGTGAAATCGAAGGCACCGGTCAGGTCGCCGCACACCGCGCGGCGCCATGGCGACAGTTCGGGTGCAGCCACCCCGAAACGGCGCTCGATCAGGCGGATCACCGAGGTGTGGTCGTATACCTGCGAATCGACCCAGCCGCCGCGGCTCCACGGCGAAATCACGTACAGCGGCACGCGGGGGCCCAGCCCGTAGGGGCGGTCACGCAGGTCGAGCGGGTCGGCCTTCTCGTTGCCCGGCGACGGATGCAGGTGATACTCGCCGTCGGTGGACACTGCGGAAGCACCTGCCCAACCCCCTGTGGCGGTGGGATCTCGCGACGGCGGTGCAGGCGGCGGCATGTGGTCGAAGAAGCCATCGTTCTCGTCGAACATCAGCAGCAGCGCGGTGCGGCTCCAGACGTCCGGGTCCGCTGTCAGCGCATCCAGCACGCGCGCGGTATAGGCCGCGCCCTGGGCAGGGCTGGACGGTCCGGGATGTTCGCTGCCGGCAGCATCGGCAATGATGAAACTCACCTGCGGCAGCTGCCCTTTGAGCACATCCTCGCGCAGCTGCGCCAAGCCACGGGTGCTGACCCCGCGCTCGCGCAGCGCCGGGTCATGCCCGGGCGCGCCGCGCCACGCCTGGCGGAACGGCTCTAAGCCGGCCAGCGGGTTGTCGGTGAAGTTGTCGGCCATGTCCTGGTATATCCGCCAGTCGATGCCCGACCGTTGCAGCCGCTCGACGTAGGTGGTCCAGGTGTAGGAATCGGGGTTGCCGCCCAGTTCCGGGAAGTTGTCGTGCGAGTTGGCCACGGCCGGCCCGCCGCCGCGTGCGTGCGGATCGTTGTGGCCGGTCCACAGGAACAGCCTGTTCGGATTGGTGCCGGCCTGCATCGCGCAGTGGTAGGCATCGCACACGGTGAAGGCCTCGGCCAGCGCGAACTGGAACGGCATGTCATCGCGGCGGTAGTAGCCCATCGCATGGTCCTGCTTGGCCGCCGGCCAATGCGCCATGCGCCCGTGGTCCCACGCACGCTGCGCATCGGGCCAGGTGTGCGGGGTGCCTTCCACGCGCATGTAGCCGAAGTGCGCCGCGGTATCCAGCGGGAACGGGGCGATGCCGTGGCTGCCGGCCGCGTTCGGCTGCAACCAGATGTTGCGGCGTGGCTGCCCGGCAGCCAGCGGGGCGGCCGGCACCACGAAGCGGTCGCCGAAGCCGCGCACGCCGGGCAGCGTGCCGAAGTAGTGGTCGAAGGAGCGGTTCTCCTGCATGAACACCACGATGTGCTGCACATCCTCGAGGCTGCGGCTGCGCGCATGCGGGGCGATCGCCGCCGCACGCGTGATGCTGGGCATCAGCGCGCCGATGCCGGCGGCCAGCCCGGCCTGCAGCAGCCGGCGCCGGCCGCTGTCAGGCAAGGACGGGCGCGCAGGGCTCACAGGTCGACCCGCACCGAGAAGCCCACGGTGCGCGGCGCACCGATGAAGGCCGAATCGCTGCCGTCCACGCCGGCCAGGTAGCGGCGGTCGGTGAGGTTGCTGACCACCAGGTTGGCGCCCACGCCCTTCAGCTTCGGCGACAGGTTCTGCAGGTCGAAGCCGATGTTGGCGTTGAACACCGTGGCCGACGGCAGGCGGTTGTCGTTGGCTGCATCCAGGTAACGCTCACCGAGGTAACGCCCGGACAGGCCCACGTTCCAGCTGTCGCCCTGCCAGTCGGCCGAGACCACCAGCACGTGCTTGGGCTGGCCGATCACCTGTGCACCGTCGACGATGCCCAGTTCGGTGTCGCGCGCCACGTTGCCGCTGCCCAGGTATTTGGAACGGTTGTAGGTGTAGGCACCATTGATGCGCCAGCCGTTGTCCCAGCCATAGCCGAGCGCGGCTTCCAGGCCGGTGCTTTCCACGCCACCAAAGTTCTCGTAGACGCCATCGGTCTCGTCCAGGTAATCGATGCCGTCGGCCAGCCGCGCGGGCAGGTAGACGATGCGGTTGTCGAACTTGATGTTGTACAGGGTCAGCGAGCCGGTCAAGGGCCAACGGCTCACGCGCAGGCCGAGCTCGATGTTGTCGGCGGTCTCCGGCTCCACCCGCGAGAAGCGCTGCGCGTCGGTCTCGCCAAGCACGCCGGAGGGAATGGCCGCGAAGTTCTGCGAGAAGCCACCGAACAGTTCCAGCCCTTCCACCGGCAGGGTCCAGGTGCCGCCGGCGGAAACCAGCGGGTCGGACTTCGAATCCGAACGCACGTTCTCGGCGCTGCCGATCACGCGGTTGCGCTTCTGGTCGACGAAGAACTGCTTGACGCCCACGCGTGCGCTGAACGGCCCGAAGCGTGCCACGTCCTCCACGTAGTACATCTGCTCATCAGTCTTGTAGCGGTCTTCGAACTGCACCCAGTACGGCTGGTGGTCGAAGCTGATGTCGGTGCCGACGTTGAGCAGGCGGTGCCAGTCGCGGCGCACGCTGCGATCAAACTGCTCCAGCCACACACCAGCGCGCACGGTGTTGTCGACCGTGCCCAGGGTCTGCTTCCATTCCACGTCGGCGGTGAAGCCGGCGCGGTCGTTGTCGTAGTGCGAATGGCGGTAGGACTGCACGCCCTGCACGCCCGGTGCGTAGCAGTTGGGGTCGTACTCGGCGCTGAAACCGGCGCGCGGTACGCAGCCGGCGCGCATCTGCGCGGCGCTGCCGTCGGGATTGACGAAGTAGAACTGGCCCAGCGCGCTGCCGCCGTACACGGTGCTGCCGCCGAGGTATTCCGATTCCGGCGCGCCCGCGCCATCGTTGCGCGCCTGCACCAGGTAGGGCGGCAGCCAGTCGCCACGGCCTTCCATCCTGTGCGCGTAGCCGGTGAGCGAGAGCTTGACGCCGTTGCCGCTGTCGAACGCGCCGCGCAGGTAGCCGAAGGTGTTCTCGCGCAGCGCGCGCGAGCCGGAACGGAAGTTCTGGTCCAGGTAGGGAATGCCGGTGAGCGTGCCGGTGAGCCCGTCGCGATCCGGGTTGGTCGCGAACGCTTCCGGGGTGACACTGGTGTATTCGGGCTCGTCGGCATCGTTGTACGAGGCGTAGCCGCTCAGCGTCCAACGGTCGAGCTCGGTGATGAACTTGGCGGCCAGGTGATCGTTGCTGACGTGGCCGCTGCCGTCGATCCAGTCGTTGACGCGGGCCGAGGAGGCGCTGACCCACGCGCGGGTGTTGCCACCGAGCACGCCGGTGTCATAGCGCACATAGTACTTGCGCGCGTCGTTGTCGCCGCCACCGGCGACCATGCGCAGGCGCGCGTCCTGCAGCGGGTCGCTGGTAAGGAAGTTCAGCGTGCCGCCGAGCGCTTCGTTGGAGCGCGAGGAGATGTCCGCCGTGCCCTGGCTGACTTCAATGGTCTCCAGGTCCAGGGTGTCGATGTAACGGTTGGCCAGCGAACCGCCGCCGTAGCCGGAGCCGCCGTTGGGCAGGCCATCGATGGTGGTGCCAATCTGCTGCGTGTCGCGGTTGGTCACGAAGCCGCGCATGCTGATCTGGGTACCCCAGACCGAGGAGCCGGTGGCGTCGGCTTCGCTCACCACCACGCCGGGCAGTTCATTGAGCGCGTTGTTGACACTGCCCAGGATCTGCTGGCGCTGCAGGGTTTCCTGGCTCACGGTGGTCTTGGCGAAGCTGGTGGCCTGCCCGATGACCTGTACCTGGTCCAGCGTGCGCGCGTCATCGGCGGGGGCCGGTTCGGCGGCGATGGCCTGTACGGAAGCAGAAAGCAACAGGGCGAGCAGCGAGACACGGGGATAACGGCCAGCAGTGGGCATCGGTCATGGGCGCGGCAGTGGGGTCGGCCGGCAGTATTGGCAGCTGGGGTTACGTGCCCATGACATGCGCGCGACGGGCGTTCCGTCGCGCGCACGTGTCATTCCCTCAATGCGCGCCGTGCGTGGAGCGGTGGCGGAACCTGCGCGACATCCATTCGCCGAGGTCATCCATCACGGTGAATGCCGCCGGGATCACGATCAGGCTGAGCAGCGTGGAGGTGATCAGGCCGCCGATCACGGCAATCGCCATCGGTGCGCGGAAGCTGGAATCACCGGCGAAGCCCAGCGCGATCGGCATCATGCCGGCGCCCATCGCCAAGGTGGTCATGATGATCGGCTGCGCACGCTTGCGGCACGCATCGATGAGCGCGTCATGCTGGCTCATGCCCTGTTCGTCTTCGGCCATTACCGCGTAATCCACCAGCAGGATGGAGTTCTTGGTGGCGATACCGATCAACATCAGCAACCCGATCAACGCCGGCAGCGAGAGCATGTTCTGGGTGATCAGCAGCGCGCCGAACGCACCGCCGGCGCACAGCGGCACCGCCGCCAGGATGGTGACCGGCATCAGCGCGTGGTTGAACAGCAGCAACAGCACCATGTAGATGCAGATCAGGCCGGCGGCCATGGCCAGCATGAAGCCGATGAACAGCTCCACGAACACTTCGGCATCGCCGGTGTTGAGGAAGGTCACGCCCGGCGGCAGCTGCTTGACGCTGGGCAAGGCCTGTACTTCGGTCATCACATCGCCCAGCGGGCGGCCGTTGAGTTCGGCGGTGAGGGTCACGTTGCGCTGGCGCTGGTAGCGCGAAATCTGCGACGGGCCACTGCCCTGGCGGATCTCGGCGACGGCGGCCAGCGGCACCGGGCCATCCCGACCGGGCACGCGCAGCTGACCGATCAGCGCCGGATTGGCCAGCGTGGCCTCGGCGAAGCCGACCCGGATCGGCACCTGACGGTCGGGAAGGTTGAGCTTGGCCAGGCGCTGTTCGTAGTCGCCGGCGGTGGCAATGCGCGCCGCTTCGGCGATGTCCTGCGTGGCCACGCCGAGGTCGGCAGCGCGTGCGGCGTTGGGCACGATCTGCAGTTCCGGGCGCAGCAGCGACGCGGTGGAGGTCACGCTGCCCAGCCCCTGGATGCCGCGCAGGTCGCGTTCCAGGGCGGTGCTGGCGTCCTGCAGGCGCTGCGGGTCGTCACCGGACAACACCAGCTGCAGCAGGTTGCCGGGCTCGGAGCTGACATAGCTCACGCGGACGCCGGGCAGGTTGGCCAGGCGTGCGCGCGCGTCGCGTTCCAGCGCACGCTGGTCGCGGTCGCGGTCATCGGCCACGCCCCAGTCCAGGATCAGCGTCGCTTTGCGCGGTTCGCCCACGCCGGTGGCGCTGGGGTCACCCAGGTCGAGCACGGCGCCCACGGCGGTGTAGACCTGCTTCAGCTCGGGCATGTCCTTGAGCAGCGCACGCGCGCGTTCGGCCAAGGCCACGGTTTCCTGCAGGCGGGTGCCCGGTGGAAGCTCCAGATTGAGGTTGCTGCGGCCCAGGTCGGACTGCGGAATGAAGGTGGCCGGGATCAACGGAACCAGCGCCAGCGACCCGACGAACATGGCGAAGGCCAGCCACAGGGTCCAGCCGCGGTGGCGCAGTGCCTTGTCCACCCAGCCCAGATACCAGCCCATCAATTTCGATTCGGGCTTCTCCTCGCCATGCGGCTTGAGCAGGTAGGCGGCCATCATCGGGGTAAGCAGGCGCGCCACCAGCAGTGAGAACAGCACGGCGGTTGCGGCGGTCCAGCCGAATTCGCGGAAGAACTTGCCGGCGATTCCGGGCATGAATGCCACCGGCACGAATACGGCGGCCAGGGTCAACGAGGTGGCGATCACTGCGTTGCCGATCTCACCGGCCGCTTCCCGCGCCGCTTCCAGCGGCGGCTTGCCCATGCGCAGGTGGCGCACGATGTTCTCGATTTCCACGATCGCGTCATCCACCAGGATGCCGACCACCACCGACAGCGCCAGCAGGGTGATGATGTTGAGCGTGAAGCCGAAGAAGTACATCACCGCGAAGGTGGGAATGATCGACAGCGGCAGCGCCAGCGCCGACACCCACGTAGCGCGCCAGTCGCGCAGGAACAGCCACACCACCAGCAGCGCCAGCAGCGCGCCCTCCCACAGCATGGTCATCGACGAATCGTAGGAGCGGTGGGTTTCGTCGATGGCCGTGGTGACCAGGCGGAAGTCGATGCCCGGGTGCTCGGCCTTTATCTTGTCCAGCGCGTCATGCACGCCGGCTTCCACCTTCACTTCGCTGGAACCACGGGTGCGCGACATCGAGAACGCCACGACCTTCTCGCCGTCCAGCAACGCCGCTTCAGTGGGGTCAGCCGCAGCGTCGGTTACCGTGGCCAGGGTGGACAGCCGGACCGCGCGGCCATCCGGCAGCGCGATGGAGTAGTCGCGCAGCGCCTGCGCGTCACCGACCGTACCCAGGGTGCGGATGGTCTGCTGCGCGCCTTCGATCTCCGCCTTGCCGCCGGCGCGCTCGACCTGGATGCGCGCCAGTTGCTGCGAAACATCACCGGCGGTGATGCCCATCGCGATCAGGGCGTTGGGGTCCAGGTCCACGCGCACCTGGCGCTGCACGCCGCCCACGCGGGTGACCCGGGCCACGCCCGGCACACCGTACATCGCGCGCGAGATGTCGCGGTCCACGAACCAGCTGGCCTCGTCCGGGGTCATGTGCGGGGCGACCAGCGCGTAGGTCATCAGCGAACCGCCGATATCGACCTTGGAGATCACCGGTTCCTGGATGTCCTGGGGCAGGTCGGTGCGGATGCGGGTAACCGCATCGCGAGTATCGTCGAGCGCGGTGGCCAGGTCTGCCTCGAGCTGGAATTCGATGGTGGTGGTGCTGACGCCTTCGCTGACCGAGGAGATCACGCGCTTGACGTTGTTGACCGTGGCCACCGAGTCCTCGACCTTGCGGGTGACCTCCGCCTCCAGCTGGCTGGGCGAGGCGCCCGGCTGGGTCACGGTGACCGTGGTCATCGGGAAGGCGATGTCGGGGAAGCGGGCGACCGGCAGCTGGTAGAAGCCCCACAGGCCGGCCACGCACAGCACGAAGAAGATCAGCAGCGCGGGTAAAGGGCGCTTGATTGCCCAGGCGGAGACATTCATTTCGCGGCCGCCTTGGCATCGGCCACCACGCGCACGCGATCGCCCTCACCAAGGAAGCCGGCGCCGTCCACCACCACGCGGTCGCCGGCCTTGACGCCTTCGAGGATGGCGGTACGGCCCTGCACCGCCTGGCCGGTGCGCACGCGCAGCCGCGCGGCCTGCTGCTTGTCGTTCACCGTGAACACATAGCTGTGGCCATCGCGCTGCACGATCGCGGCGGTCGGGAGGGTCAGCACCGGGCCCTCGCCGGTGACGATGCGGCCTTCGACGTACACCCCCGGCTTGAGCGTGCCCGGCTCGGGCAGGTCGGCATACAGCGTTCCGGTGCGGGTCTGCGCGTCCACGCCCGGGGTTACCGCACGGATGCGCCCGGTGACCACGGCGCCGGCATACGGCAGCTCCACCGTGTTGCCCACGGCCACGCCGGTGAGCTGGTCTTCGGGCAACTCGGCGCGCCATTCCAGGCGGCCGTCGCGGATCAGGCGCAGCAGCTCGGTGCCGCCCGACACGACCTGGCCGGGCTGCACAAGACGCTTGGAGATCAGACCATCGGCGGGCGCGCGCAGATCGGCGAAGTCGCGGCGCAGCTTGGCCGCGTCACGCGCCGCACGGGCGGTGGCGGTCTGCGCTTCGGCATTGATGCGGTTGGCGCGCAGCTCGTCCAGGCTGCTTTCGCTGATCAGCTGCTGCGCGGCCAGCTTGGCGCTGCGCTCGTAGTTCATCCGCGCCAGGTCCTGCGCCGCCTGCGCCTGCTTCAGCGAGGCGTCGGCCTGGGCCAGTTCGCTGTCCAGCGTGCGGTGGTCCAGCTGCAGCAGCACCTGGCCCTGCTTGACCCACTGGCCGACGTCCACCGGCAGCGCGGTCACGCGCTGGCCGCTGATTTCGACGCCCAGCTGCATTTCCTCGTACGCGGAGACCGGGCCGGAGACCAGCACCGTGCGCGCCATGGTCTGCTGCTGCACGGTGGCCAGCGAAACCGGCAGCGCGGAGCTGGCGGCCGCTGCCTCCGCTTCGGCTTTTTCGTCCTTGCCGCCGCATGCGGTGACCAGGGCGAGGGTGAGCAGGAGCAGTGAACTGCGGAGAAGAGGTGCACGCATGGAGGAGCTTCCGTGTCGAAACCGCGGGAACAGGGGAAAGGGAAAACGAATCAGGGGGTTAGGGCCAGGCGCAGTTCTATGCCGTCGAGCATGAGGCCGAGGCCTTGTTCGAAGCGCGTGTCGAAATCGACCTCGCTCCAGACCTCGCGGGCGTCCCAGCAGTGCGGGAAACGCGCTTCGGCCAGGGCCATGAAGGCCTCGCCCAGCGCTTCCATGCTGCCGTCGCCGGGCCAGGACTGTTCTTCGATGACAAAGCCCATCGCGTAGTACACCAGGTCCATCGAGGCAGTCGCGGCGAACCGCACCGAGGCGCCAGCGCCGACCAGCGCGGCGATGCTGGCCTCGCCCACCCGCAGCACGTTCTCGGTGGCCAGGAAGGTGCCGGCATACACCCGGGCACCATCGCGGCGGGCCTTGAACGCGATGCGGAACTCGCGGGCGATCTGCAGCAGGGTCTGCCGCCAGGGCTGGCCCTCGGGGATGTCGCGGGCCACGTCCACGATCATGGCGTCAGCCATGGCATCGACCAGCGCTTGCTTGCTCTTGAAGTGCCAGTACAGCGACGGCGCGCGGATGCCCAATGTGCAGGCCACCTTGCGCAGGGTCACGCCCTCCATGCCGGCCTCGTCGAGGATCTTGAAGGCAGCCTCGACGATGTTGTCCCGGGCGATGGGTTGACGCACTGGGGGCTTCTACCTAACGTTGTTAGGGGGCGAATCTAACAGTGTTAGGTTGGATCGTGCAAGTAGAGCCACGCACTGCGTGGCTGTGCTTCGTTGAGGCGCCGCGGAGCCAGTATTGACGTCCCTCCAGTGGACAACGCACGCTGGACGCGGCCCAAGGTCGGGCGTGAAACGGATGATGGGGACATGGAAGGGAATCTGAGACTGCGTCTTGCTGCGTTGGCCGCCATTGCCATGGCAGCGACGGTGACCGGGTGTGGGTCGCGTTCGCAGACGGGGACCGGGCTGCTCACTGAGTTCGAGTACCTAGGATGCGAAGGCGATTGGAACGAGGAGACCTACGCACCGGAAGTTGCCCGCAGCGAGATTGCCGAGCCCATCTCCTTCCTGGTCCGGAACGCCGATACGTGTGGCTACGACACGGCGGACAAACCGGAGGCGGAACTCGACGGCGACACGCTTGAACTGCGCTACACGCTGAGCAGTAGCGGTGGGTACGTGGCGGCGTGTTACTGCGAGTATCGCGCCCGGTTCGTGGTATCAGCGCTGCCGGAAGGCATCCGCAAAGTAAGCGTCAACGGCGATGACGCGCGCATCAAGGGCACGCTGCATCGTTGATTCGGTCGCGTGCTTCTTCCGCGCTGTCAGGCGCGTGGCATACTCCGCCAGCATCGCGTGCTGCCCTGTCTGGGTGGCCGCGACCCGCCACACTCCCATTGGCCTGCCGCATATGTCCTGGCTTCCGGTTCGTCCTGCTCCTGTGCACGTCACGAACCGGCACGCTGGCGCTAGGTGCTGGCGGCTGTTGTCCTGTCTGGTGCTTGCGGTACTCGGGCTGCCTTCGGCCCATGCGTTGTCGCCCGACCGCGCGCTTTCGCAGCTTCGGCATGACCGCTGGACAGCCGACGACGGCGCGCCGGCGCAGATCTTCTCCATTGCGCAGACGCCTGACGGCCTGCTCTGGCTCGGCTCGCGACAAGGCCTCTACCGCTTCGATGGCGTGCGCTTCGAGCGCATTACCACTGCCGGTGGGAAGCCGCTGATCGACGACGATGTGCTGAGCCTGAAGGCCGAGCCCGACGGCTCGCTGTGGGTCGGCTACTTCAATGGCGGCATGAGCCGGGTCGGCGGTCCTGCACCGGGCCAGTACGACTACCAGCGCGATGACGTGCCGCTCGGGTCGGTGATGGGCTTCGCGCGTGACGCACGCAAGCGGTTATGGGCGATCACCCCGGTGGCCGTGGTCTGGCTTGACCCTGCCACCGATACCTGGACATCCGCACAGGTCATGGGCATCGACCCCGGCTGGCGGCCCGAGCGCCTGTATGCCGACCGCCAAGGCGGCATCTGGGTGGCGTATTCGGAGAACCAGGCCTTCGGCATCGTGCACCTGGCACCGGGCGCGACGCGCTTCCAGCCCTATCCCAAGCCGGTGCAGATCCCCTACTTCGATGAGGCCGCCGACGGCACGCTGTGGGCGGCCGACTACTGGGGCGTGCGCCCGCTGGCGCGCGCCGATGCCGATCCGCGCCATGCCCGTGCCACGGTGAGCTGGCTCGAGCCGGCGTTCAAGGGTGCCGGCCTGCGCTTCGACCGCGATGGCGGCATGTGGCTGAGCGCCGCCGGCGGCATTGCACGGGTGCGCGACGCGTCCACGCTGCGGGCGCCGGGACGCGGGGTGGTGCTGCCGTCACCGGAGTCCTTCGGGCCGGCCCAGGGGCTCACCTCGGAGGTGGTCTGGACGATCTTCGAAGACCGCGAGGGCAACATCTGGACCGCTACCGCGAACGGGCTCGACCGCTTCCGCGACAACGCCTTGGCGCCGATTGCGCTGCCCCGGCGCGACCAGTCCTTTGCGATGGCGGTGGCCGCCGACGGCCGCCTGCTGGTCGGCAATGCGGATCGGGGCCCGATGTGGGTCAGCCCCGATCCCAGCCAGGCCAGCGGCGCCCGCATCGACGAGCTGGGCGGACCGGACATGGAAGGGGTGACCGCGCTGCATCGCGATGGCAACGGCACGCTGTGGGTGGGCGGTGCGCGCGGCACGCTGTCGCGGCTGGGCGCCACCGGACTGGAAAAGGTAGCGCTGCCGCCGGAACTGGAAGGCGACGGCATGATCGGCATGATCAGCAGTGACCGCGCCGGTGGGCTGTGGGTGAGCCGGCTCAACGGCGGCCTGCTGCGCCTGTACAACGGCCAGTGGGAAATGCAGAACGCGAAGTACGGCATCCAGGCCGGCGTGACCCCGCGTGCGTTGGCCGAAGACGCGCAGGGGCGGATCTGGACCGATGCCGGGCAGACCATCGGCGTGTTCGAGAACGGGCGGCGCCGCGACATCAAGCAAGATGGCCCCGACATCGGCCGCATCGGCGTGCTGCGCGCCCATGGCGACGAACTGTGGGCCGGTGCGGCGCGCGGCGTGTCGATGCGCGCGAACGAGCGCTTCCAGCGGCTGCTGGGCCGCAGTGGTGAACGCTTTGAGCACACCACCGGGATCCTGCTGCGGCCCAACGGCGAGCTGTGGCTGGGCGGGCGTGGCGGCCTTACCCGGGTGCCGGCCGCCGAGCTGGCGCGCTGGCGCGCCGACCCGGCCCATGCGGTGGCCTTCGAGCGCTTCGGCGTGCTCGATGGTCTGCGCGGCAGCACCGAAAAGACCGGTGGCGTGTCATCGGTGCAGAGCGATGCGCAGGGCCGGATCTGGTTCGCGACCGATCGTGGCGTGCACTGGATCGACCCCGACCATATTCCGCGCAACCCGGCCGCAGCGCCGCCCGCGCCGTCGCTGCTGGCCGTGCAGGTGGACGACACCGCCATGCCGCTATCCCCGCACCTGCGCCTGCCGGCCGGCAGCCGTGACCTGCGCGTGGACTACACCGCACCGGCGCTGCGCATTCCCGAACGCGTGCGTTTCCGCTACCGGCTGGATGGGGTGGACGATGCGTGGCGCGAAGCGGGCACCCGCCGCCAGGCGCTGTACAGCCGACTGGAACCGGGCAGCTACCGCTTCCGGGTGATCGCCAGCGATGACGCCGGCACCTGGTCACCGCAGGAGGCATCGTTCAACGTCACCGTGTTGCCCGCGTTCTGGCAGACCGGTTGGTTCGCGCTGGCGATGCTGGCGTTGGCCGGCGCGCTGGTGTGGCTGTTCGTGCGTTGGCGGGTGGCGATCGCGCGGCTGCGGGTGCAGCGCCTGTACCGGGCGCGGGTGGGTGAACGCGAGCGGATTGCCCGCGACCTGCATGACACCCTGCTGCAGTCGGTACAGGCACTAATGCTGCGCATCGAGTCCTCGCGCCGCCGGCTGGCGTTGGGCGATGCCGCCGGCGCCGAGGCCGGGCTGGTGCATGCGCTGGAAGAGGCCGAGTCGGGCCTGGCCGAAGGGCGCGACCGCATCCGGGCGCTGCGCCGCGACGAGGCCGGCGTCGACGATCTGGAAACGGCAGTGCGCGCATTGCCGGCCCAGCTGGAACTGCCCGCCGGGATCGCGTTCGCGCTCGAGGTACGCGGCCGGCCGCGTCGCTGGCGCCAACCCGAACTGGGCGAGGTGTACCGGATCGTGCGCGAGGCATTGGCCAATGCCACCCGCCACGCCCATGCATCGCGCATCACGTCCGCATCACCTACGCGCTGCTGCACACCCTCGTCGAGATCGAGGACGATGGCTGTGGCATCCAGGACGAGGTGGTGGTCCACGGCGGCAGCGAAGGACATTGGGGCCTGCCTGGCATGCGCGAACGCGCGGCGCTGTGCGGCGGCACGTTGTCGGTGCAGGCACTGGCCACCGGCGGCACCCGGGTAGCGGTGCGCCTGCCACGCTGGCGGGGCTTCCGGCGCTGAGGAAAGCGCTTGCGTTGGGCAGCGCCACGATGCACGGTGCACTCCTCACCAGGACCTTGCCATGACCCTCCGCATCCTGACCATCGATGACCATCCCCTGATCCGCCAGGGCATCGCATCCATGCTGGAGGTGGAACCGGGCCTGGAACTGGTCGGCGAGGCCGCCGACGCACTGGACGGCATCGAACAGTACCGGCGCCTGCGGCCGGACATCGCGCTGGTCGACCTGCAGATGCCCGGTGTGGATGGGATCGAACTGACCCGCCGCCTGCGCGCGGAGTTTCCGCAGGCCCGCGTGGTCATCCTGACCACCTACCGGGGCGATGCCAATGCGCGCGACGCACTGGCAGCGGGCGCCTGTGGCTACCTGCTGAAGAGTTCGCTGCGCCGCGAACTGGTGGAGGCGCTGCACCGCGTGGCACAGGGCAAGCGCTGCCTGTCGGCGGAGATCTCCGAAGAGATCGCCCAGCACATCGGCGAGGAACCGCTGACCGCGCGCGAGCAGTCCATCCTGGCCGCGCTGGCGCAGGGGTGGGAGAACAAGCGCATCGCCAATGACCTGGGCATCTCATCGGAAACGGTGAAGTCACACCTGGCGCGCATCTTCGAGAAGATCGGTGCACGCACCCGTACCGAAGCCATCCATATCGCCCTGCGTCGGGGGCTGGTGCGGCTGGACGACTAGCGCTTCATCATCGGCAGCGGCCGCAGCGGATGGCGCAGCCCATGCCGCAGCGAGAACTGGACCAGGCGCAGGTGGAAGCCCAGGCGCGGGAATCGCTCTACGGCGCGGGTGAAGTCATCCGGATGCAGGTCGAAGCGGAGCAGACCCAGCGAAACATCGATCCAGTCGGCGCGGCGGAACGCCTCGATGCGGCGGTCCTGGTCCGGTGGGACGCGCGAGATCCGGTGGTGCTCGCTGATCATCGCCACCACCACCGGCACCAGTTCCGGCCGGTCCTGCTCGAGCAGGTACTGCCGGGCCAGCGCTTCGGAAGGCGCCAGGTAATCAAAGGTGCCAGCAGTCCAGATCCCGAGATCATGAAACGCAACGGCCACCGACAGGGCGTACAGATCGTGCACCGTGCCCGGCAGCATGCACCAGTGGAAATTGGCCACGCGGTAGGTGTGGTTGCGGTAGGGATGGAAGTCCTGGCCCAGCACCTCGGCGTGGCGCTCCAGGATCTCATCCAGCACAGCCAGGCGGTCGAGCATGGCGTTCTCCCGATGCACGGCGCGACGTCGTGCTGCTGGCAAGGGTAGCGCCGACGCGGGCCGGTGGCCGCCGCCGGCCGGGTTATCCGTAAATCCCCCATGTGGGGGCGACGGCGCCGCAGCCCCCGGATGGGGGAGCACCTGCGCGCCCGAACGACCGATGCCCCGTCCTGCGCGTGCGTGGGAGGCTGCGCACGTCCCTTCTGCCGAGGCTGCCATGAGCTACTTCACCACGTCCGACGGTACCTCCCTCTACTACAAGGACTGGGGCAACGGCCCCGTGGTGTCCTTCAGCCATGGCTGGCCGCTCAATGCCGATGCCTGGGAGGCGCAGATGTTCTTCCTGGCCAGCAACGGCTACCGCTGCATCGCGCACGACCGGCGCGGGCACGGGCGCTCCAGCCAGCCGTGGAGCGGCAATGACATGGACACCTATGCCGATGACCTGGCGCAGCTGTTCGCGCACCTCGGAGTGAGCGAGGTCACCATGGTCGGCCATTCCACCGGCGGCGGCGAAGTGGCGCGCTACATCGGCCGGCATGGCACCAGCCGGGTGGCCAAGGCGGTGCTGATGGGCGCAGTGCCGCCGATCATGCTCAAGACTGCCGACAATCCCGACGGCCTGCCGATCGAGGTGTTCGATGGTTTCCGCAGCGCCTACCTCGCCGACCGCGCGCAGTTCTTCCTGGATGTGGCGACAGGTCCGTTCTTCGGTTTCAACCGCCCGGGCGCGAAGGTGTCCGAAGGATTGATCCGCTCGTGGTGGACGCAGGGCATGCAGTCTGGCCACAAGAACGCGTATGACTGCATCAAGGCGTTCTCGGAAACCGACTTCACCGCTGACCTGGCGAAGTTCGATGTTCCGACCCTGATCATCCATGGCGATGACGACCAGATCGTGCCGATCAAGGCCGCAGCGCTGCGTTCGGCGACGCTGATCAAAGGCGCGCAGCTGAAGATCTATCCCGGCGGTGGCCACAGCTTGGGCGATACCGCCAAGGAGCAGCTCAACCAGGACCTGCTCGCGTTCCTCAGCACCTGAGCGCCTTCCCCTGCGCACCCCTTACGCGCCGGCCATGCAGGCGCGCAGCTTCGTCACCGAGGACCTGCCATGAATACTGTTCCCCCCGCAGCCCTGCATGCTGTGCCGTCCGACGTCCGCGGCCCCTCCCGCAGCGAAGAATTCATCAGCGGCGGCGAGCGCGAGCTGTTCATCCGCAGCTGGCGCCCGACCGGGCAGGTGCGCGCGGTGCTGGCCATCGTGCCCGGCTTCAACTCCCATAGCGGGCACTACCAGTGGGCCGCTGCGCAGTTCACCGCGATGGGCCTGGCCGTATATGCCGTGGACCTGCGCGGCCGCGGCAAATCCACGGGTGAACGTTTCCATGTTGAGCACTTCGACGATTACCTGGCCGACGTGCAGTCACTGCTGGATGTCGCGCGCTCGCGCGAACCCGGGCTGCCGGTATTCCTGCTCGGGCACAGTGCCGGCGGGGTGATCGCCTCGGCGTACACGCTGGCGCACCAGGACGAACTGGCCGGCCTGATCTGCGAAAGCTACGCCTTCCAGGTGCCGGCACCGGCGCCGGTACTGGCGCTGGTGCGCTGGCTCAGTGGCCCGTTCCCGAAGTTGCGGGTGCTGAAGCTGCCCAACAAGGAATTCTCGCGGCTGCCCGAAGTGGTGGCCGCGCTCAATGCCGATCCTCTCATCGCCAACGAGAAGCAGACGGCGCTCACCGTGGCGCAGATGCTGGTCGGCATCGACCGGCTCAGGCGCGGTTTCCCGAGCCTGCGCCTGCCGGTACTGATCGCGCATGGCACCGCCGACAAGGTCACCGTCCCCGCCGGCAGCCAGGTGTTCGACGACAACGCCGGTTCTACCGACAAGACCCTGCTGCTGTACAAGGACCACGCCCACGACCTGCTCAACGATGCAGGGCGCGAAGGCGTGGTGCGCGACTTCCAGCAATGGATCGAGCGGCACCTGCCCAGCGACGTCGCCGTGGATGCGGAGCGCAGCGCGTGATCACGCCAGCGCGATGCCCTTCACCAGGCGCGAGGCGAGGCGTTCGTGTTTGAGCTGTGCCAGCCACCACTCCAGCGCCCTGCCCTGGTGATCGCCGCGCCAGGCCACGTACAGCAGGTTGGGTTCGCGCGGGTCGGCCATGCGTTTTTCCACCAGCGCGCCGCGCGCAAGCAGGCCGGCCACCCGCTCGCGCGGCAGCCAGCCCACGCCCAGGCCCTCGCACTGCGCGCGGATCTTGGCATGCATGCTCGGCACCGCCAGCGACGGCTGGCCACCGAGCACGCCATAGCCGCGCACCTCGAGCCTGCGGGAGGTATCGGCCACCACCACCGCGCGGTGCTGCAGCAATGCTGACGCGTCGACCGGCTCCGGCGCCCTGGCCAGCGAATGGTGGGGCGCCACGGCAAAGACCCATTCCATCACGCCCAGCTCGAACCAGCGCAGGCCTGGAATGACCGGCGGTTCGTTGGTGGCGCCCACCACCAGGTCGGCACGCCCGTCGCGCAGCGCGTCCCAGGTGCCGGTAAGGACTTCGTGGGTAATCCGCAGGGTGACGCCGGAGGCGAGCGCGTCGAAGGCATGGATGACCGGCAGCAGCGTTTCGAATTCCAGGATCTCGTCGGTAACGATCCACAGCCGGTCTTCCCAGCCACCGGCCACCTGTTTGACCCGGCGGGTGAGCCGGGACACATCGAGCATCAGGCGCGCCGCTTCCTGGGCCAGCAGATGGCCGGCCGGGGTGAGCTGCAGGCGGTAGCGGCGGCGGTCGAACAGCAGGGCGTCGAAGCGCGCCTCCAGCTGGCGGGCGGCGTGCGACACCGTGGACGGCGCCTTGCCCAAGCGGGCTGCAGCACGCGACAGGCTGCCGCTCTCGCGGATGGCTTCCAGCAGGGCCAGTTCGTCGGCAGACAACATGTTCGATCCCTTCGAACGAGTTCGCCGCGATTGTGGCACGGAAAAGGCAGAACGCCCGCGCAACATGGGCTCACGGCACAACGCCACCATCGAAGGAGATCAGCATGAACCGTTTCAGCAGCAAGACCGTCCTTGTCACCGGCGGCAGCAGCGGCATCGGCCTGGCGGCGGCCAAGGCCTTCGCCGCCGAAGGCGCCCGTGTGGTCATCACCGGCCGCGATGCCGCCGCATTGGAGCAGGCTGCAGCGGCGGTGGGCAGCACCGCGCTGGTAGTGGTGAACGATGCCGGCGACATCGCCGCCGCGCGCGCCCTGGCCGAGACCCTGGCCGCCGCCGAGGTGCGCCTGGACGCCGTGTTCGTCAACGCCGGCGCGGCGAAGTTCGCCGCCTACCCGGACGTGGACGAAGCGCTGTGGGACCAGATCTTCAACACCAACATCAAGGGCCCCTACTTCCAGCTGCAGGCACTGCTGCCGCTGCTCAACCCGGGCGCGTCGGTGGTGATCAACGGCTCGATCAACGCCCGCATCGGCATGCCCAACACCTCGGTGTATGCGGCCAGCAAGGCGGCGGTGATTTCATTGGCCAGGACACTCTCGGCCGAACTGCTGCCGCGCGGCGTGCGCGTCAACGTACTCAGCCCGGGCCCGGTGTCCACCCCGATCTACACCAAGCTCGGCCTGGATGCGGCCGCGCTGGACGCCACCGCCGCACAGATCCAGAGCCAGATTCCGCTCGGCCGCTTCGGCACCCCGGAAGAAATTGCCGCCACCGTGCTGCACCTGTCCTCACCCGAATCGGCCTACATCGTCGGCACCGAAATCATCGCCGACGGTGGCATGAGCCAGCTCTGACACCCCGCCCTTTTCCAGGAGAATCGTCATGAAACTGCTTCCCCGTTCATTCCGCCGCGCCGCCACCGCGCTGGTGCTGATGCTGGCCGTGCATGCCACCGCGCAGGCCGCCGGCAGCGCGGCCATCCAGAGCCACACCGCCGACGTCAACGGCGTCACCCTGCATTACCTGCAGGCCGGCCAAGGCGATGCATCGCCGGTGGTGCTGCTGCACGGCTATGCCGAAACCAGCCACATGTGGCGCCCGTTGATGCCGCAGCTGGCCGGCCGCCATGTGGTCATCGCGCCGGACCTGCGCGGTGCCGGACAGTCCTCCAAGCCGGAGGGCGGCTATGACAAGAAGACGCTGGCGCAGGATATCCACGCGCTGGTGAAGTCGTTGGGCTACCCCAAGGTCAAGATCGTCGGCCATGACATCGGGCTGATGGTGGCTTACGCGTACGCCGCCCAGTACCCGGACGAAGTGGACAGCATCGTGTTGATGGATGCATTCCTGCCCGGTGTGGGCGACTGGACCCACGTGTGGCTGCTGCGTGATCTGTGGCACTTCCACTTCTATGGCGAAACCCCGCTGAAGCTGGTGGATGGCCGCGAGCGCACCTACTTCCAGCACTTCTGGAACGACTTCGCCGCCGACCGCACGCACTCCGTGCCCGAGGCCGACCGGCAGTTCTATGCGTCCGAATACGCACGCCCCGGCGGCATGCGCGCGGGCTTTGAATATTTCAAGAACTTCGAACAGGATGCCAAGGACTTTGCGGGCTTCGCGAAGACGCCGCTGCACATGCCGATGCTGGTGCTGTCCGGTGAGAAGGCCGGCGGCCAGTTCCTGATCGACCAGGCCAGGCTGGTGGACACCGACGTGGAAGGCGTGATCGTCAAAGGCTCCGGCCATTGGCTGATGGAAGAAGCCCCGGAGCAGACGATCCCCGCGCTGGTCGCGTTCCTGGACAAGTAACCGCCTGCCTACCCGCCCTCGCCGTGCGCGTTCAACCACTCGCGCGGCGAGGCGCCGGTGCGCCGGCGGAAGGCGCGCGAAAAGGTGGGCGCGTCGGCGAAGCCGAGCTCCAGCGCTACCTGCTTCACCGGACGACCGGCCCGCAGCAGCGAGGTGGCCACGTTGAGTTTCCAGTCCAGCGAATACGCCGCCGGCGTGGTGCCGGTGGCGGTCTTGAAGGCAGCGGCGAATGCGCTGCGCGACATGCCTGCGCGTTCGGCCATGCGTTCGAGGGTCCAGTCGGCATCGGGTTCGGCGTGCACCGCCATCAGTGCCTTGGCCAGGCGGGGGTCGGACAGGCCCATCATCATGCCGGGCGACACCTGCGCCTTGCCGGGGTGGTCGATGATCCAGCGCAGCACCTGGATCAACACGACCTCGAACAGGCGGTTGGCGAGCAGGCGCGACCCGCAGCGCAACTGGTCCGATTCGGCGAACAGCAGGTCCAGCGTCGCCTGCAGGCCGTCAATGGCGCCCAGTGGCAACACGATCGCTTCCGGCAGCGACTGCACGATCGGGTTGCGGGCGCCACCATCGAAATCGAGCGTGGCGCAGGTGAAGTCCGAGCCGTCCACCGGCGGGTTGATGAATTCGTGGTGCACCGCGCGCGGAAACAGCAGCAGCGTGGGTTCGCTCAGATGGGTGCGCGCCAGGCGCGAGCCGTCGCGATACAGCAGGTCCATTTCGCCCCGGCGCAGCACGTGCAGGAAGCCGCGGCCAGGCTGCGCGTCGAAGTGCTGGTGCCCGCACAGCGGGCCGGCATGGAACAGCGTGGCCTGGACCCGGAACCGCTCCAGCACCGAGGTCAGACGGTCGATGGAAGGGCTGGACGAATTGACATCCATGAGCGACATACAGACACCAAACGTCCCGACCGGGTTCCTATTATGCCCATCAACCGGCCGCCCCGCGCCGGCATTCAAAGGAATCCACACCATGTCCCGTATCCCGCTGATCAACGCCGCCGACACCACCGGCGAACGCCAGGCCCTGCTCGGCCAGATCCATTCCGCCTTCGGTGCCACCCCCAACATGTTCCGTGCCGTTGCCAATTCCACCGCTGCCCTGAAGAGCATGTGGGGATCGTTCGGCGCGCTGGGCGGCGGCATCATTCCGGCCGCGCTGGGCGAGAAGATTGCCGTGGCCATCGCCAACCGCAACGCCTGCGAGTACTGCCTGGCCGCGCACACCGCACTGGGCCGCAAGGCCGGTGCCAGCAGCCAGGAAATGAGCGCTGCGCAGGGCGGTGAGTCCGAGGATCCCAAGACGGCTGCTGCGCTGCACTTCGCGCTGCGCGTGGTGGAAGGCCGTGGCCAGATCGACGATGCCGATGTCGCCCAGCTGCGGAACGTGGGCTTCAATGATGAAGCGATCGTCGAAATCCTCGCCCACGTCG
The DNA here is from genome assembly GCF_037203925.1 of Stenotrophomonas sp. CCNWLW57. NCBI lineage: Bacteria > Pseudomonadati > Pseudomonadota > Gammaproteobacteria > Lysobacterales > Lysobacteraceae > Stenotrophomonas > Stenotrophomonas sp. CCNWLW57. Next base: position 91,552 of record NZ_JBBCBJ010000006.1, read on the forward strand.
CGTTGAATCTGTTCACCAACTACGTCAACGTCGCCTTTGCGGTGCCGGTCGATTTCCCCGGCGTCAAACTGCGTTGATTCCAGCGGTCCGTGCTGGCCGGGTTCCGGCCAGCCAACCCAGGTGTTCCCTCCGTCCTGTTGCGTGAGACTACGGCAATGACCACAACCTACCGCCCGATCAACTGCGAGTTCCACGATGTGCTGGAAGCCACCGCCACCAGCCAACGCCGCGTGACCATCGTGTACGTGGACGCGGCGGGAGAGGAATGCACGGCGCTGGCACGGATCACGGACCTGCGTGCGAAGGAGGGCGCCGAGTACATGCACCTGGACGACGGAAGCGTGGTGCGCCTGGATGCCATTGCGAGCGTGGACGGCGTGCGGCTGGCCGCGTTCTAAAACCTTGGTATGCAGCCTGGTGTCCGCGCCGGTCCAACCGTGCATACCAAGAGATGGCTGTGCGCCACCCGGTGCCGGATCGATAGTGGGGCCTCACCCAAGGAGTCCACCATGTCCGACATCATCATCACCGACAAGCTGCTGTCCGCCTCCGCCTACACCGCGATCATCAACGCGCCGATCGAGAAGGTGGACATCGCGGACTGGCTGTTCAACCTGCCCGAAGCGGAGTATCAGCGCTGCTGCCCGCCCGACCATATCTCCGCTGGCTCGACCCGCACCGACGATGGCACGCGCATGTCCATCAATGTCGAGATGATCGGCAATACGCTGATGGTCCAGCACTACGTGGCCGAAATCGCCAGGCCGAGCCTGTGCCGCATGGTATCCACGTCGGACGCGTTCACGCCCAACGGTCGCACGCGGGTGCAGGTGATCTGGACGCTCAGCGTGAAGAAGATCGACGAGAACACCTGCGAATACACCAACAGCGTCGTGGCCCACCCCACGCAGGAATTCCTGGACTTCATCGCCGAACACGGCACGCCGTTCGAAGACGCGGCCGACGCCCGCCAGCGCGATGGCGGCAACCACAACGGCCGCGAGACCCCGTTGTTCGCCGCCAGCATCGAGCGACATGCACTGGCTTCGGCTGCAAGCGCGTTGCTTTGACCTGGAACAGGTTCTGGCAGACGTCGTTCGCAACGCCGGTGAGTCCTTCCACCAAGTTCCCTGAACGCGCCCTTCATTCATGTACCGGTCAGTTCAATATTCAGGGTTGATTAGATCGCCTAACGGATAATTCACACCTGTCGACCGTCCTTCTCTCTCCCCTCCCCAAGGGGGACGGTCGGCAAAACCAAATAATAAAAAGGTGTGTTCCCGATGATGAAGACCTCCCTGCTTGCCTTGGGCCTGATTGCTGCCCTGCCGTTCGCTGCTTCGGCTGCCGATGGCCTGTCGTACAACTACGTGGAAGGCGGCTACGTGAACACCGATACCAAGGGCGGCTCCGCCGACGGTTGGGCGGTGAAGGGCTCGGCCGCGATTGCGCCGAACTTCCATGTCTTTGGCGATTACAACTCGCAGGAAACCGACCGCGGCAACGTTGATGTTGACCAGTGGCGCGTGGGCCTGGGCTACAACTACGGCATCGCGCCGACCACCGACTTGGTAGCCCGCGTCGCCTACCAGAAGTTCGACCCGAAGGAAGGCCTGGATTTCAACGGTTACGCCACCGAAGTGGGCGTGCGCACCGCGTTCACCCCGATGATCGAAGGCTACGCGATGGCCGGCTACGAAGACTTCAGCAAGAAGCACGGCATCAACCCGGACGGCGAGTTCTACGGCCTGGTCGGCGCGCAGGCCAAGTTCAACCAGAACTGGGGCCTGAGCGGCCAAGTGAAGCTGGCCAAGGGTGGCGACAAGGAATGGTTCGTCGGCCCGCGCTTCACCTGGTAAGCCTGTAGCTGCACGGTACGTTGTTGGATGGCGTGATCTCTCTCTCCCTCACGCCATGAAGCCCGGCTTAGTAGGCCGGGCTTCACTTATATGGTGCCTACCTCGTCGGGGTGCCACGCAGAAACCCAGCGGAAGCTGGGTTTTCGCGTTCTGGGCATCCGGGCGGGGTTAAAAAAAACCCCGGCAATGCCGGGGTTTTTCCTGATCATTTGAACAGCGTGTCCGGATACTCCGGCTTCTGTTCGCGGGCCAACAGCGCGCGCAGGCCCTCTTCCGGGGTCTGCTCGCCGTGCAGCACGGCGCGGACCCGGTCGGAGATCGGCAGGTCGATGCCGTGGCGTCGCGCCTGGCGCATGACTTCGTCGGCGGTCTGCACCGATTCCACCACCTGGCCGATTTCGCGGATCGCGTCCTGCAGTGACTGCCCACGCCCCAGCGCCAAGCCCAGGCGACGGTTGCGCGAGAGATCGCCGGTGCAGGTCAGCACCAGGTCACCCAAGCCAGCCAGGCCCATCAGGGTTTCCGGCTTGGCGCCAATCGCAGCGGCCAGGCGCAGCATCTCGTTGAGGCCGCGGGTAATCAGGCCGGCACGGGCGTTGAGGCCCAGCTGCATGCCATCGGCCACACCGGTGGCCACGGCCAGCACGTTCTTCATGGCGCCACCGAGTTCGGCACCGACCATGTCGTCGCCGGTATAGGCGCGGAACGCCGGGCCATGCATGGCTTCGGCCACCTGCTGGGCGAACTCGGCATCGTCGCCGTGCACGGTAATCGCGGTGGGCAGGCCCAGCGTGACTTCCTTGGCGAACGACGGGCCGGTAACCACCGCCAGCGGCACTTCCGGCCCGAGGACCTCGCGCGCCACTTCATGCAGGAAACGCCCGGAGCCGGGTTCGAAGCCCTTGGTGGCCCAGGCCACGCCGGCAGCCGCCGGGCGCAGCGGCGCCAGCGCGCGCACGGTTTCACCGAACGCGTGCGACGGCACCACCACCAGGATCCAGGTGGCATCCTTGACGGCCGCAGTCAGGTCCGTGGTGGCGCGCAGGGATTCCGGCAACGGAATACCCGGCAGGTAGCGGGTGTTCTCGTGGCGCTGGTCGATGGCCTCGACCATCGCCGCGTCGCGGCCCCACAGCACGGTCTGGCGACCGTGCCGTGCAAGCAGGCTGGCCAGGGCGGTGCCCCAGGAGCCGGCGCCGAGAACGGCGACCTTGTCTGCGTTGTTGCTCATTGCTGCAGCGCCGATCAGGCGTTGCCGGCCGGCTCGGAATCGGCGAGCGAGGTTTCGCCCTGTTCCTGGCGCTGGCGCAGGGTTTCGGCGTACAGGCCTTCGAAGTTGATCGGCTGCAGGAAGAACGGCGGGAAGCCGCCGGCCTGGATCAGCTCGCTCACCAGCGAACGCACGTACGGGAACAGGATGTTCGGGCACTGGGTGCCCAGCAGCACGTCGATCGACTGCGGGTCCAGGCCGACCAGGCCGAACACGCCAGCCTGCTGCACTTCAGCCACGTAGGCGGTCTTGTCGCCGGCCTTGCAGGTCAGGGTCACGGCCAGCACCACTTCGAAGGCGCTCTCACCCAGGCGCTGCACGCGCTGGTTCAGGTTGAGCTGCAGCTCCGGCTGCACGGCTTCGTTGAACACGGCCGGCGCGTTGGGCGATTCGAAGGAAACGTCCTTGACGTAGATCTTTTCGACGGTGAACGCGGGGCCGGTGGCGGCGTCGGCCGGCGCGATGGCGCCGTTGGTGTTCGCTTCGGACATTTCCTGTTGCTCCAGAATGAATGCAGTAAAAACGGATTGTTACATGCCCTGCGATGGGGGCGTGTGGCGGCGCGCACAAGGCATGCCGCGCAATCCGGGCAAAATCAGTTGCGGCCCTTGACCAGCGGCAGCTCGGCCTGCTGCCAGGCGGGCAGGCCACCGTCGAGCACGTGCATTTGCTCGAAACCGGCCTTCTTCAAGGCCTTGGCGGCGGTTTCAGAGGCGGTGCCGGTGCGGCACACCAGCACCACCGGGCGCTGCTTGGCGTTGGCCACCAGCTTGTGCTCCGGTCCGAACTGGGCAGGCTGCACGTTGCGGCTGCCGGCAATATGGCCCTTCTCGAAATCGGTGCCCGCCGACAGGTCGACCACGACCGCCCCGCCAGCATTGATCAGCTGGGTCAGCTCGGCCGGCTTGATCGACTTGTAGCCGCGCAGCAGGCGGCGCACCTCGGTGACGAGGATGGCGACGGTCAGGCCCACGAAGGCCATCGACAACATCGGGTTTCGGCCGGCAAAGGCCAGCAACTCTTCGTAATTCACTTAGATCACGGGTCGATTAGCGGGCGCCGATTGTCGCACATGCGGGCGAACCGGCGTCCAGCCCTGGGCCAGCTCAGGATTCCTGCCACAGGTCCGGCAGCCCACTGGCCTGCAGCCAGCGCTTGCCATCGGCATCCCAGCGCCAGATTTCCTTGACCCGCACCGAACGTTCGGACTGGGTGTTGATATTGATCACCCGGACCTCGGCATTGCGGCCGATCCGGCCGTCGGGCAGCGGCACGTTGTCGCCGGCGCGGTAGCTGGAGATCTTCACCTGCTCGAACCTGCGCAGTTCCAGGTCGGTCAGCGGGTGCTCCTTGGCGTAGGCCGGGTCCAGGTACGGCAGCATGTCTTCCACGGTGCCCCAGCGCATGGTCGAGTCGTACTTGACCTGGGTTTCCTCGAGCTGCTTGCGCTGCTTCTTGGTGGTTTTCTGCTCGCCGGCGAATGCCGACACGGAAGTCAGGGCCAGCAAGGCCAGCAGCAGGATCTGGAAGGTGCGACGCATGCGAATTCCCCAATCGGCAAGGCGCCCATCCTACCGCCTTGCGAAGGCAACGAAACGTCCGGTCAGTTCAGCTGCCGGCTTGCCGGCCTCGCCGGGCTGGCGGGCCACCACCTCGATGCGGGCCTTGCCGCGCTGGGCGAAGGTGGCCAGGAAGGTGTCCCAGTCCGCATCGTCGGCCGCCTGCGCCTGGGCCAGCAGGTCCTCATAGACCGGGGCCAGGTAGCGCACGTGGCTGTCGGCCACGTAGACATCGGCATCGAAGCCGGCCAGACGCAGGCGCAGGGTGACCAGCGCCCAGCCGGACAGGGTCAGCGCCGAGGACAGGCTGCCGCCGAAGGCGTTGCCTTTGTCATTGACGTTGGCGGCCAGCGGCGCGCGCAGGGCCAGCACGCCATCGGCATAGGCATCCACGCGGATCTGCATGGCCGCTACCGGCGGCATGCGCTCCAGCACCTGCTGCAGTGAGGCCAGGTGCGCAGGGAGGGAATCTTGTTCAGACATCAGTACGGCGACGTTGCAACGAAGGCCTCGCATAATGCCTGCAATGAACAGCCACGCACATGTGCCGGATTGGACCCTGGTGTCGCTGCGCCCGCGCGGCCAGCACGCACCGCTGCGGCGCGCGGCCGAAGCGCTGGGCGCGCAGGTGATCGGCTTGTCGCCGTGGGCCCTGGTGGCCCGCCACGATGCGGGCACCCGCGCGGCCCTGGCCCAGGCGCTGGGCGCCGACCGCGTGGTGTTCAGCAGCCCGGCGGCGGTGCATGCCGCCGCGCGGCTGCAGCCGCTGCAGGCCCCGCACGCCGGCACCTGGCTGGCGGTGGGCGCCGGCACTGCCGCTGCGCTGCGCGGGCACGGCGTTGACGACGTCGTGGCCCCCACCCGGATGGACAGCGAAGGCCTGCTCGACCTGCCGGCGCTCGCCCAGCTGCAGGGGCTGCGCGCGGCGCTGGTCACCGCCCCCGGCGGGCGCGGCATCATCGCCAGTACGCTGCAGGCCCGTGGCGCGACGCTGCAGCGGGTGGATGTTTACCAGCGCAGGGCGCTGCGCCTGCCGCCCCGGCAACTGCAGCGGTTGCGCCACCAGGCCGGGCCGTGGGTGCTGGCGCTGAGCAGTGCCGAGGCCCTGGCGCTGCTCAGCGAACAGCTGCCGGCGGACCTGCTGGCGCAGCTTCGCCAGGCGCACGTGGTGGCCGCCAGCGAGCGCTTGGCCGCGCTGGCGACGGACGCCGGATTCACGCGGGTCACCCTCGCCGCCGGCCCGCTGCCGGCGCAGCTGGCGCAGGCCGCACACGCGGCTGTCACCACTGCGGCAACTTCCTGAACAGGGGTCGTTTGCGGCCTTGCAGGGCCTGCGGGCGGCGAGCGATGCTGTGCACTTCGTCGATCGCCAGCTCGTGAATGCACCGGCGCGGTCGACAAGGATGCCTGCATGAACGACATGGTTCCGCCCCCGCCCCACCGACCGCTGCGCTGGATCGTGCCGCTTGCCGCGCTTGCGGTGGTGGCCGGTGGCGCCGCGTGGGGCTGGACCCAATGGCAGGCGCAGCAGGCGCGTGTCGTGCAGCGCGAGGCCGATGCCGCCGTGCTCGTGCAGGGCCTGGCCGGCAGCGTGGAAGCGCTGCGCCGCGACCAGCGCTCCACCTCGCAGCGGGTGCAGGATGCAGCCGCCACCAACCGGGTGCTGCGCGATGAAATGCTGGGCCTGAGCCAGCGCAACGCCCTGCTGGAAGAGAACCTGGCACGGCTGGCCGACAGCACCCGCCACAACGCGCAGGCGCTGCAGCTGGAAGAGGCCGAACTGCTGCTCAGCCAGGCCGGCCAGCGCTTGGCCTTCGCCGATGACGTGGAGGGCGCCAAGCGGCTGTATGCACTGGCCGCCACGGCACTGGAAGACGTCCAGGGCACCGAATTCCTCAATCTGCGCCAAGCGCTGATGCAGGAACGCAACGCGGTCGATGCCCTCGGCCCGGGCGTGCGCGCCGGCATCAACCAGCGCCTTGGCAACTTCTCGCAGTCGCTGCTGGCGCTGCCCGAACAGATCGCTCCGGCGACGGACACCGATGCGCCGCCGTGGTGGCACCAGGTGCTGGCTCCGTTCGTGACCATCACCCCCACCGCGGTGCAGGGCCCCCTGACCCGCGCCGAGCGCACCGCCGCGTGGGATTCGCTGCAGCTGGAGCTGACCCTGGCCCGTGCCGCGGTTGAACGTGGCGACCAGGCCGGTTTCGAACAGGCATTGGACCGGGTGGCGCTGTGGATGCCGCGGCTGTGGCCGGATTCACCCGGCCTGCGCGAGCGTCGTGGTGAACTGCAGCAGTTGCGCACCCAAGTGCTACGCCCGCCGCTGCCCGAACTGGGCAGCACCCTGCAGCAACTGCGCGCCATGCGCGATGGGAGTTGATACATGAAGCCGATTCAATCCGTGGTGGTGCTGTTGCTGGCCGTGGTGCTGGGCGTGGTGGCCGCGCAATGGCTGGGCACCGAATCGCTGCGCCAGTACGGCGAGGTGATCTACCGCGCCGGCGGCAACGATTACCGCTCCACCGTGCCGCAGGTGGCACTGATGGTGCTGGTGGGCCTGCTGGTGCTGTGGCTGCTGTGGAGCCTGGTGGCCTCGCCGTTCCGTGCCTGGGGCCGCTACCGCCGCAAGCAGGGCCGCGCCCGCCTGATCGAAGGCATGCAGGCGCACGAGTACGGCCACTGGCAGCGCGCCGAGAAGCTGCTGGGCACCGCCGCCGAGGACGAAGAAGTGAGCGCGGTGGCCTACGTGACCGCCATCCGCAGCGCCGAAGCGCGCGGGGACCAGGCCGCGGTGGACCAGTACCTGCAGCGCCTGTCCACCACTGATGCCACCGCCTATGCGCTGATGCAGGCCGAACGCCTGCTGCAGCAGGAGCGCCCGGTGGATGCGATCAACGCGCTGGATGCCCCGGGCATCCAGCCGCTGCCGCCACGCGGCCTGTGGCTGCGCACCGAAGCGTTGGCACGTGCCGACCGCGCGCACGAGGCCTACGGCCAGCTGGGCGCGCTGCGCAAGCAGAAGGTGCTGCCCGATGAGGCCGTGGCCGAACTGGAAGTGCGCCTGGCCGCGCAGTCGCTGCTGGAGGCGGGCGATGTGAATGCGCTGGCCGCGCAGTGGGAAGCCACCCCGAAGGCCCTGCGCAGCGACCCCGATGTGGTGTCGGCCTACGCGCTGCGCGCCGTGGCGCTGGATTGGGATGAACCGGCCCTGCTCAACCTGGAACAGGCGCTGGATACGCGCTGGGACGAATCGCTGGTGACGCTGTACGGTCAGATGCCGGTGGAGAAGCTGGCCACCCGCCAGGCCAACCTGCAGCGCTGGCTGGGCCAGCAGCCGTCCAGCCCGGCCCTGCTGCTGGCGCTGGGCCGCATCGCCGCGCGCCAGGGCGAGCACGTCCAGGCCGAGGATTACCTGCACCGTGCCATCGCCGCCGGCGCCGGCTCCCCCGCCTGGGAAGCGCTGGGTGAGGTTTTCACCGCACGCGGCGAACCCGCGCTCGCCGCGCAGTGCTACACCAACGCCCTGCGCCAGCAGCGCGGGGAAGACAGCGTGGTGCTCGCGCGCCCGGTCGCCCCACTGGCGGCCGTAGTGCCCGAACGCGCCACGGTCGAAGAACAATCCTTGATGAGCGAACCGCTGCCGGTGCGCGACATCCATCGCGACGAGCGCGATGAATACGGCAACCCGATCCGCTGACGCCGTCCCCCCAAAAAAAAGGCCGCCCATCGGGGCGGCCTTTTTTCTTGCGCGCGATGCGAACGACTCAGCGTTCGACGATCGCCACCACGCCCATGCCGCCGGCGGTGCAGATCGAGACCAGCGCGCGGCCGCCGCCGCGTTCGGCCAGCTGCTTGGCCGCCGTGGCGATCACGCGCGCACCGGTAGCCGCAAACGGATGGCCGGTGGCCAGCGACGACCCCAACGGGTTGATCTTGGCCGGGTCGATCCTGCCCAGCGGCGCATCCAGGCCCAGGCGGTTGCGGCAGTAGTCTTCGCTTTCCCACGCACGCAGGGTGCACAGCACCTGCGCGGCGAAGGCTTCATGGATTTCGTAGATGTCGAAATCCTGCAGCGTGAGGCCATTGCGCTTGAGCATTTCCGGCACCGCGATGGTCGGCGCCATCAGCAGGCCTTCGCCGTGCACGAAGTCCACCGCCGCCACCTGCGAATCGCGCAGGTAGGCCAGCGGTTCGTGGCCATGCGCGCGCGCCCATTCCTCGCTGGCCAGCAGCACCGCCGACGCACCATCGGTGAGCGGGGTGGAGTTGGCGGCGGTGAGCGTGCCACGGCCGGAGACCTTGTCGAAGGCCGGCTTCAGCGTGGCCAGCTTTTCCAGCGAGGTATCCGCGCGCAGGATGTTGTCGCGCTCCACGCCGCGGAACGGCGCGATCAGGTCGCTGAAGAAACCGCGCTCATAGGCCGCGGCCAGCTTCTTGTGCGAAGACACCGCCCACTCGTCCTGCGAATCGCGGGAGATGTTCCACTCCTTGGCCATGTCTTCGCAGTGGTCGCCCATGCTCTTGCCGGTACGCGGTTCGGCCACGCCCGGGAATTCCGGCTTCAGTTCGCCCAGCTTGAAGCCGCGCACGATCGCCTTGATCTTGTCGCCGGTGGTCTTGGCGCGGTTGGCGGCCAGCAGGCGCGCGCGCAGCTTCTTGCCGTACACGATCGGCACGTCGGAGGTGGTGTCCGAACCGCCGCCGATGCCCGATTCGATCTGGCCCAGCGCAATCTTGTTGGCCACCGCAATGATCGTGTCCAGCGAGGTGCCGCAGGCGCGCTGCATGGTGATGCCCGGGGTGAGCGGGGACAGGCCCGAGGACAGCGTGGCTTCGCGGCCCAGGTTCCAGTCGCTGGAATGCTTGATCACCGCGCCCATCGCCACTTCGCCCAGCTGTTGCCCGTGCAGGCCGAACCGTTCCACCAGCGCGCCGAGCGTACGTACCGACATGCCCAGGTTGCCAACGTCCGAATAGGCGGTGTTCTGGCGGCAGAACGGAATGCGGACGCCACCGAGAATGGCGACGGGACGAGCGTTGGGCATGGAGATACCTGGCATGGGAGGGGTGTCTGCAACATGGCCTGCACGAAGGAGCAGGCATAATGGGGCCAAGTGTAGCTGCCGCCCTGTGATGGGCCAACTGTGAACCCATGAGCAAACCCGACCCCGGCATGAATGCCCTTGGCGTACTGGCATTGGAACTGGCCGGAGGAGACGCCCCCCGCCACGCGGCCCTGACATCCGCGCAGGCGGGCGAACTGGCCGACCGCGTTGGCCGCGACCTCGCCAAGCTGGTGCCCGGCGTGAGCGGACTCGATTTCGTGTTCGCCGGCGCCCATTTCGACCCCGCCGAAGTTCTGCGCCCCGGCTGGCCGATCCACCGCCGCCTGGAAGAACTGCAGATGCGTGCGCCCGGCCGCAACGAAGGCCCGCGCCTGCTGGCGTTCGGCGCCGGTGCCGACGGCGAAGTGCCGCTGCCGTTCCAGGCCGATGCGAGCCTCACCGGCGGTGGCCTGCGCGTGGTGCCGTTCCTGCTGACAGGCACCGACGTGGCCCAGACCACGGCCGTAGCCGAAGCACTGGAAGAGGTGCTGCTGGCCCAGGGCATGGCCCAGGCCGATACCGCCCTGCAGGCGCAGAACGCCTTCGGCGCGCAGATCGAGCACGCCCGGTATTTCACGGTGAACGACCTGGCCGCGATGATGTCGATGCAATACGACAACCAGGGCCTGGCCGAGTTGTGGCCGCTGATAGAAACGGCGCTGATGGCGCCGCAGTCGGAGCAGTGGCTGGACAGAGCGCCGGAACCGCTGCTTCGATACGCTGACGGCGAAGTGCGTATGGCACTGTTCGATCCGGCCGGCTGGTGCAGCTACTACAGCCACGACAAGGGCAACTGCGATCGCCTGCAGGGCATTTACGAGCAGTACCTGATGCGCCAGCGGCAGATGGCTGCCGTGCTGGAAGCGCACGGGCTGCCGGTGCTGTTCGTGCATTGCGAAGCAGGACAGAATGCGCGGGACCTGTTGGCGCGCTGAAGGTGGCGCGCTGACTGGATTGGAGCACGCTGGATTGGAACACGGAACGACAAGGATGCCGAGATGATGCAGCTGCTTCGCCATGCGCCCGTTGCGGCGCTTCTGCTCGCCTGCCTGACGCCGTTGCCGGCAATGGCCGCGGCACAGTGCCACGTGGCTCCTGAGTCCCAGCAGGCGCTCCCGGCCCTGGTGGGTCGGACAACATACCCCCATGCGGTCCAGCAGGCTCACGATGTGAGCCTGCGCGTCGTTGTCGATGCGCAGGGCAACCCGGTTGAGGCTTCCGTGGACGGGTCAACCAGCGCCGACGCCACCCGCCGCAGTGCGATGCGCTGGAAGTACCGTTGCGATGGCGACAAGGGCGGCATTGCCGAGTGGGTGCTGCACCAGCCTGCACAGCACTGCAAGATGAACCTGACCGTCAAGGGTTTCAATCCACCGCGCTATCCGCCCAAGGCCTTCAAAGCCGGCACGGAAGGCGAGGTGCTGCTTGGACTGTACCCGCAAGGCGACGGCCTGGTTGCGCGGCACATCATCATCGCGCAAAGCAGTGGATCGACCGTGCTGGATGAGGCCGCAGTGACCGCAGCCAGACGCTGGTCCTTCGACTGCGACGCCGGGATGGAAGACGCTGAACCCGGCCAGGAAGTGCCGGTCAACTTCCGCTTGAACTGACAGGGGAAACCGGATGCACGCATGGCACTGCCGTACCGCGCTGGCACGCATGGGGCCGCTCGCCGCGTTGACGCTTGGGCTGATGGCGTCCGCCGGCACCTGGGCCGAATACAGCGACATCCTTGGCAATGAAGCCGACAAGGTCCCGTTGGAATTCACCACCGTCACCGGCTTCATCGACGGCCTGCCCAAGCGCAGCGACGTGGAAGTATTGAAGGGGCTGCCGCTGGAGCCGGGCATGCTGGCGTACCAGTCCACCAAAGCCTCCGTCCTCGAAGATCCTGCATTTGCGTCGAGGACGTGGCTGATCTTCACCGCGCCGCATCCCATGGCGCCTTCGGTGGCCCGCCTGCGCACCTATGTGCCCGACGGCGAACTGCATCGTCGCCGCCAGGCGTGGGCCACGCTGTGCGAAAGCACCCCCGAAGGCTGCGCCCGCCTCGATGCGTACCTGAAGCGCGCGATCAGCCGCTCTGGCGGCTAGCCGCTGCAGGGGCATGGAAACGACAACGCCGGCGGATGCCGGCGTTGTGCGTTCGGGCGTAACCGGCCAACGGCCGGCGTCACCGGTCAGGGGGCCGCTTTGATCACCGCGCAGGCCAGACGGGCACCGGCATTGCCGGTCGGCTGGGTCTTGTAATCATCCGGATCGGCATGCACGATCAGGCCACGACCGATGATGTCGCTGTCGTTGCCTTCGCCGATGTTGACGTTGGTCGACACGGCTGCATCCACCACCGCGTTGCCCTGGGCGTCGGCCTTGATGTTGGGGATGTCGCCACCGTGGTGCGGGGTGGTGGCCACGTTGCCGTGGTCTTCCTTGCTCGGGTTGAAGTGGCCGCCGGCGCTGTCGCCGTTCGGCGCGCTGCAGTCGCCCTTCTCATGGATGTGGAAGCCGTGTTCGCTGTTCGGCTTCAGGCCGCTGACCTGGCCCTTCACGTGGACCTTGCCGTCGACGACGCTGAAGGTCACGTTGCCCTTCACGTCATTGCCTTGGGTCGGGGCCAGCTCGGCCACGGCACTGTGGTTGGCGTGCGCTTCGCTGGTCATCGCCGGCGGCGCTTCGGTGGTGCGCGCGGTTTCGGCGATCGGCGGGGTGGCGGTGGCGGGATCGGCGGCGGGCGCATCAGCCGGCTTGTTGCAGGCGGTCAGGCCGATGGCGGCAATGGCGGCGAACAGTGAGGTATGGATCAGGCGCATGTGGATCTCCTTGCGGGTAACGAGGGAAAAAGCGACGTCATTGGACAGCGCGTTCAGCGCGTGACCCGGATGACGCCGCAGGCGATTCGGGCGCCGGCGTTACCTGCCGGCTGGCTGCGGTAATCGTCGGCGTTGGCATGAACCACCAGCGCACGGCCAACGATGTCGGTGGCTGCACCGCCGCCGAGGGTAACCGCTGGCAGGCGTACATCGACGCTGACCCGGCCCTGCGCGTCGGCGCGCAGGTTGTCCATGTCGCCAATGTGATGTGCCCCAGCGCTGTTGCGGCCATGCGGCTGGTTGAACGGGTTGAAATGCGCCCCCGCGCTGCTGGCGTCAACGGCACTGCAGTCACCGCGCTCATGCACGTGGAACGCGGCGGTCTGCAACGGCTGCAGCCCACCGATGGTGCCGGTGATATGCACGCCCTGCGCATCGGGCACCAGCACCAGACGGCCGCTGACAATACTTGCCGAGGCAGGCGCCAGGTTGGCTTCGGCCAGCTTGGCGGTGCTCACCACCGGTACGGCCGGCACCGGCGCGCTGCGCTGCTCGGGCGCGGAACCACAGGCGGCGAGCACCAGCAGTGACGGGATCAGCAGGGCGAGGTGGGAACGACGCATCTGGAACTCCTTCTGTGCAAACTAACGTCATGGTCGTCCACGGACCATGAAAGGCACCGCGACGCGGTGCTTACATGCCATGAACAGGGATTCATCCGCCGCGCCGGCGCCCGGCGCCGAGCTTGCGGGTCAGAGTGTTGCGGCCCATGCCCAGGCGCGCGGCGGCTTCGGCACGGCGGCCGTGGGTGATCTGCAGGGCCGCCTCCAGCAACGCCTGGTCCACCCGGTCGCGCACCTGCGCATGCAGGCCTTCGGCGCCCTCGGCCAGGCGCTGACGCGCCCATGCCGACAGCATGGCTTCCCACTGGCTGGGATCGCCCTGCGCGCGGGTGCGCGGCCCGGCACCGCGGTGCAGCGCGCTGTCCACATCGGCCACGCCGATGGTGTCGGATGCGGCCAGTGCGGCCATGCGCCAGCACACGTTTTCCAGCTCGCGCACGTTGCCCGGCCAGTCGTGCTCGCGCAGCGCCTGCAGCGCAGCGGCGGTGAGCCGTTTGGGCGGCGTATCCAGCTTGCGCGCGGCGGCGGCCAGGAAGGTGTCGGCCAGCTGGGCGACGTCATCGCGGCGCTCGCGCAGCGGTGGAAGGCGCAGCCGCACCACGTCCAGCCGGTGCAGCAGGTCAGCGCGGAAGCGGCCCTGCGCCACCAGCGTTTCCAGGTCCTGGTGGGTGGCCGCAATGACCCGCACATCCACCCGGATCAATTCGCGGCCACCCACACGGAAGAACTCGCCTTCGGCCAGCACGCGCAGCAGGCGGGTCTGCAACGGCAGTGGCATGTCACCGATTTCGTCCAGGAACAGCGTGCCGCCATCGGCCTGCTCGAAGCGGCCTACATGGCGGCGCTGCGCGCCGGTGAATGCGCCGGCTTCATGGCCGAACAGCTCGCTTTCCAGCAGTTCGGACGGAATGGCGGCGGTGTTGAGCGCCACGAACGGGCCCTGCACGCGCGGCGATTCGTGGTGCAGCGCATGCGCCACCAGTTCCTTGCCGGTGCCGGTTTCGCCGTTGATCAACACCGACAGCGGCGCCTGCGCGAGGCGGCCGATGGCGCGGAACAGCGCGCGCATGGCCGGCGTGTCGCCGACCAGCTGCGGGCGCTGGTCAGGCGCGGACTCCACTGACGGGAGGCTGGGCTCGACCAGGGTGGTGTCCGGCTCCGGCAGCACGCGCTGGGCCAGGGCCACCGCATCGTCCAGATCGAACGGCTTGGACAGGAATTCCTGCGCGCCGCCACGGAACGCACCGGCGGTGCTGGCCACATCGGTATAGGCCGACATCACGATCACCGGCAGTTGCGGGTGCGCGGCCTTGAGCTTGTCCAGCAACACCAGCCCGTCATCGCCCGGCATGCGCACGTCGGTGAACAACAGGTCCGGGGCGGGTTGGCTGCCCAGCATCTCCAAGGCCGCCGCCGCGCCATCGAAACCTTCCACCGCATAGCCGGCATCGCGCAGCGCGGTGCACAGCACGAAACGTACCGCGCGGTCGTCATCCACTACCCAGACACGCTGGGCGGTGGCTTGGCTGTCATCCGCCATGCGCGGTCTCCTCGGCAGCGGGGGTGCCTTGCCCGATCGGCAGATGCACGGTGAATACGGTATGCCCGGGGCGCGAGCGGTAGGTCAGCGTGCCGCGGTGTTCGCGCGCCACCTGCTGGGCCAGCGCCAGGCCCAGCCCGGTGCCTTCGGCGCGGCCGCTGACCAGCGGCAGGAACAGGTGCTCGGCCAGCGTTTCGGGCACGCCACGGCCGTCATCGGCAATCTCCAGGCGCAGCGCCATCGGCTGCAGCTGGTCGCCGATGCGCACGCCATGTTCCACCCGGGTGCGCAGGGTGACGGTACCGGCGCCGGCCTGGATCGCATTGCGCACCAGGTTCCATATCGCCTGGGTGAGACGGTCGGCGTCGCCGTCGAATTCGGGAATGCTGGGGTCGTAATCGCGCTGCAGGCGCACCGCCCAGCCGCCTTCGCTTTCGGCCAGGCGCAGCACGCGCTCCAGAGAGGCGTGGATGTTGAGGGGCGCATGCGGCGCGGCCGGCGCCGGCGACAGCAGCTGTTCCAGCAGCCCGTTCAGGCGTTCAATCTCCGAGCCGATCAGCTCGATCAGCTCGCGCTCTTCCGGGTCGCGCTGGGCGCTGCGACGGGCCAGCAGCTGGGCCGCGCCCTTGAGGCCGGCCAGCGGGTTGCGCAGTTCGTGGGCCAGGCCTTTGAGGGCGGCACTGAGTGCGCTGGGCAGGGCCTGGGTCGGGTCCAGCCCGGGGAACTCATCCACCGGGTGCGCTTCCAGCAGCCAGCCGTCTTCCTCATGCCGGCTCAGCCAGCCCTCGGCGAAGCGCGGGGCCTCCCCGGGCAGGGCCAAGGCCAGGCGATGCAGGCGCAGGGTGTCGCGTTCGCCGCGCGCCAGGAAGTGGGCCAAGGCCTCGCCCTGTACCTCCAGCGAGGCCAGTGGCTGGCCGAGCAGGCGTCGCACGCTTACCCCCAGCCAGCGCGCAAAGGCCGGGTTGCAGCCGGCGACGCGGCCTTCGGCATCGGCCCAGGCGACCGGGGTGCCAAGGACTTCGAGGGACGGAGACGGTGGTGCGGGGGTCATTGCACCAATGTAGTGCAAAACGAGGGTCTATTTCCCCTTCCGTCCGGCACCACGCAGCCACGCAGCCCGCCGCTAATCCACGAACACCTTCGCCCAGTCCTCCCGGACACTGACCAGCGGCCACCCGCGCTCCTTCGCCAGCGCCACCGACTTCTGGGCGCCCGAGGTATACGCAATGTCCCGCTCGTCATCATCGTGGGTAACCAGCAACGCCAGCGAGGCGCCCTTTCCCTGCGTGGCGAACTGCAGCATCTGGATGTCGCCATTGGAGTTGCCGGCAGCGAAGATCGGGCGCGCGCCAATCCGGCTCCAGATCCGTACCACTTTGTTGGGGCCATCATCGAACACCTCCAGTTTCGAGGTGTGGACCACCTTGCCGATGCCGTCTTCTTCGCGGTACTGCAGCGCGACGGTGGTGCCGACCACACGCTCGGGTGGAACGCCGTACAGCTCGTGGGTGATGGGCCGCATGAAGTCGCGTCCGCCACCGGACACGATGTAGTTGGTGAACTGGTTGGCTTCCAGGTACTGCAGCAGCTCGCGCATGGGCGCGTAGGCGGTCTTCAGGTAGGGGCGTTTCAGCACCGGGTTCTCCGCGCTGCGCAGGAACTGGTCGGCCTTGCTGGCGAACGACTCCACGTCATCTTCGGCATAGGCCGAAAGCAGGCCGGCCGCCATTTCCTTGAGCGTGGTGTCATCGCCCTCGTAATGCTTGGTGATGACATCGCCCAGCCACGCCTGGTCCTTTTCATGAACGGCTTTCCAGGGTTGCCGGTCGCGTAGCGACGGGTCTGCTTCAGCCTGTTCGGCAATGCGGCGCAAGAGGAAGTCGGCTTGGATCGGCATGGGCTTTTCGCACCACAGGCAGCCGTCGTTGTCGAACACGGCGATCCGTGCGGCGGGGGGTACGTAGTCGGGTCCGTCTTCCAGGGTGACCCGTGCGACGAAGGCAATGACGGCCTGGCGCGTGGCGCCGGCGTTCCAGCTTTTGAGCAGTCCTTCGTGCATGGATATGACTCGAGGGGCTTGAAGCTAGCATGCTAGCCCTCGCGCTCGGCGGCTACCTGCGCAGAACCACTGCGCAGGGCGCAGTAGTTTTACTGGGTGCGGCGCCTCAACGCCATGATCGCTTCCGGCAGCTCGGTACGCATCTGTTCGCGCAGGGCCTCGGCAACCGCGTGGTAGCGGCGGCGCTGGATGAAGTAGCAGTACACGAACAACCCCAGCATCATCAGCATCGGCCAGGTGGAGGCGGCCACCATCGGCATGGCCACGCACAGCACCGCGATGGCCAGGGTCATCCAGTTGCAGATACCTTCCACCCGTACCTGGTTGCGCATGGCGTCCACCACCACCAGGCCGCGCATTACCGGGTAGTAGCGCCCGGTGAAGCTGGTGAAGAAGCTTTCGCGGAATGCCGTGCGGCCATCCGGCAGTGGACGGAATACCATCGGCATCCAGTCCGACGTGGCCACGTCGCGCTCCAGGCAGTTCAGCACCAGTCGGTGGCGCATCTCCGCGGTGGCGGGAATCCGCTCGTTGAACAGGCGGATGCCCGTTCCGAAGTAGAACGGGCTCCAAGCCAGTTGCAGCACGATCTCCAGGACCATCACCCCGACCACGATGTACCAGATTGCCATGTGGGTGTCCTCAGCCGCCGAAGGGAGTGTGGGGCAGTGCTGCACCCTTGGGCCACAGCAACCACAGGTTGCCCTTCTGCTTCATGTCTCCGGCCAACTTGCCCGCGGCGTCGCCGGTGCCCCAGTAGAGGTCGGCGCGCACTTCGCCGGCGATGGCGCCGCCGGTGTCCTGCGCGGCCACCGGGCGCACCACCGGGCTGCCATCAGGGCGCGTGGTGGACAGCCACAGCAGGCTGCCCAGCGGCACCACCGTGCGGTCCACCGCCACGCTGTAGCCGGCGGTGAGTGGCACGTTCAACGAGCCGCGCGGGCCTTCGTCGCCATCCGGCCCCTTGGTGAAGAACACATAGCTGGGGTTGCTGGCCAGCAGCTCGGTCACGCGCTGCGGGTGTGCATCGGCCCAGGCGCGGATCGCGTCCATGGTGACGTCTTCCTTCTTCAGCTCACCTTGCGCCACCAGCCAGCGGCCGATCGGGCGGTAGGGATGCCCGTTCTGGTCGGCGTAGGCGATGCGCAACTGGCGGCCGTCGTCCAAGCGGATCCGGCCCGAGCCCTGGATCTGAAGGAACTGCAGGTCCATCGGGTTGGACAGCCAGGCCAGCACGGGCGCGTTGACGCCCTTGGCGGAGATTTTTGCTGCGTCGTCGTAGGGGCGAAGCACGCGGCCTTCCACGCGGCCGCGTAGACGCTTGCCCTTGAGCTCGGGGTAGAGATCATCGAGCTGCACGCTGACCATGTCGGCCGGCACGCCGTAGACCGGTACGGGCGTCCTGGCAGTGCGGGTGAGGCTGCCGCTGTACACCGGCTCGTAGTAACCGGTGATCAGGCCATCGGCGCGGTGGCCGCCGGCACGCAGCGAATAGACCTCCAGGTAGTCCTGCAGGAACTGGCGGATGGCCGTTGGGGTGCTGGCGATGTTGGCAGCCGCCGCGCAGGTGGGCGCCCAGGTGGCGTCACTCTTCAGCCGCGGGCAGGCGCTGCGCCAGGCACTGAAGCCGGCCTGCAGGTCGCTGTCGCTGACCGCGGGGAGCGCTTTCCAGTCCGCCTTTGCGTAGGTGGCGGGACTTGCAGACGGCGGCGCATCGGACTTGGGAGTGCTGACGCTGCAAGCGGTGAGCAGGGACAGACCTAGAAGGGTCAAGGCAGGGTGCTTGATTGCAGCGGTGATGCGCTTGGCCTTCATGGATGCTCGTTCTGGGCGGTATCAGCGATTGATTGTAGGGGTTTGCTGAAGCAGCGAATGCAGGATGCGGGCGTCCTCGACGTCGAGGGTGGGCGGCAGGTCGTCGCGGCCACGGAAACGGCGGTGGAAGGCGCCGGCGGCGGCGCGGTCGTCAAGCGGGTAGCCGAAGGCCTGCAGGGCCAGCCACGGGTCGAAGCCCTCCGGCGCCGGGCCGTCACTGGCGCGGGGCCAGACGCCGAAACCTGCTTCGACCAGCCGCTGCCACGGGAAATAGCGGCTGGGGTCCTGCTTGCGGGCCGGCGCCAGATCGGAGTGGGCGATGATCTGGGTGCGCGGGATGTTAAGACGGGTGCACAGATCATCCAGCAGGCGGATCAGCGCGGCGATCTGGTCCGCGGCAAACGGACTGCTGCCGTCGTTGTCGATCTCGATGCCGATCGACGCTGAGTTGAGGTCGGTGATGGTGCCCCAGCGGCCGCCTCCGGCATGCCAGGCACGGCGGTTGTCGGCCACCAGCTGGTAGAGGTGGCCATCCGAGCCCACCAGGTAATGCGCACTGACCTTGCCACCGCTGTTGGCGGTACGCAGGGTGTACAGGCTCTGTTGCACGTTGTCCTGGTCGGTGTGGTGCAGCACGATGATGACCGGGTTGCGCACGTTGTGGTTCGGCGAAGGTACCCACGTCGCCAGCGGGCTACGCACATCGGTGCTGGCGCAGGCGGCAAGCAGGAAGGCGGTGAGCAGCACGAGCGGGAGGCGGATTCGGCGCATTACCCGATTGTGCTTGATTCGAGAGCGGGTTGCGCGGGTCCTGGCCTCACCACGAGGATGCGAGTCCTGGATCGCGAAATCCCACCCGCGCAGATTGGGGTCCACGTGCCTGCGCGGGTGGTGAACGACGCCGTGCGTTCCTCGTGGCCCTGAACTTTCTTCCTTCTCAACCCCGAACGAACGACAGGTTGTAGAGGAATGGCAGCCATGCAAGGAGGGCCAGTGCAATCTCAAGGATTCGCGCCCTCCTCCAATCGGTGATCCTGATGATGATCGCCATTGTCTGGATCAACAGCACCACCACGCCTGCCTGAACAACCTGCAGCGCACGCTCCGGGTTCAGATCGTAGACGTCAAACAGGCCAAGGGCTCCAGACGTGTATCTGTTGTAGGCCACCGCATGGAACAGCGCCGCGCACGCAATCCAACCGACGTAGTAGACGATGTTGATCAGGCTCTTCATTCGGCTGCCTGGAAGGATGGATAGTCGTGGCGAGCGGGCAGAAATCGTAGTGCAACACGATGCTCACCGGCTTGCGCACGTTTTGGATCGGGGAGGGCAGCCACGTGGCCAGCGGCTGCGCAAGGCGCATTTTACGAGCTACCTGGTGTCACGAGGGATTGCGCGATCAATGAACCGGACAAACGCGGTGTAAAGGAGGCCGCTCATTACGCCGATGAGCGAGAAGAGGATGAGTCGCCTGGGTGCCCAGTCCACCCAGAATCTCGGATTGGACCATATTGCTTCCCAGGCGCCGCGCGCGAACCCACCCTCCAAGACCAGCCAGCCCACCAAAGCCCCGGCCGCGCCAAAAACAATGTACCTGGGGCGCCATCTGGGGAAAATGCCGTCGACCAGCAAGACAAGTGGACATCCCACGATCAAGCCAATGATGGCACCTATGATCAGGAAAATACCCAACACAGGCAGTGCACCATGCACAGACGTTCCGCTCGAGGACATGACAGGGATCAGAAAGAACATGCCACTGGCCACTGCAGTGCTCAGTGGCACTGCAAGCATCCTGGCAGGCAGATTCCAAGCACTCATTGACAAACCTCAACTTTCTTTCCATCCATTATGGACGGCCAGCACTTGGCGGGTGGTGCGCCCGGTATCCACGGCAGCTTGTAGGAGTTGACCTTAGAGCCGATGTTATCTGTATTCGGCCCCGTTTCATCGTGGATCCGCCATATGTGAACTTGCGGTGCGAGAGCATTGGCATAGTCGAGGATCCAGACATGTGCGTCGCATCGCTGGGAACGGTCACCACCGGTACCCATAAGCCCAAACGGCATTGCCGACTGCGAGAGCCAGAAACAGGCAGCCAACAGACAAGGCCGCGCCCGGTGACCGAAGAACTTCAATGCGGTCAACCAAACGCTTCCGCGCCTCACTCAGCGAGTCGCGCTTCAAGCCAGCCCAAAGCATGAACATGTAGACCGATAGCACTGCAAATACGATTGAGTGCAACCACGCTGGAAGAACCGTTCCATTCATTACTACAAATCTCCAAGATGGAAAATTGGCGCGTTCGCGATATCGGGCACATTGATCATTGAGCGGCCTGTGGGCGCGGAACTTTAGACGAGAGCTATCGCCTTTCGCTGCAAATCCGATCCTGGTCGACACCGGAGGCTGCGCCACGATCCGGGAAACCCAGAGGCGACTCCCCTCCCCGGACGGATCACGTAGTTTCTGAGGTCAGCTAAAGGCTTGAATTCTTGAAGGCCTCTTTCGCAAGACCAATAATTTCCGCGAGCTCTCTCACATCGATCCAAGCCTCGGATACATCCAACAAGCGATTACCACCAGCAAGGGAGTCCAGCACGACTTCCGCTGCGACCACCCTAACCTGATGGCCAACCTTCACTGCAAAGGCGAAGCAATTCTCATCCTCCAAATTGTTCGTCGAGGCTTGGTAGGTATAGTCAGTCTGGAAGCTATCGGGAATCTCATCTTCATCCATAAGGATGTAGGGAAGCATTCCATTCAGCAGAAAGCGGAATGTATCATCCGCACCAAGACTTGACACATCGGAATTCTCTGGCAGATCCACAAGAGCATTACCGGGCGACAAGCTACCAATGTCTGCCGAGAGCGCTGATACCCTCGCTCGTCGTGGGAATAGCCGTCCATCTACAACGAAGTGAAAAATGCCATTCCCCATGCCAGGCTTCTCGTTCCAGGATTGGACGCTCGCGGCGATGAGTGCGAAATTGTTTGGGTCGCCGAAGACAGTCATGTACGGTCAGTAATGCAGGCAAGAATGATCATCGGGAACTCGACGGTTGAAGATGATTAGGCGTTGGGAACTAAGACTTTATTAAAGACATGTTGTATAGGAACAGGGTAACGACAACGATCGCCAGGAAGACCTCCGGGAGCCTAGTCCATTTCCAGTGGCGCAAACGAGCGACGAGTACGCAGAGAAGGACTGGAAGAGACAGAAATGACACGACGACGGCAAGCCGGACCCAGTCCCCGTAAGGTCCCAAAAGAAGTTGAGGCATCAATCTCAAGCCCCTATTCCAATGGGAATAGGCAGAAAGTAGCTCGACCAGCGCACATAGCACCCAGAGGCAAAAGTACGCAAGGTGAATCAGGTTGTACTTCGCTCCTGCCATGATCACGCTCCTGACTCATGCAATCCATTCACCACGATCTAGACACAATTTTACTCCAGTCAATGATTGCAGGCGCCTGCACAGCCGGGGTCTCATGAGGCTTCAGAACATCCCCTGATCAGCGGTGGTGCCGTCCGCGGCACCACCTTGCCACCTGCCACGCTAGTCTCGAAATACTTACTGTCACTCGACCTCCCCTTCTACCTGTCCTTGGCCGCTGTCCGCTTACGTAGCAAGCTGGGCCAGATCAAAGAGTAAAGGATGCCCGCGAGCAGACCTATGACCGCAAACACTGCAAGTCGCCTGGGCGCCCGTTCAATCCAGAAGGTGCTGCTTGCCCAGATGTTGTTCCAAGCGTCACGCGCAAAGGCGCCCTCGACTATGAGCCAAGCGAGCACCGCACAGAACGCGCCCAACGCGACATGGCGGAACTTCGCGTGAGGTAGTACGGCATCAACAATGAGAATCGCTGGGAAGCCAACCACCACGCCGAAGATAGCTGCCACCATGCCTATGATCGAAGAAAAGTAGATCGTCTCAATTTCTGTCCCTGCATTGACGCTCAGTGGTAGGCCGATCAGGAGCAACCCGCAGATGCCGGCGCTGAGAGCAACCGCAAGAATCTTCGAAAGCGCAAGACGTTGGTTCACTGGCAGACCTCTATCGATTTTCCCAACGAATCGCGAACGATCAGTGCGCTTGGGTAAGCCTTCAAGCGAAACACGTGCCGCGGATCGGCCTTATCCTCGTCCATGGAAATTTTAGGAACGCTCGAATCCGGCCAACCAGGTCTGGCCTCGCCACATCGCCGTCCTCGAACCTGACGTACTCCGAGCGCGCGTCGTCGACACAGTCGAGCTGTGTCTCAACGATCATCAGGAAACACTTCTGAAGAGGCTCCTACTCAGGCCAAACAATCTCTTCGGCATTCATCCAGTGGAGTCTGCCGGGCATCTCTAGAGGCTTAACAAAGAAGTCCTCTACCGCATGCCATGCGGCCAGGGGTAACACCAATGAGCCAAGAGGAACGAACTGGTCGTCACCGACATCCACAATTGCGTTCATCTCATCCTTGCTTCCAATGGAGTAGTAGGCCTTCCTTGCCCTAGCAAGATCGTAGCGAACAGACATCCGACCATTCCCGTCATGCAGAACTACGAGGACTGCAAGTGAAAGTCCACCTTCTATGTAGCTAAAGACGCAGTCTCCGCCACCCCTGCTCCACTCTGCGGCGGAACAGTTCAGGAAGCTTTTCGCGTACTCGGAAAGCTCGGGGGACCGATCCACTTCACGACCAAGAAATATGCAATTGAATTCTGACATCTGCTTTACTCACTAGCGGGATGCATGCGGGAGTTCAACGTAATTGCATTGCCATCCTTCATAACGATGTGAAGCGCATCAACCTTCGTGTGGCTATATCTTTCAGAATTTAACCCCTGAATCCACCCTTCGATTGAGCTCGATTGCATCCTTACCACCCATTGTTACTGTTTGGCTCTGGAAGGTTTCCGTCACTAACCGAACAAAGCCCTTCTGCTTCAGCTCGGTGCTTGGGTCATCGATTCGACTGGAAGCGGCCATCCTTTCAGGTAGCCCTGGTACGTCAGTGTCGGCAAGCTCCACGTTGCCGCCAGTTCGGGCGCTCTTTGGATGTTCTGCACAGGAAGTGGAAGGACAATCAGCTTTGGTCTGATGGGATCCACTTCGATGGTTGACTCATTGAGTCCGAGCATCACGCGCCCGAGATTGGGTAGAGAGGAACATCGTTGATCGGGACACCGTGAGCATCAAAGATGCGTTCTAGAGCGCACGAAAACTGATCGATACGCTCCTGCTCATCCAGAGTGAAAGACATCTTGATCGCGGACGAAATCTCGGCGCATTCCTCCAGAGCGTGCGCGTACGCGATTGCATCGCTCGCCGCTTCAAAATTTCGATCTGGGTATGTCTCTGGTTCGGCCAGGGCGTGCTGTCTAAGACCCTTAGCCAGCACCAACGTTGCCTGATGATTGAGCAAGCCATGTGTCGCTAGCAGCCTAACGAACTTGATAGTGCCGATGACGTAAGTTCCTACCCAGGCCTTAGCGGAATTCCAGCTACTGGTAATGTTCGCGCTTGGATCAGACATTGACAGTAGTTCGAGGTACGCCTGTTAGCTTAGATTTTCCATGCCGTCTCCGTAGGGAATGAGCTTGACCAAGCCAGACCTGACAGATCTGTACCTTGCAGTGCACTTCGCAGCGCCGCAAGTTCACCCATGCTGACCACGGCATTCGTTGGCCTGACCTTGACCGATCAAGTAGCCGAAGTTATGGGGAGCCGGCACCCTCGTGAAGTTTCAGCGACGCCGATTGGACGTTTCCAGTAGAGGCGAATTCATGAAAGCACCTTCTTACCGGCTCGATGTCATGTGTCGTCATGCATCGCTGATACAGGTCCCCAAGGATTTCAATCTCCCCTTCGCCCGCAGTTGGATTTGTGATGGTATCTACCTCGTGATCTCCGTCGTCGGTGTAGCGACTAAGCATAAGCATGAAGTTTCCGCTGTCTGCATATAGTGCCAGTTCGTAGACTCCGACCTCAGGCACGGGATCTTCACTCAGGCTAACAATTCCGCTCATTGCCGAAAATAGCTGCAGCGCAGCGTCAATCTCTTCATTGGAAGGATCATTCCGAACTGGCAGCTGCGTGCGCGCAGTATCCGAACTTACGTAGAATCCGGCTAGTTTCACGATTTCTTCTCTCTGATTGAGCGCATACCCTGGGTCCAAGAGTAGGTCTTTGGTAGACCGGTCTTGTTGTCAACCGCTCTGACACTAAGGGAATTCAAGCCAGCAGCCTGGGCCGCCGCAGCGATGTCGCCCTTACAGAATCCGCAGACGTCTTTTCCGGAGACAGAGATGCTCATGTCCGCACCGACCGCAAGCCCAGCATCATGCACCTTCTAGATAACAGCGATCTCTGCATGAGCCGTCGCCATGTTGCCATTGGGCAACACCTTGCCTGACCTCTCTGATCGAGCAGCGACGCGATCCGCTATCAGCGTTGGTATGCCGGCATTTCCTTGGTCAAATTCTCCCCCAGTCGGATTTTAGTGTACGAAGGTTCTTCCTCCAATGGTGGTCGTGGCAGTGACAGTTGGAACGACAATTCGGTCCGACAGACCGCCACCGTTCTGAGGCGGAAGGCCAAGAGCATTTGTTTGAGGCACCTCCAGCTCAGAGGGGGTGGCCGCCGGCGGCTTTCGAATGCCAAGTGACCCCGTTACAGGGGCAACTCCAGATTTCACCGTCGCGGCGTTCCCCAGTAGATTCGCCAGTCCCCCTACTGTCAAAGTGAGTGACCGACGACGCTCTTCACTCATGTCGGACGCACTTGCAGCAAGGTAAGCGGCGCTCGCGAGCGCACTGTTTATCTGAGCATCCTGGACCGCAAAGAAGCTGCGCCAAGCCATGTTGGTCGGAAGGTAGTCTTCTGACCGGAAGCTTTCCAAGCCTGACCTGAGCAGTCCTTCCATGTAGGTGCTCTCGTTGCTGGTCTTCTCTCTGTATATGTACCTTTCAAACCAGGTCAGGTTTGTATCCGAATATGCATGCTTGTCTACGCTGAGTCCTGCGTAGGGGAAGCCGATTACGGTGTCCGGACCCGTTCCAGATAGCTGTCCGGTCACCTGACCGCCGGGCGTCAAGCCTCCGCCGTTCTGGGCTACGTAGGTGCTGTAGTAGATATCCCAGTTTGCCTCGACCGGTGTCTCAACGATCATCAGGAAATACTTCTGATCAGTTTCCTGACCTTCGATGGCTACAGGCTAGAAGACAACGTTCTCATATGGCTGGTCGACCTCGGGCAAACCCCTCAATGCACTGAAGAGCCTCTGACTGACAAGCGGGGCACTCGCGTATCCAGCCAGTGAATAGTCGACCTCGTGCCCTGGGTGCGTGACCGAGAGGCTATGGCTACCGGGCTCCATGAAGTTGACCGGCGGTTCGATCAGGTGCCAATCGTTGATGACTCAGATCGCCCAGAACCCATCGGTCCATAATAGCTATGTCCGCCCGCATCAAATAGCGTTCCATGCGACTTCCCTGTCGGCAACTGTAGCCAATTCCTCGGCCTCACTTGCGGTCAGACCAATGCGGAAACCACTCGAACAGTAATGGCGCTAGGATCGTCGACAGCTGAGACTGCCTCGTATATCGACTCAGAGGAAGAATGCAGCGACTCGTTCTCAACGGCAAATAGCAGTGCCGACAAAGCGCGAGCCCTGCTGAATGCGAAGAGATAAGCGTTGTCTCCCGACGAGTCACCGGCGTCATGAAGATCGAAATATTGCTCGTCGGCTTGCTCTGCCAGCATCTTTATCTCTTCAATCTTGGATGCCAAAACATCGCGCCCCAAACTCAGTTCGCCTAGAACGGAAAGCACGACACTATCATGCACTTTCGCAGATTCGATTGCATAGCCACACGCTGCCAATACAGCAGCCCTTCTTTGCGAAGGGCTGGCTTGCCTCAATCGGGTCATCAGATCCACAGACACCGCTTCCAACCTCATCATTCTTCATTCCTTCTTGGAGATACCTTTGACGTTTCCCTGGGCTTCGGTTTTAGCGGCGTAGACACATTTGCACCCGTCGGTTCAATGCTGGACTGACAGGTTGGACACACTGGACGGGTAGCACCAATATCGACCACTTTCAGCCCGTTTTCGCTTGCATATTTGATGATATCAGCTTCCGCATGGCCAGTGCCTGCGATGACCTTCTCCCCAGGCTTAGCTGTTACACCAGGTCGCAGGTACCCTCGGGGCTCACTGGTACTAATCACGACAGACCGGACACCATTGGCATCCTCGACAATCGCAACCCCCATCGTGATTCGACCCCGAGAGTTTTCAGGTATTTGAGCCTGCAGCTCAGACACTCTGTTTTGGACAACCTCACTTGGTTTTCCATATACACCACCAATCTCCACCGGCTTCCCGGAGGGCGTTCCAGCGTCTGCCACACCGCTCGGCTCCGCGCCGCCCTTGGTGGATTCGACTTGGCCTTTGGGATTTTCGGCAACGTGCGTCTCCGGAAGGGGACGAGCTTGTCCAGCCGCAGCAGCTTCACGCTCCAGCTTAGACAATCGCCTTGCCTGCACGGCCGCACGCAACGCAGTTAACTCGCCCATACTCATGACCGCGAGGGCTGCGTCCAAACCAACCTCGCCCTTCGTGTACCCATTCGAGGTTACATCAGCGAGGTTCCACTTGTCGGTGAATCCAGTTTCGTATTTAAGCGTGTCCCATGCACTGCCTGCATAGTCCGAAATCGACGTAATTACTCCCATGCCTTTTTCTTTGACAAGGCCGATGGCACCAATCTCCTGAATTCGATTGATGTCGTACTTGGCTTGTTCGTACTGCTGGTAGGCGCTGTAGATGGGATTCATCGCGGCCATGTCGATGACCATGCCCCCCGCATTTGCGGTTACACCTGCAATCTGCCCGCCGCCGCCGAAGATCATGCTCAAGGCAAGATTGGTGGCCGCTTCTTGGCCTTTCCCAGCCATCGCGAGTTGCATGGCGGTGTCTTTCCCGCAGCTTCCAGCGGCCGCACAAGTAATCTTGTAAAGTGCATCCTGCTTGCTGGTGTGGGTCAGAAGACCGCTGGCAATCTCACCACTTCTGTCGCTTTTTGCTGCGGCTATGGCCAGATCCACCGCATTGTCGCTAATCCACTTTTGATAAGCGGCATCACTGTGGACCAGCGTGGCGTACGCGGCGCCCAGTTTTTCCTGCTCCGTTGCGCACTGCGGGGAACTGGCAGCGCCAGTGCAGGCGGCGATCAGGGATTGGTTGCGGGAATCTGAAAGAGCAGCAAGCTCCTTCTCGGTGCCGCAGCCCTCCTTGTCTCCCTTGAGGCAGCCGAGCATCGCGTCGAGATACTGCATGCGCTCACCGTGGCTGAGGTAGTTGTTCTCAACGGCGTTCTGCGCAATACCGGCGCCCAGCGCTGCACTTGCAAGCCCGCCCGAGCCCACAGATCCTGCAAGCGCACCCACTGCCTGAGACAGGGCGAGGACTGTCTGCCTATCCTCCTCGGTAAGGTTACTGGTCTCGCCCCTGTAGAGGTACTCCGTGATGAATTTCGCGGCCAGCTCGCCCCCGACCGCGGCGGTTGCGCCACTCCCCGCGCTTCCACCGTTTGCCTCGGCCAGCAGTGCGCCGAGCACCGCATGTGAGATCAGCTGGAGAGTCGCGTCCGGATTCTCTCCGTGGTTCGGATCGAACTGGCTGCCAATGAAGTTGGCCGCATAGGGGGCAAGCGCATTTGCTGCAACCTGGCTGCCTCCTTGTCCTGCGACGCCAGCTACAACGGCGGCAGTCACCGCATCAAGCGCACGACTGTAGCTACCACCGGTGCTCCACTTCAGTGCGTCTTGGAAACCAGGACTGTTGTCGGCCAGATAGTTCTGCTTGCCTGCCTCATCCAACTTCGAGTAATCGTTCCACTTGGTGCTGTCTTTCTGCAGCTCACGTTCGTATTCAGCTCGTGCCACCTTGCTCTTGTAGGCGAACACATCTCCGGCCACCTGCTTGCTTGTCGCCACCACGGTGCCCGCAGCCGACGACATCGCCTGTTGCTCCTGCATCAGCTTCTGCAGGTCGGGCAGCGCATTGATCGCCTCGTGCGCCTTGCTGGCATCGGTGTTGACACCCAGCTCTGCAGCCGTGACCTTCTTTCCACCGATGGTGATGTTGCCTTCGGTCAGGGTTGCGTAGGTCGTGGAGCTGTCGCTGCCGCTGCTGGTCATCGGCACGCCACCACTGAAGTTGGTGCCGTCCGCGCTGCCAAACTTGCCGCCGGCCACGTTGGTGCCGATGTCCTTCAACTGACCGGCGGCATTCTTGTCGGCGCCTTCACCGGTGCCCTTGTTCCCAAACCCACCGCTGATGCTTGCCGAGCTCGCCCGGTAGTCCATCTCGTTCTTGAGGTCGGTAAAGGTCAAGCTCTGCGCGGTCAGCTCGCTGTTGGCGGCATTGGTGCTGGCAATGGCGCCGCCCACCAGGTTCACGTGTCCGGCGTCGACGTGGTAGCCGCCATCGCCCGCGAACAACCCGGACTGCTGGCCGACTCCCTTGTAGCTGCCGTTGGCTTTTCCCGCGCTGGCATAGCCGCTGGCGTCCCACGCGGTGCCGACCGACACCTGCACGCGGCCGCCCACCTGGCTGTCCTTGGACATGCTTTCGGCAACGTCCTGCAGCGATTCAATGGTCAGCGTGCCGCCAGTCTTGACGTCGATGCGGTCCGCGGTTGCGGTGGCGCCGCGCAGGGTGGTGTCACCCTCGGCCTTGAGCGAGATGTTCTGGCCGGTCAGGGTGGTGTTCTGCCAGGTGCTGCTGTCGGCGTTGGACTTGCTGCTGCCCACGCTGGCTTCGGCGTACACGTACACGCCGGTCTGCGCGCCAACCGATACGCCCACGCCCACTTCGGCGCCTGCGTTGTTGCTCCTGCTCTTGTCCTGCAGGTGCGCCTTGCCTGCTTCGAGCAGGATATCGCCGGCCGAATCCAGCGCCAGCGTGTTGCCGGCGCTGAGGTTGCCCTGCACCACGTGGATGTCGCCGCTGGTGCTGGTCAGGTTGACGTTGCCGCCGCCCTGGATGGTGGAGCCACGCGAAACGGTGCTGCTGCCCTCGGCACTGCTGCTGGAGGACTTGAAGCCGATGCCCGCTTCGGCACTGAACAGCGAGCCGCTGCCAGCGCCGCCGGCGGCCGCCGAGATTGCGCTGGCCGCCTGGTAGGCATTGGCACCGGCCGCCATGCCTTGCATGGCCTGCAGGCGACCGTCCGACTGGCGTGCCGAATCCACGTTGTTGATCAGGTCGATGAAGGGCGACTTGATCCGCGCGAACACGCCAATCTTCAGGTCCTTGTCGCTCTGCGAGTTATGGCCGCTCTCATCTGCGGTGAGCAGCTCGATCTCGGCGGCAGTAATGTTCACATCCTGAGCGGCCACCACGTTGCTGGCGATCTGGGTGTACTTGCCGCCCGCACCCAGGTTGACGTTGCCGCCCAGGCTGCCGATGGTGCTGGCGACCTGGGAGACCATGCCGCTGTCGTCCTCGTGCTGCTGGCGGTGCCAGCCGGCGAACTTCTCGGTGTCGGAGATCTGCACCGTGCCGATGGCCTTGCTGTCGGCAGTGTTGGCGTTGCTCACCGTGTCCTGGCCGCTCTGCACGGTGAGGTTGCCGGCGGCGCGAATGGTGACGTCCTTCTCGGCGGCGATGTTGGCCGCGGTCAGGGTGATGTCGCCTTCGGTGGTGGCCATGCGCACGCCACCTCCCACCGACAGCTGGGTGCCGGTGATGGTGTCGCTCTGGCCGGTGCCGTCGCTGCGCGAGTTGTTGGTGCCGAACGGCAGGCCGCTGGTGTTGTTGGCGAAGCCCCAGCCCTTGCCGGCACTCTGGCTGGTGCTGGATTCGGTGTTGTGGGCCACGTCGAAGACGATGTCCTTGGTGGCCAGCAGCAGCGCGTCGCCTTCTGCCGAGAGCTGCGCGCCCTGGCTGGTGATCGAGCCGCCATTGGCGATCAGGGTCATGTCCCCGCCCGCACTCAGCTGGGCCACGCGGGCATCGCCGGTGGAGTGGGTCTGGTTGCCGCTGGAGCGCTGGCTGCCCCCGGTGACCACGACCGAGGTGGTGGCCGCCCGCACGCCGGAGGCGGTGCCTTCGGCATTGCGCGTGATGTCGCCCATGATCGAACCACTGTCGGCCATGCCGTCGGTGGTGGAATCGCGGGCGCTGCGGTAGGCCTTGGTGGGGTCGTAGGTGACGCCCATCGAGAAGCCGCTGGATTTGCTGGACTGGCTGTTCTGGGTATCCAGCGTGTCCTGGCGCGCCACCAGGTTGATGTCCTTGCCGATCAGGGTCAGGTCGCGCCCGGCGGCCACGTCGGAGGCGGCGATGGTGAGCTGGTTGCCGGCGTTGAGCTGCACGTTGCCGTCCATCGAGCCCACTGCCGATCCCACCTGGGTGGTGGACTGGGTGGCACTCTCGTTGTTGGACCTGGAGCCGCTGTACCCCACCGAGGCCACGCCATTGGCGAAGCCACCGGTAATGCCCGACTTCTTCTGGCTGAAGCTGCTGGCTTCGCTCAGGGTGTCCTGCGCGGATTCGATGGTGATGTTGTTCACCGCCGCAATGCGCAGGTCGTTGTCGGCCAGCACGGTGGAGCCAGTGATGGAGACGTCGTTGCCCGCGATGATGTCCACCGTCTTGCCGCCGACGCTGGAGCCGACCGCGTAGCTGGCCGCGCTCTGCTCGTGGGTGGTGGTGGTGGTGCTGGAAAGCGTCTTCTTCCTGCGGGTGGTTTCATCCACCACCAGGTCGTGGGTTTCCTGGGCGGTGGTCAGGGCGACGTTGCGGCCAGCCGAAAGCACCACGCCACCTTCGCTGCTGTCCACGGTGGTGGACTGCAGCGTGAGGTCGCGCCCGGCCTGCAGGGCGACGCCTTCGCCGCCGCTGAGCTGGTTGCCCAGCACCCAGCCACTGGCGGCAGTCACCTCGCGCGAGTGGTTCCGGCTCTTTGCGCCGCTCTCGAAGGTCTGGGTGTCAACCACGGCGACGCTGTTGATGTCACGGCCGGCCTGGGCGACCAGTGCGTTGGCCGCCGAGACATTGGCGGCCGCCAGGTTCAGGTCACGGCCCGCGTTCAACACCACGTCGCCGGCGCCGGTGATGGTGGTGCCGGTGTGGGTGAGCTGGCTCTGGTTGCTGAAGTTGCGGGCGTCGTGGGTGAGGGACACGCTCCGTTGCTCGACGACCGAGGTCAGGTTGAGGTCCCCCCCCGCCACGACGGCGGTGAGGCCGTCGGCACCGGCGTTGGCCAGCTGGGCGGCACGCAGTTCCACGTTGCCACCGGCGTTGACGCTCAGCACGCCGGCACCGTCTGTGTTGGTCACGTAAAGGCCAGCCACGCGGTCCAGGGTGGTGGTGCGTTGGGTCAGCAGGTCGCCCTTGTCCTGCCACTCATGGGTGGTGGAAGCCACGGTGATGTCACCGCCAGCCTTGAGCGCCAGCACGTCGGTGGCGGTGACGGTGCTGCCGATGATGTCGATGTTGCCGCTGGCCTTCAGGCCCACCTGCTGGCCACTGATCTGCCCGCCGCCGATGTTGCGGATGTTGCCGGCGTCGATGCTGACCAGCTGGCGCCCGGCGATGGAGCCGTTGCTGACCAGGTCGCCACGCAGCTTGATGTCCACGTCGGCACCGGCCAGCAGTGCCCCGTTGTGGTCGAGGTCGCCCGGCATCACGCGCAGGTAGACCTGCGGCACCAGCGCGCGTGCAGTTGAGCCGTCGGCCAGGGTCACGTCCTGCTCCACCAGCCACACGATGTCGCTGGTGAGGCGCGCCATCTGCTCGGCAGTGAGGGCCACGCCGGGGCGCAGACCCCATTCGCCGGCCACGGTGGCGCCGGCTTCCAGCAGCGCGCGGTACTGGTCTTCATCGCTGGCGTAGCCATCGAGGAAGCGACGGCCGGTGAGCTCACCGATCTGTTCGCGCACCAGCTTCTGTTCGTAGAAGCCATCGCCCAGGCGCTTCTGGGTCTGGGAGGGCTCGTAGCCGGCGCGCTGCAGCAGGTAATCGGAACTGAGCCAGCTGCGGTAGTTGGCGAATTTCGGATCGGTTTCGACCAGGTAGCTGCCGCGGTTGGCATCCACGTTGAACAGGCTGGCGCTGGGGGCGCTGGCGTTCGGTGCGGTGGTCACCACCAGGTGCGGATCGTTGCCGGCGGCGGCCACGGCCTGCTTGCGGTCGAGTGCAGCGTTGGCGCCACTGCCGACATGGTTGCCGCCCTGCGCGGCGCTCGGGCCGGCGGCGGTGGCCTGGGTGGCCTGGGTGGCGCTCACGTCCTGGACGGTGCCGCTGCCGGGCCCGGCCGAGCCGACCTGCCCGGGACCCTGCGCCGTGGCAGCATCGGCCAACTGCGCGCCGGTCGTTCCGGGGCCCTGCACGGCGCTGCCGTTGTGACCCTGCGCTGCGGTGGCTGCGCCGGGGCCCTGTGCGGCCACCGGGCCGGCGCCCTGGCCGGTGGCCTGGCCGGGTCCCTGTACCGCGCCGGCACCCGGACCGACCGAACCTGCACCGGGACCGCCGTTGTTGAGGTTGGCCATGCTGCTTCCGTCGCGGACGTTGGGAGCGTCGCTGCCGTTGTTTTCATTGCGCAGCGTGCCGACATCGACGATCAGCTTGCCACCGGCGACGAGGCCGGCGCCCAGTACGCCGACCTGCTCGGAAATGGGGGCTGCGCTCCAGGGGCTGGATGCGCCGCCGTAGGTGACGCTGACGTTGTTGAAGGAGTGGGTACGCTCCAGCTTCCGGGCCGTATTGATGACCGACGCGTCCTGGGTGAGGCCGTGGATCTCCAGGTTGCCACCTGCAGCAATGCTGGCGTACTCGTTGCGCAGTGCATTGGTGTTGATGTTGATGCGCCCACCCGCGTTGATCACCGCATCGGCACCGGCCGAAACGACCACATCTTCCACGGTGGTACGGGTGGCCAGGCGGTACTTCTCGTTGCCGCTGGTGCGTTCGGGGTGACGCTGCATGTTGATCAGCATCGCGTCCGGATTGTCGTAGTCCGGGTAGGTGATCAGCTGCACGCAGTTCGTGGTGCACGTCCCGTAGGCATTGCTGTAGGCCAGGGTGTCCGACTCGTAGCGGAACGCCGGACTGCCCGGCTGGGGTTTGGAAAGCTCACGGAACGGATCTTCTGCTCCGGCACCCAGCTGGTCGGGGTTGCTGCGGTTGTCTGCACGGCCGACGTAGTAGATCACCACCGTGCCGTCCTGGACATTCAGGCGCGCACGTTCACCGCGCGCACCATAGAGGCCGCCGCGGGCAAAGTAGTAGGCGCTGGTGTTGGGGGTCAGCCGTACGACCGCCTTGCGGATCTGCTGGCCGTCGGGCGTGATGTAGCCCGTGTCCTCCAGGATGTCGGCCGGGTTGAGGTAGTAGATTTCAAGAGGCTGGAAATTGGAGGTCTCACGCAGCCTGCCGTCGTTGTCGCCGTTCCTGAACCAGGTCGGCTGGTTCAGTGTCACGGTGTCGTGCACCGTGG
Source organism: Stenotrophomonas sp. CCNWLW57 (assembly GCF_037203925.1). Lineage (NCBI taxonomy): Bacteria > Pseudomonadati > Pseudomonadota > Gammaproteobacteria > Lysobacterales > Lysobacteraceae > Stenotrophomonas > Stenotrophomonas sp. CCNWLW57. The sequence continues at coordinate 125,703 of NZ_JBBCBJ010000006.1, forward strand.
TCTGCTTCTGCACCACCACGTTTTCGCGGATGTTGTTGACCGCCAGCGCATTGATGTCCAGGTTGCCGGCGATTTCGATGGTGGAGCTGAGGTTGTCGATGCGCTGCGCGGTGCCCACCGCGTTCAGTCCGTTCAGGCCGCCGCCGATCACGGCGTCGCCATCGCTGAAGATCAGGCCCTGGCCGCTGTTGGTCAGCACGGCCACGCCCAGGTCCAGGCGCTGGCGCGCGGCAATGGTGGCCGAGCGCTGCGCGCCGCCAACGTTCTCGGCGACATTGTTGAGCGTGCCGGCATTGATGGCGATGCGATCGCCATAGATGCGGCCGGTGCCGATGTTGGTCAGGGTGCCCGCGTCGATATGCGTGGTACGCCCGTCGAGCAGACCGCGGTTGACCAGTTCACCGCCGGCCACCAGCCGGGTCAGGCCGACCGAGCTGATTTCGCCGGTGGCCGCGTTGTAGACGTTGCCGGCACTGATGTTGACGTTGGCGCCCTGCAGCTTGCCCAGGTTGTCCAGATTGCCCTGGATGGCGAGGGTCAACGTGCCATTGGCGGCCAGCTCGCCGGTATTGGTGTGGCTCTGGCCCAGTTCCAGGGTCATGTCGCCCTGCGACAGCAGCTTGCCGTCTCCGGTGATTTCGCGGGTGTGGATGAACTGGCTGGTGCCGGCCACCAGCGTACCGCCGGCGTTGGCGATGCTGTCGGCGCGGATCTCGGAAGTCTGCGAGGCCGAAACCAGCCCGCCCGCGTTGTTGAGCTGGTTGCTGAGCTGCACTTTCAGGTTGTTGGCCAGCACCTGGCCCTGCTGGTTGTCCAGGCTGCCACTGGTAAGCAGAAGTTGCTTGCCCTGCAGGCCCAGGGCCGGGCCGTTGGGTCCGCTCAGGGTGTCGCGGTTGTCGACGCTGGCGGCCTGCACAGTCAGCGTGCCGGCGGCAGCCACCAGCCCGCTGCGGTTGTCCAGCACGCCGGGCAGCAGCAGGTCGGCATTGCGACCGACACTGATGGCGCCACCAGCGTTGTTCAGCTGCTGCGCGCGCAGCGTGAGGTCGTTGGCACCCTGCAGCGAGCCGCCGCCGGAGTTGTCCACGCTGCTGGCATTGACGGTGATGGCGCCCTGGCCAAATACCGCGCCGGCGCGGTTGTCGAATGCGCCGCTGGCGATGTCCAGCGCGCCGCTGCTGTTGATGCCGTTGCCGTTCGCGTTGGTGTTGAGCAGCGCCTGGCCGGCCGTGTCGATGCGCAGGTTGCCGGCCGATTGCAGCAGGCCGCCGCTGTTGTCCAGCAGGCCGGTATGCAGCGTGGTACCGCCGGTCAGGCTGGCCACCGTACCAGCACGGTTGTCCAGCGCCTGGCCGTGCGTGTTCAGATCGACGGTGCCGGCAATGACCCTGCCGGCCTGGTTGTTCATGCCGGCCGTGCCCAGCTGCAGGGCGGTACCGGTCTGGATCAGGCCGCCGGCATTGTTGAGCTGGGTGGACGTGTCGAGCTGCAGCCCCGTACCTGCAGCGAGGATGCCCGCGGCGTTGTTCAGCGACTGCGCATCGATGTCGGCGCTGCCGCCCGCGTTGATGGTGCCCTGCGCGCTGTTGTCGAGCAGGCCGTCGACAGTGAGGGTCAGCGCTGACGCGCCATCGGTATGCAGGATGCCGGCGCGATTGTCGACGCCGGCAGCAGTGACGGTGGCAGCGCCGCCGGTGAGGATGCGTCCGTTACGGTTCTCCAGCGCACCGCCGATGGCCAGCTGGCTGCTGCCGGTGCCGGCGGCCTGAACGGTGCCCTGGTTGTTGGTGAACTGGGCGGCGTGCAGATCCAGCGCGCCGTTGCTGGCGAGGGTGCCGGCGGTGTTGTCCAGGCGGCCGCGTATGTTCAGTGCAAGCACGTCCGTGCCCGCCGCGGTCAGGCTGCCCCCGGCCGTGGTCAGGTTGCCGGTCTGGACGGTGATGCGCTGCGCGGCGGTGGTGCCGTTGCGCAGGTCGGTGTTTTCGCCCTGCAGGTGCAGGCTGCCATTGCTGAGCAGTTTGCCGCCCTGGCCGTCGAGCGTACCGGCGTTGATTGCCAGCGAGCCGGTCCCGGCCTGCTGCACGGTGCCGCCAGCATTGCCCAGCGTGGACGCGGTGATCTGGAGATCGCCATTGCTGGCCAGGGTCCCGTTGTTGCCATTGTCCAGGCTGCCCTGCACCGCAATCGTGCTGGCGCCGCTACCGCCGGACAGCACGGTGCCCCCACGGTTGTCGAAGCCGGTGGCGACGATGTCCAGCTGGCTGGCGCTGAGGGTGGCATCACGGTGATCGACGTCCCCCGCGCGCAGGATCAAGGCGCCTGCGGTGGCGATGCTGCCCTGCTGGCCGCTCAGGCTGCCGGTCTGCAGGGTCAAGCCACCGTTGCCCGCGTGGGCGATCCTGCCGGCGGTGTTGACCAGGCTACCGGCCTGCAGGTGCAGGGCGTTGGCGTTGCTGGCCACGGTGCCCCGGGTGTTGTCGAGCTGGCCGGTCACCTCGATGCGGGTGTTGGCGCTGCCGGCCGAGCTCAGGGTGCCGTCGACGTTGGACAACGAACCGGCAGTGATCTGCTGCGCGCCATTGGCCGCGATGGTGCCGCCGTTGTTGCCGAGCGCGTCGCGCACCTGCAGGACCATGGCCTGCTCGCCGGTGGCACTCAGGGTGCCGCCTGCGTTCTGCAGGCTGCCGGCGGTGATCTGGATGTCCCGCGCGGCGGTGGTGCCGCCAGTGAGGTCGAGGGTTTCGCCCTGCAGCGCCAGTGCGCCGTTGCTGACGATGCGGCCGCCGGCGCCGTGCAGGGCCTGCGTTTCGATCTGCAGCTGGCCGTCGCCGGCCTGCTCGATGCTGCCGGCGCGGTTGTCCAGCGTGCCTGCGCGCAGGTATGCGTCACCGCCGCTGGCGATCAGGCCTGCGTTGCTGTTGTCCAGCACACCGTCGGCGCCGACGCTGAGCGCACCGGCGCTGTGCAGGGTACCGCCCTGGTTGTTCACGCTGACCGCCGCGATGTCGAGGTCGCCGCTGACCAGCACCTTGCCGTCGCGGTTGTCCAAGGCCTGCCCGATGGCGAGCTGGCTGGCGGCGGTTCCCGCGGCCTGCACGGTGCCGGCGACGTTGACCAGGTCTGCGGCGCGCAGGTCCAGTGCGCCGTTGCTGGCCACGGTGCCGCCGCTGTTGTCGAGCTGGCCGCGCGCGTGCAGCACCAGCGCCTCGGTGCTGGTCGCGGTGAGCTTGCCACCGGCGGTGGTCAGGTTGCCGCTGTCGATGCGGATGCGCTGCGCCGAGGTGGTGGCGTTGCGCAGATCGATGTCGTCGCCCTTCAGGGTCAGGCTGCCATTGCTGACAAGCGTGCCACCTGTCCCCTTGAGCGTGGCAGCGTTGATGTCGAGCAGGCCGCTGCCGGCCTGTTGTACCGTGCCACCGGCGTTGCCGAACACCGCTGCGTTGACGGTCAGATCACCATTGCTGGCGATCACGCCCTGCTCGCCGTTGTCCAGCGTGGCGTCCACGGTGAGGCGGTTGGCCCCGGTGCCGGTGGCCACCAGTTTGCCGCCGCGGTTGTCGAAGGAGCGGGCATCCAGCGCGATCTGCACGGCCTGCAGCGTGGCACCGCGATGGTCCACGTCCGTGGCGGTCAGGGCGAGGTCGCCTGCGGTGACGATGGTGCCATCGCGGCCATCCAGCTGGCCCGTACCCAACGTGAGGCCCTGCGTGCCGGCATGGTTGAGGGTGCCTTCCACGTTGCGCAGGCTGCCGGCATTCACGGCCAGCGCGGCGGCGTTGCTGGCGATCAGGCCCTTCGAATTGTCCAATTCGCCACTGACGGTGATCTGGCTGTTGGCGGTACCGGCCGAGCTCAGTGTGCCGTCGCGGTTGGACAGCGTGCCGGCATCAATGCGCTGGGCGCCGTTGGCGGCGATGGTGCCGCCGTGGTTGCCCAGGCGGTCGCGCACCTGCAGCAGCATCTCGGCGGTGCCGGTGGAACTGAGGGTGCCACCGCTGTTGTCCAGGTTGCCGGCCTGCACGCTGATATCGGTGGCGCCAACCGCGCCGTCGCGCAGGTCCAGCACCTCGCCCTGCAGCTGCAGCGCGTCGCTGGCGACCACCGTGCCGCCCGCATTGCGCAGCAGCGCGGCGTCGATATGCAGGCTGCCGTTGCCGGAAATGGCACCGCTGCCGTTGTCCAGCGTGTCGGCCACGCGGATCTTCGACGTCGCTTCGCCGGCGGCGATCAGCTTGCCGTGATCGTTGATGAAGCTGCCGGCGGCGATGTCGATCGCACCATTGCTGCCGAGCATGCCGCCGCTGTTGTCCAGCAGTGTGCGTGCCTGCACCTGCAGCACGCCGGTGCCCACCGCGGTGAGCTGGCCGCCGCCGGTGATCAGGCGTTCGCTGTCGATGGCAATCTGCTGCGCCGAGGTAGTGCCTTTGCCAAGGTCGAGGGTGTCGCCCTTCAACCGCAGGGCGCCGTTGCTGAGCAGCGTGCCTGCCGTGCCCTGCAGGGTCTGCACCTGGATGGCGAGCGTGCCGCTGCCGGCCTGTTGGATCGTGCCGCCGGCATTGCCCAGGGTCTGGGCGGTGATCGACAGGTCGCCGTTGCTGGCCAGGCTGCCGCCGTCACCGTTGTCCAGCGTGTCATCCACCTGCAACGTGTTGGCGGCGGTGCCGGTGGCGACGATGCTGCCGCCCCGGTTGTCCAGCGACTGCGCGCTGAGGTCGAGCTGCGCGGCGGCCAGCGAGGCGCCGCGATGGTCCACAGCACCGGCGCTGAGGGTTACCGTGCCGGCGGTGCCGATGCGGCCGTCCTGTCCGTCCAGGCGGCCGGTGGTGATCGACAGCCCGCCGCTGCCAGCGTGGCTGATGGCGCCGTCGGCGTTGACCAGCGTGCCGGTCTGCAGCTGCAGCGCCGCGGCATTGCTGGCTACGCTGCCGGCGTGGTTGTCCAGGGTGCCCGCCACCACGATGCGGGTGTCGGCGGTGCCGGCCGAGGTGAGCTCGCCGCTGCGGTTGCTCAGCGAGCCCGCCTCGATCTGCTGTGCACCGTTGGCACTGAGGGTGCCGCCATCATTGAGCAGGGCGCCCCTGACGCTCAGCTGCAGGGCCTGCTCGCCCAGCGACAGCAGCGTGCCGTTGCTGTTGTCCAGCGAGCCGGCGCGGATGTCTACCTGGCGTGCGCGGGTGCTGCCCTTGCGGACATCCAGCGCCTGCGCCTGCAGCTGCAGCAGGCCGTTGCTGGCGATGCTACCCGCGCTGCCCTGCACGGTACTGGCGGTGATCTGCAGGGTGCCGTCGCCGGCGTGATCGATGCTGCCGCCGGCGTTGAGCAGGCCGTCGGCGTCGATGCGCAGGTCCCCATTGCTGGACAGCGTGCCACCCTGGTTCTGCAGCAGGCCGCTGGCGCGCAGCGTGCTTGCCCCGGTGCCGGCGGCGACCAGCTTGCCGCCGTTGTTGATGAGGGTGGTGGCCTCGATGGCCAGCGCACCGTTGCTGCCGAGCAGGCCACCGGTGTTGTCCAGGGTGCGGCTTACCTGCAGGTTCAGCGCATCGGGGCCAGCCGAGGTGAGCGAGCCGCCGGCGGTGACCAGATGGTTGGTATGGATGTCGATGCGCTGGGCAGCGGTGGTGCCGTCGCGCAGGTTGGTGGTGCCGCCCTGCAGCAGCAGGCTGCCGTTGCTGAGCATGCTGCCGCCTTGGCCCTGGAGGTTGGCCGCATCGATGCGCAGGCTTCCGCTGCCGGCCTGCTGCACGGTGCCGCCGGCATTGCGCAGTTGCGCTGCGCTGATCTGCAGGTCACCGTTGCTGGCCACGGTGCCGCCGTCGCCGTTGTCCAGGGTGCCCTGTACGTTCAGGCTGCTGGCCTGCTGCCCGGTGGCGAGCACGCGGCCACCGCGGTTGTCGAAGGACGCGGCGGTCAGGCTGATCTGGTTGGCAATCAGCTGCGCGTTGCGGTGGTCGGCGGTGCCCAGCTGCAGGAGCAGGTCGCCTGCGGTGGCGAGGGTACCGCCCACGCCATCCAGGCGATCGGCGCGCAGGCGCAGGCCGTCGCTGCCGGCGTGGCTGATGCTGCCCCGCGTGTTGACCAGGGTGCCGATGCCCAAGCCGAAGCTGGCCGCGTTGCTGGCGATGCTGCCATCGCGGTTGTCGAGCGTGCCGATCGTCCAGGCGCTGGCGGCGCTGCCGCCGTGCGCCAGGCTGCCGCCCCGGTTGAGCAGTGTCTGCGTGTGCAGCTCCGCTCCCTGGGCCAGGGTCATGTGCCCGTCGCTGTTGTCCAGCGTGGCTACCCGGGCGGTGGTGGCGCCCTGCACTTCCAGGGTGCCGCCGACGTTGCGCAGGGCCTGGCCCTGCACCTTCAGGGTGTCTACACCGAGCGTGCCGCCGCTGTTGTCCAGGCTGCTGCGCGCGTCGAGATGCAGCACGCCGGTGGCGTCGATGGCGCCGCCGTCGTTGTCCAGCGTGCGCGCGATGTTGAGCACGCCGGCCGCCAGGGGAACCGTCGTGGCGGGCGGCGGGGTGGTGCCGGTGCCTGTGCCGGTGCCGGGCGTCGGGATGCCCGTGCCGGTGCCGGGAGTGCTGCCGCTGCCCGGAGCGGTGCCGCCGGTGTTGCCGGTGCCTTCGCTTGGCGTGGTGGTGGCAACGGTGCCGATCTGCCCCTGCAGGTTGCGGACGTCGGCCCCCTTCAACTGCAGCGCCTGCGCGCCCACCTGTTCGATGCTGCCGGCGCGGTTGCGCAGCGCGTCGGCGTTGAGTTCGAGCCGGCGTGCGTTGAGCGTGCCGCCGCTGTTGTCGATGTTGGCGGGGGTGTCCACGCGCAGCTCGCGCTCGGCGCTGAGCGTGCCGGCGTTGGCAACGCCGCCTGCGGCTTTGATGCGGGTGTCCTGCTGGGCGTGCAGCGCGCCGGTGTTTTCCAGCCGTCCTTCGGCGGTGACCACCAATTCGCCGGCCTGCGCACCGATCTTGCCGGCGTTGCGCATGCCCACGCCCTGCTCGTTGCCGACCAGCCAGATCCGGTTGGCATACATGCCACCCAGCGCGCCCACGTCCAGGGCGAACGCCGCGGCTCCGCCGCCGGCGGCCTGCGGGGTCACGGCGGTGTTGTCCGCGCTCACCACGTTGTTGCCCAGGCTGGCCTGCAGCTGGTTGGCCCAGATGCCGGCGTTGACCTGCAGCGAGCGGGTGATGATGTCGGTGTAGTCGGTGCGGCTGGCATCCAGGCCGGCACCGGCAATGCGGATGGCGCCCCCGGCCACCCGGTAGCCTTCCAGCGCACCGTTGCTGACGATGGGCGTGCCAGTGGTCAGGGTGACGCGGCTGGCGTTGAGGAAGCCGGCGCCGTCGATCTGGATGCCGGCCGGATTGGCGATGATCACCTGCGCGCGGGCGCCGGCCACTTCGATGTAGCCGTTGAGCTGGCTGGGACTGCTGCTGTTGATTTCATTGAGGATGACGCGCGCGGTGCCGGTGGCCAGCCACGGGTTGCCCTGCACCCAACCGCCGATCTGGGTCTGGGTATCGCCACGCGAGTTGTTGAGGATCACGCCCTGCGCGCCAACGTCGAACTGCTGGTACTGGTTGCGCGAGACACCCGCCGCACTGGGCGTGGTGATGTTGACCTGCGGGGTGCCGTTGGCCGAGCTGACCACGGTGGGGCGCTGGTCGGCCGGCGCGTTGGGGTCGGCGATGATGCGGCCGGCGCTGGGTGACTGCTGCGCCGAGAGTGGCTGCACCACGCCCACCCAGCCCAGCGCCAGCCACAGGGCGAAGCTCACCGGGCGCAGCGTGGCCACCGTGTTGCCACCGCGCGCGTCGCAGCCGCCGCGCGGTGCGGTGACCAGCTCCGAGGCGACCTGCATGACACCCAGCGTGCGGTTGAAGACCAGACGGTAGACTCGATTCACGGCGTTGCTTCCTTTCAATGCGGTGGTAAGGGCGCGCACCGGCAGGGTGCGCAGTACCGTACGACGGACGTCAGAACGAGACGCCGAGATTCATGCCAAAGGTGGTGTAGGCGGTCTGGAAACCGGCGGGCTTGTCCAGCGGGCTGCCCACGAAGCCTTCCCATTGCACGTGGCGGGTGCCACCGCGCAGGCCCAGCGCCATGCCGGTGAGGCGGTCGCCGAGCAGCCATCCGGTGGACGGGCCGCTGACCTGGCCGTGGTCGATCGCCACGTAGCTCTCCACTGCGCCGCCGAGCGCGAACGCCAGCTCATTGCGCAGCAGCCAGCCGCGCTCGCCGGTGAGCGAGACTTCACCGTCGAAGCCACGCACGGTGTAGCGGCCGCCGATGGAGAAGCGGTCCTGCGGGACCAGCCGCGAGCGGTTCCACTGCGCGCGCCAGCTGCCGGTGTAGCGCACGGCCTGGCTGCCCCACTGCATCGGCACGGTGAGCTGCGCATCGGCGGTGACCACCTTGCCGCGCGCGGTGCCTTCGCCGAACCCCTCCTCCGGTGCGTGCAGCGCATCGAACGCGCCGGTACCACGTCGGTATGCCAGGTTGCCGTCCAGGGTGGCCTTGCCGATGAACTGGCGGTGGGCGAGCCCGAGTTCCCAGCCGGCCATGCGCCGGCGCTGCACCAGGATTTCGGTGTCGTCGATGAAGTTGTCCGATTCGCGGTACCAGCCGCGCGCGTGCATGCTGGTCTTTGCGCGCGCGTTGCGGAACAGCATGCGGGTGAGGCGCAGTTCGGCGTTGCGGCTGGAGCCGCTGTATTCGTACGTCTCGAACGCGCCGGCCACGGTCTGCTGGTAGTCGTACTCGCTGGCGTTGGCACCCAGCAGCCACCACCCCATGGGCACGCTGTAGTGCGCGGCCCAGCTGTCGGTGCCGCGTGCGCTGCCGTTGAACACGGACTTGCCGGCGTTGAAATAGAACAGGTCGCTGATCCCGGCCAGGTTGTCCAGCGACACCGTGGCACCGGCCTGCAGCTTGCCGGTGGAGGTGCTGCCGGCGTCGTCCAGGGTCAGGTTGAGGCGCACGGGCGCGCGCTGGCTCCAGCTGATGAGCAGGTCGCTCTCACCGGGCCGGGCCTGTTCGCCTTCCTGCGGCGGTGCGATCTGGATGTCCACGGTGGCGGTCGGCACGCGCTGCAGGTTTTCCAGCGCCTGTTCGATGTCGCGCAGGTTGAGCAGGTCGCCGGGGCCGACCGCCAGTGCGTTCCACAGAGCCGGGGTGCGTCCTTCACCGCTGGCGAAGCGGACCGCGTGGATGCGCCCTGGGACCACCGTCAGCGTGAGCGTGCCGGTCTTCAGGTCCTGCGGGGCGGCAAGGATGCGGGTGGTGACGAAGCCGCGGGCGATGATCGCGTTCTGCACGCGCTTCATCACGATGTCCACGCCACCGGTGCCGAGGCAGCGCCCGGTGGCGCGATCGTTGCGCGGATCGGCGGCCTTCAGCGCCCAACCGAAGCGTTCGGCCAGTTCACCGTCGAGCACGATGTGGTTGATGGTGAAACAGGGCGATTCGTCGACCGGCAGGCGACCGACGGCTTCTTCCGGGGCTGCCTGCAGGCGTACGTCAGGCGTGGTTTCCTGCTGCTCGCGCAGCACCCGCTCACGCTCCTGCTGGCGCAGCAGTTCCTGGTCTGACGGCCCGGCCACCTGTGCAACGGCGGCGGCCGGCAGGCAGGCGATTGCCACGGCCACGGCCAACGGCCAGCGCAGCGCACGGCTGCGTTCGATACGTCCCTGATCCACGTTCACGCGCTTCCCTGGCAGAAAATTCTGATGCCTCCGATCCTGAAACGGCCGGCGGGCGGGGAACTTTAAAGCAACCCTGCGATCCGAAACAGCTCTGGATCCTCCCTTTCGTTTGTAGGAAAACTACGCATCGCGCGTGAAAGTGAGACATCGCCCGGGGCGTGCGCGGGCATAAAAAAACCGGCGGCCCGAAGACCGCCGGTAGCAACGTCAATGGTCAACGTGCATTACCGCAATGGTGTAACCCCGAAGAAACTGTGACCTCTATCAGACCTCGTAAGCGGACTCGCCGTGCGAGGTGACGTCCAGACCGGTGCGCTCGGCTTCCTCGGTGACGCGCAGGCCGAACACCAGGCGCACCACCAGCAGGATGGCGACGGTGACGACCGCGCACCAGGCGATGGTGAAGCCCACGCTGACCAGCTGCACCCATACCTGGTGGCCGATGTCGAGGTCGGCCTTGGTGCCGCCCAGCGACTGCGCGCTGAACACACCGGTGAGCAGCGCGCCGACGATGCCGCCGACGCCGTGCACACCGAACACGTCGGCGGTGTCATCAACCTTGAGCAGGCGCTTGAGGCCGGTGACGCCCCACACGCACACCACGCCGGTGACCAGGCCGATCACGATCGCACCCAGCGGACCCACGGTGCCGCACGCCGGGGTAATGCCGACCAGCCCGGCGACCGCGCCGGACGCCGCGCCCAGCGCGGACGGCTTGCCCTTGCTGACCGCTTCGACCAGGGTCCAGCCCAGCACCGCAGCGGCGGTGGCGAGGATGGTGTTGATGAAGGCCAGCGATGCCACGGTGTCGGCAGCAGCAGCCGAGCCGGCATTGAAGCCGAACCAGCCCACCCACAGCAGCATCGCGCCGATGTAGGTGAACGGCACGTTGTGCGGCTTCAGGGCGGTCTGGCCGTAGCCGATGCGCTTGCCGACGAAGTACGCGGCGACCAGGCCGGCCACGCCCGCGTTGATGTGCACCACGGTGCCACCGGCGAAGTCGATCGCGCCCATTGCGCCGAGGTAACCGCCGCCCCACACGATGTGGGCCATCGGGATGTAGCTCAGGGTGAACCACAGTGCCGAGAACAGCAGCACCGCCTTGAACTTGATGCGTTCGGCGAACGCACCGACGATCAGCGCGGTGGTGATGCCGGCGAAGGTGGACTGGAAGGCGACGAACAGGTAATCCGGCAGGCCCTTGATCGGGGTGTTACCCACCGAATCGGGCGCAAAGCCCTTCAGGAAGGCGAACTGGGTGAACGAGCCGAAGAAGGCGTTGCCTTCGCTGAACACCGCGCTGTAGCCATAGGCCACCCACAGGATCAGCACCAGCGAGAACACCACCAGGATCTGGCTGAGGACGGACAGTACGTTCTTGGAGCGGACCAGGCCGCCGTAGAACAGGGCCAGGCCAGGCACCACCATCAGCAGCACGAGCAGGGTGGAGGTGAGCATCCAGGCGACGTCGCCATGGTCGAAGGTGGGCGCTGCGGCAGCTTCCGCGGCGGCGGCCGGGGCCGCGGCTTCCGGGCCGGGCAGCGGTTCGACGGCAACAGCTTCCGATGGTGCGGGGCTGACCTGGGCCTGGGCATGCGCGGTGCCTGAGAAGGCACCCACCGCCAGCGCGCTGAACAGCATCAACAGGCACACCGCGTGGAACCGGGCTTGCCACCCGGTGAACAAGGAAGTCTTCATTGTGGGCTCCGAGTGGGGTTAGAGCGCGTCCGCGCCGATTTCGCCGGTGCGGATGCGGATGACCTGTTCAACGGCGGTGACGAAGATCTTGCCGTCGCCGATCTTGCCGGTGCCGGCCGCGTTCTGGATCGCTTCAACCACCGCGTCCAGGCGTTCGTCGGTGACCACGGTTTCGATCTTGATCTTGGGCAGGAAATCCACGACGTACTCGGCGCCGCGATACAACTCGGTGTGTCCCTTCTGGCGACCGAAGCCTTTTACTTCAGTCACGGTAATGCCCGACACGCCCGCATCGGAGAGGGCCTCGCGGACCTCGTCGAGCTTGAACGGCCGGATGATGGCGGAGATCAGTTTCATGCGCATGTCCCGATGGTGGATGGAACCGGCCTGCAGGGCAGGCCGATGTCAGGTCAACCGGCGGCCACTTGCACATGGCCACCGGTTGTTGCGCCGAACGCTGCATGGACCGCGATGACGCGGGAGGGAGGTGTGGCCCATGCTGCGCGTCCGGTCTCTCTTTTCCCCTGGTGGTGCGGCAGAAGCAGCCGACTAACAGTCGGCTCTACCGGGTGGTGCGTGCGGATTGTCGCGTGGTGCGTGCGGAATGCCGCGTGGTGCGTGTTGCCGCGTTTTGGCTCCCCAGCCATGGCGCGTTGGTGCAGAAGCGGTGGCGATGACGAAGGTGGGAGGGAAGTCCTTCGGCATCGCCACCTGTTGCTCAGTTGGCGTAGTACATCTGGTATTCGAGCGGGTGCGTGGCGGCGCGGAAGCGGGTCACTTCCTGCATCTTCAGCGCGATGTAGCCATCGATGAAGTCGTCGGTCATCACGCCGCCGGCCTTGAGGAACTCGCGGTCCTTGTCCAGCGCTTCCAGGGCCTGGTCCAGGCTGGAGCACACCTGCGGGATCAGCTTCTCTTCTTCCGGCGGCAGGTCGTACAGGTCCTTGTCGCTCGGTGCGCCCGGGTCGATCTGGTTCTTGATGCCGTCCAGGCCGGCCATCATCAGTACGGTGAAGGTCAGGTAGCCGGACTGGATCGGATCGGGGAAGCGCATTTCAATGCGGCGCGCCTTCGGGTTGGACACCCACGGAATGCGGCACGAGGCCGAGCGGTTGCGGGCCGAATAGGCCAGCATGACCGGGGCTTCGAAGCCCGGCACCAGGCGCTTGTAGCTGTTGGTACCGGAGTTGGCGAAGGCGTTGATGGCCTTGGCGTGCTTGAAGATGCCGCCGATGTACCACAGCGCCAGCTGGCTCAGGCCGCCGTAGCCGTCGCCGGAGAACAGGTTGGTGCCGCCCTTGGACAGCGACTGGTGCACGTGCATGCCGCTGCCGTTGTCGCCGACGATCGGCTTGGGCATGAAGGTGGCGGTCTTGCCATTGCGGTGGGCCACGTTCTTGATGACGTGCTTCATGCGCAGCAGTTCGTCGGCCTTCTGCACCAGGGTGCTGAACTTGGTGCCGATTTCGCACTGGCCGGCGGTGGCCACTTCGTGGTGCTGCACTTCGACTTCAATGCCGACCTGTTCCAGCGTCTTGCACATTTCAGCGCGCAGGTCGTGCAGCGAATCGGTCGGCGGGACCGGGAAGTAGCCGCCCTTGACGGCCGGACGGTAGCCGCTGTTGGCGCCGTCGAACTTGTCGCCGGTGCTCCAGGCGGCTTCTTCGGAGGAGATCTTGAAGAAGGTGTTGCCCATGTCGTTGGCGAACTGGACGGAGTCGAAGATGAAGAACTCCGGCTCCGGGCCGAAGAAGGCCTGCTCGGCAATGCCGGAGGACTTCAGGTAGGCCTCGGCGCGCTTGGCGATGCCGCGCGGGCAGCGGCCGTACGGCTGCATGGTGGCCGGGTCGAGGATGTCGCAGCTGATCACCAGGGTCGGGTGCTGGTAGAACGGGTCGACGTAGGCGCTGGCCGGGTCCGGCAGCAGGACCATGTCGGACTCATTGATGCCCTTCCAGCCGGCGATGGAGCTGCCGTCGAACATCTTGCCTTCTTCGAACAGGGACGGTTCCACGATGCTGACCGGGAAGGTGACGTGCTGTTCCACACCGCGCATGTCGACAAAACGCAGGTCGATGAACTCGATCTGGTTGTCCTTGATCAGCTTCTCAACATTTTCCACGGACATCGGTGAAACCTCAGATGGGTGATTGCCTGTGTGGATAGAGCAATCCCCGTGCCAACTTTTCGTGGCGCACAAGTGATTGATTTCACACGGCGTGCACCCGGATGGACGCTGAACGCGGCGCACCATTGCGGTGCAATGGCCGCACCATGCACACATTTGGTGCGGGTTGTGATGTTTTATGATTTCACCGCACCAGCCGGGCACGGCCCGGCTCTACCCCTTCATTTTTCGAGCAATTGCCCGCCGATGTCCGATCTGTTCTCCGCCCTGCTGTTGGGCATCCTTGAAGGCCTCACCGAATTCCTGCCGATTTCCAGCACCGGCCACCTGCTGATCGCCCAGCACTGGCTGGGCGCACGCTCGGACTTCTTCAACATCGTGATCCAGGCCGGTGCGATCCTGGCCATCACCCTGGTGTTCCGCCAGCGGTTGTGGACGCTGGCCACCGGCCTGCACGACCGCGCCAACCGCGATTACGTGCTCAAGCTGGGCACCGCGTTCCTGGTGACCGCGATCGTGGGCCTGCCGGTCCGGCTGGCCGGCTGGGAGCTGCCCGAAACGGTGACCCCGGTGGCGTGGGCGCTGATCATCGGTGGTATCTGGATGATCCTGGTGGAAGCGCGCACCGCGCGCCTGCCCGACCGCGACGAGGTGACCTGGAAGGTGGCGGTGCTGGTTGGCCTGGCGCAGGTGGTGGCGGGCGTGTTCCCGGGCACCTCGCGCTCGGCGGCGGCAATCTTCATCGCCATGCTGTTCGGCCTGAGCAGGCGCGCGGCAGCCACTGAATTCGTGTTCCTGGTGGGTATTCCCACCATGTTCGCCGCCAGTGGCTACGCATTCATGGAACTGGCCAAGGACGGCAGGCTGGCCAGCGAGAACTGGGCCGACGTGGGCGTGGCCTTCGTTGCCGCCGTCATCACCGGCTTCGTCGTAGTGAAGTGGCTGCTGGGCTACATCAAGGCCCACCGCTTCACGGCGTTTGCGTTCTACCGGATCGCACTCGGTGCGGGCCTGCTGCTGTTCCTGCCTGCCGGGAACTGAACAGCGCCGCGCCGCCGCAACCCCACCCGGGCTGCTCCAACGTTATTCCCCGGGTTCCCAAGGAGATGTCCATGAAAACCACCCGCAACCTGATGCTGATCCTGCCGCTGGCCCTGCTGGCTGCGTGCAGCAACCCCTCCAGCCAGGCCCCCGCCGGCCCCGGCCGCGACGACCTCGCGCCGGCCCCGACCGCCGCCGCCGACCAGAAGGCCGCCGTGCAGCTGGACGTGCAGCGCCTGCAGGGCAACCACTGGGTGCTCGACAGCGCCACCGACAGCGCCGGCAAGCGCATCGATGCGCTGTTCGCGCGCGCCGACAAGCCGGTCACGCTGGACTTCATCGATGGCCGCCTGGCCGTGAGCAATACCTGCAACCGCATGGGCGGCGGCTACACCCTGGCCGACGGCACGCTGACCGTTTCGCCGATGGCTTCGACCATGATGGCCTGCACCGACAAGGCGCTGATGGCGCTGGACCAGGCGGTGGGTTCGCGGCTGGAAGGCGCGCTGAAGACCGAGCTGGGCGGCGAAGGCCAGCTGACCCTGCGCACCGCCAGCGGTGACGTGCTGGTGTTCAGCCCGCAGCCCACCGCCGAAACCCGCTTCGGCGGCCCGGGCGAGACGATCTTCATCGAGGTGGCCGCGCAGACCAAGCCGTGCCCGCACCCGATGATCCGCGATAAGCAGTGCCTGCAGACCCGTGAGATCCACTTCGACGACAAGGGGATCAAGCAGGGTGCGCCGGGCGCGTTCGAGAACTTCTACGACGTGATCGAGGGCTATACCCATGAAGCCGGCACGCGCAACGTGCTGCGGGTGAAGCGCTTCAACGTGGCCAACCCGCCGGCCGATGCGTCGTCTAAGGCGTATGTGCTGGATATGGTCGTGGAGTCTGCGACCGAGAAGTGACCGGCATTGCGTGGGCCGGCCAACGGTATGCCCGCCGTCCTGGCGGGCACCCTGCGGGCCGTCGCTGCGCGACGTTGGGAACAGCTCCTGCCGTTCCCTTCGGCACGCGTCTGGTTTACGCCAACGCCGGGTTGAGCGTGTAGGTGCCGTGCAATGCGGCTTCGGCCAGCACGTGGCCGTGCATGGCCTTGTGCACGTCGGCAGCGGTGAACGGCGTGGGCAGCTCGAGCGTGGCCACGTCCAGCGCGAACAGGCGGAAGAAGTAACGGTGCACGCGCGCGTCGTTGAACGGCGGGTACGGGCCGTCGTAGCCCAGGTACTGGCCGGCCATGTCCGGGTTGCCGGCGAACCAGCCTGTGAAATCGTTCAGGCCCTGGCGCGCACCGGCCGGGCCGGCAGGCTGCGGCTTGCCCTTGGCGGTGAAGCCATCGCTGCAGCTGCCTTCGGCGATCTCGCGCAGGTCTGCCGGAATGTCGGCCATCGCCCAGTGGGTGAAGTCGGCACGTGGCTGGTCGACGGGCACGCTGCAGTCGCTGCGGCCCACCGTTTCCGGCACCGTGGGCACGTCCGGGTCGATGCACAACAGGGCAAACGAACGGGTGCCCTCGGGCACCTCGCTCCAAGCCAGCGGCGGGTTGCGGTTGGCGGCGAAGCCGTTGGCATCACCTGCGGCGAAGCTGCTGTCGATCGGCGCGCCGTTGCGCAGGCGGGTACTGGTGAGTTTCATCAGGGTCTCCTTACGCTTCGGTATAGCCAAGCCGCACCGCAACCGGGGTGAGCTGGGCGAACGCGGCAGACAGGACCTCGCTGTACTGGCGCCAGTGGCCGGCCGGGAAGCGCGCCGGGCCAAGGGTCTGCGCGGGCGGGAAATGCACGCCGAACAAGCGGCCCAGATGCTCGGCCATGGCGGCCGGGTCGTTGCCGATCTCGTCGACGCGCACCACCGCGTGCGGGTACAGGTCCTGCTCGTGCAGCGTTGCGATCTGGGCAAGTGCGCGCGCCAGCCACTCGGCCACTTCGTGCACCGAGTTCACCGCAAAAGGTGCCGGTGCGCCGTGTGCCAGCCACTCCAGCAGCATGTCACGCGGGTCGCGCAGCACCAGCAGCAGGCGGCCTTCGGGCAGCTGCGGGCGCAGCGCCCACAGCAGCGCGTTGTCCCACCAGAGCAGCCAGTCGATCACGTTGCCATCGGCCAGGCCGCGTTCGGGCAGGGCGGCGCGCCACTGCGCCACCAGCTGCTCCGGCGCCAGCTTGCCGGTGGAGAGGTCCTGCAGCGCGTGGTAGCTCTGGAACGCATCATTGGGCGGGTTGGGACTGAAGCGATCGCCACGCACCACCGGGCTGGCCGCCGCGATAGCGGCGACGACCCGCTCTACGCCCGAACCCGGCGCGCCCCATACGAACATGGGGCGACTGCCGACGTCGGCGGCAACCTCGCCCAGCGCCGGCCAGCTCAACGGGGCCTTGGCCTGCGGCGGCAACGGCAAGCGCATGGAGGCTTCGTTGGAATGCAGGCTGGTCCACGTGGCCAGCGCGGCGGCGTGCTGACCGGCACGGTCCTGCACCGCGCCCAGCCAGGCGCGCAGGCCCGGCTTGGCCTCGGCCGGAACCTGCTCGATCAGCTGCTCCACGTGCGCCACAGCCGCCGCCGGGTCACGCGCCAGCAGGGCCTCGACCACGCGCATTTCACCGCTGCTGCGGCCGGGCTCCAGCGCAATGATCCGACGCGCAATGGCTTCCGCGGCGGCGGCATCGCCGGCCATGTCGTGCAGGCGCAGGCGCGCTTCCAGCGCCGGCAGGTGATCCGGCACGGCCGCGATCCAGCGATCGGCCACGGCGGCGGCCTCGGCACTGCCGACCACTTCGATGGCCAGGCGGGCCATCCACAGGTTGTGTTCCTGCGGGTGCGTTTCCAGCGTGGCATCCAGGGTGTCGCGGGCCTGCTGCTCGCGGCCCAGGCGCTGCCAGGCCATCAGCAGCAGCTGCAGGGTCTGGCGGTCGGCCGGCCACTGTTCCAGCACCGGCAGCAGGTGTTCCAGCGCCTGCAGCGGCTGGCCCGACTGCAGGGCCAGCTCGCCGGCCAGGCGGCGCATCGCCGGGGTGTCGGTCTCGGGCTGGGCCAGCACCTGGCCCACGATGGCGGCGGCGTTTTCGGTATTGCCCTGGCGCAGGGCCAGCTGCACCAGCAGGCCCTGCAGCGAAGTGATGGCCGGGTTGATCTCCAGCACGCGGCGGAAGGCCTGTTCGGCAAACGCCAACAGATCCTTGCCCAGGTAGGCAAAGCCCAGCGCATAGAGGATACGTGCATCGTTGGGCAGCGCCTGGCTGGCGGCCGAGAGCAGCGCCAGCGCACGGTCGGCATCATTGCGGCGCAGCGCGATCATGCCCTGCAGCGCCACCACTTCGGCGTTGTCTTCCTCGACGCGCGCGGCGGTGCGGGTGATCCGCTCGGCCTCGTCCACATCGTTGCGCGACAACGCCAGGTGGGCCTGCATCAGGTAGGCCGACAGTTCGTTGGGATTGAGCTCTGCGGTGCGGTCCAGCGCGCTGTTGGCGGCGTCGAACTGGCGCAGCGCCAGCAGCAGGCCGGCGTGCTGCAGATGCAGTTCGGCGTTGTCCGGGGCCAGCTCCAGCCCGCGCTGCAGGCTGGCCAGTGCTGCGTCGTGCTGGCCCTGCTGCTGCAGCGCCAGGGCCAGCCAGCGGTGCGCCTGCGGCTGCTCCGGCTCGGCCTGGATCCATTCGCGCGCCAGCTGCGCGGCTTCTTCCACTGCGTTGCGGCGCAGGGCTTGGAGAATAGTGTCTTGCATGACGGTCCGGCTTGGGGTCAAACCCCGATTGTAGAACACCGGCGCCGGCGCGCCGGGTCGTCCCTCAGCGCAGCGCTTCCAGGCTCAGCCGCTGGGCCACCCAGCGTTCGGAGAAGCCATCGCCGCGCCAGTTTTCCAGGAACCCGCAGTGGCCGCCCCATGGGGCGATTTCCAGCCGGGCATGGGCCGGCAGGCGCCAGCCGTGGAAGGTGGCGTAGGGAATCACCGGGTCGTCCTGGGCCATCAGGATGTCGGCCGGCACTTCCAGCCCCGACAGGCGGTCGCCGGCGATGGAATAGCCGTCGAAATAAGCCTGCAGGGTGCCGAATTCGGTGTGGTGTTCCACCAGCCAGGCGGTCAGCGCGCGGATGTCCAGCTTCAGCACGCGGTCGTCCCAGTCGCTCAGCTCGGGGAACAGGTCGCGCTTGCGGCGCAGCGAGCCGGCCCATTTGCGGCGGAAGTACCAGTCGTACATCGCCGGGCCGTTTTCGATGCTTTCCATGGTGATCGCCGGGTCCAGCACCGGGCAGACCGAGGCCACCCGCCGCAGCGGCACCCCGGCCGACGGCGCGCGCAGCGCCAGCCGCAGCACGAAATTGCCGCCCAGCGAGTAGCCGGCCGCCACCAGCGGCAGCTGCGGCCAGCGCCGGGCAATGTCGCCGGCGGCCTGCACCACTTCGTCGATGCGGTTGGAGTGGAAGATGCCGGGGTTGAGGTGGTGGGTGTTGCCGTGGTCGCGGAAGTTCAGGCGCACCACGTCGTAGCCGGCCTCGAGCATGCGCGCGGCGGTCATGCGCATGTAGCTGGATTCGGAACTGCCTTCCCAGCCATGCAGCAGCAGCGCCATGCCGACCGGCTCACGGCCTTCGATGCGGCTGTGCCAGCCCTGCAGGCGCACGCCTTCGCCGCCATCCAGGATCAGCTCTTCGGTGAGCGCGCCGGTGGCGGCCAGCAGCACCAGGCCGCGCTGCATGCGCATGCGGCTGGAGCTGAGCATCGACTGCAGGTGCGGGTTGCGCAGCCAACGCGGCGGACAGTAGTCGGCAGCGGTCAGCATCGCGCTATTGGGCGTTCATGGCCGCCACGATGCGCGCACGCGAGGTTTCCGCGATGCGGCGACGGCCTTCCAGGTCATGGGTGCCAATGGGCGCGAGGAAGTGCACCTCGGCCCGCCGTGCCGGTTCCCCCAGCAGGCGAAGGAAGTTGGCGAAGAAGCTTTCGCGTTCGCCGAACGCGACCACGGTCTGCGCGTCGCCGCGCACGCCGTAGCGCAGCGCCACCGGCTGTACCGGCACCTGGGTTTCCACTGCGGCCTGGAAGATGCGGGCGTGGAACGGGCCCACTTCATGGCCACCGCGGGTGCGCCCTTCCGGGAACACGCCCACGGCCTTGCCTTGCTGCAGGCGCTCGACCATCAGCTGCATCACTCCGCCCAGCGATTCGGTGCTGCCACGCTGGTGGAAGATGGTCTGCCCGCGTGCGGCCAGCCAGCCGACCACCGGCCAACCGGCGATTTCGCGCTTGGCCACGAAGCCCATCATGCGCTGGCTGTGCAGCATGGAGATGTCCACCCAGCTGACGTGGTTGGCCACGAACAGCACCGCGCCCGGCAACGGCGTGCCGATGCGGTGCAGGCGGAAGCCGAAGATCCACATCAACCCGCCCGACCAGGCATTGACCAGCAGGTGCTCCAGCGTACGCCCGCCCACGCGCAGGTTGCCCCACGGCGGCAGCATGCCGACCAGGAGCAGCGGAAGGAACAGCAGCAGGTGGACCAGCAGCAGGGGAACGCGGTACAGGTAACGGCACACACGCGCCACGCCGCCACGCGAGGCCGAAGGGGGGGAAGTCATCCGCGAACGATACCCGAGCGCTGCGGGGTCTGCCAGCGTGGCGGGCCATCCGCCACAGCAGGTCAAGCCGGGCTCAGCCCGGGCGGACTGCCGGGACCACGGCCAGGGTCAGCCGCGAGGTGCAGACCAGCTTGCCGGCCTCGTCTTCGATGCGGATGTCCCACACGTGGGTGCTGCGGCCCACGTGCACGGCCCGCGCGGTACCGGTAACGGTGCCACCGCGCTGGGCGCGGATGTGGTTGGCGTTGATCTCCAGGCCCACGCAGACCTGTTCGCGGGTATCCACGCACAGGTTGCCGGCGCTGCTGCCCAGGGTTTCGGCCAGCACCACCGAGGCGCCCCCGTGCAGGATGCCGTAAGGCTGGCGGGTGCGCGCGTCGACCGGCATGGTGGCCTGGACCCAGTCGTCACCGGCGGCGGTAAAGACGATGCCAAGGTGTTCGATCAGGGTGTTGCGGCTGAGCGCGTTGAGCGCCTCGATCGAAACCGGCTCGCGGAATACCTGGGACATGCGCTGCTTCCTTGGAACGAAGAGTAATTACAGGATGGGCACCAGGCCGGCGCCGAACGCGGTGAGCATGCGCACCAGCAGCCACTTCGGGCCGACGTTGACCTCGGGGAAATCGCCCACGGCCACATAGCAGCGGTGGAAGTCCGGGTCCTGGCGGCGCAGCGGCTCCGGGCATTCCGGGCCGGGCTGGAATTCGTAATCGGTGGCGTAACGCCACGGCCAGAAATCGAGCACCGGCAGTGCTTCGGAGGCCTTGCCCACGCTGTAGTTCAGGCCCGACAGCACCGGCGGCTTGGTCCGCGGCGCCACCACCCAGGAGTTCTCCGGGTGGATGTCGCGCAGGATGCTCTGCGCCAGCGCTTCGGCAAACGCCGGGTCATCGATGATGACCGCGCCTTCGGTGTTGTAGTTCTCGCTACGCGGGTCGAAGTTGTGGGTGCCGATCACGCCGATGCGGCGGTCCACCACCAGCGATTTGGCGTGCAGGCCCATGCGCGCGCCGCTGCGGGTCACCGGCAGCGGCTTGTTCACCGCCTTGGTGCCCAGGAACGAGGGCCGGGTTTCGGCACGCAGCACGCGGCGCTCCACCACGCTGCCGTCGGTACGGCGGCGCGCGGCCGGGCCGGGGGTGGGCTGCGGGCGGTCGCCGGCGTCGTCGGTGGCTGGCACGGTGCCGGCGTCTTCCTGCGCCACGGGCGGTGCGGTGGCGCCCGCGGTGTCCGCCCTGCGCCGGTTGCTGCCGCTGCTGCGCGCGTTGCTGCCGGCCGCGCTGCCACCCAACAGGCTGCTGCGCCCGCTGTCGGTGCTGGGCGTGGTGCCCAGCGGGGCCGGCACCAGGTTGCGGTAGTCGACCGGCGCATCCAGCGGGAACGGCTTGAATTCGTAGATGTTGAAGCCCAGCTCGCGCATGTTGCGGCGCTTGTACTTATAGGACAGCGCGTAGACGATCGGGTTGTCGGTGGCGGCCAGGCTGTTGGTGGAGACCACGATGCGCGGCGGTTGTTCGCGCTTGCGCAGTGCCTCGAACAACTTGCGCGCCGGCTTGGACAGCACCAGGTACGGGGTCTGCAGCAGCACTTCGCTCTGCGCGCCGGCAATCAACGAATCCAGCTGCGGCTCAGTCACGTGCTGGCCGTTGGCCGGCTGGCTGGCACGCTCGCGGCGGTGCTTGCGCGGCAGGTCGGCCACATAGCGGACCGAGCGCACCGGCAGCGCGGTATCGACGAACATGCGCTGGATGTAGGCCGGGTCGATCGCCTCATCGATCACCTGTTCCACCCGCGCCGGGCGGCGGTAGTCGGCCGGCGGCATGGCCGGGGCGCCCTGCTTGAGCAGGGTATTGCCCACATCGTTCAGGCGCTCGGCCGGCACGCTGCGCTGGGCCCGCCAGAACGCATCGAAGTTGGCTGCCATGCCGCGCGCTTCGGGGCCGGCCAGCAGTACGTCGCGGTCGCGGAAGTTGTATTCGCTGTCCCAGTCGTAATAGTCGTCCTGGTAATTGCGCCCGCCCACCACGCCCAGCGCATCGTCGATCACCAGCAGCTTGTTGTGCATGCGCTGGTTGAAGCGGCGGAAACAGCAGATCACGCTGCCGGCGTAATCGGCGTAGTTCAGCCGCGCCTTGCCGAACGTCGGGTTGTAGACGCGTATTTCGAAATTCTGGTGGCTGCTGGCCAGCGCGGCCAGGATCTCCAGGTCGGAGATCGCCGAGAGCTGGTCGATCAGCACCCGCACCTTCACGCCGCGCCGGGCGGCGGCCAGCAGTTCGTCCAGCACCAGCCGGGCGCTGTCGTCCTTGTCGAAGATGTAGGTCTGCAGGTCGATGCTGCGGGTGGCGCTGCGGATCAGGTTGATGCGCGCCACCAGCGCGGTTTCGCCCTCGTCCAGGATGGTGGCGTAATGGCGAGGCGCCGCTTCGGTGGATTCGCTGAAGGCCTGCCCGCCCAGGGCGCGCAACGGCGAATCGAGCGCGCAGCGGTCGGGCTGGTCGCAATCCACCGTCTGGGAACGCGCCTGCGCCGCAATGCCGGCCGCGCGCTCGCGCTGCGCGTTGGACAGCGACGCACAGCCGCTGCCCAGCAACAGGATTGCCAGCACGATCACCCGCAGCAGGGGATTCACGGTTTCAGCGCCTCGTTGAGACGCGCACGCAGGACGAAGGTCACTCGATCACTCAGGGCTAGCTGCCAGCTGTCCATTCCATACCGGCCACGCTGGACGGTACCGCGGCTGACCACATCGCAATCATACCCGGCCCGGGGGCAGGACGCCGCTTCAACCTGCAGGGTCTCGGGGTGGGATACCCCGCGCAGGATCAGCCGGCCATGGATGCCGCCGCCCTTTTCGACCAGCTGCGGGTCGTAGGGCACCGAATCGAACTCGACCACCGGGTAGCGCCCGGCGTCGAAGAACTCCTCGCCCCGCATCCAGCCGGTGTAGCGGTCCTTGCCGGGAATCTCCACGTAGCCGGTGAACATGCGCAGGTGGACCTGGTGGCGGCCATCGGCCAGCACGTCGATGCGGCCTTCAAAGCGCGGGAACACCCCTTCGATACGCTGGCCCAGCCGGGTGCGGATCTCGAAGCCCAGGCGCGAACGCGCCGTATCCAGTTCCATCACGTGCCTGGGTGCGGCCTGGGCCGGGGGCAGGGCCGTCACCGGGGGTTCGGCACGCGCCGCCCCCGCCGCCAGCCCGAGCAGACAGCACAACAGGGTTCGTACTGCTGTCACGGCTTACGGCCACCAGAACGCGGTCAGGCTGGCAACGCCGGGCTCGATGGCTGTGTCTCTGGGAATCTGCAGTACCGCTATTCCGCCCGGGGCCATGCCGCGGTATTCACTGCTGCTGCCGTCGCTCATCAGCGCCACCAGTTGTTCCAGTGCGGGGTTGTGCCCGACCACCAGCAGCCGATCCACGTCCCTGCGGTCATCGACCAGGGCGGCCAATGCACCGGGCGTCGCCTCGTAAATCCCGTCGTCCAAGCGCTTTTCGACGTTGCCGATGACGCCCAGCACCGCTTCAAGGGTCTCGCGGGTACGCCGCGCGGGTGAATACAGCACGCAGTCGGGCAGCAGGTTGTTTTCTTTCAGCCATTTGCCGGCGGCTTCGGCTTCGGCCAGCCCGGTCGACGACAACGGCCGGTCAAGGTCGGCCTGACCGGTACCCGCAGGTTCGGCATGGGCGTGGCGCAGCAGGATCAGTTCTCGCATAAGGCTCTCTTCTGGCTCAGGCAATCTTCAACCACTTCAACAGTGGCTCCCAGTCACTCTGGTGCTCGCGCACCTGCGCGGAGCGGTAATCGAACATGCTTCGGCCCAGGCCGGTCATGACCACGTAGGCTTGTGTATCGCGCAGCTTGGCAACGACCGGGTACGGCCACTCCTCCAGCATCTGCTCGGCCTGGCGGGAGGTCTGGGTCCACGGTTTGGTGCGGTTGAGCACCAACCCCACCGGCAGCTTGCGCTTGTGCACGCGCGGCACCTTGGACAGGGTGTTCAGGAAGCCGACGATGGCTTCGATGTCCAGCGCCGAGGGCAGCACCGGCACCACCACCGCGTCGGCCACGTCCAGGAAGGCGTCCAGCTCACCGGCCCGGGCGCCGGCGGGGGCATCGATGACCAACACCTCGGTATCGTCAGGTACGTGTTTGAGCGGGTGCTTGCCGCTGGCATCAATGGGCAGCACCGCGCTTTCCAGCCCGGCACGGCGTTCTGCCCAGCGGGTGCTGGAGCCTTGCGGGTCGGCGTCGGCCAGTACGGTCCGTTTGCCGGCCAGGGCGGCCTGCGCCGCCAGGTGGGTGGCAATGGTGGATTTACCCACCCCACCCTTGGAACCGGCTACCAGGATCGTCTTCATGCCAGCCTCGCTTCCGGGGAACGTGACCCGAGCGTACACCGCCCTCCGTGATGGAGATAGTCGCGCGGCTGAACCTCCTGCATCCCGCGCCGCTTTGCTATCGTGCGCGATCCAATGGACTGCATGCCGGCATGAGCGAGTTACAGGACCTCAGCGCGTTGATCCGCGCCAATACCCCGCTGATCGTGATCGAGACCCAGGACGAGGGTCGTGTGGTGGAGCTGTTCCGGCAGACCCTGATGCATGTCTGGCGGGCCCTGCACCGCTGGTCCATCACCGAAGGGCTGCGCCGGATCGACATGGACCGCGAGGACGACGCGGTCGGCCCGCCCGATGCCAGTTCGGCCCTGCAGATGATCCGCCAGGCCGACCAGCGCGGCATCTACCTGCTTCTCGATTTCCACCCCTACCTGGGCTATGCCAGCCACCAGCGCGCGCTGCGCGACCTGATCCAGCGCCGCCACTGCGAGGCCCACGTACTGGTGCTGATCGGCGCCAAGGTGGAGCTGCCGGCCGAGCTGGAGGCGCTGGCCACCCGCTTCAACCCGCGCCTGCCCGACCCCAACGCGCTGCTCAAGATGCTGCGCGAGGAAGTGGCCGCCTATGCGCGAGAGAACGGCGGCCGCCGGGTCGAAGTGGACAACGATGCGGTCAAGAAGATCCTGCACAACCTGCGTGGGCTGAGCCTGGTGGATGCACGGCGGATCGCCCGCCAGCTGATCTTCGCCGACGGTGCGATCAGCCAGGACGACCTGCCGCAGCTGGCGAAGCTGAAGTTCGAGCTGCTCAACCGCGCCGGGCACCTGCATTACGAATACGACACCACCCGCTTCGCCGACGTGGCCGGGGCCAACCGGCTCAAGCGCTGGGTCAACCAGCGTCGCCCGGTGTTCCTGGGCGGCCAGGGCCCGGCCGGGCTGGACCCGCCCAAGGGCATGCTGCTGCTGGGCGTGCAGGGCTGCGGCAAATCGATGCTGGCCAAAGCCACCGCCGCCGGCTTCGGGGTGCCGCTGCTGCGCCTGGACTTCGGCAGCCTGTACGACAAGTTCCACGGCGAAACCGAGAAGAACCTGCGCGAGGCGCTGGCCTCGGCCGAGCAGCTGGCGCCGTGCGTGCTGTGGATCGACGAGATCGAGAAGGGCCTGGCCAGTGGTGGCGAGGACGGCGGCGTGTCCCGGCGCGTGCTGGGTCACCTGCTGACCTGGCTGGCCGAGCGCAAGAGCCAGGTGTTCATCGTGGCCACCGCCAACCAGGTGCATGAACTGCCGCCGGAGCTGCTGCGCAAAGGCCGCTTCGACGAGATCTTCTTCGTCGACCTGCCCGATGCCAACACCCGGGTGGAGCTGCTGCGGCTGCACCTGGGCCGGCGCACGCTCAATGCCGACGATTTCGCGCTGCCGGCGCTGGCGGCGGCCAGCGATGGTTTCTCTGGAGCGGAAATCGAACAGGCCGTGGTGGCCGGGCTGTACGCGGCACATGCCGAACAACGTGCGCTGGACACCGAGCTGCTGATGACCGAGATCCGCGGCAGCCGCCCGCTGTCGGTGCTGATGGCCGAACAGGTCAACGGCCTGCGCGACTGGGCACGCGGGCGTACCGTCAGCGCGGACGAATAGACCACGCTCCAGCACGGTGCGGCGACCGGCTTCGAGCAGGGTCGAAGCCGGCTAACCTGCGGGTGTTACGGCCACGCCGGCGGCTGCGCCGCCCAGGCCTGCTGCACTTCGGCCAAGGTGGCACGTTCACTGTCACGCCAGCCCGGCAGTGCCTGCGCGTAGCCGTCGCTGGTGCTCCAACGCTGCGGCTCGGTGCGCACGGCGGCGGCGTACCACTTCACCGCTTCGTCCTTGCGACCCAGCGTCCACAACGCCAGCGCGTAGGTCTGCGGCACCCACGATGCGTTGCCGCGCAGACCCTGCTGGGCGCTGTGCCACTGCACCAGGGCCGCCTCGGCGTCACCCTGGCGGAACAGATCCCAGCCATGGTTCCAGCGCACCATGCGGCCCGGCACCGAGGTACCCGGCGCATTCTTTTCCGCATCGGCGTACAGCTCACGGCCCAGCTCCGGGCGGCCCTGTGCATAGGCCACGCTGGCCAGCTGCACGGTGGCTTCCAGCGCCTTGCGGCCACGTTCGCGTTGTTTCATCAGCTGGTCGACGACATCGCTGCTGTCGGCCGGCACGACCACGGGCGTGACCGCAGCCACGTCGTCATCGAAGTAGAACTCCTGCAATGCCGGCAACGATTGCGCTGCCGCCCCGAACACGGTCATCCCCGCCGCCAGCACCATGCCGGTCAGCATCTTTCTTGCCACTGCCATACAAACTCCCCCAGGTTGTCACAACAACCTCCCTCCCCGATCCTAACCGCAGCTCGCCCGCGGTGCGAGTCCCGAAGGCCAGAAAATGCCCGGCTGATACAATTCCGCCCTTTCCGGCCGCCCTCGCGGTGGCCGTGCCAGCCGTCAGCACGGGCCAGCCATGACCAGTACCGCCGAAATCACCTCGCCTTCGTCCGCCAACCTGCCTGCCGGGCCGCTGGACGACAGCTACACGCTGGACCACAAGTACACCCGTACCGATGGCCGCATTTACCTGAGCGGGGTGCAGGCACTGGTACGCCTGCCGCTGATGCAGCGGCTGCGCGACCAGGCCGCCGGGCTGGACACCGCCGGCTTCATCAGCGGCTACCGCGGCAGCCCGTTGGGCGGCTTCGACCTGGAACTGTGGCGCGCCCGCCAGCACCTGGAGGCGGCGAAGGTGAAGTTCACCCCCGGCCTCAACGAGGACCTGGGCGCGACCATGGTCTGGGGTACCCAGCAGACCAACCTGTTCCCCGGGGCCAGGGTCCAGGGCGTGTACGGCATGTGGTACGGCAAGGGCCCCGGCGTGGACCGCTGCGGCGATGTGTTCAAGCACGCCAATGCGGCGGGTACGTCCGTGCACGGTGGCGTGCTGGCGCTGGCCGCCGACGACCACGCCTGCCGCAGCTCCACCCTGCCGCACGGCAGCGAGGATGAATTCGTCAGCGCGATGATGCCGGTGCTCAACCCGGCCGGCGTGCAGGACATCCTGGACATGGGCCTGCTCGGCTGGGCCATGAGCCGTTACACCGGGCGCTGGATCGGCTTCAAGACCATCGCCGAGACGGTGGAATCGTCCGCGTCGGTGCAGGTGGACCCGTTCGCGCGCCGGATCGTGCTGCCGGAAGACTTCGAAATGCCCGCCGGCGGGCTCAACATCCGCTGGCCGGACCCGCCGCTGGACCAAGAGATGCGCCTGCACCGCTATGCGGTCAAGGCCGCCCAGGCGTTCGCGCGGGCCAATGGCATCGACCGGGTGGTGATGGATTCGCCGCGCGCGCGGCTGGGTATCGTCACCACCGGCAAGAGCTACCTGGACGTGCTGCAGGCGCTGGAGTACCTGGGCCTGGACGAGCGCGCCTGCGCCGACATCGGCATCCGCGTGTACAAGGTCGGCATGACCTGGCCGCTGGAACCGGAAGGCATCGCGCGCTTCGCCCAGGGGCTGGAAGACATCGTGGTGGTGGAGGAGAAGCGGGCCTTCATCGAGCGCCAGATGAAGGAGCAGTTCTACAACTGGCCGGCCAGCTGGGGCCAGCGCCCGTCCATCGTCGGCAAGTACGACGAAGCCGGCCAGTGGATCCTGCCGTCCACCAACGAACTCACCCCGGCCACCATTGCCGGCGTGATCGGCCGCCGCATCCAGCGCTTCTTCACCAATGACTCCATTGAACAGCGCCTGCGCTGGATGGATGCCAAGGAGGCCGAACTGGCACTGCCGCGCGCCAGTTTCCCGCGCGTGCCGCATTACTGCTCGGGCTGCCCGCACAACACCTCCACCCGCGTGCCGGAAGGCTCGCGTGCGCTGGGCGGGATCGGGTGCCATTACATGGTCACCTGGATGGACCGCAGCACCGACACCTTCACCCACATGGGCGGGGAAGGCGTGACGTGGGCCGGCCAAGCCGCGTTCACCGATACCGAACACGTGTTCCAGAACCTGGGCGATGGCACCTATTTCCACAGTGGCTCGCTGGCGATCCGCCAGGCGATTGCCGCCGGGGTCAACATCACCTACAAGATCCTCTACAACGACGCGGTGGCCATGACCGGCGGCCAGCCGGTGGACGGCACCCTGACCGTGCCGCAGATCGCCCACCAGATGCGCGCCGAAGGCGTGCAGACGATCGTGCTGGTGAGCGATGAGATCGGCAAGTGGAACAAGCGCGAGCTGTTCCCCGAGGGCGTGGAATTCCATGACCGCGCCGAGCTGGATGCGGTACAGAAGCAGCTGCGCGAAGTGAAGGGCACCAGCATCCTGATCTACGAACAGACCTGCGCCACCGAGAAGCGCCGCCGGCGCAAGCGCGGCAAGCTGGTCGACCCGCCCAAGCGCGTGGTGGTCAATTCACTGGTGTGCGAGGGCTGCGGCGACTGCGGCCAGAAGAGCTTCTGCGTGTCGGTGCTGCCGAAGGAAACCGAATTCGGGCGCAAGCGCGATATCGACCAGTCCAACTGCAACAAGGACTATTCCTGCACCACCGGTTTCTGCCCCAGCTTCGTCACCGTGCACGGCGGCACGCTGCGCAAGGGCTCGCGCAGCGAGCGCAGCAGCCTGCTCGACAACCTGCCCGCGCCGACCTTCCGCAGCACGCTCGAGCAGCCCTGGAACATTCTGATCACCGGCGTGGGTGGCACCGGCGTGGTGACCATTGGCGCGCTGCTGGGCATGGCCGGGCACCTGGAAGGCAAGGGTGCCAGCGTGCTCGACCAGACCGGACTGGCCCAGAAGGGCGGCGCGGTCACCACCCATATCCGCATCGCCAAGCGTCCGGAAGACATCCATGCGGTGCGCATCGCCGCCGGCGAAGCCGACCTGGTGGTGGGCTGCGACATGGTGGTGGTCAACGATTACTGGGCGCTGTCGAAGGTGCGCGCCGAGCGCTCGCAGGTGGTGCTCAACACCTATGAAGCCATGCCGGGCACCTTCACCACCCGCCCGGACATGCAGTTCCCGGCGGCCGACATCATTGCCGGCATCCGCGTGGCGCTTGGCGGCCGCGACCCGCTGCTGCTGGATGCCACCCAGCTGGCCACCGCGCTGCTCGGCGATGCGATTGCCTCCAACCTGTTCATCCTGGGCTACGCCTGGCAGCAGGGGTTGGTGCCGATCTCGTTCGAGGCGCTGATGCGCGCGGTCGAGCTCAATGGCGCAGCAGTCGCGATGAACCAGCAGGCATTCGCGTGGGGCCGGCTGGCCGCCGTGGATCCGCAGGCGGTGCAGCAGGCCGCCGGTCTGGTCCGCAACGGCCATACCGATGCCGAGCGCACCCCGGGCCCGCTCCACGACCTGCCGCCGGGCGAGTGGGAAGGCAACGAATGGGGCGCCACCGCCGCACCGCGCGAAACCGGCGACGAGCGCGAACTGCGCGGCCTGCCCGGGCATGGCGGCGGCAGCGACGTGGCGTTCCTGCCGCTGGATGACGAGCGCCTGTCGCGTTCGCTGGATGAGCTGGTGGAACGCCGGGTGCGCTTCCTCACCGAGTACCAGGACGCGGCCTATGCCGCGCGCTACCGGGCGCTGGTCGACCGCGTGCGCACGGCGGAGTGGGACAAGGCCGGCAGCACCGCGCTGACCGAAACCGTGGCGCGTTACTACTTCAAGCTCATGGCCTACAAGGACGAGTACGAAGTGGCGCGCCTGTACACCAGCGGCGATTTCCAGCGCCGCCTGCAGCAGCAGTTCGAGGGCGATTTCCAGGTGCACTTCCACCTGGCCCCGCCGCTGTTCGCGAAGAAGGACGAACAGGGCCGCCTGATCAAGCAGGAATACGGGCCGTGGATGCTCAAGGCGTTCGGGCTGCTGGCCAAGCTTAAGTTCCTGCGCGGTGGCACGTTCGACATCTTCGGCCGCACCGAAGAGCGCCGGGGCGAGCGCCAGCTGATTGCCGATTACGAACAGACCGTGGCACTGCTGCTGGAAGGGTTGAGCGATGACCGCGTTGCGTTGGCGGTCGAGATTGCCAGCATTCCGGAACATATCCGCGGCTATGGGCATGTAAAGGAAGCGCACCTGCACAAGGCCAAGGCGCGTGAAGCGGTGCTGCTGGCGCAGTGGCGCAACCCGAAGGCACTGCATATCGTGCAGGTGGCGTAATCGCTGACCCTGCGTAGCAGGGCGATGCGTTTTCGACCGCATCGCCCTGACACCCGGAACGTACGCGCACCCCCAGGGTAGAGCGGACCGTTGGTCCGCTGCGCGCGAAGCGCGCTGCCGCCCGCGTTCGCGATTTCCCGCATCCCGCAAAAGGCAGCGGACCAACGGTCCGCTCTACCGCCCGCCGCCGCTGTGTCGCACGGATCCGGCACACCGAAAGTGTGCCACTCATTCCACGTTGCACCACGGCGGCGCAATGCTGCTCCTGTCACGGCCCACACTGAGGCTACACTTGCATCACGCCTGCCAGGTGACCCGCCGACGCTGCACAAGCGCAAGCCGCACGCCCTGTTGCGGGAAACACCGATGCCCTAAGGGCGCAAAGACAAGGAAGCTGACATGCCGAAGATGCCCCTGCAGGTCGCCGCTGTCGCAAGCCTCGCGCTGGCTGCTTGTGCAACGCCCGGGGCGGCAACGTCCCAGCCCACGGAGATTGAGGAGAGCAAGCCAATGCACGGTGCACGCTATACCTACCCCGACCCTCCGGTCGTGACCAGCGGTGAGCTGGTGTCCGAAGGCGATCCCGCCATCTCGGCGAAGATGAACTACAAGCCGGTGGAATGGCCGCTGCGGTTTGAGAAGCACAGCTTCAGCGCTCGCTGCTACGACACTCGTGAGTGTGAAGTTGTGTACGACAACCTGCGCCACGGTGACGCTCGACCCTCGCCGCCTGCCTCAACGTACGGAACCGACTACCTTGAAGGTTGGATGGGCGGGCACGGTGGAATCAGGAATTTCCCACCCGCCGCAAAAGTTTCCTGGGTTTCCAAGGATGGCACTTCACTCGAAGCCGAGATTGATATCGGAGGCATCTTCAAGGATGAACTCATCCGGCATTTTGTTCCTAAAGAGGAGGTTGCTGACCTTCCTGATGGAAGGAACGAGAGCCCGCCTTCGATTCTCCTAGAGGTCAATGATCGTGTCATCCGCGTTTACATGAGGGCTTCTGTACCAACGAAGCACCTTCAGAAGCCCGGAAATCAACATAGCATCTCGCGTCGCGATCTTGTTCTGGTGAAGACATACAGCTACTGAGCAAAGGGAGTTTTGCCATGGGGAAGGTGAGTTCCAAGGGCGGCAGCCGGCCGGCTACCGCCGGTGATCTTCAAATGGAGCAGGCATTACGACAGGAGTTGGAGCAACTCTCGGTTCCTGTCTTGCAGCGCGGCAATGCTTCTCACGAGTACCTGTATCTGGCCTTTCTCGATGGCACTGGTCAGGACCTCAACAAAACCCGACTGGGGGCACCAACTACAGTTGGACTGTTATTTGAACAAGCAGATCGTCTGGAGAAGGACGCAGGAAATCGAATCGGCTCCCACTACTCGCAAGGCATCGGGACCCAGAGCAATGCCGTTGGCCGGGCGTTCGACGGTTTGATTGCGTACTCATGGGAGGATGGAATAAAGAGCGCGTATCGCGACCTTGCAGTTCAGGCTAGTGCTTGGGTCAACAATGATCCTCAAGCCGAAATCCGCGTTGTTGGCATCGGCTACAGCCGTGGCGCGGTACAGACGGCGGGCCTGCTCCGGTTGATTGATGAGTACGGCATCGTTCCTGAAGAAGGCCTTGGGTTTGGCCATGACAGGAACGGCAACATCAGCGTCATCAGCCGGTTACCACCGCTGGTGCCGCCAGGCCAGGCCGCACAGGCCACCCTGCTGCTGGATCCAGTGGCGACCAACATGCCCGCCAACTTCGACGCGCGCCTGCCACCGAGCGTGATCTCGCGCGTGGCGATCATGGCCGCCCATGAGCAGCGCGAGCTGTTTCCGCACCAGGCCATCAACGATCCCGGGATGACGCCGGATGGGCGCGCGATCAACGTCGCCGCGCCAGGTGGCCATTCCAACGTGGGCGGCGGGAACCGCGATGCAGGCCTGGAGATCCTGACCGGCAATGCCGCCATCGATTATCTGAACACGTTGCGGGACCAGCCGCTGTTCGAGAAGCGCGCCGTGCCGATGGACCTCGATACGATGACGCTGTACCAGGCCGGCGGCGCGACCGCGCTGTATGGCTTGAAGATCGACCGCGACGGCGAGCGCAATCTGCGTGATGCACTGGCCAACTGCAAGATCGTCGATCCGTGCAACGACTCCGAGCCGATTGACCAGGCGCTGGCGGCGCGGTTCGAACACCGTTCCATCCAGCCCGATCCGGTGGAACAGGCGCAGCTTCAGGCGCTGGTGGAGCTGGCCGCGCAGCGCGATCAGCGGAAGGCGCCGGACGTCCCCGGGCACGTGGACAACCCCACGCTGGCCCGCATCCGGGAAGGCGTGCAGACCGCCGAGGACAAGGGGCAGGTCAGCTTCGCGAACGGGCTGGAACGGGAACAGTTCTGCCGCTCGGCGCTGGCCTGCGCCATGGATAACCGGGAAACACGCCAGGCGTTGTATCCCGGCAGCAACGCCGGCCCGCTGCAGAAGAGCGAGATCTCCCGCGTCGATGACGTTGTCTTCGGGTCTAAGGGCTACGCCTTCCTTGTCCAGCACGGGAGCGGACCGCACGACCAGCAGCGGGTGCCGTTTGATATCGAACTGGCCAAGCAGACGCCGGTAGCGGTGTCGGACCAGAAACTGGAGGCTGCCGCCAGTGAGATCGAGCAGCAGCAGGCATTTCAGTTGCAGCACGCCGCCCCGCAGCAGGCCCCGGAGCCAGCGCTGGGCGGGTTTGCGCGGTAACCAACGTAGGGACACGCCATGCGTGTCCGCGCCGGCCCGGCCTGCGTGTCAGCGCCGCCAGATACGCAGCCGGTTGTTGGCCGGCATCGCCACATCGTCAACCAGCCGCAAGCCCTGCGCTGCGGCCAGCGCATCCACCGCTTCGGCATCCCGGATGCCCGACGCCGGGTCCCGCGCCTTCAGCCACCCATCAAATTCCCGGTTGCTTTCGCTGCTGTAGTTACCGTTGTAATTGAATGGGCCATACACGCACAGCAGCGCATCGTCGGCCATCACCGCCGGCAGCCCGGCGAATAGTGCCTGCACGTGCGGCCAGCTCATGATGTGCAGGGTGTTGGCGCTGAACACCGCACCGAAACCCAGCGGGGCCTCCGGCAGTGGGGCCAGGCCCGGCACCGGCGCCAACACCGCCTGCAGCGGCCACGGCGCCGGTGCGTTGGGCAGCCCCGCCTCGGCCAGGCGCTCGGCGATACCCGGCAGGTAGTCCGGATGGTCGCTGGCCTGCCACTGCAGGTGCGGCAGCTGGGCGGCGAAGTATTCGGCATGCTGGCCGGTGCCGCTGCCGATCTCCAGCACGCGCTGGCGGTCCTGCAGCAGGCGGCGCAGTACCGCCAGGATCGGGTCGCGGTTGCGCTCGCAGGCCTCGGACCAGCGTTGTTGGCTCATGACGTTCGGAAATGTCGGATCAGCGCACATCCAACCATGACCGCAGTCACTTGTGCCAGCACCGGGTCGCAAACGACAGTCGAAGGCTGATCGTTCCCGGGGAATCGAACGCTGTGCAACGCCGTGAGTTTTTGACGCTGTCTGGCATGGGCCTGGCGGGCCTGATGGTGCCGCACGCCCGCCTGATCGCCGCCGAGCAGCTGCTCGAGCCGGCCAACGCGGTCCGCAACAAGGCACTGGCCGAGGCCGCACTGGCTGCCGCCAAACGGGCCGGGGCCAGCTACTGCGACGTCCGCATCGGCCGCTACCTCAACCAGGCGGTGATCACCCGCGAGGCGCGGGTGCAGAACGTCACCAACAGCGAATCGTCCGGGATCGGCATCCGGGTCATCGTCAATGGGGCGTGGGGCTTTGCCGCCACCCACCAGCAGACCCCGGCCGCGATCCTGGCCACGGTGGAGCAGGCCGCCGCCATCGCCCGTGCCAACGCCACCATCCAGACCCGCCCGGTACAGCTGGCGCCGGTCAAGGGGGTGGGCGATGTGAGCTGGAAGACGCCGATCCGCAAGAACGCCATGGCGGTGCCGATCAAGGACAAGGTCGAGCTGCTGCTGAGCCTGAATGCGGCCGCGACCAATGCCGGCGCCGACTTCATCAACTCCACCCTGTTCCTGGTCAACGAGCAGAAGTACTTCGCCTCCAGCGATGGCTCGTTCATCGACCAGGACGTGCACCGCATCTGGCTGCCGTTCACCGCCACCGCCATCGACAAGGGCACCGGCAAGTTCCGTACCCGCGCCGGGCTGTCTTCGCCGATGGGCATGGGCTATGAATTCCTGGATGGCGACGCCAGCGGCAAGATCCAGCTGCCCGGCGGGATCACCGCCTACCGTGACTCGTACGATCCGGTGGAGGATGCCATCGCCGCCGCCCGCCACGCCCGCGAGAAGCTCAAGGCACCGTCGGTCAAGCCGGGCAAGTACGACCTGGTACTGGACCCGTCCAACCTGTTCCTGACCATCCACGAGAACGTCGGCCACCCGCTGGAACTGGACCGCGTGCTCGGCTACGAGGCCAACTACGCCGGCACCAGCTTCGCCACGCTGGACAAGCGCGACGCCGGCTACCGCTGGGGCAGCGAGCGGGTCAACTTCTTTGCCGACAAGACCGCCCCGGGCAGCCTGGGTGCGGTGGGCTACGACGACGAAGGGGTCAAGACCAAGCGCTGGGACCTGGTCAAGGACGGCATCCTCGTCAACTACCAGGCCACCCGCGATGAAGTGCACCTGCTGGGCGAAACCGAATCGCACGGCTGCAGCTACGCCGATTCCTGGTCCAGCGTGCAGTTCCAGCGCATGGCCAACGTGTCGCTGGCACCGGGCAAGACCCCGCTGAGCGTGGCCGACATGATCAAGGACGTGGAGAACGGCATCTACATCCACGGCCGCGGCTCGTATTCCATCGACCAGCAACGCTTCAACGCGCAGTTCGGCGGGCAGCTGTACTTCCAGATCAAGAACGGGCAGATCGCCGGCATGGTCGAAGACGCCGCTTACCAGATCCGCACGCCGGAGTTCTGGAACGCCTGCAGCGCGATCTGCGACGAGCGCGATTTCCGCTTCGGCGGTTCGTTCTTCGATGGCAAGGGCCAGCCCGGCCAGGTCTCGGCGGTGTCGCATGGCTCGGCGACCACGCGTTTCGACGGCATCAACATCATCAACACCGCACGCAGCCTGGGCTGAGCCGCCCGGCCACCGTGCCAAACGTCACTACCGTTGGACCGCCGCGCCCGCAAGAATCGATGCACCGCTGTACCGCTGATCCCGCCTTGTTCCTGCCACCCCCACACCGACGTGGAGAGCTGCCTTGCAAAGACGTGACTTCCTTGCCCTGACCGGGCTTACTGCTGGCGGCCTGATCGTGCCGGCGTTCTTCGGCAAGGTGATTGCCGCCGAGCAGCTGCACAGCACCCTGGACCCGGCGTTGAAGAAGCGCCTGGCCGATGCCGCGCTGGCCGCTGCCCGCCAGGGCGGCGCCACCTACTCCGACGTGCGTATCGGCCGCTACCTGCGCCAGTTCGTGATCACCCGCGAAGACAAGGTGCAGAACGTGGTGAACACCGAATCCACCGGTGTGGGCATCCGCGTGATCGTCAATGGTGCCTGGGGCTTTGCCGCCACCAACCAGCTCAACCCGACCGACGTGGCGCGTGCTGCCCAGCAGGCGGTGGCCATCGCCAAGGCCAACGCCGGCGTGCAGACCGCCAAGGTACAGCTGGCCGCCACGCCCGGCGTGGGCGAGGTGAGCTGGAAGACGCCGATCCGCAAGAACGCGATGGAAGTGCCGATCAAGGAAAAGGTCGACCTGCTGCTGGACGTCAATGCCGCTGCGATGGGCGCCGGCGCCAGCTTCGTCAACTCGATGCTGTTCCTCGTCAACGAGCAGAAGTACTTCGCGTCCACCGATGGCTCCTACATCGACCAGGACGTGCACCGCATCTGGGCGCCGATGACGGTCACCGCCATCGACAAGGCCAGTGGCAAGTTCCGCACCCGCGAAGGCCTGTCCGCGCCGATGGGCATGGGCTACGAATACCTCGATGGCGCCGCGAGCGGCAAGGTGCTCACGCCGAACGGCGTGGTCAACTACGGCTCGTCCTACGACATGAAGGAAGACGCCATCGCGGCGGCCAAGCAGGCGCAGGAGAAGCTGAAGGCGCCGTCGGTCAAGCCGGGCAAGTACGACCTGGTGCTGGACCCCTCGCACACCTGGCTGACCATCCACGAATCGGTCGGCCACCCGCTGGAACTGGACCGCGTGCTGGGCTACGAGGCCAACTACGCCGGCACCAGCTTCGCCACCCTGGACAAGCGCGAACAGCACTTCCAGTACGGCAGCGACCTGGTCAACATCTTCGCCGACAAGACCCAGCCGGGCAGCCTCGGCGCGGTGGCCTACGACGATGAAGGCGTCAACACCAAGCGCTGGGACCTGATCAGCAACGGCAAGCTGGTCGATTACCAGACCATCCGCGACCAGGCCCACATCCTGGGCAAGACCGAATCGGACGGCTGCTGCTATGCCGATTCCTGGTCCAGCGTGCAGTTCCAGCGCATGGCCAACGTGTCGATGGCGCCGGGCAAGACCCCGCTGAGCGTGAGCGACCTGGTCAAGGACGTCGAGAACGGCATCTACATCATCGGCGACGGTTCGTTCTCCATCGACCAGCAGCGCTACAACGCCCAGTTCGGCGGCCAGCTGTTCTATGAAATCAAGAACGGCCAGATCACCCGCATGCTCGAAGACGTGGCCTACCAGATCCGCACGCCGGAGTTCTGGAACGCGTGCAGTGCCGTGGCCGACGAACGCGATTACCGCCTGGGCGGTTCGTTCTTCGACGGCAAGGGCCAGCCGGGCCAGGTTTCGGCGGTCTCGCACGGTTCGTCCACCGCGCGCTTCAACGGCATCAACGTCATCAACACCGCGCGCAGCCTCGGCTGACCGGTCAGGAGCCCTTATTCCATGAGTATCTTCACCGAAGCCCAGGCCAAGGCCATCCTCGACAAGGTCATCGCGCTGTCCAAGGCCGATGAGACCACCGCGGTGCTGGCCGGCTCGATCAACGGCAACATCCGTTTCGCGCTCAACAACGTCTCCACCAGCGGCATCGTCGACAACACCGAACTGGCCGTCACCGTGGCCTTCGGCAAGCGCGTCGGCACCGCCTCGATCAACGAGTTCGACGACGCCGCGCTGGAGCGCGTGGTCCGCCGTGCCGAGGACCTGGCCCGCCTGGCCCCGGAAAACCCGGAGTTCCTGCCGGCCATCGGCAAGCAGACCTACACCGCCAGCCCGACCTTCAGCGAATCCACCGCCGCCATCGACCCGGCGTTCCGCGCCAAGGTCGCCGCCGATTCGATCGCGCCCTGCCGTGGCAACGGCCTGATCGCCGCCGGCTTCCTGGAAGATGGCCAGGGTTTCCAGGCCACCGCCAACAGCAACGGCAACTTCGGCTACCAGCGCACCACCAACTTCGACTACACCTGCACGGTGCGCACCGAAGACGGGCGCGGCTCGGGCTGGGTGGGCCGCAACCTGAAGGACGCCGCCGACTTCAAGGCCGACCAGGACGTGCGCATCGCCATGCGCAAGGCCACCGAATCGTCCGAAGCCAAGGCGCTGGAGCCGGGCAAGTACACCGTGATCCTGGAACCGGCGGCCGCTGCCGGCCTGATCAGCTTCATGATGAACTTCTTCGATGCGCGCTCGGCCGATGAAGGCCGCAGCTTCCTGTCCAAGAAGGGTGGCGGCAACAAGCTGGGCGAGCAGGTCTACGACCCGCGCGTGAACATGTACGCCGACCCGTGGCACCCCGAGGCACCGGTGCTGCCGTGGGACCAGCAGGGCCTGCCGCGCAACAAGCTGGCCATCATCGAGAACGGCAAGGTCGCCAACCTGGATTACTCGCGCTTCTGGGCGCAGAAGCAGGGCAAGACCGCCAACGCCACTCCGGGCAACCTGCTCATGAGCGGCGGCGACAAGAGCACTGCCGAGCTGGTCCGCGGCACCCAGAAGGGCATCCTGGTCACCCGTACCTGGTACATCCGCATGGTCGATCCGCAGACCGTGCTGCTCACTGGCCTGACCCGCGACGGCACCTTCTATATCGAAAACGGCCAGATCAAGTACCCGGTGAAGAACTTCCGCTTCAACGAATCGCCGGTGATCATGCTCAACAACATTGAAGAGCTGGGCAAGCCGGTACGCGTGGCCGGTGACGAATCCAGCTTCGTGATGATGATCCCGCCGATGAAGCTGCGCGATTTCACCTTCACCTCGCTGTCCGACGCGGTCTGATGGCGCGCGTGCGGCAATGAACCGCGCGCAGTTCCTGCGGTTGATGATTGGCGGGGCCGCCCTGGCGGCCCTGCCCTCGTTCGCCCGCGCGCAGGCCGGGCGTTACGACTTCTGGTTCACCCGGCTCAAGTACGACTCCGGCGACTGGGACGTGGACGCGCGCATGCCGTCCAACCTGATCACCTCGCTGATCGACTACACCACGCTGCGGGTGGACCCGACCGAGCATGTGGTGGCACTGTCCGACCCGCGCATGCTGGAAGCCCCGTTCTGCTACCTGGCCGGGCACAAGCTGGTGGAGTTCAACGCCGCCGAGCGGCAGAACTTCGTGCGCTATGTGCGCAACGGCGGCTTCGTGTTCGTGGATGACTGCAACCACGATATCGATGGATTGTTCGCCAAATCGTTCGAAGCGCAGATGGCCAAGCTGTTCGGGCCGGCCGCGCTGAAGAAACTGCCCAATACGCATGCGCTGTATCGAAGCTTCTTCAGGTTCCCGGACGGGCCCCCGGCCACCGGCTTCGAGCTCAATGGCTGGGGCGATGACCTTGTGCACGATTACCTCAAGGGGATCGAGGTCGATGGCCGGCTGGGCGTGCTTTACAGCAATAAAGACTACGGCTGCGAGTGGGATTACGACTGGCGCAACAAGCGCTTCCTGGCCGAGGACAACACCCGGTTCGGCGTGAACATCGTGATGTATGCGTTGAACAACTAGGTTTCGCTGATTTCTTCAGCCACGCAGGGCGTGGCTCTACATTCATTGCTGCGAGCGTGCCATGCAAAACGATAGCCCCATTGACGCCCTTCTCTCCAAGCTGCAGCCCCTGCGCGATGCGCTGGGCACGGCCGTGGTGGGCCAGCATGATGTGGTGGAGCAGCTGCTGATCGGCCTGCTGGCCGGTGGCCATGTGCTGCTGGAAGGCGCGCCAGGGTTGGGCAAGACCCTGCTGGTACGTTCGCTCGGGCAGGCGCTGGAGCTGCAGTTCCGGCGCGTGCAGTTCACCCCGGACCTGATGCCCAGCGACATCCTGGGCACCGAGCTGCTGGAAGAAGACCACGGCACCGGCCACCGCCATTTCCGTTTCCAGCAGGGCCCGATCTTCACCCACCTGCTGCTGGCCGACGAGCTCAACCGCACCCCGCCCAAGACCCAGGCGGCGCTGCTGGAAGCCATGCAGGAACGCACCGTCAGCTACGCCGGCACCACCTACCCGTTGCCGGCGCCGTTCTTCGTGCTGGCCACGCAGAACCCGATCGAGCAGGCCGGCACCTACCCGCTGCCGGAAGCCCAGCTTGACCGGTTCCTGCTGCACGTGCGGGTGGACTACCCCACCGAGCAGGAAGAGCGCGACATCCTGGTGCAGACCACCGGCAGCAGCAGTGGCACCGTTCCCAAGGTGATGCACGCCGAGGATGTGCTGGCCCTGCAGGCGGCGGTACGGCAGGTGCATGTGAGCGATGACGTCCTGGGCTGGATCACCCGCCTGGTGCGTGCCAGCCGTCCGGGTGCCGGTGCGCCGGATGCGGTAAACCATTGGATCAAGTGGGGCGCCGGCCCACGTGCCGGGCAGTCGCTGGTGCTGGCGGCCAAGGCCCGCGCGTTGCTGCAGGGGCGTTTCGCGGCCACCCGCGACGACGTGCAGGCGTTGATCGCGCCGGTGATGCGCCACCGCCTGCTGCTCTCGTTCGCCGCCGAAGCCGAGCAGAAGGGCGCCGACGATGTGATCGCCGCGCTGCTGCAGGCCGTGCCCTTCCCCGCCTGAGCCTTCCGTGAGCCCGCACGCCCCAATCGCCATCCCCGCCGATGTCCGCAGCCGCCT
Organism: Stenotrophomonas sp. CCNWLW57; assembly: GCF_037203925.1. Lineage (NCBI taxonomy): Bacteria > Pseudomonadati > Pseudomonadota > Gammaproteobacteria > Lysobacterales > Lysobacteraceae > Stenotrophomonas > Stenotrophomonas sp. CCNWLW57. The sequence goes on from NZ_JBBCBJ010000006.1 coordinate 166,465, forward strand.
GAAGGCGCTGCGGCTGTTGCCGCGGCGTGCGATTGGCGCGCAGGGCATCGGCCAGCATGCCAGCCGCAGCCGTGGCGCTGGTTTGGAATTCGCGCAGTACCGTGCCTACGAGCCCGGTGACGAACTGCGCCAGATCGACTGGAAGCTGTACGCCCGCTCGGACCGCTTCTTCGTGCGCGAGTCCGAGCGCGAAAGTCCGGTCACGATCTGGATCCTCGTCGATGCCACGGCATCGGCCGGGCAGGCCGACCGTGCACGCCCCGCGCTGCCGCGGCTGGACCATGCCTGCGCCACCGCGGCCTGCATCGTGGAACTGGCGCTGCAGCAGGGGGACCGCTTCGGCCTGGTCGCCATCAACGGCGACGGCGTGCAGCTGGTGCCAGCCGGTAGTGGTGCGCGCCAGCGCGACCGCATCCACCTGCTGCTGCACCGCCTGCGTGCGCGTGGCGCATGGCCCGCTGCGGACGCACTGCGCCCGGTCTGGGAACGCGTACAGGCCAACGACATGCTGGTGGCGCTGGGGGATGGCTTCGACGACGCCGGCACCGTGCTGCTGGAGCGGTTGGCCGCCGCCCGCCGCGATGTGGTGCAACTGCAGATCCTGACCGCCGACGAGCGTGATTTCCCGTTCCAGGACGGCCACCGCTTTCGCGATCCGGAAACGGGTGAAGAGCTGCTGGGTGATGGCCGCGCGATCCGCGACGCGTACCTGGCCCGCTTCGCCGAGGCGCAGCGCGTGCTGCAGGCACGGTTGCAGCGCGGCGGCATTGCCCATGTGGTGACCCATACCGACCAGCCGCTGGACGCGCCGCTGCGGCTGCTGGCGGGGAGCGCGCGATGAGCCTGTCGCTGCTGTTCCCGCTGGGCCTGCTGGCGTTGGCGTCACTGCTGGTGCCGTTGCTGATCCATCTGGCGCGCCGCCACCAGTACGCGCCGCTGGAGTTCGCCGCGCTGCGCTGGCTGCGCGCGAAGGCCCGCCCGCGCCAGCGGATCCGCGTCGACGAATGGCCGCTGCTGCTGGTGCGCCTGTTGCTGCTTGCCGCGCTGGCCGTACTGCTGGCCCGGCCGCTGCTGCACGGCGCGCCGGTGCAGACGTCGCCATGGGTGGTGGTGGCGCCGGGACTGAGCCCGCCGACGCTGCCCGCAGGCAGCGAGGGTCGCTGGCTGGCGCCCGGGTTCCCGCCGCTGCGGGACGCGGCGCCGGCCGGCCAGCAGCCGGTTTCCAGCCTGCTGCGTGAGCTGGATCAAACCCTGCCTGAGGGAACGGCATTAACGGTGTACGTCCCCGATCCGATGCGCGGGCTCGACGGCGAGCGGCCACGGTTGTCGCGTGCGGTGAACTGGCGGCCGGTGGCGATGCCGGTGGCCGCACCCGTGCAGGACACCGCGCCGCAGCTGCGCGTCAGCGGCGACGACCAGGATCCGTCCGAACGGGGCGTGCTCGATGCCCTGCAGCGCGCGTGGAGCGGGCAGCCGCTGTCGGCGCCGCTCGCCACCGATGCCGTGCCGGAACAAGGTCAGGTCGGCGTGTGGCTGGTCGATGCGCCACTGCCGCCCGCTTGGCAGGCCTGGGTGCACGATGGCGGCAGCGTGTTGGCTGTGTCGACCAAAGCGGCCACCGGTACCGGTACGACGGTGCTGCAGGATGCCAGCGGCAAGGCAGCGGTCATGCGCCATGCGCTCGGTCGCGGACAGGTGCTGCGTTTTACAGCCGCGCTGTCACCCGATGCACTTCCGATCGTGCGCGAACCTTCGTTCCCGCGCCGCCTGCTGGAGCAGTTGCGGCCGCTGCCGTCGCCGCAACTGGCGCCGGCTGCCGTGCAGGCGCCGCTGACCGGTGCCAGCCCGCCGCTGGCACAGCCGCGTGAACTGGCGGCCTGGCTGCTGGCGGTGATCGTGCTGCTGTTCGCCCTGGAGCGTTGGATGGCCACCGCACCGCGACGTGGGGCAAGCGCATGAAACGCGTTCACCAGGCATGGCAGCGCGCGCGGCGCCGGCGGTGGTGGATCACCGCATTGCTGCTGGTGCCGCTGGCGCTGGCCCTTACCGCCATCGCCGCGCGCGTAGCGGGCATCAACATCGGCTCCATCGTGCTGCTGGCAACCCTGCTGGTCGTCGCGGGTGCCGCCACCTGGCGCGCGCGACGACTGGACCGGCACTGGCTGGTGCGCCAGCTGGACACGCATGCCATCGCGCAGGACAGCGCCGATCTGCTGTTCGCCGATACCGCCGCACTCAATCCCCTGCAGCAACGCCAGCAGGCGCGCATCACCGCCGCGCTGCAGGCCGCGCCGCCGGACCTGCGCGCCGCCTGGCCGAAGCGCTGGCTGGCCGTGTCGTGGTGTGGCGGAATGCTGGTGGCCGTGCTCGCCGCAGGCTGGCCTGTACCGGGCGCACCGGTGCCGGGCCTTCCCGGCCGTGCCCCGCCTCCCGCCAGCCCGGCCCAACCGCCCAGCCTGCAGTCCTCCCGGCTGCAGATCCAGGCACCGGCCTACACCGGCCAGGCCCTGCGCACCCAGACCGCACTGGACGCCAAGGTAGTGCAGGGCAGTGCACTGGACTGGTCGCTGCGTTTCAGCGCACAGCCCACGCAGGCCGCATTGCAGCTGCACGACGGCACCCGCATCGCGCTGCGCCGCGATGGTGAGGCGTGGGTGGCGCAGTGGAAGGCGGCCAGGCCCACGCTGTACCGCATCGTCACCGAGCCGGCGCTGACCGCACCCAAGCTGTATCGCCTGGATGTGGTGCCCGACCGCCCGCCGAGTGTCCGCGTGATCGCACCGGACCGCACCCTGGTCCTGGCCACGCCCGGCCAGCGCCAATGGACCCTGCAGTTCGAGGCCAGCGATGACTTCGGTGTGGCGGCAAGCGCCGAACTGCACCTGACCCTGGCCCAGGGCAGCGGGGAGAACATCACCTTCCGTGAGCAGCGCATCGCGCTGGCCGGCACCGGCCCGGCCACCCAGCGCCGCTTCGCGCGCACGCTGGACCTGGCTGCACTCGGCGCCGGACCCGGCAACGATGTGATCGCGCAGCTGCAGGTGCGCGACAACCGCACGCCCACCGCGCAGACCGCGCAAAGCACCAGCCTGATCCTGCGCCTGCCCAGCGAAGAACAGGTACTGGGCACGGATATGGAGGGCATGGTCAAGAAAACCCTGCCAGCCTACTTCCGCAGCCAGCGCCAGATCATCATCGACGCCGAAGCACTGATCAAACTGCGCCGCCAGCTGCCGGCCGACGAATTCGTGAAGCGCTCCGATGCGATCGGTGTGGACCAGCGCATTCTGCGCCTGCGCTATGGGCAGTTCCTGGGTGAGGAAAGCGAAGGGGGCGCCAAGCCGCCGCCGACCAGTGACAGCCTGCCCACCAGCGACGTGCCTGCCGACGGTCATGCTGACGAGCACGATCACGAGACTGCCACTGCCCAGACGGGTCATGACGACCACGACCATGCCCCGGCCAAGGCCGACGGCGCGCCGACATTCGGCGCCGCCACCGACGTGCTCTCCGAGTACGGCCACACCCACGACCATGCCGAAGCCGCCACCCTGCTCGATCCGCAGACCCGCGCGATCCTGAAGGCCGCACTGGACCAGATGTGGTCGTCGGAAGGTGAACTGCGCCAGGGCCACCCCGAGCGCGCACTGCCGTTCGCCAACAAGGCACTGGCCTTCATCAAGCAGGTGCAGCAGGCCGAGCGCATCTATCTGGCCCGGGTCGGGCCCGAGCTGCCGCCCATCGACGAAAGTCGCCGCATGACCGGCGACCGCACCGATCTCGGCAGCCGCTCCTCCACCATTACCCCCGTGGACGCACCCGATCCCGCCATCGTGGCGGTCTGGCAGCAGTTGGCCGACACCCGCAGCCCACCGGACCTCGACGCGCTGAGCCAGTGGCTGGGCCGCCATCAATCGCGACTGACCGACCCCCTCAGTCTTGCGGCGGCAGTCGAAGAACTGCGCCTCGCACCAGACTGTGCATCCTGCCGCACCACATTGCGCGCACAACTGTGGCGCGCGTTGCAGCGACCATTGCCGCAGTTGGAACGCCGCAGCGCACCGGACCCGATGGCGCAGCGCTACCTGGACGCACTGGAGGGCACGCGATGAGCATGGCCCCATGGATCGCCATCGCCCTGGCCCTGATCACCATCGCAGGCAGCGTACGCATCCTCCGCGTGGAGCCACGCCGCGCATGGCTGCCTTCACCCGGACCCGCCGCATTGCTCGCGTTGCAGGCACTGTCCGCCCTCCTGCTCTACTTCACCCTCGTACCACCACAGCGCAGCGTGGAAGCCGGCCAGCTCACCGTACTGACCGGCAATGCCGCATCGGCAGGCACCGTGCCCGCCGGTGCAAACATGATCGCGCTGCCCGAGGCAACGCCCAATGCAGGCGCCGTACGTGCCCCCGATCTGGCCACCGCGTTGCGCCAGCATCCGGGCAGCACCTCGCTGCTGCTGGTCGGCGATGGACTGTCCGCGCGCGATCGCGATACCGCGTTGCCGCTGCGGGTAACGGTGCAATCCCCTGCCGCGCCCCGCGGTTGGCTGGATCTCCAGCCGCCGTCGGTCACCGCACCCGGCGCGCTGTTCGAGGTTGCCGCACGTGCCGGCGGTGTCGACGGGGCGCGGGCCGAACTGCTCGACCCGGCTGGCATGGTGGTCGACCGCGCACCGCTGGACGCGCAGGGCAATGTGCGCCTGCACGGCAGCGCGCGCGCCGCAGGGCGCAGTGAATTCACCCTGCGCCTGCTCGACGCCAAGCAGCACGCGGTGGACAGCCTTCCGGTGCCGCAGCAGACCGTGGCCGCAGCCCCACCGCGCGTGCTGATCCTCGCCGGCGCACCCGGCCCGGAACTGAAGTACCTGCGTCGCTGGGCCAGCGATACCCGCCTGGCCGTGCAGGCCCAGGCCAACGCCGGTGGCGGGGTGATGCTGGGCGATGCGCCGGTTGCCCTGAGCACGGCACGTCTGGCCGCAACCGACGTGCTGGTGCTCGACGAACGCAGTCTGGCGGCACTGAGTGCGGCGCAACGCACGCTGGTGCAGCAGGCACTGCGCGATGGGCTGGGCGTGGTGGTGCGCAGCAGCGGCCCGCTCAACGACGCTACCCGCCAGGCGCTGCGCAATTGGGGCCTGCCGGTGAGCGCCGGCACCCGCGCAGCACCGCTGCAGCTGCCGGCCGATCCGGAAGCGGCGCTGCTACGGGCACGGCGCGGCCCGCAGCGCCCGTCCACCGACAGCACCGCGTGGATGGACGAAGCCGACGCCGCATCAGATAGCGCCACGCCGCCCGCGCTGGAGCGGTTCGACGCGGGGGTGACCGATTCAGAGGCGTTGCTGCTCGACGCCAAGGGCAACGCCGTGGGCGGCTGGCGCAGCGTCGGTCGCGGCCGCATCGCCCTGCTCCCGGTTACCGACAGCTACCGGCTGGTCCTGTCCGGCCGCGACGACCGCTACGCCGAGCTGTGGTCGGGCGTGTTGTCCAAGGTCGCGCGCGCGCTGCCGGGTGCGCCTGCCATCCGCCTGCAGACAGCAACGCCCTGGTCGGGCGAGCGCGTGACCCTGTGCGAGGTACCCAACGGCACCCGCGTCCGCGACGCCGAAGGCCATACGGTCGCCCTGCAGGTCGATCCGGCCAGCGGCAGCCAGCAGTGCGCCGGCTACTGGCCGCAGCAGCCCGGGTGGCACCAGCTCCAGCACGGCGACACCGTGCAGGCGTTCTACGTATTCGACCCGGCCACCGCGCAACCGCTGTACCGCCAGCAGCTGCGCGCCGCCACTGCGAATCGCCTGGCTGAAACGAATGCCACCTCGAGCGGAACGCCCGACAGCGTCCCCGGCCCGCGCTGGCCGTGGCTCCTCGCCTTCATCGCCGTCGCCGGCATGATGTGGTGGCTCGAGCGGCGTCGACGGCCCGCCTCAGGTTGAACGCTTCCAGTCAGAAGCAGCGGGCGCCAACGAGATGATCCGCACATCGTTACCTTCGCGCGTGTATACAAGAAGATGGCGCGTGCTTCTGCATACGTAGAGGCGTGTGCCCTTTAGAGGTCCCTGTCGCCAAGTGGCCACGCCGTCCAGGGCATCAGCCTCCTGCTCCATGTTCGCGTCCGCTTCCAACGAGGCGCGGTAGATCGCAGGATCTTCGTAGTCCATCGCGCGGGCGAATGCCGCATCAAGAAGTCGCTGGCGATCCTCCAGTGCCGAAGGTGTCCACAGGACGCTCACCTCTTCCGGTCCTTCCGCCTCATCATTTCATCCAGCTGGGCCAGGTGCCTGGCTTTGATGTCGTCCATGTGCGCCTTTGCGTCCGCGCTCGAAAGCGGCGGCCGGGTGTCAGCCAGCGCCTTTGCTGCACCTTCGCGCAGAAACTCGGCATACGCCGCGTCCTCATGGCTTTGCTTCAGCGCTGCAGTCCGATCCGGTCGCCGACGCCGTTCCTCGGGTTCGGAATAGCCACTTGCATCAACGTGGTACCGGTTGATGCCGAGCTCTCTGCGAAGCACGCGTACGGCGGCATCGAGTCCAGCGAACAGCCGGGTGGCCCCAGCCTTGGTGGCCAGTGCACGTTCTCCGATCCCAAGTTTGAACGTGACGGCATATCCGCCAGCCTGACCCACCAAGAGGGTGTCGTGAACACTGCCGGCAGCGGCAAGTTCCCTCGCGGTGGCGAGTTGTACTGTCTGCATCATGCCAGCCTCCCAATTAATCATTACTTGGGAATAATACAACCATTGCTCATGAACTGGCTGAAGCCGCTCATTTTGCCGACGCGGGGTCACACTCCGCCTCCACCTCACAGAATTTCATCGCGCGGCGCTGCTGGGCCGCGTCCAGCTGCGGCGGCGGGCGCGCGATGGCGGACTGGATCGGGTCCGGGGCGCGAGTCAGGGTATGCAGCCCCTGGGCGGTTTTTGCGATGCCGTAGTTGATGCCCATCATCAAATAGCCGCCGCGCATGCCCACCTCCTGCAGCGAAGGGGGTTCGTGCCAGGCGCGGTTGAACGCGTTGGGTGCGGGCTGCACCGGGGATTTGAAGCGGTACAGGTCGACTGGCACGTCGTCTTCGGGCTTGAGCGCACGCACCTCGCCCAGCGTGGTGACGCGGGCGTCCGCGCTGTCGGCGGGTTCGCCGCGATCCTCCTGGGCCTGGGCCGCGTTCGCCAGCAGCAGTCCGGCGATCATTGTCGTTGTTGCCATCCCTGTGCGTAGTGCCACGTGTCGTCCTGTCAGCAGCGTCCAGCGCGCAGCATACGAAGACCGCCTTCAGATTTCGTTGCCCGTGCCCGACCGCAGCGCAGGCGCTGAATCATTCACCCGGCCTGCCGGCGATGTCTCAACCGCTGAGACGCGATTGTGCTTCCATGGCGTCCTTTGCAGACCGTTGTACCCATGGCCTACGAACTCGCCAAGCGCACCGAAGATGCCGAGCGCCGCCTCGCGACCACCGACGGGCTGCCCTCGCGCAACGGCGCGCTGCTCACCGCGCGCCTGCAGCAGCGCTACGCCGACCGCATCACCGGCAGTTTCACGATCCCGGGCCGCGAAGGCCGCTATGCGCCGATCCCGGCGGATGTGCCGGCCGCGCTGACCGCCGCGCTGAAGGCGCGGGGCATCGAGCAGCTGTACAGCCACCAGGCCGAAGCATGGGAGGCCACCCAGCGGGGTGAGCACGTGGCCATCGTCACCCCCACCGCCAGCGGCAAGTCGCTGTGCTACACCCTGCCGGTGGTCAGCGCCGCCATGCAGGGCAAGGCCAAGGCGCTGTACCTGTTCCCAACCAAGGCGTTGGCCCAGGACCAGGTGGCCGAGCTGCTGGAGCTCAACCGCGCCGGCGACCTGGGGGTCAAGGCGTTCACGTTCGACGGGGACACCCCCGGTGACGCGCGCCAGGCGATCCGCCTGCACGGCGACATCGTGGTCTCCAACCCGGACATGCTGCACCAGGCCATCCTGCCGCATCACACCAAGTGGGCGCAGTTTTTCGAGAACCTGCGCTATGTGGTGATCGATGAGGTGCACACCTACCGCGGCGTATTCGGCAGCCATGTCACCAACGTGCTGCGCCGGCTCAAGCGGATCTGCGCCTTCTACGGCGTGTCGCCGCAGTTCATCCTGTGCTCGGCCACCATCGGCAACCCGCAGGCGCATGCCGAAGCGCTGATCGAGGCACCGGTCACCGCCATCACCGAATCCGGCGCGCCGACCGGGCCCAAGCACGTGCTGCTGTGGAACCCGCCGGTGGTCAATGCCGACCTGGGCCTGCGTGCCTCGGCGCGGTCGCAGAGCAACCGCATCGCCCGCATCGCGATCAAATCCGGGCTGAAGACCCTGATCTTCGCGCAGAGCCGGTTGATGGTCGAAGTGCTCACCAAGTACCTCAAGGACATCTTCGACCACGACCCGCGCAAGCCCCCACGCATCCGCGCCTATCGCGGCGGCTACCTGCCCACCGAGCGCCGCGAGACCGAACGCGCCATGCGCGCCGGCAGCATCGACGGCATCGTCAGCACCTCGGCGCTGGAGCTGGGCGTGGATATCGGCAGCCTGGACGTGGTGGTGCTCAACGGCTATCCCGGCAGCGTGGCCGCCACCTGGCAGCGCTTTGGCCGCGCCGGCCGACGCCAGCAGCCCGCCCTTGGCGTGCTGGTGGCCAGCTCCCAGCCGCTGGACCAGTACGTGGTGCGGCACCCGGACTTCTTCGCCGAGGCCTCGCCCGAACACGCGCGCACCGCCCCGGACCAGCCGCTGATCCTGTTCGACCACATCCGCTGCGCCGCCTTCGAGCTGCCGTTCCTGGCCGGCGACCCGTTCGGGCCGATCGATCCGCTGGTGTTCCTCGAAGCGCTGGCCGAAACCGAGGTGGTGCACCGCGAAGGCGACCGCTGGGAGTGGATCGCCGACAGCTACCCGGCCAACGCGGTGAGCCTGCGTTCGGTGGCCGACGGCAACTTCGTGGTGGTGGACCGCAGCGACGGCAAGCAGCAGATCATTGCCGAGGTGGATTACTCCGCCGCCGCGCTGACCCTGTACGAAGGCGCCATCCACATGGTGCAGTCCACCCCGTACCAGGTGGAACGTCTCGACTGGGAAGGCCGCAAGGCCTACGTCACCCGCACCCACGTGGACTACTACACCGACAGCATCGACTTCACCAAGCTCAAGGTGCTGGACCGCTTCGACGGCTGCATGGCCGGCCAGGGCGATTCGCACCACGGCGAAGTGCACGTGGTGCGGCGCGTGGCCGGCTACAAGAAGATCCGCTACTACACCCACGAAAACATCGGCTATGGGCCGGTCAACCTGCCCGACCAGGAACTGCACACCACCGCGGTGTGGTGGCAGCTGCCGCAGGGGCTGCTGCTGACCGCGTTCGATTCGAAACAGGAAGCACTGGATGGCTTCCTGGGTGCGGCCTACGCGCTGCACATCGTCGCCACGGTGGCGGTGATGGCCGATGCGCGCGACCTGCAGAAGGCGGTGGGCAATGGCGACGGCGCGTGGTTTGCAGTTGCCGACCAGAGCGGTCGCGGCCAGCTGCGTGGCGCCGAGTTCGATGCCAGCGCCATCGAACTGCAGCAGCAGTTCGTGCCCACCGTGTACCTGTACGACAACTTCCCCGGCGGCGTGGGCTTGAGCGAGCCGCTGTGGCTGCGCCAGGCCGAGCTGCTGCAACGCGCGCAGGAACTGGTGCAGCGCTGCGACTGCAAGGCCGGTTGCCCGGCCTGCGTGGGCCCGGTGCTGGCCGGCCAGGAAGACGATGCCACCACGCCCAAGGCGCTGGCCTTGAAGGTACTGGCGCTGTTTGACGAACAGGCGCTGCCGGCTGCCAGCGCACGTGCGCAGCACGAGGCCGAGGTGGTGCCGTTTTGAGCCTGAGCCTGGACAAGCTGCGCCTGCTGCGGCGCCAGGCCGGTGACGCCACGCCGCGCCCGGCGGCAGCCGAGCCCGCTGCCGCGCCTGTACCCGCAGCGCCGGTGGCGGCCAACGATGCCCAGGCGCGCCGGCCCGCGCCGGATTCGGTGTTCGCCTGGGTGGAGCAGGAAATCCGCCACAAGCCGACCGGTGCGAGCGCGCCCGTGCCGGCACCACCACCGCTGCGCAGGCCCGATGTAGGTGGCCTGCACCGGCTGCTGGGGCTGCGTGATCGCGGTGCGGCGGCGGCAAGACCGCGCGCGAATGCGCAGGACCGCCAGGTGCCCGGCCATGAAATCGCACCCGGGCTGTTCCTGATCGAATCGTTCCTGGCCCAGCCCATTCCCACCCAGCCGCTGTCGCTGGCCTTCGCCAAACGCGACGGCGAACAGGTGCAGCCGCAGGACCTGATGTTCTTCGATACCGAAACCACCGGCCTGGCCGGCGGCACCGGCACCCGTGCCTTCATGATCGGCGCGGCCGACTGGCACCGCGATGCCGCGCGCGGCGACGGCCTGCGCATCCGCCAGCTGCTGATGACCACCATGGCCGCCGAGACCGCGATGCTGGCCGAGTTCGCGCGCTGGCTGCAGCCCACCACGGTGTTTTCCAGCTACAACGGCCGCTGCTACGACGCACCGCTGCTGAAGACCCGCTACCGGCTGGCCCGCCAGCGCTGTCCGATCACCCCGCTGGACCACGTGGACCTGCTGTTCCCCACCCGCCGCCGTTACCGCGGCACCTGGGAGAACTGCCGGCTGGCCACCATCGAGCGCCAGCTGCTGCAGATCGTGCGCGAAGACGACCTGCCCGGTTCTGAAGCCCCGGCCGCATGGCTGAACTACCTGCGCGGCGGCAGCGCAGTGAACCTGCGCCGGGTGGCCGAGCACAACCACCAGGACGTGGTCACCCTGTCGCTGCTGATGCTGCGGTTGGTGGCTGAAGAACAGCGCGAGCGGGAGACGCTCGCGCTGCAGGGCTGAATCCGCTTTTACAGGTGGGTTTCACCAACCCCCGCCGCCCCTGGGATGACCTGATGGCTGTCGAGATAGACGTGATAGTCGCCCGACGGCTCCACCGACGTCACAAGCTGGTCCATGCCGCTGTCGAACAGGACCTCCGTCTCTTCGGGAATGATGGACAACTCTGCGATATAGCGCCCCAGGATGCCGCGCAGGGAGAATATCCAACCGCCATCGTATGGCGGGTTGCGTGTCGTAGAGCTCGTGAATGCAAGCTCCCGGGTGACGATGCCGTCGGCGTACAGCTCTTCGATACCCTCGAATGGGGTCACCTTTCTCCTTACCGGTTCAACGAAATCATGCGGTGCCAGCTGCGCCAGTCCGCTGGCGATCGCTTCGATGATGGGTTGCATGACGATGAAGTCCGGATGCCGCATGTCGCCCTGGCGCAGCGCGCGATTGATGGGCATGTACACCGCAGCCGTGTACGCGTGGATTGCGGCCGCCTGGCGTTCGGTGACATGCGGAACATCGTGGTGACGTGACGGGACTGCGCTCAGGTGCAACGGCAGTTCGGCGCGTGCGCGCGCCGAAAGATGCCCGGGAATCTGTACCGGTGGATCGTCGTACGCTGCCTTCAGCGATGAAAACCACGTCGCCGCCTCCGCAGCGAGGCTGTCCGGCACCATCAGGTACAACGTGCTCCATTGGGCCCTGGCTGCCAGCGCGGCAGCCGCGAAGAACTGCATGCGGAATACATCTTCGGCCGTTGCATTCCCGTCCGCTGGCCAGGCAAGGAACATGGCCGTGCCTGCGCCCAGGTGACCGGCGACCCGGTGCAGGGCAACGAACGCCTCGGGGATGGCCCGCAACGTATTGTCCAGATCGCCCACGTCCGGCTCCCAGACCAGCAGGTGGCCAAAGCGGGCGTTGGACTGCGTAAGCCGTTGGGATGCCCAGCACGGCAACGAGGGACGGAAATCCCGCAGGCGGTAGTTCTCCTCCAGCGCGGCCACGGAGATGCCAAGCGTCTCCAGCTCGGCAATGAAGGGGTTCTGTGCGGGTGTGTAGTCATGCGGTGCGCTGGAAATGGCAAGGAACTGCAGGTCGAGGTCCTGCGGCAGGGTAGCGATGCTGCCACTGCACAGCGTCAGCACTCGCGGATCGGTACCCGGGTGGTCTACGTAATGGGTGTCAATGTAGTTCATGGCGTTCCCCTGAGCGTGGTGCGCAGCTGGCGGGCGCGTTCCACCATCGCGGCGAAATACCCGGTCTGGAGCAGATGCTTCAAGTGACCTTCGCTGAAGCGATCCATCCGCAGATGCGTGATCGCGGCGCGGCGGAATGCGTCCAGGTCCATGGACTGCAGTAACGCGGCGTCCTCCAGGTCACGCGCGTGAAGCGCGTAGGCGCTCATCCAGTCGTAGGGAACGACGAACCCCTTGGCATAGACTGCTGCAAGGAATTCTTCCAGTGCCGGGCTGACGTCCTGCCCGGCTTCACGTCTTCGCAGCACGCTCGTCGCGTACTCGATGAAGCAGTCCAACTGCTCACGGGTGAGGTGCGGTTCCAATGTCATGGCGTACTCCTGCAACCCAGCGGCGCGGTGCGCCGTGGTGTATGTCAGTGGTACCCCCGCAGCCGCGATCCTAGCGCCGTCGGCCGGACGGCATTCTCACGCCGCCTTCATCCCACCTTCCCGTTGACATGCGGTGCAGCCCGACGCGTGCATGCTATGCGTCCACCCGCCTTCCTGGAGTCCGCCATGCGCCTGCCCCTGCTGTTGTTGATCGGCTGCGTACTGCCTCTCACCGCGTGCAGTACACCGCCGAAAAGCACTGAAGAATCCAAGGAAGTAGTCGATCCGGTTCCGCAGGTTGCGGATGGCGGCACCGTGAAATGCAATCCAGAAGTGCTTGAGCAGTTCAATGGAAAACGCGCTGACGAAGCGCTGGTCAAGCAGGCCGTTGCCAAGAGCGGGGCCAAGCATGTCCGCGTGGTGAAACCGGGCATGGCGGTCACGATGGATTTCCGCGAAGACCGGTTGACCATCAACGTCAACGACAAGAACGAGATCGAGCGCATCGGCTGCAATTAAGCCCGCCTCCACCGTTCAACGTGTGTTGGACGGTGTGGAGCCGCGTCTAGCCACCCAGGGGGTGGCTCTGCGTTGCGTTGATCGGCTGGTTCAGCGCAGGCGCTGAGCCGTGCCGTCGGCCAGCGCTTTGTCGAACGCCTTGCGCACGTCGCGGGCGATCTGGGCCGAGGCGATGCTCTGCTGCTGCGCCAGGCCTGACTGCTGGCGGGCCAGTTCGGCCTGCTGGCGGGCGATCTCGGCGATGCGGCGGTGGTCCACCGCTGCCGCCGCGTCCGCCTTGGCGCGCTGCGCGGCGCGTTCGGCCAGCGCTGCATCGCCCTTCGTGGTACGCGCGGCATTGTTGGCCATTTCCGCTGCATCCATCGACTCCATCGCATCGCGGCTGGCGCGCATCGCCACCTCGGCAATGCGCTCGCCCAGCTCACCCTGCTGCTCGCCCAGTGCGCCCATGCGGTCGCCCAGCGCGCCCTGCTGCTCGCCCAGCCTGGCCACCTGCTGCTGGGCCTGGGACAGCGACTGCAGCAGCGCCGGATCACGCACGAGGTAACGCTCGTTGCCGACGCGCACCCACAACGCCGGGTCGCGACCCTGCACATCACGCTGCGCCTGCTTGAGGTCGGCCATCGAGGCATCGACGAAGTTGTCGCCGCCGCCCATCAGCACGAAGGCCTGGCGCGGCTGGTGCGAGAGGTCCAGACGACCGTGGGTGATGGTGGTGGTACTGGTGCTGGTGCTGCTGCTCACACTGTCCGGGTGCGGCGGCGGTGCGGGTGCGGCCGGGGGCGCCGGTGCACGCGGTGCAGTGACCGGACGTGGCACCGCCGGGGCCGCTGGCGCGGCGACGGCCGCCGGCACAGCCGGTGCGGCCGGAACCGCAGGGGCAGCAGGTGCAGCGGGCGCGGTCAGCACCGGGGGTGCTGGCGGCGGGGGCGGAACGGCAGCCACCAGCCGCATCGGCGCCACGCCGATGACCACGAACAGCGCGGTGATTGCCAGCGACGCCACGCGCGGGAAACTGCCGGTCTGTTGAAGGGTGAGCAGGCGGCGCTTGAGGCTGCGGAAGTTGGGCGAGGCACTGGCCACGCCCACCGCCGGTCGCGGCGCCACGCCCAGCTGCACCAGCAGGCGGCCGTAGTCGTGGCGGCAATGCCCGTGCCCGGCCACCACCGCGCTGTCGCACGCCTCTTCCCGAGCCAACGCGTATTCGCGCACGGCCACGTGCAGCAGCGGGTGGAAGAACAGCAGGTGTTGCGCCAGCGCAGGCAGCAGCCCGAACCACAGGTCGCGGCGCTGCAGGTGGACCAGCTCATGGGTCAGCGCCATGTCCAGGTCATCGGCGGCCATCGCCGGCAGTTCACGCGCGGGCAGCAGCAGCACCGGGTTCCACGGGCCGATCAGCTGCGGCGAACGGATCTGCGCGGACAATTTCAGCTGCGGCGCGCGGGCAAGCCCATGCGCTTCGGCGGCCAGCTGCAGCGCCTGCTGCAGGCCGGCGTCGGTGCAGGGCACCGCATTGCGTACCAGCGCGCGGCTCTGCCGGTAGGCACGCAGGCTGTGCACCACCATCAGCAACACGCCTGCCGCCCACAGCGCGAACACCACGCTCTGCCAGGACAGCGACGCAGCGGTCGGCGTGGCGGTCACGGTATCGATTGCCATCGGCGCCAGCGTCGTCGGCGCCTGCACCATCGGCTGGGCCACCAGGGTGGCGTTGTCGATGCCCGGGGCCGGCAGTACCGCCAGTTCGAGCGGGCTGCTCCAGACCAGACCCAGCACGGCCTGCAGGGCCACCAGCCACCACAGGCGGCAGCGCGTGGCGGCGGGCAGCCGCGGCAGCAGCCGGCACACGCCCCAGACCAGCGCCACCAGCAGCGCGCTCTGCACGCTGGTCCAGGCCAGGCGGGTCAGCAGTTCCATCATCAGGGTGTCCATGGCTCAGCCCTCCCGCTTGCGTGATTGCAGCTGTGCGACCAGCGCTTCAAGTTCGGCCAGTTCGCTGTCGCTGACCTCGGCCTTGTGCGACATGAAGGCGACGAAGGGCGACACCGAGCCCTGCAGCGTCTTCTCCACGAAGCTCGCCACCGCGCCCTGCACCACGCTGTCCTGTTCGCCGGTGGCGGAGTAGCGGTACACGCCCTCGACCTGCTGGCGCTGGAGATACGCCTTGCCACGCAGGCGCTCCATCATGGTCAGCACGGTAGAGCGGGCCAGGCCACGCTCCTCGCCGAAGCCGGCCGCCACTTCGCCGACGCTGGCGTCGTCCTGTTCCGCTATGTACTGCAGCAGGGCCAGTTCCTGGTCCCCGATGGTCTTGCCGCGCATGGCACACTCCGTTGACTACACGTGTAGCGACGGTGCCAGTGACTACACGTGTCGTCAAGTGCCGGACGGTCGCAGCCGACGAACGGTAATGCGGAAGCCGCCGCGTCGCATGTCGTCCCCTTCGGCCTGGCCTTTATCCCTTCGGGCCGCCCATCACCGGCAGGATCACCCCGCTGATGTAGCTGGCGGTGATCGGCGAGGCCAGGAACACATACGCCGGCGACAGTTCCTCCGGCTGTGCCGGCCGGCCCATGTCGCTGCCCTTGCCAAATTCGGCGACGTCCGGCGCCTGCTTGTCGGCCGGGTTGAGCGGGGTCCACACCGGGCCGGGGGCGACCGCGTTGACGCGGATGCCGCGCGGCAGCAGCTGGCTGGCCAGCGCCTTGGTGAATGCATGGATGGCGCCCTTGGTGGACGAATAGTCGATCAGCGCCTTGCTGCCGAACAACCCGGTTTCCGAACCGGTGTTGATGATGCAGTCGCCCTCTTCCAGGTGCGGCAGTACCGCACGCGCCATCTGGATGTAGCCGCCGATGTTGGTCTGCAGGGTTTCCTGCAGGTGTTCGTCTTCCAGGTCTTCCAGGCGTTCGCAGTGGAGCTGGAACGCGGCATTATTGACCAGGATGTCGATGCCGCCGAACGCCTTGGCTACCTGCTTGACGGCCTTGTTGCAGAACTTGGGATCGCGCACGTCACCGGCGATCACCACGCAGCGGGTGCCTTCGGCTTCCACATGCTGGCGGGTGACCTCGGCATCCTCGGCTTCGTCCAAGTGCAGCACCGCCACGTCGGCGCCTTCGCGGGCGAACAGCACGGCCACCGCGCGGCCGATGCCGGAATCGGCGCCGGTGATGATGGCGCGCTTGCCCTTGAGCTTGCCGCTGCCGACGTAATCCGGCGCCAGGAAGCGCGGGGCCAGATCCAGTTCGTGTTCGTTGCCGGGCTTGGCGATGTGCTGCGCCGGCATGGTTTCAGGCTGCTTGCGGCTGCCGGCCTGGGTGGCCTTCTTCGGGGCTTTCTTGCTGGCCTTCTTCGCCGCGGCGCGCGCGTCCTTGGCCTTTTCCTGGTCCTGCAGGCGGCGCTGGCGGGCGGCCACGCGCGCGGCGCGCGGATCGGTGGCGGCGGCTTTGCGGGTGGCGGTCTTCACCACCGGGGTGCGCGTGCGCGTTGCCTTGGGCTCGGCGGAGGTCGCGGCGGGGGTCGTACGTTTACGGGTTTTCTTGGCCGTGGCCATGGTCAACTCCTTCGTAGCATTTGCCTCGATGCGGGTGGAGGGCGAGGCAAGGGCAGTGTGGCCGCCGGGCCGGTCGCATACGGTGAATGGCATGTCGCCATGACGTGTACGGCTTCATCCGCCGCATACGCACCCAGCGGCATCGTGGGCACCAGAATCCCCGTTGGAGCCGCCCCATGTTTCGTCCCCTGCTTGCCGTTGCCGCCGTGACCCTTCTCTCCGCCTGCAGCAGCACGCCGGTGGCGCAGGTGCAGCCGATCGACGGCGTCATCTCCGGCCAGTGCCATGTCGACAAGGTGCGTGGCGCCGTGGGCCTGGCCGCGTCGGCCGCCACCATCGAGCGCGCCCGCGTGGACAGCGACAGCCTGCAGGTGAACGTGCTGCGTGGCCAGCGCACCGAAAGTGGCCCCACCGCCAGCGGCGCGGCCAACCCCAGCCCGGGCGCGGAGAGCGGTGGCGAACGCCTGACCATCGAGACCGGCCGCACCAACAACATCACCGCCATCTACTGCGGCTGATGTCCTGGCCGGGATCGCGCCCTCAGCGCGCTGTCCCGGCCTTGGCCTTCTTCACCGTGCGCCGCGCGCTGCGCAGGAACTTCAGCGTCGCCTGCTCCCATTGCCGCTCGCCGCGCAGGCCGGCCAACCGCGCCAGCGACCCGCTGCGCCAGCCGTCGAACACGCTGGGATCGATGTAGGCCTTGCGGCACACCGAGGGGGTGTTGCCCAGCAGCGTGGCCACCTCGCACACCACTTCCTTCTGCAGCGCGGCCAGCGCGCGCTCGCTGGACGTCTCCGGCAGCGCCGTTGCAGCGAAATGGCGCAGGGCGGCCACCGTGCCACCCCAGGTGCGGAAGTCCTTGGCGCTGAAATCGGTGCCCATCGCATCGCGCAGGTAGGCGTTGACCTGGCCCGAATCGACCGGCTGCAGCGCGCCGTCATCATCCCGGTACTGGAACAGGGCCTGCCCCGGCAGCTGCTGGCAGCCCTTGATCAGGCCCACCAGCCGCGTGTCGTCGATGTCCACCTCATGCTGCTGGCCCGACTTGCCACGGAAGCGCATGCGCGCACGCCCGCCCTTGACCAGTTCGAGGTGGCGGTTGCGCAGGGTGGTCAGGCCGTAGGAGCGGTTGTCGCGGGCATACTCGGGGTTACCCACGCGGACCAGGGTTTCGGCCAGCAGCGCGACCACGATCGCCAGCACCTTGTCCTGCGGGAAGCCGGGCAGCTTGAGATCGCGGCGCAGGCGGCGGCGCAGCGCCGGAAGCGCCTCGCCGAAGGCGATGACCCGGTCGAACTTGCCGTCGCCGCGCACCCGCGCCCAGTCCGGGTGGTAGCGGTACTGCTTGCGCCGGCGGGCATCGCGCCCGGTCGCCTGCAGGTGGCCGTTGGCCAGCGCGCAGATCCACACATCGGTGTATGCGGGGGGGATCGCCAGCGAGCGGATCCGGGCCAGGGTGGCAGCGTCGCGGACCGCGTGCCCGTCGGCGTCGCGGTAGCTGAAGCCCTTGCCGGCGCGGCGGCGGGCGATGCCGGGCAGCTCGTCGGTGACATAGCGCAGGCCGGCGTCGCGGGCTGCGGTGGCTTCGGGGGTGGCAAGGCGTGCGGGCATGGAAGCAGGGCGACGGAACGGGCCTGCAGTGTGGTGGGTGGCGCGACGGCGCCGCGTCAATAACGCAACACAAACACCTCACACCCGCCTTGACGATATGCTCCACGGTTTACCGCCTGGAACTCCGGAGTCTCGATGTCGTCCTTCTCCTTCCGCCGCCCGTTTGGCCCCACGATCCTGGCTGCCACCCTGGTCCCCACCCTGCTGTTGCTGGGCGCCTGCAAGGCCCCGCCGATGGACGAACAGGAAGCAGCGGGTACCCACGCGCAGAAGGCCGCCGAAGAAGTCGCTGCGGCGCCCGCCGACACCACGGCCAAGGCCACCGAGGCACCGCCGGTCGGCAACTGCGATGCCAACCAGGTGCAGAGCCTGGTCGGCCAGCCCTACAGCGATGCCATCGGTGCGCAGGCGCAGCAGGATGCCAGCGCGCGCCAGCTGCGCGTGCTCAAGCCGGACGACATGACCACCATGGAATTCGTCGGCGAGCGGCTGAACATTGAAGTCGACGAAAAGGGCGTGGTCACCGGCCTGCGCTGCGGCTGAATTGGGGGTACCGGAAGCGGGTTTTCGAGGGGTTTGGTTGCGCGTGCAACCGTGTATTGCGGCGTTGCAGCAACTGTGATCTAGTCGAAGCATCCGGTGCCTCCAGATGCGCTCAACGGATTGAGCGGGGACGAGTGTCGCCGCTCACCCGACATTGAGGCAGAGATGGCCCCCCGCAACCGCCAAGGGCTTTACGACCCACAAGACGAACGCGATGCCTGTGGTTTCGGCATGGTGGCGCAACTGGATGACCAGCCGTCACGGCTGCTGGTCGACACCGCGATTGCGGCGCTGTCGCGCATGACCCACCGCGGCGGTGTTGCCGCAGACGGTGTCACCGGTGACGGCTGCGGCCTGTTGCTGCGCCGCCCCGAAGCGTTCCTGCAGGCACTGGCCGCCGAAGCCGGCATCGTCCTCGGGAAACTGCATGCGGCCGGCGTGGTGTTCCTGCCGCACGACGATGCCGCCGCCCAGGCCTGCCGCGACACCCTCGAACAGCAACTGCGCGACGCCGGCTGCCAGCCGCTTGGCTGGCGCGTGGTGCCGACCGATCCGAGCGTGTGCGGCCAGCTGGCCCGCGATACCCTGCCCCACATCGAACAGGTATTCGTCGATGCCGGCCATGGCCAGGACGAAGCCGCCTTCACCCTGGCGCTGTTCCTGGCCCGCCGCCGCAGCGAACAGCAGCTGCGCGAACATGCCGATTATTACGTCACCACGCTCAGCCCCAACGCGATCAGCTACAAGGGCATGGTGCTGCCGGACAAGCTGAGCCGGTTCTACCCGGACCTGCAGCGCAACGACCTGGCCTCCAGCGCCATCGTCTTCCACCAGCGTTTTTCCACCAACACGCTGCCGCGCTGGCCGCTGGCGCACCCGTTCCGCATGCTCGCCCATAACGGCGAGATCAACACCATCGAAGGCAACCGGCGCTGGGCGCAGGCGCGCAGCAAGGTGTGGAAGACCCCGCGCTTCGACATCGGCGAATTCAACCCGGTGATCTCCATGCACGGCTCGGATTCGCAGAGCCTGGACAACATGCTGGAGCTGATGGTCAGCGCCGGCATGGAACTGATCCAGGCGCTGCGCATCCTGGTGCCGCCAGCGACCCAGTCACTGGAGTTCAAGGACGCCGACCTGGCTGCGTTCTACGAGTTCTACGGCCTCAACAGCGAACCGTGGGACGGCCCGGCCGGCATTGTCGCCTGCGATGGCCGCTATGCCGCCTGCACGTTGGACCGCAACGGGCTGCGCCCCGCGCGCTGGATGCTCACCTCCGACCGCCACTTCCTGGTGGCGTCCGAAGCGGGCGTGTGGGAAGTGCCGGCCGAACGCGTGGTGCGCAAGGGCAAGCTGGGTCCGGGCGAGATGATGGCCATCGACCTCAAGCGCGGCGACCTGCTGGATTCGGATGCCATCGACCGCATCAACCGTGGCCGCGCGCCGTACAAGCAATGGCTGCAGCAGGGCGTGACCTACCTGCAGACCGAACTGATCGACCCGTCGCTGGTGGAAGAACCGTTCGACGAACGCACCCTGCGCAGTTACCACAAGCTGTTCCAGCTCAGCACCGAGGAAGTGGAGCAGATCCTGCGCCCACTGGCCGAGACCGAGCAGGAAGCCACCGGCTCGATGGGCGATGACACCCCGATGGCCGTGCTCAGCCAGCAGAGCCGGCCGCTCTACGATTACTTCCGCCAGGCCTTCGCACAGGTCACCAACCCGCCGATCGATCCGTTGCGGGAAGACTGCGTGATGTCGCTCACCACCCAGCTCGGCAAGGAGACCAACATCTTCCATGCCGGCGCGGAGACGGTGAACCACGTCATCCTCAATTCGCCGGTGCTCAGCCAGCGCAAGCTGCGCCAGCTGATCAAGATGCCGCAGTACGTGGACCGCAACCGGCTCATCGACCTCTCCTACAGCCTGGACGAAGGGCTGAAGGCCGGCATCGAGCGCATCTGCGCCGAAGCCGAAGCGGCCGCGCGCGAAGGCATCGTCATGCTGCTGCTCAGCGACCGCTACCCGGTGGCCGACCGGCCGATGGTGCATGCGCTGCTGGCCACCAGTGCGGTGCACCACCACCTGTCCAACGCCGGGCTGCGCTGCGACGTCAACCTGATCCTGGAAACCGGCACCGCGCGCGACCCGCACCACATGGCCTGCCTGCTCGGCTTCGGCGCCACGGCGGTGTACCCGTACCTGGCCTACCAGACCCTGTTCGACCTGGGCCGGCGCGGCATCCTGCAGCTGAAGAAGGGCGGCGAGCAGTCGCAGATCGGTCGCAGCTATCGCAAGGGCATCTACAAGGGCCTGTCCAAGATCATCTCCAAGATGGGCATCTGTACTGTGGCCAGTTACCGCGGCGCGCAGCTGTTCGAGATCGTCGGCCTGGACGACGAAGTGGTCGACCTGTGCTTCCCGGAAACGCCCTCGCGCGTGGCCGGCGTGGGCTTCGCGCGGCTGGACGACGAGGCGCGCGAGCTTACCGTGCGCGCCTGGAACGACCTGCTGCGCCCGGAGGTGGGCGGCGTGCTCAAGTACGTGCACGGTGGCGAATACCACATGTACAACCCCGACGTGGTCATGACCCTGCAGCGCGCCGCGCGCAGCGGGGATGCCGCCGACTGGCAGCGCTACTGCGAGGCGGTGCATGGCCGGCCGGTGTCGGCGCTGCGCGACCTGCTGCAGCTCAAGGCCGCCCCCACGCCGACCCCGCTGGACGAGGTGGCGCCGGCCGAAGACCTGTTCCGCCGCTTCGACACCGCCGCGATCAGCCTGGGTGCGTTGTCGCCCGAAGCGCATGAAGCGCTGGCCATCGCCATGAACCGGCTGGGTGGGCGCAGCAACTCCGGCGAAGGCGGCGAAGACCCGGTGCGCTATGGCACCAACAAGCGCAGCAAGATCAAGCAGGTGGCCTCGGGCCGCTTCGGCGTCACCGCCGAATACCTGGTGAATGCCGAAGTACTGCAGATCAAGGTGGCCCAGGGCGCCAAGCCCGGCGAAGGCGGGCAGCTGCCCGGGCACAAGGTCAACGAACTGATCGCGCGGCTGCGTTATGCCAAGCCGGGCATTGGCCTGATCTCGCCGCCGCCGCACCACGACATCTATTCGATCGAAGACCTGGCCCAGCTCATCTACGACCTCAAGCAGGTCAATCCCGATGCACTGGTGTCGGTGAAGCTGGTCTCGCATGCCGGCGTGGGCACCATCGCCGCCGGCGTGGTGAAGGCCGGTGCGGACCTGATCACCGTGTCCGGCCATGATGGCGGCACCGGTGCCAGCCCGGTCAGCTCGATCCGCTACGCCGGCGTGCCGTGGGAACTGGGCGTGGCCGAATCGCACCAGGCGCTGGTGGCCAATGACCTGCGCGGGCGCACCCTGCTGCAGACCGATGGCGGCCTGAAGACCGGGCTGGACGTGATCAAGGCCGCGCTGCTGGGCGCGGACAGCTTCGGCTTCGGCACCGCGCCGATGATCGTGCTGGGCTGCAAGTACCTGCGCATCTGCCACCTCAACAACTGCGCCACCGGCGTGGCCACCCAGGATGAGCGCCTGCGCGCGCAGTACTTCACCGGCCTGCCCGAGCGCGTGGAGAACTTCTTCCGGCTGCTGGCCGAGGAAGTGCGCGGCTGGCTGTCCTACCTGGGCGTGCGCTCGCTGGACGAGATCGTGGGCCGCACCGACCTGCTGCAGCAGCTGGACGTCGCCCCGCGCCCGGGCGTCAAGGTGGACCTGTCGCGCCTGCTCAACCCGGCCCAGTACGGCGGCAGCCACTGCGCCGCGCAGCGCCTGTACGAATCGCCGGACAGCCTGGCCACGCAGATGGATGGCCTGCTGGCCCCGGCCATTGCCGGCAAGCTGGGCGGCGAACACCGCTTCCTGATCCACAACACCGACCGCTCCATCGGCACCCGGCTGTCGGGCGCCATCGCGCGCGCGCATGGCAACCAGGGCATGAGCGATGCGCCGCTGACCCTGCGCTTCCGTGGCACCGCCGGGCAGAGCTTCGGCGCGTTCAACGTGGGCGGCCTGCAGCTGGAAGTGGAAGGCGAAGCCAACGATTACGTGGGCAAGGGCATGGCCGGTGGCCGCCTGGTGGTACGCCCGCCGCGCGGCGCACGCTTCGAAGCGCGCAACACCGCCATCATCGGCAACACCTGCCTGTACGGCGCCACTGGCGGTGAGCTGTTCGCCGCCGGCCGCGCGGGCGAACGCTTCGGCGTGCGCAACTCCGGCGCGCTGGCGGTCATCGAAGGCGCCGGCGACCACTGCTGCGAGTACATGACCGACGGCATCGTACTGGTGCTGGGCAAGGTGGGCCTGAACTTCGGTGCCGGCTTCACCGGCGGCCTGGCCTACGTGCTGGATATCGACCGCGACTTCGTGGACCGCTACAACCACGAACTGATCGACATCCACCGCATTTCGGCCGAAGGCTTCGAGAACCACCGCCAGCACCTGCACACGCTGATCAGCCGCCACCGCGAGCTCACCGGCAGCATCTGGGCCCAGCAGATCCTGGACGAGTTCCGCGATTACGTGGGCAAGTTCTGGCTGGTCAAACCCAAGGCCGCCAGCATTGAATCGCTGACCGAATCGCTGCGCCGCGCCGCCTGATTTCCTGGATTCCCCTATGAGCCGCAAGCACGCCTTCCAGTTTCTCGACCTGCCCCGGACCATGCCACAGCGCATTCCGGTGGAGCTGCGCACCTCCGGCGACTGGGGTGAGCTGTACGGAAAATTCGGCAAGGAAGATGCCCAGTACCAGGCCGGTCGCTGCCTGGACTGCGGCAACCCCTACTGCAGCTGGAAGTGCCCGGTGCACAACGCCATTCCGCAGTGGCTGCAGCTGGTGCAGGAAAACCGCATCCACGAAGCCGCCACGCTGTGCCATTCCACCAACCCGCTGCCGGAAGTGTGCGGCCGGGTGTGCCCGCAGGACCGCCTGTGCGAAGGCAGCTGCACGCTGGAGGAATTCGGCGCGGTCACCATCGGCGCGGTGGAGAAGTACATCGTGGATACCGCACTGGCCACCGGCTGGCGGCCGGACATGGCGGCGGTGGAAAGCACCGGCAAGCGCGTGGCGGTGATCGGCGCCGGCCCGGCCGGCCTGGCCTGTGCCGACCGCCTGGCGCATGCCGGCGTGCAGGCGGTGGTGTACGACCGCTACGAGCAGATCGGGGGACTGCTGCAGTTCGGCATTCCCAGCTTCAAGCTGGACAAGTCGGTGATCAGCCGCCGCCGCAACGTGCTGGAAGGCATGGGCGTGCAGTTCCGGCTGGGCGTGGAGATCGGCCGCGACGTGACCCTGGAAACGCTGCTGGCCGACTACGACGCGGTGTTCGTCGGCACCGGTGCCTACCGCTACACCGATGGCGGGCTGCCCGGACAGGACCTGAAGAACGTGCTGCCGGCGCTGCCGTTCCTGGTGCAGAACAGCCGCATCGTCAGCGGCAGCGATGCCCACGGCCGGCCGATTGCCGGCTGGGAAGACACGCTTGCCCTGCCCGACCTGGAGGGCAAGCGCGTGGTGGTGCTGGGTGGCGGCGATACCGGCATGGACTGCGTGCGCAGCGCGGTGCGCCTGGGCGCGGCCCGGGTCACCTGCGCGTACCGCCGCGACGAGGCCAGCATGCCGGGCTCGGCCCGCGAAGTGGCCAACGCCCGCGAAGAAGGCGTGCGCTTCCTGTTCAACCGCCAGCCGCTGTCGATCGAGGCCGGTGCCGATGACGAGGCGATCGGCGTGACCGTGGTGGAAACCCACCTGGGCGAGCCCGATGCACAGGGCCGGCGCAATGCGGTGCCGATCGAGGGCAGCGAATCGCTGCTGGAAGCGGACGTGGTGATCATCGCGTTCGGCTTCTCGCCGACCGCGCCGGCATGGCTGACCGCGCAGGGCGTGGAGGCGGGCAACAACGGCCGCATCCTGGCCGGCGGCCAGGGCCGGCTGCCGTTCCAGACCGCCCACCCGCGCCTGTTCGCCGGTGGCGACGCGGTGCGCGGTGCGGACCTGGTGGTGACCGCCGTGGCCGAAGGCCGCGATGCGGCGGCGGCAATCGTGGCGCTGATCACCGCCTGACAGCGGTCACCGGGCACGCTGGCGCCGGCCGTTGGCCGGCCCACGCGGTGCTGGATTCAAGCGGCGGCCCGTACCCCGGCGCGCTCGATTTCCAAGGCCAACAACAGCTGGATCTCATCCAGCTGGTCGCGGATGCGGGCATTGCCCGCGTCGTCGGCGTGGTCGCATTCGATATGCGCATCCAGCATGCGCGCCAGCCCGACCAGCAGGACGTCGGCATCGCCGTGGGCCGCATGGCGCAGCAGGCGACCCAGCGCGCGGATACGGGCGCCACGGTCGTGGGCCAGCGTCTGCACCGACGGCGCGTTGCGGGGAGCGGAGAGAGGCATGGGGGCTTGTCCTGATTGACCGGCTGATGGCGGCCAATGTCGGTTATGGCCCCGGTATGCGGCTATGCAACTTTTACGAATTGTCGTGAAGGGCTGGTAATGTCGCGGATGCCCCACTCTCCCGGATGATTCCCATGCGCATCGGCCTGGCCGCCAATCGGCTGCACCACCACGACAAGCACGCTGCACTGTTCCGCTGGCTGCGCGCCAGCGACACCGGGCTGCGCGAGCTGGGCGTGGAGCTGCATGCGGTCGGCCGCACCTATGACGCCATCCAGCGGCTGGGCTTCCTGCCCGATTTCGCCACCCTGCGCCGCTACCCGAACGGCCGCGAGGGCGGCCTGATGAAGCTGGTCGCCGAGGTGGTGGGCATGGGCACGCCCGAGCGCACCCTCGACGGCGCGATCTACCTGATGGACCCGGTCGACCCGTCCTCGGTGTTCCCCGAAGCCACCGCACTCAAGCGCCAGTGCGTGATCCACGGCAAGCCCTTCATCTCCACCGTGGCCACCGCGCGCGACTGGATCGAGGTGGAACGCGTGCACGCCGGCCTGGCCGCCGATCCCGGCGCCGAGGACCTGCATGCATTTGAGCAGCACACGCTGGCGCTGATCGCGCACGATGCGATGAAGCCGGCCATGCTGGCCTTCGCCGACGAGCACTTCGCGCTGCTCTCGCGCTTCCGCAGCCGCGTGGGCACCGGTACCACCGGCCAGCGCCTGAATGAACTGGCCTGGAGCCGGGGCTGGGCCAGGGACCAGGAGTGGGTGACCCGCTACCAGAGCGGCCCGATGGGCGGCGACGCGCAGATCGCCGACCAGGTGCTGGAAGGCCGCTGCCAGCGCGCGATCTTCTTCGAAGACCCGCACGTGGCGCGCCAGCACGAAGCCGATATCCAGCTGCTGGAGCGCGCGGTCACCACCGTGACCGATCAGGCGGTGTGCATCACCGCCCCGCGCGTGGCCGCACGCTGGGCGCAGGCGGCCACGCTGCGCGCACGCGCATCGCCCTGATCACGGAGTGGGTATGCATCGCTGGCCACGGCGAAATCATGCGCGCCCTGCCCCCGTCGCCACTCACTGTCGCCACTGCGGCCGCCGGCACTGAGGATGTAGCTGCCGTGCCAGTGGTCATCGCTTTCACGGCGGTCCATCCCGTGGGTGGCGATGCTGCCCTGGCGCCGTGCGCTTTCGCGGAACAGCAGGCGGAAGCGCTTGCGATGGAACACGCTGCCGTACAGCCCACCACTGACTTCCACCCGTGGCCGTTCGCGGCCGGGCAGCAACCGTAACGGTCCGTTTCCAACGCGGCACTGCACGCACTCGGCCACGCCTTCCACGCGCACCCCGTTCTGCGACAGCATCACCAGGTACACGGCCTCGGCGTGGCGTTCAGGTCCCTGGCCGTAACGGGTCAGCGTCCACACCCCGGACACATCCGGTACGCGCGCACGCAGCATCGCCGCCGTGCCCAGCACGGCGGCAGCCAGCACATTGGTGAGCACATCGAAGGCAACCGCGGCCATCGTCGACATGGGCATTCCGGGTGGCGGCAGAAGCCGCCAGATTCGCGCGCCTCACGCAGCGATCCCATGCAACAAGGTCGAAAGCAGCCACGCAGAAAGCGTATTCAAAGCAGCTGCCGCAGCATCGCCTTGAGCCGCCGCCCTTCCAGTTGGAAGTAGTCCCGTTCCTCACGCCACGCCGGGAAGCGCTGTTCCACTTCGTCCCAGAACGCAGGCGAATGATTGGCCTGGATCAGATGGCAGAGCTCATGCACCAGCACGTACTCGAACGCCGACGGCCGCCCCAGCACCAGCGCCAGGTCCAACGCCATGCTGCCGTCGGGGGCCAGCGAGCCCCATTGCGAGGACATCACCTTCAGCCGCAGGCGCGCTGGTGCGCGCGGCAGGCTGGGCAGGTAGCGCGGCAGCCACTGGCCGACATCGGCGCGGGTCTGCGCTTCGTAGAACTCGCGCAGCGCGCGCTTCACCGTGGCATCGGTACCGCGGGCCGGCAGGTGCATGCACACGCCGGTGCCGTCCAGCTCCAGGTGCGCGTAGCGCCCGGTATCCCACCGCAATGGCAGCAGTTCGCCACGCAGCGGCAGCACGCCGGGTTCGCCGATCACCAGCGGCGGGGGCAGGTTCTGCGCCTGGTAACTGCGCAGCTGCGTGGACAACCAACCGCGGTGCTGTTCGAGGAAACGTTCGCCCATCACCAGGCTGGCGCGCGGCGGCAGGGTCAGCCGCACGCCACGCTCATCCACGCTGAGCTTGATCCGGCGCGCACGCGGATCGCGCACGCGCAGCACGTCGATCTCGGCATCCTCCAGGCGCAGGCGCACGGTGTCGCGCTGCAGGGTGGGGGCAACGGCCGGGGAGATCAGGCGGCGGAGGAATCCGGGCATGGGTACAGCATAACGCCCGTGGTGCGCGGGATATGACTGCGGGGTGTAAAGGGGCGGGGCAGGACCCCGCCCGGTGCCTCAGTCGGCTTTGCTCAGCTTGAAGGCCTCTTCCAGCAGCAGGAACAGGCGGCGCACTTCGCCGCTCTGCAGGGCGAAACGGGCATCCAGCTCGGCGCGGCGGCCGTCTTCGTCGGCGTGCTCGAGCTGGTCCAGGGCGCCGTCCAGGAACTTCAGCTTGCGCACGATCAGGTCGTCGCCCAGCACGAAGGACAGGTTGTCCTCGAACACCAGGGCCAGCTTGGTCACCTGCTTGCCGGCGTCCAGGTGCTTGTCGATCTCATCGCAGCGCAGTTCCTGGTGCTGGCACTTGACCACCGCGCCGCCCTCGGCCGGGTCCTTCATCTCGCACTCTTCGCCCAGGCTCAGCCCGGTGGGGAGCGGCTCACCGGCGATCCAGCCGGTCAGGATCGAGCGCGGCGCCACTTCAGCGTTCAGCGGCATGGCCGGGAAGCTGCCGAGCAGGCCACGGATGTCGGACATCATGTTCTCGCCCTTCTTGCTGCTCGAGCAGTCCACCGCCACGTAGCCGTGGGTCAGGTCGATCAGCGCGTCAGTACGCGAGCTCTTCACGAAGGCACGCGGCATCAGCTCATGCAGCAGGTCGTCCTTCAGGCGCTTGCGCTCGCGCCCGCCGGGCTTGCGCCCCTCCTTCTCTTCGATCTCTTCCAGCTTGCGGGCCAGCAGGTCGTTGACCACCGCGCCCGGCAGGATCTTGTCCTCACCGCCCACGGTCAGCCACAGCGCGTCACCGACGCGGTGCGAGAACACGGCCTTTTCCTCACGACCGAACGGGGAAATGAAACCGCGTGAACTCATTTCAAGCGGGCCGACCGGCTTGAGCAGCACCTGCGGCAGCAGGGTATCGACTTCAGAGAAATCAGTGGCGGTCGGGAAGCGGAACAGGGTCAGGTTGCGAAAGAACATGGAAATCCGGATAGGAAGGCGTGAAAGGGAACGTCAGGGGGTGCCGTCGGTCCAGGCCGACGGCGGGCTGGGCGCGACCGCGGTGCGGCCCAGCGCCATGAAATCGAACAGGGCCGGGTCGGCCAGCTGCGACGGGTGGATGTTGCCCAGCGCACGCGCGATCTGGTCGATCCGCCCGGGGTGTTGATCCTCCCACTGCTGCAGCATCTGCGCCACCTGGCGGCGCTGCAGGTTGTCCTGGCTGCCGCACAGCGTGCACGGAATGATCGGGAAGCCGCGCGCCTGCGCATGCTGTGCGATGTCGCGCTCGCTGACATAGGCCAGCGGGCGGATCACCACGTGCTGGCCATCGTCGCTGCGCAGCTTGGGCGGCATCGCGGAGAGCTTGGCGTGGTAGAACAGGTTGAGGAAGAACGTGGCCACGCTGTCGTCGCGGTGGTGGCCGAGTGCGATCTTGCTGAAGCCATTTTCCGCCGCATGCCGGTACAGGGCGCCGCGACGCAGCCGCGAGCACAGCGAGCACATCGTGCGGCCTTCGGGAATGACCCGGCTCACCACCGAATAGGTGTCCTGTTCGATGATCTGGTAAGCCACGCCGATCGAGGCCAGGTACTCCGGCAGCACGTGTCCGGGGAAGCCCGGCTGTTTCTGGTCCAGGTTCACCGCCACCAGTTCGAAGGCCACCGGGGCCTTTTTCTGCAGCTGCAGCAGCACGTCCAGCAGGGTGTAGCTGTCCTTGCCGCCGGACAGGCAGACCATGATGCGGTCGCCGTCCTCGATCATGCCGAAGTCGGCGATCGCCTGGCCCACCTGGCGGCGAAGCCTGCGCGCCAGTTTGTCCTGCGCGGCCGCGTCCGTGCGCGGGGCGCGGGGGAGCGGATCGGGCAGGGGCAGCACGGCAGGCATCCGGTCATTCTACCGGCTCGCACTGGTTGCCATCGGTGTGGGGAAGTGACTGCGTTCACTCCCGGGCGTCATGCCGGATGTGTATGCTCGACGACTGTGGATACCCTGACGCCCGAACAGATCACCGACCTGCTTGCCAACCTCCGGCAGGAGCATCGTGACCTGGATGACAAGATCCAGCGCATGGCCGCCAATGGCGAGGATGAGCTGGAGTTCAAGCGCCTGAAGCGCCGCAAGCTCCAGCTCAAGGACCGCATTGCGAAGCTGGAAGACATGTTGATTCCGGACGAGCCGGCGTAAGGCATGCCGGCCAACGGCCGGCGCTACGAATTGCTGGCGAACGCGGTGAAATCCGGATACCTCGGGATACGCAGGATTGTCGACGCGGTCGTCAATCCTGCGTTACCGGTTCCTCTGGCTTCGCGGCTTCGGGGCTCACCCGCTCGATGGTGTGGCGCAGCTCGCGGCCCAGGATGAACTTGGCGTCCTTGGCCCACATGTCCAGGCGTTCGTCGAACAGCAGCTTGCTGTTCTCGTCCGGCCACACCAGGCGCAGCTCGCGCAGCTTCTGGATGAAGCCGCGGAACAGGGTGCGGTCGAAGAACTCCGGCGCGGCCGGGGCGTAGAGCAGGCTCAGGCGCTGCGCGGCCTGCTGGCACAGGCTTTCCAGCTCGGCTGCGCCCAGCGTGCCCGGGCCGTTCTTCACCAGCACCGAAATGGCGATGTAATACCGCTCGAACGCCTGCTGCAGCGAATGGCCGATCGCACGCAGGCGGAACACCTCGTCGGTCTGCCCGGTGTTGCGCGCCAGGATGCCGCCATCGTCGTCATTGACGTTCTGCAGCAGGCCCTCGCGCACGAACACCGCGATGGTCTGCTCGATGCGCTGGGCGAATTCGTCTTCGGTCCACGGCAGGAACAGCTCGGCCTGCAGGAACGGGTACACGGTGCGGCCCAGCTGCACCAGGCCGGTGCGGCTCATGCGGCGGTTGTTCTGGAAGCAGCACGCCACCCACGACGACGCGGTGAACAGGTGGATGACGTTGTTGCGGAAGTAGCTGAGCAGCACCGCGGTATCGCCACTGACGCTGAGCACATCGCCCAGCGGGTGCTTGATCCGGGTCAGCACGTTGATTTCCTCGGCGTGCGCGATGATCCGCTCCGGCGAATGCGGCGTGACCGTGACCCGGTCCGAATACGGCATTTCCACCAGCAGGGTCTTGCACAGCTCGATCTGCGCGATCAGGTCGGCTTCGCCCATCGCATGCTTGGGCGTGGACAGCAGCGCCAGCGCCAGCAGGTTGATCGGATTGACGTCGGCCGCGCCGTTGATGTGCACCTGGATGCGTTCGGCCAGGTGGTCCACCGTGCCCGACAGCCACGACGGCTTCTCGTCCTCGCCAACCGGCGCGCCATCCCACTCCGGTGCCTGGCGGGCCAGTACGTCGTTGAGCGCGATCGGCTCGCCGAAGTTCACCACCACCTGGCCGTAGTTCTGCTTGAGCACCTTGGGGATCGACCACAGCAGCTGCCAGATCGATTCCTTTTCCTTCGGTCGCCCGGACAGCTCGTCCAGGTAACTGCCGCCTTCCATCAGCTTTTCATAGCCGATGTACACCGGCTGGAACAGCACCGGCTTGCGCGGCTGGCGCAGGAACGCACGCAGCGTCATCGAGATCATGCCGCCCTTGGGCTGCAACAGGCGCCCGGTACGCGAACGGCCGCCTTCGACGAAGTATTCGATCGAATAGCCACCGGCCACCAGCTGCGCCACGTATTCGCTCAGCACCGCCGAATACAGCGCGTTGCCGCGGATCGAGCGGCGGATGAAGAACGCACCGCCCTTGCGCAGCAGCGTGCCCACCACCGGCAGGTTCAGGTTGATGCCCGCCACGATGTGCGGCGGCACGATGCCGCGGTCGTACAACAGGTAGGACAGCAGCAGGTAATCCATGTGGCTGCGGTGGCTGGGCACGTACACCACTTCATGGCCCGGCGCGGCGGCCTTGAACTTGTCCAGGTGGTGCACCAGCACGCCGGCGTAGATGCGGTTCCACACATGGCTGAGCATGAAGCTGGCCGAGCGCACCACCGGGCTGGAGTAGTCCGCGGCGATTTCCCAGGCGTAGGCGTGCGCCTTCTTCCAGGCGTCGGCCGGCTTGGTGTTGTCGCGCTTGGCCTGCGACGCGATCGCCTCGCGCACCGTGTCGGCCTCCAGCACCTTGTCCACCAGCAGGCGACGGGTGGACAGGTCCGGCCCGATCACCGATTCGCGGATGCGGCGGAAGTGGGTGCGCAGCACGCGCTGCAGCTTGCGCACCGTGCGCTCGGGGTCCAGCCCTTCGTCCACGGTGGCGCGCAGCGAGATCGGCGGGGCGAACCGCACGATGGTGCTGCGGCCGTTGAGCAGCACCGCCAGCAGGCGGCGGAAGCGGCCCACCAGCGCCCAGTTTTCCGAGAACAGCACCGCGAACCAACCGCTCTGCTTGTCCGGCGCGCGGCCGACGAAGATCGACACCGGCACCAGGTTCACGTCCAGCTCGCCGCGGGCACGATGGGCCTGCAGCACCTTGGCCAGCGAATCGGAATGGGTCTTGGCGCCGCGCTGTTCGGGAATCAGCGAGTTGCTGCTGCTCCGCCGCGACAGCGCCAGATAGGCCCGCCTGCGCCCGGTCGGGTCGCCGGCAATGGGCACCAGCGGCGAGGGCAGCCCGGCTTCACGGCAGGCCTTGTCCAGGATCAGCGCGTTGGACAGACCGTAGTCTTCCAGCACGTAGACCACCGGGCGGCCGTCGTCGTACTGGCCGGGGTGTTCGGGTTCGATCTTCAGCGACAGCCACGGTTCGACCAGGCGGCCCAGCAGGCGGGCCCACCACGGGCGGCGCCCGAACGAGGTGCGCGCTGCCGCGCTGACCGGGCTGGGCACGATCGCCGCCGGGTCGGTCGCGCCCGCGGTCGGGGCGTCCGCGCCGGGCACAATGTCGGGCGACGCGGACGGGGCGTCCGGCGTCTTGGGCGGCTCTTCGCCGGGGAAAGGCAGGGGATTCTGGTTCGGCATCGGCTTCATTATGGCTTAGCCGGTGCAGAAGCACCGTCCTTGACCTGCGCGGCGGCCTCTGCTTCGGCGGCCAGCTGAGCGTCATGTTCAGCTTGCGCGGCCATGGCGGCCTTCGCTTCGTCAGCCGCCTTGAGCAGTGCGTCGGTCTCTTCCAGGGTGCGCGCCAGGTACCAGTGGCCCTCGCGGCGGGTCATGCGCACCTGGGCTTCGATCTGTTCGCCGGCCAGCGGGTACTGGATCCGCAGCACGGCGGTGTCGCCCTCCTGCGACACCAGTTCGCCGCGCAGGTCGTTCATTGCCGCGTCCAGCGACAGCCCGTAACTGGCCAGCGCGGTCTTCAGCGCCTTGGCGAACGGTCCCAGCCGGCGCAGGCTGCCTTCCATGCCGGCCGCCTGCAGCTCGGCGTCGGTGGACAACCCGGCACTGCGTGCGGTGGCGGTCAACAGGGTGATGGTGGTCTTTGCGCGCTGCTTGTCGGTCAGCGGCGCGGCGGCCGCCCAGCGGCTCAGCACATCCACTACCTGGCTGTAGTGGGCGCGCTCGGCCTCGCTGTAGTCGGTCTGGTTGCGCAGGTACTGCACGCCGAACAGCCCCATCGAATGGGCCGCCTGGCGCACCCCGGTGGCCTGGCCGGCAATCTGGGTGTCGAACGAGCGCTGCAGGCGCTTGGGCGCGTCCGGCGCGGACAGCGCCGCCAGCATCGGCAGCAGCTGTCCATCCAGCGGCAGGTCGGTCAGCGGCCAGCGGCTGTGACCCTCGTCCCAGGCCGCCTGCAGGCGGGTGTACTGGGCCGGCGGCACCGAGGCGCGGGCGTAGCCCACCAGGTCGTTGTCGGCCAGCTGGCGGGCGATCTGCTGCAACGCGGCCACCGGCTCGGCGGCCGGTGCATCCGGGTCGATCGTGTCGCGCTTGCACGCCCCCACCAGCAGCAGCCCGCACAACGACAGCAACATCACCCAGGGTCGGTAGCGCCCTGTCATCAACGGCATGGACATGAATTCGGACTTCCCCGGACCGGTCCGCATCTTGCGGCCTGCGCCCCCACAGCGGCAACCCATCCTGCCCGCCGTGCCGGCAGGATGGGCGCAACCCGTTGTTTCTACTGTATATCAGTCACGCATCCAGGTGGCCTGGATGAAATCGCGCACATAGCCCTGCGATAACCGCGCGTACACCCCAGGGCGATCCGGCAGCGCGCAGCCCTCGCCCCAGCTGACCGTGCCCAGCACCGTCCAGGCGCCCTTGCGGCGCACCAGCAGCGGCCCGCCGGAGTCGCCGCTGCAGCTGTCGATGCCCTCGGCGCCGGCGCAGATCACCGCGCCGGCCTGCAGATCCGGGTAGGCCTGCTGGCACGCGTCGAAGGTCACGAACGGGGTCTGCACTGTCTGCAGGGTGGTCGGCAGATCCTGCTCCCCGGGGAAGTCGGTCACCCCCCAGCCGATCACCGTGAAGGCGCGCCCGGGCCGCAGGTAGGCACTGTCCCGGCCCAGCAACAGCTCGGCCGGCTCGGCCTTGGGCACCGGCCGCTTGAGCTGGATCAGCGCCACGTCGTTGAGCAGGTTGCCTTCGTCGTAGGCCGGGTGGACGTGGATGGCCTTGACGTTGGAGGCACGGCGGCGCGGCGTGGTCTTCAGCGTGGTCTCCCCGACCAGCACCGCCAGCTGCGCCGGCGGCAGCCCGTCAACACAGTGCGCGGCGGTGAGCACCCAGGAGGGCGAGATCAAGGTGGCACCGCAGTTGTGGCGGGCGTGGTCCGAATCGCCGCGTCCCAGCCGCTGCAGGCTGGCCATGAACGGGTACTGGCCGGGTTCGGCGTCGCCCCCGCCGATGATGTGGGGCACGGTGTCCGGCCCGGGCTGGGCCAGCGCGGGAACCGAAACAGCAGAAAGGATCAGGCCGAACATCCAGGCCGGCCGGGAACAGATACGCATGCAGCAACTCCTTTGCGGAAAAGTGGAAACGAGAGGCACAGCGCCGGGGCGTGTGCCGGGTCGATTCGACGGCAAAGAAGTCGGAACAACTGCGTGGTCGGTCGCGTTTCAGCGGCGCCAACGATTGATGGATCCATTTCTGCGAACAGGCGCTACCTGGCACCGGGATGCAGTTCCATCCCGGTGCGTGCAACCCCTACACCAGTCAGCGACGAGCGGCGCTGATCTCGTCCTGGATCGCCCGCGCAGCCGCGCGCGGATCGGCCGCCAAGCGGATCGGGCGACCGACCACGATGGCATCGGCGCCGTCGGCGAACGCCTGGGCCACGCCCACGGTGCGCTTCTGGTCATCGCCCACCGGGCCACCGGGGCGGATGCCCGGGCACACGATCGAGAACCCGGCGCCGGTAGCGGCGCGGATCGGGCCGGCTTCCTGGCCCGAGGCGATCACGCCGTCGATGCCGGCGGCCTGCGCGGCCAGCGCACGTTCCACCACCACGTCGACCGGCTCGCGGTCGATGCCCATGCCACGCAGGTCCTCACGCCCCATCGAGGTCAGCACGGTCACCGCCAGCAGGCGCATGTCGCTGCTGTTGGCCGCCGCGCAGGCCTCCATCATCGCCGGGTGCCAACCATGGATGGTGGCGTAGCTCACCGGCCACTGCGACAGCCGACGGATCACCGCCGCAGCGGTGGCCGGGATGTCGAAGAACTTCAGGTCGACGAACACGCGCTTGTCGCGCGCGGCCAGCGCATCGAGCACTTCGAAGTACTCGCCCGAGGCCAGCAGCTCCATGCCGATCTTGTAGAAGGAGACCGCATCGCCCAGCCGGTCCACCCAGGCCAGCGCATCCTCGCGGCCCGGCACATCGAGCGCGAAGATCAGGCGTTCGTCATCGCGCAGCGGCAGCGGGGCGCGGTTCACGGCGCGTAGTCCAGCGCAGCCCGCTTGGCGTCATGGCGGGCCTGGCGCGACTGGCTGTAGTCGTTGTTGAACTGGGCCGGTTCGAAGCCGCCGTAGGTCGGGTTGGGCAGCATCCACCAGCGCTCGCCGAACCAGTCGTGGTACTGCTGCAGCAGCGCGTCGCGGCCGTCGTTGGTGTTGGCGGTCACTTCCACGAAGTCGCCCAGCTGGTCGCCGAACTGCATCAGCACGCGGTAGTTCTGCCCGGCCAGGCGGCGGCGGCAGTTCTTTTCGCTGCCGGCCTGCTCGCAGTCCTTCACCACCGTGCCCAGGCCCAGGAACACGCTGTCATCGGCCACTGGCAGCCCTTCGGCACGCAGGTTGGCCAGGGTGGCCTCCTTGAGGTGCACGGCGCGGTTGGAGATGTACAGCAGGGTCACGCCCTTGGCGTTGGCCGCCTTGGCGAAATCGACCACGCCCGGAATGGCCTTGGCCTTCTTCTCGGCCACCCACTGGTCCCAGCTCAGTTCGTCGTACTCGCCGCCGTCGCGCACCAGGCGCGCCTGGTAGGGCGAGTTGTCCAGCACGGTTTCGTCCACGTCCAGCACCACGGCCGGCTTCAGGCCCTTGGCGGCGTTGCCGCGCTCTTCAGGCACCAGCGCATCCCAGTTGGCTTCCTTGAGCGCCTTGTCCAGGTGGTCGGCAGCGGCGCGGTAGGTCTGCTCGGTGATCGCCCGGTATTCCTGCGAACGCTGCATCCACAGCACGGCGTTGAGGTTGTCGTTGGCGGCCACGGCGGCATCGCCCTTCGCGGCAGGCGCGGCAGCGGCGGCAGCAGGGGCCGGGGCAGCAGCTTCGGCGGGGGTTTCGGTGCGCTTGCACGCCCCCAGCGCCATCACGGCGCAGGCAAGCACGGACAGGGAAACAGCGGTACGACGCATGGCAATCACCAGTACTGAGTGGCGCCAGTTTACCGGCTTGGCCGCCGCGGTTCATGCCGGCCGCAGGGCTCGGCTATGCTGCACGGCCCAGAAACACCCGGAGCGCGAGATGACCGACGACACCCAGACCCCTGCCCTGCCCGTGCTCAACGCGGCCCAGGCCCGTGCCCTGGGCTGCCTGATCGAGAAGGAAGCGACCACCCCGGACGCCTACCCGCTCACGGTCAACGCCACCCAGGTGGCCGCCAACCAGAAGACCGCCCGCGAGCCGGTGCTGCAGCTGTCGGCCGGCGATGTGCACCACGCCCTGCGCCAGCTGGAAACCCTGGGCCTGGCCCGCCAGCAGTTCTCCTCGCGTGCCGAGCGCTACGAGCACCGCGCCGGCAGCGCGCTGGACCTGACCCGGCAGCAGCTGGCCATCCTGGGCCTGCTGCTGCTGCGCGGCCCGCAGACGGTGAACGAGCTGCTGACCCGCAGCGAGCGCCTGTTCCAGTTCCAGGACGCCGACGAACTGCGCCACCACGTGGAGCGCATGATCCAGCGCGGCTTGGCCGTGCTGCTGCCGCGCGCGGGCGGCCAGCGCGAAGACCGTTACATGCACCTGCTGGCCGGCCCGGTGGATGTGCAGGCGTTGGCCGAGCAGTACAAATCCGCACCCTCCAGCGGCGGCGGCAATGCCGCGCTGGAAGCCCGCGTGCAGGAGCTGGAAACCACGGTGGCCGCACTGCAGGAACAGTTGGCCGAGTTGCGCGCCCAGCTGGGCGGCTAGACCGCCGGCGCGCCGGGCGTGGCGAACAGCAGCAGCACTTCTTCATCGCGCGGCGCCGGCAGGCGCACATCGCCACGGTCTTCCATGCCCAGCTTGCGCAGCAGCGCGGCCGAGCGCAGGTTCTCCGGGGCGACGATGCCGTAGAGGTCCGGGTAGCCGAGCACGTCGCGCGCGTAATGCATCACCCCGCGTGCGGCCTCGAACGCGTAGCCATGGCCTTCGTACTGCGACAGCAGCGCATAGCCCACGTCCGGCGCGGGCAGCCCATCGCGGCGCACCAGCCCGGCGTTGCCCAGCCACGCGCCATCGCTGCGGCGGATGATGGCGTACATGCCGAACCCGTTGAGCGTGTAGCTGCCGAGCACGCGTTCGGCGGTGTAATCGCGCGCCTGCGCCAGGGTGCGCACGCCACGGTCGGCGATATGCCGGATGAAGCCCGGCTCGTTGAGCAGCGCCAGCATGTCCGCCGCATCATGGTCGGGATCGATCAGGCGCAGGTGCAGGCGTTCGGTCTGGATCACGGCGGACATCGCGTCGCTCGCTGGCAGGAATTGGCCGATTGTGCAGGCTGCCGCAACACGTGGGTAGAGCCGACTGTTAGTCGGCTGCCTTCTGTCGGCTGCCTTCTGCAGGCGCCGCGCGAACGGCAGCCGACTGACAGTCGGCTCTACAACGTCAGTCGAACAAGGCCTCGATCGCCGCCAGGCCGGCGCTGGCGCGCTCCTTCTTGCGCGCCGCATCGGCCACCGGGTCGGCACCGTCGCGCTGCATTTCCTCGGCCGGGATCTCGTCGAAGAAACGGCTCGGCTTGAGCCGCACATGCTCGCCGAACTTGCGGGTCAGCTTGCTGTGGCTCATCCACAGCTGCACCTTGGCGCGGGTGATGCCCACGTACAGCAGCCGGCGCTCTTCCTGCAGGTTGCCTTCGTCCAGGCTCACCTGGTGCGGCAGCACGCCATCCTCGCAGCCGACGATGAACACATACGGGAATTCCAGGCCCTTGGACGCGTGCAGGGTCATCATGCGCACCTGGTTGCCACCATCGTCCTTGTCGTTGCGCGACAGCAACGCCAGCTGCGCGGCCAGGTCGGCGGTGGTGGCGCCACGCGGGCCGCCTTCGAACCACTGCGCCAGTTCCTCGAGGTTGGCCAGCCGGCGCTGGTACACCGATTCTTCCTTGCAGGTACTGCGCAGTTCGGAGACCAGCCCCGAATCCTTCACCAGCTTCCGCACGAGGTCGCCCGAGCTCAGCTTCGGCATCTCCGCACGCAGGTCGCGCAGGATGTCGGTGAAGCGGCTCAGGCTGTTGGCGGCGCGCGGCGGCAGCTGCGCCAGCGCGCCGATCGCCTCGGCCGCATGCGCCATTGGCAGCTCCTTGTCCGAGGCCAGCTCGGCCAGCTTGGCCAGCGTACCGGCGCCCACCTCACGCTTGGGCGACTGCACCGCGCGCATGAACGCCGTATCGTCATCGGGGTTCACCAGCAGGCGCAGCCACGACAGCGTGTCCTTCACTTCCTGGCGTTCCAGGAACGCGGTGCCGCCGGTGATGTGGTACGGCGCGCGCACCAGCTGCAGCGCCTTTTCCAGCGGCCGCGACTGGAAGTTGCCGCGGAACAGGATGCAGAAGTCGCTCCACGGAATCTGCTTGGAGGTGGCCAGGTAGGAGATCTCGGCGGCGACCTTCTCCGCCTCGTGTTCGCTGTTGCGGCACTCCCACACGCGGATGCGTTCGCCGTCGGCCTGGTCGCTCCACAGCTTCTTCAGGTGTTCGTGCGGGTTGTTGGCGATCAGCGCGTTGGCCGCGCGCAGCACGCGATTGGAGCAACGGTAATTCTGCTCCAGCTTGATGATTTCCAGCGCCGGGTAATCGCGCGCCATCTGCTGCAGGTTTTCCGGGTTGGCCCCGCGCCAGGCATAGATGGACTGGTCATCGTCGCCCACGCAGGTGAAGTTGCCGGCAGTGCCGGCCAGCTGCTTGAGCAGCCGGTACTGCGCATCGTTGGTGTCCTGGCATTCGTCGACCAGCAGGTAGCCGATGCGTTCACGCCAGGCCAGCGCGATCTCCGGGTTCTCCTCCAGCACCTGCACCGGCAGCCGGATCAGGTCGTCGAAATCGACCGCGTTGAACGCGGTCAGGCGCAGCTGGTAGCGCTCGTAGACGCTGGCCGCTTCCTTCTCGCGGTTGCTGCGCGCTTCGGCCATCGCCTGCTCGGGCGACAGTCCGGCGTTCTTTGCACGCGAGATGAGGTTCTTCACGTCCTCGATGTCGTCCGGCTTGGCGCCGTACATCAGGTCTTTCACCTGCGAGGTGGAATCGTCGGCGTCGAAGATCGAGAAGCCGCGCTTGAGGCCTACCGCGGCATGTTCGATCTGCAGGAACTTGAGGCCCAGCGCATGGAAGGTGCAGATGGTGACGTCTTCGGCGTCGCCGCCCTGCAGGCGCTTGGCCACGCGCTCGCGCATTTCCTTGGCGGACTTGTTGGTGAAGGTGATCGCCGCGATGCGCTTGGCCGGGTAACGGCGGGTGCTGATCAGCTGGGCGATCTTTTCCACGATCACGCGCGTCTTGCCGCTGCCCGCGCCGGCCAGTACCAGCAGGGGACCTTCGCAGTGCAGCACTGCCGCGCGTTGGGGGGGATTGAGACCGTGCATGCCTTCTCCGTGGGTGCCGCATTGTAACGGGCGGCGGGCCACCGGACCTGGCTTGACCTGCGCCGGGCGGTGGGATATCCAGAGAGCGATCGGATCGGAGCAATCACATGAATGGATTCATGCATTGGATGGCCGGCAGCGCGGTCGGCGCGGCCCTCTGGCTGGCCACCGGGGTCGCTGGCGCAAGCACCCCTGGTTGTGCGCGGCAGGTCCCCCGGACCATTCCCGCCTCGCTGATGACCGATGGCTTCCTGGATGGCCATCCGGATCTGCGCTGGCGCCGTTATGGGCTGAAGGAGTTCGACAAGGGCAACCTGCCACGCGCGTTGTCGCGGTTCCGCAAGGCCGCCGAGTACGCCGACAAGTACTCGCAGCTGCGGGTGGCGATCATGTACCGCGAGGGCAGTGGGGTGCCGGCCGATCCGGAGCTGGCCTACGCGTGGATGGACCTGGCCGCCGAGCGCGGCTATCACGACTTCGTGCGCCTGCGCGACGCCTGGTGGGCCGAGCTGGACGCGGGGCAGCGCGAGCGGGCGCTGCAGCGCAGGCAGGACGTGTTCGCCCAGTACGGCGACCAGGTCGCCAAGCCGCGGCTGGAAAGCGCCATGCGCGGAAGGCTGTCGAAGATCACCGGCAGCCGGGTCGGGCACGTGCACAGCGGCCTGCAGGTTGTACAGCACACCGGCGCCACGGCGGGCGAGGTTCAGTCCGGTGCGGACTACTACGACCCGGAGTACTGGAAGCCCGAGCTGTACTGGTGTCTGCACGACACCTACTGGATGGCCCCGCTGCGCCAGCAGCAGATCGACGTGGGGCGGCCGGAAACCGTCCACGGCGGAGAGGGCGACGGGAGGTAGCGCGCCGTCTAGAATTGGCCGATGGCCAAGCTCTACTTCTACTATTCGGCGATGAACGCCGGCAAGACCACCACGCTGCTGCAGTCGGCGCACAACTACCGCGAGCGCGGCATGCGCGTGGCCATCCTCACCCCGCGCCTGGACGACCGTGCGGGGCGCGGCGTGGTGGCCTCGCGGATCGGCCTGAAGGCCGATGGCATTGCCTTCGACCGCGATACCGACCTGGAGCAGCTGATCCGGGCCGACATCGCCAGCGACGGGCCGTTGGGCTGCGTGCTGGTGGACGAGGCACAGTTCCTCAGCCGCAGCCAGGTCTGGCAGCTCAGCGAAGTGGTCGACCAGCTGCGCATTCCGGTGCTGTGCTACGGGCTGCGCACCGATTTCCGCGGGGAGCTGTTCGAAGGCAGCCAGTACCTGCTGGCCTGGGCCGACGAGATGCAGGAGATCAAGACCATCTGCCACAGCGGCAAGAAGGCCACCATGACCGTGCGCGTGGACGAACACGGCCACGCGGTGCAGGACGGTCCGCAGGTGGAGATCGGTGGCAACGAACGCTACGTCTCGGTCAGCCGCGCGGAGTTCAAGAAGATCACGCGCGGCGAGGGCAGGATCGACCCCGCCCAGGCACGGCTACCCTTGTAGACGTGCCGGTAGGTACCGACCGTTGGTCGGTACACCTTCTCAATACAACGTACGCTCCGGCGCCCCCGCCGGCGGCGGGCTGTACTGGTACAGCCAGGTTTCCGTCAGGGTCTTGCCACCGCTGCGCAGGTACAGGCGGATGTCGATCTGGTCGGTGCTGTCATCGGGCGGCACCAGGTCGAACATGGCGCGGTAACCCTTGATCTCGCGCAGCGGGCGCGCCGAGACGATCTCGGTGCGGCCGCGGCTGGCCTGCACCACCGCTTCCACTTCGCCCTTGT
The DNA here is from genome assembly GCF_037203925.1 of Stenotrophomonas sp. CCNWLW57. Lineage (NCBI taxonomy): Bacteria > Pseudomonadati > Pseudomonadota > Gammaproteobacteria > Lysobacterales > Lysobacteraceae > Stenotrophomonas > Stenotrophomonas sp. CCNWLW57. The sequence goes on from NZ_JBBCBJ010000006.1 coordinate 207,899, forward strand.
CGATCAGCGCGGCCAGTTCGCCGCCCTGGAAGTCCACGGCAAAGCGCCACGAGAAATACTCGCGCTTCTTGCCGATCACCCCGCCCAGGCCGGTGCGGGTGGCCACGGCCTGCGCCAGCGGCGGCCGCGCGGGCGGCTCGGCGCCCCAGTACAGGCGGTAGCCCAGCAGCATTTCCTGGCCCGGCTGCGGCTTGGCTTCAGGGTTCCAGAACGCCACGATGTTGTCGAAGGTCTCGTCCACGGTGGGAATTTCCACCAGCTGGACCGAGCCCCTGCCCCACTGACCCTTCGGTTCCACCCACAGGCAAGGGCGCTTCTCGTAGAACACGCCATCGTCCTGGTAATGGTCGAAGCTGCGATCGCGCTGCAGCAGGCCAAAGCCCTTCGGGTTGTTGTCCACGAACATGTTGAAGCGCAGCTGGCGCGGGTTGGACAGCGGGCGCCAGATCCACTCGCCGGCGCCGTTCCACATCGACAGGCCGTCGGTGTCGTGGATCTCCGGGCGCCAGTCCCAGGCCATCCGGCGGTCGTTCTCGCCCACCTGGTACATGCTGGTGCACGGCGCGATGCCAAGCCGTTCGATGGCCTTGCGCGGGTAGAGCGCCACGTCCACGTCCATCAGCAGCACATCGCCGTTGGTGATGGCGAAGCGGTAGGCACCGGCCACGCTGGGCGAATCCAGCAGCGCGTACACCACCAGCGTGTTGGAGTCGGCGGCCGGCTGTTCCAGGAAGTAGGCAATGAAATCGGGGAATTCCTCCGGGCGGTCCATGCCGGTGTCGATCGCCAGGCCACGGGCGGACTGGCCGTACTGGCCTTCCTTGCCTACCGCCCGGAAGTAGCTGGCGCCCAGGAAGGCGGCGAAATCGCGGTCGGTGTCGGCGCGGGTATTGAGCCGGAACCCGGCAAAGCCCAGGTCGGCCGGCAGGTGGCCGTTCTTCAGGCCGCTCTTGCCGTAATCGAACGCGGCCGGGTCATAGGCCAGTTCCTGCGCCTTGCCGTCGACGATGTCGAACATGCGCACCGGCGAATGGAAATACAGGCCCAGGTGGAAGAACTTGGCCTGGAAGCGGCCGGGCTGGTCAGCCCACAACGCGTGGTCCTGGCGGTAGCGGATCGACTGGTACTGGTCCCAGTCCAGCGCCTCCAGCGGCCCCGGCAGGGTCCGGCGATGACTCTTGTAAGCCGCCTCGGACAGCGCGCGTGCCTGGCCCTTGAGGGTGGCGAAATCGAACGGCTGCGGCTGGCCCAGCCGGCGCAGGCCTACCTGGCTGCCCTGCGCGGCGCAGGCCGGCAGCGCGGGAAAACCAATGGCGGCCAGGGCCAGGGAGGCGTTGCGGATGAAGTCGCGTCGTTGCATGCAGGCAGCGATGGGCAGGAAAGGGTCGGCCATCATAGGCACGTGAACGTTAATTCGCCGCCGTGGCGCCGGGCCTGCGTTCAGGCTGGATGGTGCGCGCCTGCAGGCGCTTGCTGCCACAGGCCTGCAGCGCCTGCTCGATCTGCCGGGGAATGCGGCCGCCCTGCGGCCGCTGCGCGCGTACTTCTGCCTGCAGCCGCACCAGTGCCTCGCGCCCCCGTGCCGGCGCCCGCGTGCAGTCCAGCTGGCCCAGCGCGGTCCGTGCCAGCCAGCGCAGGTTGACGCTGCGCGGATCCATCGCCCCGCCCTCGGTCAGCGGCTGCAGCGCGCGCTGTGCTTCCACCGGTTGGTCCATGCGGAGCAGGTTGCGTCCCCACGCCAGCTGTACCGCCTGCAGCTGCAGGCGGGCCTCCGGGCCACCCCGCGCGGATTGCCGCATCAGTTTTGCCAGGCGCTCGCCGGCCTGCCAGGGGTCGACATGCTCGCCGATGATCTCGGCCATGCGGCGGTCGCCCCGCTGCACCTCCGGATCGTCGTCGCCGCGCTGCGCTGCCTGCCACTGGCGGCCCTCGTGGAAGGCGGCCAGCGCATCCTGCCAGCGGCCGACCTCGGCCAGCGCGTTGCCATAGTCGTACAAGCCCTGCGGCAGCAGCCCGATGCAGTCGGGCTGGCGCCAGATCGCCACCGCGCGGCCGAATGCCTCCACCGCCGCCGCGTTGTCGCCGCGCTCCAGCGCCGAGCGGCCGAGCGCATGCCAGGTCTGGCCAGTGTCGCGGTGCTGCTCGCCCAGCGCCTGGCGGGTCAGCCGGTGCACCTGCTGCAGGGCGGCCTCGGCCTCGGCCAGATCGCCGCGCTGCAGGGCCAGGGTCGCGCGCAGGCGGCGGATCGTCAGCGTTTCGGGATGGTCATTGCCGTACAGGCTGACCGCGTCGGTCCACGCCGCGCGCAGGCTGCGGTCGGCACCGTCCAGGTCGCCCTGCGCGGCCATCATTTCGCCCAGGTGGCGGCGCAGGGTGACCAGCTGCGGGTGGCGGTCGGTGGTGCGCGCCTGCAGCAGCTGCAGGGCCTGGCGGTAGCCGGTCAGCGCAGCCTGTGCGTTGCCGTCGTCACTCTCCAGTGCGGCCAGGTCGGACAGGCTCTCGGCCATTCCGGTGGCGTCGTGGGTGATGTCGCGGCGCAGTGCCAGCGCACGCTCGAACCCTTCGCGGGCTTCATCGCGGTAGCCCAGCAGCTGCTGGCAGCGGCCCAGCTGGGCGTGGAACTCGGCCACCACCGACGGCAGCGCCTGACGCTGCTCGGCCGCCAGCGCCTGCATCGGCGTCATGTGCGCCACGCACTCGCGCGAGCGGCCCAGCATGCGCAGCGCGCGGCCGCGCTGGGTGACCGCTTCCAGCTGCAGCCCGGGCGGCACCTGCTTGACCTGGTCCAGCAGCGCGCGCTGCCGATCCAGCGTTTCCAGCGCCAGCGCGTAATCGCCCATGCCGATCCGCAGCCGGCCGATCACCCCTTCCAGGTCGGCCAGCGGCAATGGCTGGTCGGCCAGCTCCGCCTCGCCGCGCTGCTGCCCGGTGGCCAGCAGTTGGCGCACATCGAAGCTGCCGTGGCGCACGCTGGCGGCGCGGTCGAACAGGCCGATGGTGAAATCCTGCATGGCCTGCGCACGCGCGATCTCACGCCGCGCCTGCTGCATCTGCCACACCGCCAGTGCCGCGAGCACCGCCAGTGCCAGGATCGCCACCGCAGCCAGCGCCACGCCCCAGCGGTGCCGCCCCAGGTACTTGCGCAGCCGGTACAGCGAACGCTGCGGGCGCGCGTGGATCGGGCGGCCCTCCAGGAAGCGCTGCAGGTCCTGCGCCAACGCTTCCACCGAGGCATAGCGCTGCGCAGGGTCCTTCTGCAGCGCCTTGAGCAGGATCGTATCCAGGTCACCGCGCAGGCGTCGGGCCAGGCGCCGCGCCGCCGGCGTAGCCGCCGCATCGGTGATGTCGCCGCGCAACAGCATGCTGGAGGCGCGCGGCGCATCCACTTCCAGGATCGAGCGCTCCCATTCGGCATCGCTGTGCCGGCGCAGGCGGTAAGGTTTGCGCCCGGTGATCACCTCGAACAGCACCACGCCCAGCGAATACACATCGGTCAGCGTGGTCACCGGTTCGCCGCGTACCTGTTCCGGTGCGGCGTAATGCAGGGTGAAGGCGCGCGCTTCGGTGGGCGGGTGCGCGGCGTTGGTGCGCGCCTGCTCGTCGTCCAGCAGCTTGGCGATGCCGAAATCCAGCAGCTTCACTTCGCCTGCGGCGGTGACCAGGATGTTGGACGGCTTCAGGTCCCGGTGCACGATCAGGTTGGCGTGTGCGTGGCTGACCACCGCGCACACCTGCAGCATCAGCTGCAGGCGGCGTTCCAGCGGCAGCTGCAGGCGCTGGCAGTAATCGGTGATCGGCTCGCCCTCCACGTAGGCCAGCGCCAGGTAGGGCTGGCCCTGAAGGTCCACGCCGGCGTCGAGCAGCTGCGCCAGGTGCGGGTGCTGCAGGCGCGCCAGGATTTCGCGTTCGCGACTGAAGCGCTGGCGCAGGCCGGGGTCGGCGTAGCCGCTGCGCAGCAGTTTCAGCGCTACCTGGCGCTGGCACAGCCCGTCGGCCCGCTCGGCCAGCCACACTTCGCCCATGCCGCCTTCGCCCAGCTGTCGCAGCAACCGATACGGACCGATGTGGGTGCCGGCGCGGCTGTCTTCCGGTGCGGCGGTCCACAGCGGTTGGGCCAGGAATTCCTGGCTTTCCTGCTCGTGGTCCAGCAGCCGCTCCAGGTCGTCGGCCAGCGTCGCATCGGCCGCGCGCAGCTGCGCCAGGCGTGCGGCGCGCTGGTCGTGGGGTAGTTCCAGCAACTGATCCAGCAGCGTCGACAGCTGCCGCCAGCGCACTGCGTCCATCGTCCCTTCCCCGGGCGCTGTGTTGCCACCGTGCACATCCGCCCGCGCCCTCGCGCGGGAACCCGACTGCCGCCGTGCTCAGTCCTCGCGGACCGACGCCAGCAGGAACATCCGTGCCTTCTGCCAATCGCGCCGGATGCTGCGCTCCGAGCGCTGGCACAGATCGGCGATTTCCTGTTCCGACAACCCCGCGAAGTAGCGCAGTTCCACCACCTTGGCCAGGTGCCCGTCCACCGCCTGCAACCGCGCCAGCGCCACATCCAGCGCCAGCAGGTCTTCATCCAGGCGCACGCCGCTGCTGCTGTTTTCCGGAATTTCCGCCACGCGCTTGAGATCGCCACCGCGCTTGCGTGCCAGCCGGTTGCGCGCGTAATCCACGACCACGCTGCGCATGGCCGAGGCGGCATAGGCGAAGAAGTGCGCGCGGTCTTCAAAGCGCGCCGCGCCGCGCGCGCCCAGCAGCTTCAGGTAGGACTCGTGGACCAGCGAGGTGGCATCCAGGGTGCGCCCCTGCTGCCCGGCCAGCTGGCGCCGGGCCATGCTGTGCAGTTCCTGGTAGAGCAGGGTGAGCACCCGGTCCAGCGAGGCACGGTCGCCCGACCGGGCCGAATCCAGCCATACGGTGATATCCGGGCTTTCGTCCATCGCACACCCCCGCCGGTGACGTTTGGCCGACTATAGCGCCGCTTCCTGCAGATGCGTAGGACAGTTCAGCGCTGGCAGTGGCCGCACCAGACGCTGGCGCGCTGGCCAATGGTGGCGTGGCGCAGGGCGCGCCCGCACTGTCGGCAGGGTTCGCCTTCACGGCCGTAGACCAGCAGTTCCTGCTCGAAATAGCCCGGGGCACCGTCGGGGTTGATGAAATCGCGCAGGGTGGTGCCGCCACGGGTGATGGCATAGGCCAGGATCTGCTTCACCGCCGTGGCCAGGCGCTGGTAGCGCTCACGCGAGATCTTCCCGGCTTCACGCAGCGGATTGATCCCGGCCATGAACAGGCTTTCAGCGGCGTAGATGTTGCCCACCCCGACCACGATGGCCTGGTCCATCAGGAACGTCTTCACCGAGGCGCTGCGGCCGCGGCTGCGCTGGAACAGGTAGTCGCCGTCGAAGGCGTCGTCCAGCGGCTCCGGGCCCAGCCCGGCCAGCAGCGGATGGGTGTCCCCGGCCGGCTGCCACAGCAGGCTGCCGAACCGGCGCGGGTCGTTGAAACGCAGCAGGCGGCCGTTGTCCAGGCTGATGTCCACGTGGTCGTGCGCGCGGACCGGGGTATCCCCCGGGAGTACACGCAGGCTGCCGGACATGCCCAGGTGCAGCACTGCGCTGCCGATGGCGGTGTCGAGCAGCAGGTACTTGGCGCGGCGGCGCACGCCTTCAATCGCCTGGCCTGGCAGCAGCGCGCTGATTTCGTCGGGAATCGGCCAACGCAGGTCCGGCCGGCGCAGGATCACGCCGTGCACGCGGCGGCCTTCCAAATGCGGGGCCAGGCCGCGGCGGGTGGTTTCTACTTCGGGAAGTTCAGGCATGGGGGAATGGCAGGCGGGTGCGCGGTGTCATCGGGGTGGGGCGGCGAGTTCTTTCGCGCTCAGGAAGCCGTCACCGTTGGCGTCCTGCTTGTGGAAGCGTTCGATGATCGTCTGCCGTTGCTGCTCGCGGGTGATCGGCCTGCCTTTGCCGCCGGGCAGTTCATCGGCGCCGAGCACGCCGTCGGCGTTGCGGTCCATGCGGTCGAAGGCGTACATCATCCATTGCACATACTCCTCGACGCTGACCTTGCCGTCGCCATCAGCATCCATGCGTTGCAGGTAACTGCCGGTGTCGGTGACCTGGGCCTGCGCGGCGGCGGCGAGCAGCAACAGGGACGCGCAGGAAAAACGCCGCACAAGGCGGCGCTTTCCGGTGGTGCGAGGGCCAGGCCGCACCGGTCAGTGCGCCGTCAGCGCGTAGCCTTTCAGGCGCGCGGCGTAGTTCTGCAGCGCGGCGATGCCACTGGCCTCGGCTTCATGGCACCAGGCCTGGAGCAGCTTCAGGCGTTCGGCGGCATCGTTGCCACGGGCTTCCAGCAGGGCGGCCAGGCGCGCGCGGTGTTCCACCAGCACGCGGATGCGCGGGCGCTGTTCGACCCAGCTGCTGAGTTCGGCGCGGCAATCGGGCTTGAGCCAGCGGCCGTCGTTGACCAGGCCCCGGCGCATGCGGCGCGGCAGCAGCTTGCGCAGCTTGGCACCGGCAAACGCGGCTTCTTCGCGCAGGGCCGGCACGAACACATTGCGCTGGTAATCGGTCATGGCCTGGAAGCGGTGCGAGAGCAGGGCCTTCAGGGTTTCGGCATCGGGCACGGCGATGTTCGGGCGCACGTCCATGCTGGGCGCCACGCGCAGCACCTTGGCCAGGCCCACGGCCTGCAGGCCACGGATCGCCGCCCAGCCGATATCGAACTCCCAGCGGCGCATCGAGAAGCGGGCCGAGCTGGGGAAGGCATGGTGGTTGTTGTGCAGCTCTTCGCCGCCGATCCAGAACGCCCACGGGGTGAGGTTGGTGGAGGTATCGGCCGACTCGAAGTTGCGGTAGCCCCACCAGTGGCCCAGGCCGTTGACCACGCCGGCGGCCCAGAACGGAATCCACGCCATCTGGATCGCCCACAGGGCCACGCCGGGCAGGCCGAACAGCAGCAGGTTCACCGCCAACAGGGCCACCGGGCCCAGGTTGGCGTGCGGGGTGTACAGGTGGCGCTCGATCCAGTCTTCCGGGGCGCCGCGGCCGTACTGTTCGATGTCCGCGCGCATGCCACGGGCTTCGCGGTACAGCTCCACGCCGCGCCAGAACACCGTGCCGATGCCCTTGGTCACCGGGCTGTGCGGGTCTTCGTCGGTTTCCACCTTGGCGTGGTGCTTGCGGTGGATGGCCACCCACTCCTTGGTGATCATGGAGGTGGTGAGCCAGGTCCAGAAGCGGAAGAAGTGCGCGATGACCGGGTGGAAATCGACGCCGCGGTGCGCCTGGCTGCGATGCAGGTAGAGCGTGACGGCAAAGATGGTGAGCTGGGTGAACACCAGCAGCACCAGGCCCATGCCCCACCAGCCGAGGCCGACGACACCGCCGGTCAGGAAGTTGATGAGGGTATCGAGCATCGCAGGACTCCGGGCCGTGATGGCCAGCAGGGAAACGGTGACAGGTGGATCCATCATGGGGCCAGACGTTGCAAACTTCATCCGTCTGATGCGATTTTTGCGCAGTCATTCAGTTGTTTTCCCCCTTCGTGAGCATTGCCCCCGCATTCATGACCGTTGCCACCCCACCGCCGGCCATCGCCGCCGCCGCCCCCCTGATCGAACTCGACCGCGCCTGTGTGATCCGGGGGCAGGTCCGCGTGCTGCATGACCTGAGCCTGCGCATCGCCCAGGGCCAGCACACCGCGCTGCTCGGCCCCAATGGCTGCGGCAAATCCTCCTTCATCAAGCTCATCACCCGTGAGCTGTACCCGCTGGCGCACGCGGACGGCACCGTCGCCGTGCGCGTGCTCGGGCAGAACCGCTGGCAGGTGGACCGGCTGCGCTCGCAGCTGGGCATCGTCACCGGTGACCTGAGCAGCAACCTGGCCGACATGCCCGGGCTGACCGTGGAAGAAGCGGTGCTGTCGGGGTTCTTCGCCAGCTTCGTGGTGCCCGCGTTCCGCGAGGTCACCGACGACATGCGCGCGCGGGTGCGCGAGACGCTGGCACTGACCGGGGCGTTGCCATTGCTGCACCGGGGCTATGCCGAATTGTCCGCCGGTGAAACCCGGCGCGTGCTGATCGCCCGTGCGCTGGTGAACCGGCCGCAGGCGCTGCTGCTGGACGAGCCGTCCACCGGGCTGGACCTGGTGGCGCGCCAGCACCTGATCGCCACCATGCGCACGCTGGCCGCGCAGGGCATCACCCTGGTGCTGGTGACCCACCACATCGAAGAAGTGATTCCGGAAATCGAACGCGTGGTGCTGCTGCGCGGCGGCCGGATCGCGGCCGATGGCACACGGGCGGAATTGCTGCAGGATGGGCCGCTGTCGGAGGTATTCGGCGGGCCGATCCAGGTCGTCGAGCACGAGGGCCGCTTGACCGCCTTCGCGGGGTGACAGCCGGGGGCGGCGTTGCCGCCCCCGGCCTCCATCAGAACCGCACCGCTACGGCGCGGCTTTCGATCGGGGCCATCCGGCCCTGGTCCTGCAACTGCAGGTCACGCAGTTCGAAGGGGGCGCCGTAGCCACCCGGTAATGCCACCGTGTCGAACGCCAGCAGCAGTTCGCCGGCACCGGCCGCATCGAACCACGCCGCGCTATGCGCCTGCGCCACCGGGTGCAGCCTGCCGTCGGGTCCGGTGGCGTGCAGCGTGCCGCGCGCCTCGTAACGGCCCGGCGCGCCGATCTGCAGCGGCAGCCGCACCTGGCGCCGGGCGGCATCCACCTCGACCTGGCCGCTGAAGCGCGCCGTCGGCCAGGCGACGGCGAACGCCACCTTGGCGTCGCGCTGCACGCCCTGCGCGGTCACGAAGGCCTGCAGTTCCCACAGCCCCTGTGCCTGCCCCACATCCTCGGGAATGGTCACCTGCGCGCGCAGGCCGTCCTTGCCGGCCACCAGCGGCACCGGCCAGCTGCGCCCGTCCGGTGCCACCAGCAGTGCTTCGCCGCCCGCCGGCAGCGTGCGCGCTGCCGAGCGTCCCGCCGCCCGCGCCGCGTTGCCACCGTCGTGCTGCAGGCGTGCGTTCAACAGCACGCTGCCACCGGCCAGCACCTGCTGGCGGTCGGCCTGCAGGGTCAGCGCGATCGGGCTGTTGGGCTCCAGCACCTGCACCACGTAGCGGCCCTGGGCCTGCGCGGCCTGCAGGCGATAGGTGCCCACCGCCGTGCTGGCGCCGGTGCGCGCCATCGCGCTGCCCTCGCCCACGCCCATGCCTGCGGCGCGCAGCTGCTGGGCATCGACCACCTTGTCCAGCGCCAACGCACCGGAGGGGTCGCGCACCTGCAGCTGCTCCACCTCCAGCGCGCGGGCGCCCTGCACCGGGCTGACCTGGATCACCGCATCCGGCGCGGTGAGCGGCAGCTCCAGGCCGCGCTGCAGCGTGGCCGCATCCACGGTGTCCCAGTAGCTGCGGCTCAGTGCAACGAACGGGGCCGGCGCGCTCAGCGCCCGGGTCGGGTCCAGCGCCCAGGCAAAGCGCACGGGGGCGCGTTCCACCGTGGCATCGGGCATCGGCGCGCGTTCCACGCGTGGGGCCACCTGGTCGGTGCCGCGCGCGGCCTGCAGCGGTTGGGCGGCGTGCAGCGGCAGCGCGAACAGCGCCGAGGCGACGGCCATGGCAAGCATCAATCGTGACGTCATGGCGTGCTCCTCAGAGAGTCAGGTCGTTGCGCAGGATCGCGCCCAGGCCGAAGCATTCGCGCCGGCTCTGGTTGTGGCTGAGCGGCTCGGCGCCGTTGGTGCGCGCCTTGTCGGTGAACAGCACGCTGCCGGCCGCCTTCTGGCTGCTGCATTCCAGGAAGCCATCGGAACAGCTGTCGAGCCAGTTCTGGGTGAGCTCCAGCCCCACGTTCTGCGCATAGCCACCGCAGTAGCTGTTGCTGTCCCACACCGCCGATTCCACATCCGAACCCACTACCGCGCGGAACGGCTTGGGCAGCGCCGGACGACCGGAAGTGCCGTACAGGTTCTGCGCGTTGTAGGTGGCCATCCAGCCCACCTGCTGCATGCGCACCGCATCGTTCTGGTAACCCAGCAGCCAGCCGACCGACGCTTCGAAGGCGTTGCCGTTGAGCACCGCGTCGGCCAGCGGCGTGCCGGCCGACGAGGGCGCCAGCGCGGTGACCTTGCTGATGGTCTGGATAAGCTTCGGGTAACGGCTGTCGTAGGTGGGGTTGGACAGAATCCAGCGCACCACGTTGCCGCCGTTGGAATGGGTGATCACCACCAGCCTGGTGATGCCACGGGTGTTGATGAAGGTGGTGAGCTGCCCGGCCAGGCAACCGGCCGCTTCAGGCTTCCACATGTACTGCTCGAAATCGCAGTTGACTACGGTGTAATTGGCGCTGTTGGGCAGGCCCTGGCGTACCGTGTCGATGATGCCCGGCTGCCAGTAATCAGCGCGCGCGTCGGTCTGCTTGCCGGTGCCGTGCACGAACGCCACGCCCACCACGTCGGCGGCGTGCGCGCTGGCGCAGGCCAGCATCATTCCCAAGGCCAGGCCCGCGCCCTTCCCCACTGCAGTGCTTTGCATCCTGTGACTCCCTTTCCCGGTGATCCCCCTGATTGCCGACAGAAGCTATTCCGCCTGCGAATCGGTTTCCGTGAACCAGTAGAGGATTCCTATCATTTGAAACGACTCCCAACGCGGCCCTTCACGGCGCCATGCCGGGTCTGGCGGCATGACCAGTGGCCGCTGGCAGGGGCCTGGGAAGCTGCGATCATGCGCGCTTCACGCTTTTGAGACCTGCCGATGCACGCTGCCGCTTCCGCCCCGTTCCTGCGCCCCCTTCTGGCCACCGCCCTGATTGCGGCCTTGGCCGGCTGTACCACGGTGGCCGCGCCGGCCACGCCGGTGGAGGCCTCGGTGGTGACCAAGGCGGTGGGTTACCTGGCGGCCGACGCGGTACCGGACAGCCTGGCGCTGGTGCCGGCCCCGCCGGCGGCGGGCTCGGCCGGGTTCGCGCTGGACGAGCAGGTCAGCCGGGAGGCGCGCGCCCTGCGCGAGACCCCGCGTTTCGCGCAGGCCCACCGCGATGCCGAACTGAGCTTCCCCGAGGGCGCGAACCAGTTCGCCTGCGCGATCGGGCTGGACGTGGATGCGCAGAAGACCCCCGCGCTGTACCGCCTGCTAGAGCGCAGCCGCATCGATGCCAGCGCCGCCACCCGCGCCGCCAAGCACCACTACCAGCGCGCGCGCCCGTTCATGGTCAATGGCGAACCGACCTGCACGCCGGAGGATGAAGAAGGCCTGCGCAAAAATGGCTCCTACCCGTCCGGCCACACCTCCATCGGCTGGGCGTGGGCGCTGATCCTGTCGGAAGTCGTCCCCGAGCGCGCCGACGCCATCCAGGCCCGCGGCCGCAACTACGGTGAAAGCCGCCTGGTGTGCAACGTGCACTGGCAGAGCGACATTCTCGAAGGGCGCTTCATGGGCGCGGCGGCGGTGGCGAGGCTGCACGACAACGCCGAGTTCAACCGCGACCTGCTGGCCGCCCGAAAGGAAATCGCCGCAGCCCGAAAGGCAGGCGCAACCGTCAGCCGCGATTGCGCGGCCGAGGAAACGGTACTGAAGGTGCGACCCGCCAGCGCGCTGTGACGTTGGGTCGCCCGATGGTGACGCATCCGGATCTGATCGCGTTCGCCAGCAATTCGCGACGTATCCTGATCCACGGACGTTCGCCAGCAATTCGCGACGTATCCAGATCCACGGGCGTTCGCCAGCAATTCGTAGCGCCGACTGTTAGTCGGCGACCGCGCGCAGCGCGGCGCAAGCATCCGAAGTCGAATGACTGCCATTGTGGAAGCGGCACCGACGTTTACGCCCGGCCGAAGCCACCCGTCCGGCGTTCATGACCTCGGAAGGGAGAGCTGCCGACTAACAGTCGGCACTACCGTCGGAGTTAACGTCGGAGTTAACGTCGGAGTTAACGTCGGCGTTACCGTCCGCGTTGCCGTCGTCGTTACCGTCGGCGCCACCGTCGGCGTTACCGGTTTGTGCTCGACGGTCAAAAAAAACGGCGCGGATTGCTCCGCGCCGTTTTCGTCTACCTGCTGCGCACCCCGATCAGAACTTCGCCGTGAACTCCACGCCAAACGTACGCGGTTCGTTGAGGAAGCCGGTCAGGTTGTTGAAGTCGATCGCACCCACCACGCGGGTCTGGTTGGTCAGGTTGCGACCAAACACGGCCACGTCGTACTGGCCGTAATCCCAGTTGTAGCCCAGGCGCAGGCCGCCTTCCAGCGACGAGCGGCTGCGGAATTCCGGCGACTCGTACAGGAAGAAGTTCACCGGGCTGCGGTAGGCCCAGTCGGTGTAGACGTAGAGCTCGCTGGCATCGTTGATCGGGAAGCCGGCGCGCAGCGTCAGGTTGTGGATCCACTTCGGCGCCTGCGGCAACGGGTTGCCGTTGACCAGCGCGTAGGTGCCACCATTGATCACGGTGGTCGGATCGGTGATGGTGCAGCCACCACCGCAGATCGCCACCGCCAGGTCGCGGTCCTTGATCTCGGTGTCGTTGTAGCTGCTGCCCAGGGTCAGCAGCACGTGGTCGGTCAGGTAGGCTTCGAAGTCCAGCTCCGCGCCCTGGCCGATGGTCTTGTCGGCATTGAGCAGGGTGGCGGTGTTGTTGCTGCCGCCCACCGCGATCAGCTGCTGGCCATCGACGTTGTAGCGGAAGATGTTGAAGCCCAGGCGCGCGCGGCGGTCGAACAGGTCGGCCTTGACGCCCACTTCATACGAAATCACCTTCTCCGAGTCGGCCTGCGAGACGCCACCGAAGGCCAGGCGGCCCTGGATGGACGGCGCGCGGAAACCCTTGGCCACGCGGGCGTAGGTGTTGACGTTGTCGGTGATCTGATAGACACCGCTCAGATCCCAGCTGACATCGTCGACATCGGTGTTGGCGATGTACGGACCGCTCACCGGCGTGCCACCCGGCACCGCCTGCAGCACGCTGGCGGTGAAGTCCTTCTTGTCCTGCGTGTAGCGCACGCCGCCGCGCAGCTTGAACTTGTCGGTCACGTCGAAATCGCCGGACGCGAACGCTGCCCACGCCTGGTTGCGCTGGCTCTGCACGGCATGGCCGGTCTGCGGGTTGCCCGGGGTCAGCGAATCGTAGTTGAAGCTGTCGATGGTGACGTCTTCATCGAAGTAGAACACGCCCGCCTGCCAGTCGAAGCGGCCCCACTCGTTGGATTCCACGCGGAATTCCTGGGTCCACTGGCGGTGGTGCGGCAGGCCGTCGGCCGATTCGGACGGGAACGGAATGAAGCCCGGGCCGTAGTTGCCGGCGCCCAGGAAGCTGGCGCCGTAGCCGCCGTCGATGTCGCCATGGTTGAGCGATTCGGCGGTTTCATAACCGGTGATCGAGTGCAGCGTCACGCTGCCCAGGTTCCACTGCAGGCGCGCGCTGCCGCCCCAGGTCTCCAGCTCGGAGAAGTTCTCGCCGTCGTTGGAGACCTTGTCGCGGTCGAAGTTTTCCACCAGCGCGTTGCTGCCCGGCTGGATGATGTTGGCGCGGAACAGGCGCGCGGTGCCGTTGAGCTTGCGCTTGTGCAGGTTGAACAGCGCTTCGAACTCGTCGCCTTCGTACAGGAACTGCACGCGGCCGGCGGCTTCGTCGTAGCCTTCAAAGCCTTCGGCCGGTGCGTTCGGGCGGGTGTTGTCCACGTAGTTGTCGCGGCGCTGGTACAGGGCCGACACGCGCGCGGACCAGCGGTCGGTCAGCGGGCCACCGTAGGCAGCCTGGGTGTTCCAGGTGTCATAGGTGCCGTAGGAAACTTTGACGTAACCATCGGCATCCTGCGACGGGCGGGCCGAATCGAACTTCACGACGCCGGCCGGCGTGTTGCGCCCGAACAGCGTGCCCTGCGGGCCGCGCAGTACTTCCACGCCGGCCAGGTCGAACAGCGGGAAGCCCTTCAGCAGCGGGCTTTCCTGCACCACGTCGTCATACACCAGCGACACCGGCTGCGAGGCATTGAGATCGAAATCGGTATTGCCCAGGCCGCGGATGTAGAAGCGCGGGAAGGCACGACCGTAGGACGATTCGATGTTCAGGCTCGGCACGCGGGCCGACAGGAAGCGGATGTCGTCGCCGGCGGACCCGAGCACCTCGAGCTTTTCACCCTGGATGGCCGAGATCGAGACCGGCACGTCCTTGGCGTTTTCGACGCGGCGCTGGGCCGTGACCTGCAGGGTGTCGAGTGCTACCGGATCCTTGGTGGCGGGGGCGTCCTGGGCTGCGGCCGTCAATGGCAGCAGGGCGGCAAGCGCGACAACGAGGGGATGCACGGACGGAGTACGGCCGTGGGCAGTGCGGTTCGGGAACATGGCGATTAGGCTGTGTTGGGAAGGGTGGTGGACCGGCGCTACCAGACAATTGTTGCAGTACAACAACAGCGTCGCAAATGCGGACCACTGATTATCAGGATCCGGTCCCGGAAATGTGAAACGGGAACGGCTGGATGAACGCCTTCAGGGAACGGCACCGGCTCCGAATCGCTGCTGCCCGAAGCCCAGAACGGTGGTTAGACGCTGCGTAGCCAGTCACGACAACGAGTTCCGCGCAGAATGACGCAGTGGATCTGGCCATAGCGCCTGGAAAGGCTTCTGCCTTCAGGCGGGTTCGTGTGGATGCCTTCCTGGCGCGACGATGGTCACACCCGAATGGTGGATCAGTACCCGTCTTCGATCGCGGCTGGTGCTACAAACCGGGCGATCCAGAAAGGGTTCTGCAATGAATTCCCGAATCAAGCGCGGCGAGATTTACGAATGTCTTTTCGGCAGATACCGCCCACTCCTGGACCCGGACGGAGCGCCAGTCATGGCTGGGACCAATGGCCGAACCGAGTACACCAGAACCGAGTTCCAAGGCCCTATTCCCTACGAGATCCAGAAGCCCCGTCCCGTTGTAATCCTTGGAGACCACAAGGGCCAGTATCTGGTCGTCCCCATCAGCACCACGCAGGACTGCCACAGCAATCCCCGGAAAGCGGGCGAGGCCAGAGGACTGCATGTCCGTCTGGAGCGTTCCCAACTGCCCGACCTTGTCAGGTACCGGAACGCACCGACCTGCTGGGCTAAGTCCAACATGGTCCAGACGGTCGACCGGAACCGCCTGAGGCCACTGAATCGACGCGGTTCGCCACCCCCAAGGGTGTCTGATGACTGCCTCGCGTCCATCCAGCGTGCAGTGATTAGGGCCATCGGCTGCCAAGGCCTCCTCGACGCCGTGCGCGATTTGTCGCAAATGGATCGAGAACCCCAGCACTCCCCCAGGCCTCCGGAAGCCCCTGAATCCGAGGCAACCCGTTGATTCCACGGCCTTCTTGACAGCTCGATGGCTTCGTTTCAGCTTGCACCCGTCGACCCTGGTCCATAAACTGGTGGCGTTGGCCGAAAGGCACACGCAGTACATTTGGCCGAAAGGCACCGAGAGGCCCGCGCAAGCGGGCCTCTTTTTTGCTGGCGCCGTTACCCAGTACGTACTACCGAGCAGCCACGCGCCACGCATCACCCGCGCGGCCAGCGCGCGCCATGGTCGGCCCGACGCCCCGCTAAACGCCCCCCGCCCCAACCATCTCGAAGGCCGGCCAACGGCCGGCGCTACCGCTATGCTATTGCCCATTCACTTTCCGCAGACGCCATGACCGCCTTCCGCCGCACCTGCCTGACGCTGTCTGTTGCCCTGCTCGGCCTGCTGGCTGGCTGCGGCGGCGAAAACGCCCGCCCCACGCCGGTCACCCCCGTGGTGGTGCCTGCCGCACCGGCCAAGCCGGTGAAGATCGGCATCGCACTCGGCGGCGGTGCGGCCAAGGGCTTCGCGCACATCGGCGTGATCAAGATGCTGGAAGCCAATGGCTTCGAACCGGTCGTGGTGTCCGGCACCAGCGCCGGCAGCGTGGTCGGCGCGCTGTATGCCAGCGGCATGGACGCGTTCCAGATGCAGTCCAAGGCCGTGGCCCTGGATGAGGCCAGCATCCGCGACGTGCGCCTGTTCTCCGGCGGCCTGGTGCAGGGCCAGAAGCTGCAGGATTACGTCAACGCGCAGGTGAACAACAAGCCGGCCGAAAAGCTGAAGAAGCCCTTCGCGGCCGTGGCTACCAACCTGGATACCGGCGATCGCGCGGTGTTCGTGCGTGGCAACGTCGGCCAAGCGGTGCGTGCCTCAAGCAGCATCCCGGGTGTGTTCGAACCGGTGAAGATCGGCAGCAACCTGTTCGTCGACGGCGGCGTGGTCAGCCCGGTGCCGGTGGATGCCGCGCGCCAACTGGGCGCGGACTTCGTCATCGCGGTGGATATCTCCAGCAAGGCCAGCGGCAAATCGCCGACCGGCATGCTGGGCATCGTCAACCAGTCCATCTCGATCATGGGCCAGCGCCTGGGCGAGCAGGAACTGGCGCGTGCCGACATCATCATCCGCCCCAAGGTGCTGGACATCGGCGCGGCCGATTTCAGCCAGCGCGGTTACGCGATCCTGGAGGGCGAGAAGGCCGCGATGGCGGCAATGCCGCAGATCCGCGCCAAGATCCAGCAGTTGCAGAAGGCCCGCGCCGCTGCAGCGGCGCCGCCCCCGCCCAAGCCGAAATGCGACGAACCCTCGCGCGTGGGCAAGCTGATGGGCCGCAAGGAAAAGTGCGAGGGGTAAACCACGTTGTCGCTGGACGTCGCCCGCGGTAGAGCCGACTGTTAGTCGGCTGCTCTCGGCGCAGGCGTTGGAGTCGCCGCAAAGGGCAGCCGACTAACAGTCGGCTCTACCGCTGGATGACGAATTGCGTCATTCCAGCTGCGACAACGGCAACGCCCTGAAGTCCTTCACCGTGCGCAGCACGAAACTGGAGTTCACATCGGCAACGCCCGCTGCATTGAGCAGCTTGTCCAGCAGGAAGCTGGAAAAGTGCTCCAGGTCGCGCACGTAGATGTGCAGCAGGTAATCCATGTCGCCGGTCAGCGCATGGCAGGCCACTACTTCGTCCCAGTCCACCACGCTGTCAGCGAACACGCCGATGGCGTGCTGGTCGTGCTTTTCCAGCTGCACGCGCACGAAGGCCTGCAGCCCCAGCCCGATCCGGCGCGGTTCCAGTCGCGCGCCGTAGCCGGCGATCACCCCTTCGCTTTCCAGCCGTTGCACCCGCCGCAGGCAGGCCGACGGGGACAGGTTCACCCGCGCCGCCAGTTCGGCGTTGGTGGCGCGGCCATGTTGCTGGATCTCCGCCAGAAGACGCAGATCCGTGCGGTCGAACTGGGCATCTCCGGACATTGCTGCTCCGCAACATTGATTGGACGCAACGATATTGCGCCAGGTCGGCAGATCTGCGCAACTTTGCAATCCTCTTGCGCGCGCCCTGCCCTAGCATCAAGGGGTCACTTCCCAGGAGCCCACCTCGATGGAAACCGCCACTGCCCCCCGCCGCGTCGAACACCAGCAGACCGACAAGGGCTACGTGCCGGTGTACACCACCGCCGTGGTGGAACAGCCGTGGGAAAGCTACACCGCCGACGACCACGCCACCTGGAGCACCCTGTACCAGCGCCAGCGTGAGCTGCTGGTGGGCCGGGCCAGCAAGGAGTTCCTGCAGGCGCAGGACGAGATGGGCATGAACGCGCACATGATTCCGCGCTTCGACCAGCTCAACGAAGTGCTGGGCGCCGCCACCGGCTGGACCCTGGTTGGCGTGGAAGGCCTGCTGCCGGAACTGGATTTCTTCGACCACCTGGCCAACCGCCGCTTCCCGGTCACCTGGTGGATCCGCCGCCCGGACCAGATCGACTACATCGCCGAACCGGACATGTTCCACGACCTGTTCGGGCACGTGCCGTTGCTGATGAACCCGGTGTTTGCCGATTACATGGCCGCCTACGGCCGCGGCGGCGTCAAGGCGCACGCGATCGGCCCCGAAGCACTGCAGCACCTCACCCGCCTGTACTGGTACACGGTGGAGTTCGGCCTGATCAACACGCCCGAAGGGCTGCGCATCTACGGCGCGGGCATCGTCTCGTCCAAGGGCGAATCGCTGTACTCGCTGGAATCGGCTGCGCCGAACCGGATCGGGTTCGACCTGGAGCGCATCATGCGCACCCGCTACCGCATCGATACCTTCCAGAAGACCTACTTCGTCATCGACAGCTACGAGCAGCTGATGGAAGCGACTGCGCCGGACTTCACCCCGACCTACGCCGCGCTGGAAACGCAGGAGCACCTGCCGGCCGGTGATGTGCAGGAAGGCGACCGCGTGTTCCAGAAGGGCACCGGCGAAGGCTGGGCGGAAGGCGGCGACGTGTGACGCCGTTCGCTGACGCAATTCACCGGGCCTTTTGAAGTTTAGCCACCTAACCTTCAAAAGCTTCAGAGGCTTTTGAAGGTTAGCGTCGGTAGAGCCGGGCCCTGCCCGGCTGCGCCTTCACCGCGGGTACGCCAGCAGCACCACCAGATCCTGCTCACCCCGCTGCTGCAGCGCGTGCAGGCTGCCCACCCGGGTAAGCAGCGCGTCGCCGGCCGCCACGTCGTACTGTTTGCCATCCAGTACGTAGCTGCCCTGCCCGCTCACGATGTAATAGATCTCGTCCTTGTGCTGCGGGTGCAGGCCGATGCCGGCGCCCTTGTGCAGCACGCGCTTGCGCAGCACGAACGGCAGGTCCTTGTCGTCGGCGAAGAACGGGTACGCCGTGGTCGGGCCGGCGCCGCCATGCGGTCCCGGCTGCGAAATGCCGATATCGCGCTCGTGGACCACCCGCGAGGGCTTGGCTGGGTCGCTGCCCTGCCCTGCGGGTTGGCTTACGTCGCAGTCGATGTCGCGCTTCAAGGCCGGCTTCAGCGTTGGCTGCAACGCCACCCAGTCACGCAGCACCAGGCAGGCCACCGCGGTGGCACCGGCGGTGCTGAAATGGGTGCCGTCGGCCTTGTTCTGTTCGGGTACGAACATGAAGTATGGCTTGGCGCCCTGCTCGCCCAGCGCGCGGATCCAGCGGGTGGAGCTGGCGTTGAGATCGATCAGCGCCACCTGTTCGCGCGCGGCCAGCTGCTTCACCGCCTGGGTGTACAGCCCGTGCGTGTCCAGCAGCGAACCGAAGTCGTACAGCAACCGCGCCACCGGAGTGATCAACACCGGCGTGGCGCGCTTGTCGCGGGCCAGCTGCACGTAGCGCATCAGGTACTGCGGGTAGGCGGCGTCCGGGTCGTCGTAACGGGTGGGGTCTTCGAATTTTGCGTCGTTGTGGCCGAACTGGATCAGCAGCACGTCGCCGGGCTGGATCTCGGCCGCAATCGCATCGAGGCGTTTTTCCTCGATGAAGCTGCGCGCGCTGCGGCCCGCCTTGGCGTGGTTGCGGACCTGCCAGACCGCGGGGTCCAGATAACTTGGCAGGGCCTGGCCCCAGCCCATCAGCGGCGCGCGCTCGGGGCCGTAGTCGGCAGCGGTGGAATCGCCGGCAATGAAAACACGGTGCGGCGCCGCGTGTGTGGTGACCGCCGCGAACAACAAAAGCATCGGGAGCAGGAAGCGGTGCATGTTCGGGCTCCAGGAGGGCCGGCCAACGGCCGGCGCTACCGTCAGGACGTTTGGCGGGGGTACCGACCAACGGTCGGTACCTACCGGTCTTGCGCCGCGGGTTCGCGGCCGACGATCTGATCCCGGTAGGTATCGACCGTTGGTCGATACCCATGCATCACCGAGCCAGCCAACCACCGTCAACGGGAATTACCGAACCATTGACGTAGTCTGACGCGCTCGACGCCAGGAACACGGCCGTACCTGCGAGATCTTCCGGGGTACCCCAACGCCCGGCCGGAATGCGGTCGAGGATGGACTTGTTGCGGTCCTGGTCGGCGCGCAGGGCGGCGGTGTTGTCGGTGGCCATGTAACCCGGGGCGATCGCGTTGACGTTGATGCCCTTGTTGGCCCACTCATTGGCGAGCAGGCGGGTGATGCCGGCGATGCCGCTCTTGCTGGCGGTGTACGACGGCACCCGGATCCCGCCCTGGAAGGACAGCATCGAGGCGATGTTGATGATCTTGCCGCGGCCCTGCGCGATGAAGTGGCGACCGGCAGCCTGCGAGATGAAGAACGCGGACTTGATGTTGACGTTCATCACGTCGTCCCAGTCCTGCTCGCTGAAGTCCACCGCATCGGCGCGGCGGATCAGGCCGGCGTTGTTGACCAGGATATCCAGGCCACCCAACCCTTCGATGGTTTCGCGGATCACCCGCTCCACCGGCTCGATGCTGATCAGGTTTGCTTCCACCGCCAGGCAGCGGCGGCCGAGCGCGGTGATCTTTGCGATGGTGTCGGTGGGCGGCGCGATGCCGGCCACGGCCACATCGGCGCCGGCCTGGGCCAGCGCTACGGCGATGCCCTGCCCCAGGCCGGTGTTGCCACCGGTAACGAGGGCGACCTTGCCTTCCAGACTGAACGGATTAGCCATTGCGGTTACGGTCCTTATCCAATGCGGTGTGGGTTACTTGAGCTGGCAGATGTCCAGCACGTGCATGTCGGTGTAATCCAGGTTTTCGCCGCCCATCGCCCAGATGAAGGCGTAGTTGCTGGTACCGGCACCCATGTGGATCGACCACGGCGGGGACACCACCGCTTCGTTGTTCTGGATCACGATGTGGCGCTGCGCGTCCGGCTCGCCCATGAAGTGGTACACGCGGTCGTTCTGGCCCAGGTCGAAGTAGAAATAGACCTCGCTGCGGCGGTCGTGCAGGTGCGGCGGCATGGTGTTCCAGACGCTGCCCGGCTTCAGCACGGTCAGGCCCAGCAGCAGCTGCGAGGACTGGCAGGTTGCCGGCACGATGTACTGGTAGATGGTGCGTTCGTTGCTGGTTTCCAGCGCGCCGCGTTCCAGCGCAACTGCATCCTTGATGGACAGCTGCTTGGTCTCGAAGCGCGCGTGCGCCGGGGTCGAGGCCAGGTAGAACTGCGCGGGGTTGGCCGCGTCGTCGGAGGCGAACACCACCTCTTCGCTGCCCATGGCCACGTACAGGCCGTCCTTCGGGCCCAGCGTGTACACGGTGCCGTCGACGGTGACGGTGCCGCTGCCGGCGCCGACGTTGATGATGCCCAGCTCGCGGCGCTCCAGGAACGCGTGGCCGGCGGCGGAGGCCGGTTCGGTCTGCTTCGGCAGCGACACCGGGCCCTTCACCGGGGCCGCACCGCCGAGCACGAAGCGCTCGTAGTGGGTGTACTTCAGGGTCACTGCGTCGGCATTGAACAGGCCGTCGAGCAGGTACAGCTCGCGCAGGTCGTCGTTGCTGGCGCCCTTGATGGCGTCGGGATGGGTGGCGTAGTGGGTCTTGCAGTACATGGCGTCTCCAGAGCAGGGGTGGGCCGACGGGGCGGCCCCGGCGCGATTTCCCCCATTCTAGCCAAGGAGGAAACC
Source organism: Stenotrophomonas sp. CCNWLW57 (assembly GCF_037203925.1). Taxonomy (NCBI): domain Bacteria; kingdom Pseudomonadati; phylum Pseudomonadota; class Gammaproteobacteria; order Lysobacterales; family Lysobacteraceae; genus Stenotrophomonas; species Stenotrophomonas sp. CCNWLW57. The sequence goes on from NZ_JBBCBJ010000006.1 coordinate 229,270, forward strand.
GGTGTCATTTTGCATTGCGGGATCGGTGGGAAGTCACGACCAACGGTCGTGACCTACCACGTGGAATCATCTCGTGGGGCTTTCGGTCGGGTGGGCTACCTTGCCGGTAGGTCACGACCGTTGGTCGTGACCCGCACCGTCCCGTCAGTCCTCCGGCGGCTGGCACGAATCGCGCACGATCAGGTGCGGGCGTACGCTGGCGATCTGCAGCGCGGCCTGGCCGTCGGGCTGGACCAGCATCGCGGCGGCGGTGCGGCCGGTGTCGCGGGTGTGGCGGCGCACCGAGGTCAGCGACGGCCACAGGCGCGAGGCCAGCGGGCTGTCGTCGTAGCCGATGATGGACAGCTGGCGCGGAATGTTGATGCCCGCGCGCAGCGCCACCTTGTAGATACCGGCGGCCATTTCATCGTTACCGGTGAAGATCGCGGTGGGGCGCTGCTTGCCCAGCAGCAGCTTCTCGGCGGCGGCCACACCGGATTCGAAGGTATAGCCGGCTTCCACGATGCGCCCGGGCGGCAGCTCGATACCGCGCTGGGCGAGGGCATCGATGAAGCCGGCGGTGCGCTCGTGCGCCGACCGGTAGGCACTGGGGCCGGTGACCAGCGCGATGTCGCGGTGGCCCAGCGACAGCAGGTAATCGGCCGCTTCGGCCGCGCCGTCGCGGTCGTGGGTCACCACCATCTGCGAGGTGTCATCCAGCGGCAGCGCAGCGATGCGGGTGAAGCGGCAGCCGATCTCATCCAGCATGTCCACCAGCGCCTGGTCTTCCGAGGCACGCGGCACCAGGATGACACCGTGCAGCTTCTGCTGCTGCACGAAGCGGCGCACGCCTTCGATGTAGCCGGGGCTGCGCGAATCGCACGGGTGCACCACGAGTTCGAAGCTGGACCCACGCAGCGCGTCCAGCGCGCCGTACTGCATGTCCACGATGTACTGCGCGGTGGGGTTGTCGTAAACCATGCCGATCAGGAACGAGCGGCGGAAGGCCAGCCCGCGCGCCAGCGGGTCGGGCGTGTAGCCCACCTCGCGCATCAGCGTTTCCACCTTCTCACGGGTGTCCTTGCGCACCAGTGGCGAGTTGTTGATGATCCGCGAAACCGTTTTCTTGGATACACCCGACAGCCGCGCGATGTCATTGATCGTGGCGGCCTTGCCCTTGGTCAACCCGTGCGGTGACGGGTCGGTCTTGCTGCGCAGTGACATGTGTTCAAACCATGAGAGGTCGAAGGAGTCTACCGGCGCCCTCAATCAAGGGCGCGGTAGCGGAACTGGCGGAAGGTCACCTTGCCGTCGCCGGCAGCGTACAGGGCCGGCTTCAGGGCGAGGAACTTCCCGGCCACATTGTGATGGTAGCCGGAGACTTCCATCTGAACCGGGTACTTCTGCCAGGTTTTGCCGTCGGTGCTGGAATGGATGGTCACGATGTGGCGGTTGTTGGTCACCCGCAGCCACAGCTTGCCGCCTTTGGCACTGGGGGCCAGCCGGGTGGGGCGCTCCTCGCCGTAGCGGTGCATGATGAACTTCTCGCCGTTGCTGCCCACGCCCACGTACAGCCGGTCGCTGTAGAAGAGCAGGGCACCGCCCACCGCGCCGGGCGCGATGTCCATTTCGACCTCTAACTGGTAAGCCTGGTCGCCGGCAATGGCGGTCAGCGGCGAGCTGTCCTTCGGGGTGTCGCCCTTGCCCTGCAGGGTCAGGCCGTTGGCGCTGAAGCCGAGGCGTTTGTACTCGTCCTGGGCCGGGTTGAAGAACGACCACTGCGCGCCCAGGGTCTTGCCGGTGAAGTCGTCCGACAGCGCCATGCCGTGCTGGCCCACCGACTCGCCCGAGGGCTTGGCCAGCGGCTGGCCGAGATCGCCGCCCTTGGCCACGAACCAGCCATCGTCGGTCCACTCGATCGGCTCCAGCAGTGCCTGGCGGCCCAGGGTCCAGTAGCCGTTCTCGTAGCCGTGGTAGATCATCCACCAGCGCCCGTCGGTGCCTTCCACCACGGTGGCATGGCCACGCGACCACCACGGCTCACTGGCGGACTTCGTGCGGGTGATCGGGTTGTTCGGCGCGTTCACCCACGGCCCGTGGATCGAGCGCGACCGCGCGGTGATCACCATGTGCCCGGTCGGCGGTCCGGCGGTGCCGCCCACGGCGGTGGTCATGTAGTACCAGCCGTTGTGGAAATTGATCTTCGGGCCTTCCTGCGCGTAGGCCTCCACGTCCCAGCTTTCCGGGTACTTCCAGCCGTCGTAGACGTGTTTCGGCTTGCCCACCACGCTCAGGCCATCGTCGGCCAGCTGCACGTAGGCGCCGCCGCTGAGGAACAGGTAGCGCTTGCCGTCTTCGCCCACCGCGTGGCCCGGGTCGATGTAGCCGCCCAGGCCGATGTCGATCGGCTCGCTCCACGGCCCGCGGATGTTGTCCGACCACACCACGAAGTTGCTGCGGGTTTCGCCGGTGCGTGCCGGGAAGTAGATGAAGTAGCGGCCGTCGTGCTTGACGATGTCCGGTGCCCAGATCGCGCCGACATTCTTCGTGATCGCGTGGCCCAGCGGCTGCCAGTTCACCAGGTCGCGCGAATGCCAGATCGGCAGGCCCGGGTAGGCGTCGAAGGAGGACAGGGTGAGGTAGTAGTCGTCGCCATCCTTGAGCACCGAAGGATCGGGGCGGTCGCCGGCGAACACCGGGTTGAGGAAGGTGCCGTTGCCCAGGTCGGCCTGGCGCTGGTTCTCGATGCCACGCTTCCACGACGTGGCCGGCACATCGGCGGCATGCAGGGCGCCGGCGAGCAGCAGGCCGGCGGTGGCCAGCCCGGCCAGCAGGGTCTTCATACGCATGGGGTGTCTCCCTGGTTCGGTGCAGGACCCGCCCGTGCGGGGCGGGTCCACGTCAGCGATGGCGGCAGTGGGCCGCCGTGCGGTCAGGCGCGCAGCAGCGCAGGCAGCCACAGCGACAGCTGCGGGAAGAACGTCACGATCAGCAGCACGCCCACCGCCGCGAACCAGAACGGCCAGATCGAACGCATGCTTTCGCCCACGCTGATCTTGCCGATTGCCGTGCCGATGAACAGCACCGAGCCCACCGGCGGGGTCACCAGGCCCAGTCCGCCGGTCAGCACCAGCACCAGGCCGAAGTGGATCGGGTCGATCCCGTAGGCCTTGGCCACCGGCAGGAAGATCGGCGTGCAGATCAGGATCATCGGTGCCAGGTCCATGAAGGTGCCCAGCAGCAGCAACATCACCACGATCATCAGCAGCACCATGAACTGGCTGTGCGCGAACGACTGCAGGAAGTCCACCGCCGCCGCCGGCACCTGCAGGAACGCCAGCAGCCAGCCGAACACGGCAGCGGTGGCGATCACGAACAGGATTACGCCGGTACTGCGCGCCGCATGGGTCACCGTGCCCAGGAACTCGCGCCAGTTGAGCTGGCGGTACAGCACCGTGGTCACCAGCAACGCGTAGACCACGGCAATGGCCGCGCTTTCCACTGCAGTGAAGATGCCGGCGCGGATACCGATGAAGATCAACGCCACCAGGCCCAGGCCGGGCAGGGCGGAGACCATGCGCAGCAACACCGCGCGCCAGCCCGGGAACACTTCCACCCCGTAGCCACGACGGCGTGCCACCACGTAGCCGGTGACCATCAGTGCCACGGTCATCAACAGCGCCGGCACGATGCCCGCCGCGAACAGGTCGGCAATGGACAGGCCGCCACCGGCGGCGGCCGAGAACAGGATCAGGTTATGCGAGGGTGGCACCAGCAGCGCCACCAGCGCGGCGGTGATGCTCACGTTCACCGCGAAATCGCGGTCGTAACCCCGCTTGACCATCTGCGGAATCATCGTGCCGCCAACCGCAGACACGTCCGCGATGGCCGAACCGGAGACACCGCCGAAGAACAGCGAGGACAGGATCGACACCTGCCCCAGGCCACCGCGCATGCGCCCGACCAGCGACGAGGCCAGCGCGATCAGTCGTTCGGAGATGCCGCCGCGCATCATGATTTCGCCGGCGAAGATGAACAGTGGAATGGCGATCAGCGAGGCCGAACCGGTACCGGCCGAAATCTGCTGCACCAGCACCAGCGTCGGCAGGTCCAGGTACCACAGGGTGGCAAGCGCCGCCGCGGCCAGCGCATAGGCCACCGGCACGCCGAGCAGCAGCAGCACCGCGAATACAGTGAAAAGAATCGTAATACCCATGACTCAGCGGTCTCCCTCTGCTTCAGCGACGGCCGGTTGCACGGCCTGCACCATCTGGTTCACGGCGAACACCGCCATCAGCGCACCGCCAATGCACAGCGGCAGGTAGTTGATGCTCTGCGGCAGGTTGGCGCCGGCGGTCTTGATGTCCAGGCCATCCAGCAGCAGCACGGCTGCCCACCAGGCGATCACCACGCCAAGCAGGGCCACCACGAACGAGGCAAACACGTCCACGGCACGACGCAGGCCGGGACCCATGTGCGCGGCCAGCAGGAAGAAGCCGAAGTGGCGTCGGGTGTGCACACCGGTGGCCGCGCCCAGGCTCATGGCGGTGGCCAGCAGCAGCAGGGTCACCGGCTCGGTCCAGCTGGGCGAATCGTTGATCACATAGCGGGCGAACACCTGCCAGCCCTGCACCACCACCAGCCCGAGCAGGGCAAGTACGGCGATGTAGATGGTGATGTCGGCAATGCGGTCGAGTGCGCGCTGCGGTAGCGTGCGCAGGTCTACGGCGGTTTCGGAAGTCGGGTCGGACATCGCGGCAGGCCTCAGGCGAAGTCGCGGATGCGACGGGTGAGGGCAGCCAGCTCCGGCTGCTGCAGGTACTGCTGCAGCAACGGGTCGGCGGCCTTGCGGAAGGCCGGCATGTCGACCTCGTTGAACTGGATGCCGAAGTCGGCCACCGCCTGGCGGGCGGTGCTTTCCGAGGCGTCCCACTGCTGGCGCATCACCCCTACCGATTCGCGCGCCGTCTGCAGCAGCAGCTGGCGGTCTTCCGGGCTGAGCGATTCAAAGCTGCGACGCGACATCAGCAGCACGTCCGGCGCATACGAATGGTCGCTCTGCGACCAGTAGCGCGCGGCCTCGAAGTGGCGGCTGGAGTGGAAGCTGCGCATGTTGTTTTCCGCACCGTCGATCATGTGCGTTTCCATGCCCGAGAAGGTGTCGCCCAGCGACATCGGGGTCGGGTTGGCGCCCAGCAGGCGCATCAGCTGGATGAAGATGTCCGAGGAGGCCACGCGCAGCTTCAGGCCGTGCAGGTCTTTCGGTTCCACGATCGGATGCTTGGTGTTGTAGAAGCAGCGCGCGCCCGAATCGTAGATCGCCAGTCCCACCAGGTCGCGGTTTTCAAAGCCGCGCAGCACGGTATCGGCCACGCCGCCGTCGAGCGCGCGGCGCATGTGCGCCACCGAATCGAACACGTAGGGCAGGCACAGCGCCTGGGTGAGCGGGAAGGCGTTGTTGAGCGCGCCGGAATACACGCGGGTGATGTCGATGACCCCGAAGCGGGCCATGTCGATCGCTTCCGATTCGCGGCCGAGCTGGCCCGAATGGTACTGGCGCAGCCGCAGGCGGCCGCCGGTCTTCGCTTCCAGCTGCTGGCCGATCCACTTCACCGCGGTCACGGTGGGGTAGTCGGCCACATGCACATCGGTTGCGGTCAACAGGCGCGCGCCATCGGGCGCGTCACCGGTGGAACGTGAACACCCGGCCGACAACAGGGGCACGCTGAGCGCGCCCACGCTGGTGGCAAGGAAACTTCTGCGAGTAATCATCTGCGCCCTCCCAAGCGTACTCGCCATGGCCGCACGGTTACCCGGCGGCGATGGCCCTGCAGGTAATGTCGCCGTAACCGGCGAAACGGATCAGTGCCTGTTGGCCTACGGCGATGTCATGGATACCGGTGGCATTACCACTGGCGATCAGATCGCCGGCTTTCAGCGGCCGGCCACGCTGGGCCGAACGGGCCAGCGCGAAGGCATACGCGGTGCGCAGGCCACCCGGCAGCAGGGTGGCGCCACCGGTGCCTACCACTTCGCCTTCAATGCGGGTTTCGGCGCGCAGGTCGGCATCGTCCAGCGAGGTCCAGTCCGCAATCTCCGGGCCCAGCACCAGGCCGTTGTTGTTGCCGAAGTCCGACACCACTACGCGCGGGCCCAGTTTGTTGATGGTGGCGAGCGGGCTGCTGGCCACTTCCACGCCGATGAACAGCTTGGCGGGCAGGGCTTCTGCCTCTTCGGCGGTCCAGTGCAGCTTGTCGGCCGGGGCGTCCTGCTGCAGCTGGATCACGTACTCGGCTTCCACCGCGCCGAAGCCGCCGACGAACACCGGAATGTCCACTGTTCCACCGGTAGCATTCCAGAGCCGCTGAGAGAAAATCGGGCCCAGCAGGCGGTCGTCGCCGGAGACATCGCGGCGCTCGGCGGCGATGTAGCCGACCTTCCAGCCCACCACCTGGTCGTTCCAGAGCGCGATGGCCTGGTCCTGCACCTGGTAGGCGGTAACCAGGTCTTCCGGGATGGTTCCGGGGAAATCCGGCAGTGAACGGCCCTGCTGGCGGGCCGTGACGAACGCGTGGGCGATGTCGCCCAACCCTTGTTCTGGCAGGTCCTGTTTGCCTTGATCGTTGCTCAAGCGGGTCTCCCGGTGAATTGTTGCACTGCCCATCGACAGCACTTGGATGAGCTGTATATGGTAAACCGGTGTCATTGGCAATGTGCACCGCGTCAGAACCTGCACGAGCCCGGCACGCTACCGTTTGCCCACCCCTGAGAGGACTGCCGCGGATGCGTTGTGCTGTGTTGATGTCCCTGCTGGCCGGCTGCCTGCTGGCCGCCGTTGCCCCACCGCCGGCCCAGGCCGTTGAGCGCCCGGTGCCGCAGAGCGAGCCCGCCCCCGGCACGCCCACCCGCATCGCGCTCTGGCCCGCCGGCAGGGTGCCCAGGGAACCCAAGCGCGGCGCGGTGCCCAACGTGGTCGAGCGCAGCGCCGACCCCGCGCTGCCGGACCGCTACATCGACAACGTCAGCGCGCCGTACCTGGTTGCCTACCGCCCGGCCAGACCCAACGGCACCGCCCTGCTGGTCATTCCCGGTGGCGGCTACCAGCGCATCGTCCTGGACAAGGAAGGCACCGCGCTGGTGCCGGCCTTCGTGGAGCAGGGTGGGGTAACCCTGTTCGTGCTGCGCTACCGGCTGCCGGCCGGGCGCGGGGACCGCCAGGCCGCACTGGCCGATGCACAGCGCGCGATGCGGGTGATCCGCGCCGGCGCAGCGAAGTGGCAGCTGGATCCGCAACGGATCGGCGTGATCGGCTTTTCCGCAGGCGGCCATGTTGCTGCGCGGCTGAGCAACGGCTACGCCACCGCGCTGCCGGGCATCGGCGATGCCACCGATGCGCTCAGCGCGCGCCCGGATTTCGCGCTGCTGCTGTACCCGGTGATCGACATGGGCCGGCACGCGCACAGCGGCTCGCGCACCCGGCTGCTAGGCGAACACCCCACGCCCGCGCTGGAGCAGCAGTATTCGATGCAGGCGCAGGTCAGCGCGCAGACTCCGCCCACCTTCCTGGTCCACGCGCAGGACGACGACGTGGTGTCCGTGCACAACAGCCTGCTGTACTACCAGGCACTGCTGGCGGCGGGCGTGCCCAGTGAAATGCACCTGTTCGCGCACGGCGGGCACGGCTTCGGTGTACGCCTGCCGCCCGCTGCGCTTGCCACCCAGTGGCCCACCCTTGCGCTGCGCTGGATGCAGGCGCAGAACGGGGAAAAGGCGCCATGACGCTCACCCCTGCCGACCTGCAGCGCCGCCGCTTCCTGCGCGACAGTGCGCGCTACGCAATGCTGCTGGCGGCCGGTACGTTGCCGTTGGCTTCATCGCTTGCAGGCGCGTCCACCCGCACCGACTCGACCGCTTCACTGGCGACGGTGCGCGGCGGCCGCCTGCGCGGCCGGTATGACCAGGGCGTGCACCGTTTCCTTGGCGTGCCCTATGGCGCGGACACCGCGACCCGGCGCTTCCAGCCGGCACTGCCTGAGCTGCCGTGGCGCGGGGTGCGCGATGCACTGGCCTACGGCCCGGCCGCACCGCAGGGCAGCAAGGAGGACGGCCCCGGCAGCGAAGACTGCCTGTACCTCAACGTGTGGACGCCGGCGCTGCGCGACGGCAAGCCCCGGCCGATCCTGTTCTACATCCACGGCGGCGCGTACAACAACGGCTCCGGCAGCGACCCGCAGTACGACGGCAGCGCGCTGTGCCAGCGTGGCGATGTAGTGGTGGTCACCGTCAACCACCGGCTCAATGTGTTCGGCTACCTGTACCTGGCGCAGCTGGGTGATGCGCGCTTCGCTGATTCGGGCAACGTGGGCCAGCTCGATCTGATCCAGGCCCTGCGGTGGGTGCGCGAACATGCGCACGAGTTCGGTGGCGATGCCGGCAACATCACCGTGTTCGGTCAGTCCGGCGGCGGCGCCAAGATCGCCACGCTGATGGCCATGCCCGCCGCGCGCGGCCTGTTCCAGCGTGCCTGGACGATGAGTGGCCAGCAGGTCACCGCGGCCGGGCCGCGTGCGGCCACCCAGCGTGCGCAGATCGCCATGCAGGCGGTGGGCGCACAGGATGTGGAGGGCTTGCTGGCGCTGCCGGTGTCGGCGCTGCTGGCGGCCACCCGCGCGCGCGATCCGTCGCGGGTGGAGAACACCAGCCTGTACTTCGGGCCCGTGGTCGATGGCGGCGCGCTGCCGGCACATCCGTTCTGGCCGCAGGCGCCCGAGCAGTCCGCCGGGATCCCGATGGTGATCGGCAACACCCACGACGAGACACGCGCGTTCCTGGGCCACGACCCGGCCAACTTCGCGCTGACCTGGGAGACGTTGCCGGCCAGGCTGGAGAAGGAACAGTTCGTCGATCTGCTGCCATCGGTGGTGATCGCCGAATATCGGCGCCTGTATCCGCACTACACGCCCTCTGATGTGTTCTTTGCCGCCACCACCGCCGGCCGCTCCTGGCGCGGGGCGGTGGAGGAACTGGAAGCACGCGCGCGGCAGGGCGCGCCCACCTGGGCGTACCAGCTCGATTGGTGCTCACCGCTGGACGGCGGCAGGCTGGGAGCGTTCCACACGCTGGATATCCCGCTGGTGTTCGACAACACCCGGGCAGAGGGTTCGCGTACTGGGGAAGCGGCCGACGCGCAGCGCATGGCGGCAGCGATGAGCGATGCCCTGATCGCCTTCGCCCGCACCGGCAACCCGCAGCACCCGGGGCTGCCGCAGTGGGAGCAGTACGGGCTTGATCGCCGCCAGACGATGCTGTTCAACACCCCGCCGCAGCTCGCTGACGACCCCCGTGGCGGCGAACGACGCCTGTACCAGCAGGCCCCGTTTGTACAGCGAGGCACGATGTAGCGACACGCCTCGCGCGTCCCACGCACAGCCGTGCCCGTTCCAAACAACGATAGGCAGCACCAACCAAACAACGAAATCCAATAGATTTTCGGCCAATACGCAGTTATTTGCCGTGATTCAGATCAAACATGTCCTTAACCTCCATCGCCTAGACTGGGGGCATGCAGGACCATTGCGATCTCTTTACGCCGTTCCATGGCCGCGATCGATTGATAGCCGCCATCGATCACGCCGTGCAGCATGACGATCCCCAGCAGATCGCCAGAACCTTGCGCGGTGCGCTCTGCGAGGCCATTGCCGACAGCCGCATCCAGCTGCCGGCCTGCGTGCACCGCCCGATCAGCGACCACTACGCACGCCGCGAGCTGTACCGCAGCCCGGCGCACGGCTACAGCATCGTGGCGATGAGCTGGGCGCCGGGGCAGGGTACGCCGCTGCATGACCACAGCGGCCTGTGGTGCGTGGAAGGGGTGTGGCTGGGGCAACTGGAAGTCACCCAGTACCGGCTGCTCGAACGCAGGGGCGAACGTTTCCGCTTCCAGGCCGAGCCGTCGGTGATCGGCGACTGCGGCAGCGCCGGCAGCCTGATTCCGCCGCACGAATACCACACCATCCGCAACACCAGCGACGAGCGGCTGGCCATTTCCGTGCACGTCTACCAGGGCAAAATGACCCGCAGCGCGATCTTCGAACCCGACCACGACGGCTGGTACGAGCGCCGCATGAAGGAAATGGAAACCGACGCCGCGTGACGCGGCGTTGCCAAGCCGCAGTCATGCGGGATGGATGCACCACACCGCTTCTTCGCCTTTGCTGAACCGGGTGAGGGAGAAACGGGCACCAACGTAGACCTCGGTGCATCTGGCGCCCTCGGGCAACTTCAACCGCCAGTTCGGCAGCGACACCCGCGCTGTGGGAAACCCTACGTGGAGTGCCCAGAACACGCCCGCGGCGTAGGCGATGACCAGTTGCACCCGGCCCGTACCATCGCGGACTTCAACGTGGTCCACACCGCCGTCCTCGTACTCCCGCACCCGCCAACCGTGGGTTGCGCCAGAAACGTCAGGCTGTGGGCGCGGACGTGCTTCGGTCAGCAGCGCCTTGTCGATGGCGGCGACGCTCGTGTTCATAGGTGCATCCCCAAGAAGTAAGGCGCTGTGCATCGGCGTGTCGATGACGACTAGATGCTATCTGCGGCCATTGGGGTGGTGCGTTGAAAAAGATCCTAGATTTGATGCAGGGTTCACCGCCAAGATGCCCGCATGTCGCCACATCCCGCCAAGGAACCGCTGCCCATGACGTCCCACCCCTTCCTCCAGGTCAACGTCTTCAGCACCGATCCGCTGCTGGGCAATCCGCTGGCCGTGGTGCTTGATGCCGATGGGTTGAGCGATGCGCGCATGGCCGCCTTTGCGCGGTGGACCAACCTGAGCGAGACCACGTTCGTATCGAAGCCGAACGACCCGCGTGCCGATTACCGCGTGCGGATCTTCACCACGCTGGGCGAGCTGCCGTTCGCCGGGCATCCCACGCTGGGCAGTTGCCATGCGTGGCTGGCCAATGGCGGCGTGCCGCGTGGCGGGGAAATCGTGCAGGAGTGCGGGATCGGGTTGGTGCGGATCCGCCGCGATGCGGCCGGGTTGGCGTTCGAGGCGCCGCCATTGCGGCGGGAGGGGCCGTTGGACCCGTCGTTGCGCGAGCGGGTGCGGGTGGGATTGGGGGTGGCCGTGGATGAACTGGTAGATGCGCAATGGGTGGACAACGGCCCGCCGTGGTTGGCGTTGCGATTGCGCAGCCGTGCGGCCGTGTTGGCGGTGCGCCCCGATTACGCGGCGTTGGATGGGCTGATGGTAGGCGTGTTCGCGGCGTGTGGCGAAGGCGACGCGGTGGATGCACAGTTTGAATCGCGTGCGTTCATTGCCGGCGAGGCCGCACCAGAGGATCCGGTGACCGGCAGCCTCAATGCGGGTATCGCGCGGTGGTTGCTACGGGAGACTGCGGCGCCGGACCGGTATGTAATCAGCCAGGGCACGGTGATGGGTCGCGCCGGACGCGTGCAGGTGGAATGGGTGGGGGACGCGCTGTGGATCGGGGGTGCCTGCGTGACGTGTATCGAGGGGGCGGTGACGTTGTAGGCGGTCACTCGACCGCCACCACGTTGTTGAGCTGGGTCACTTCGGCGCCGCCATCGCCCAACATCACCCGCACCTTCAGCCCGCTGCGGTTACCCGCAGACAGCGGCAATGCCACCGTGGTGGTCTTCGGCACCAGATCGGTGGGCGCTGCCATTGCCGGAATTTCGGTCCGCGCCAGCTCACGCCCGTCCGCATCTTCCAGCACCGCCGTCCCCAACGGCGTGCCCACATGCCCCAGGCTGTGCACGGTCACGTGCACCTGGCGGCCATCCACGCGCACGTCGCCACGGCCTACCGCCAGGTCGGGCCGCTGTTCCACCGGCGTGCCCGCCTGGATCAGCTCGAACTCCACCACCTGCGCCTGCCCCGGCGCGAACCGCAGTGGCACGGACGCGCTGCGCTCCAGCGTCACCTCGCGCACGTCGGCCCTGCCGTCGATCCGGTCATCCCCGTCGCGGTCGACCCCGCTGGTCATCCGCCAGGTCCCGGCGGTGACATTCCACGTGCTCATCTGCGCATCCACCGCGCGCTTGCCGGTGTTGTAGGCAATCACCTTGAAGCGCTCGGTGGACGGTGCATGCACCAGCAGCGCCACCTGTTCGGCTGCATCGGGCTGGGCGAAACGCCAGCTCACCGTGTGGCCCGGCCAGCTCTGGTTGCGCTTGAGCGCGATACCGCCCAGGCGGGCGCGCTGCAGGAACTCGCTCGGTGCTTCGACGCGGTCGGACCACCAGTGGCCTTCAGTGTTCATGTACTCGCGCTGCGCCTTGGCCTGGATGCCATCGGCGTGCAGCGCCTCCAGGTACTTCTTGTCACCAGTGGCCTGCCACGCCATCAGGCTGGAGAACCCGGTGTTGCCTGCATCGGCATCGGCGACCAGGCCGGGGTTCCACTCCGCGCCCTTGCCCAGCACCTCGACGAAGTTTTCGCCCAGGTTGGCCAGTGCGCCAGGGCCCCCCCGCTGCACGCGGTAGTCCAGCGCCTTCAGGTACTTGTCGTCGCCGGTCCAGCGCCACGCCGCCCAGAAGGTGTGCATCACATCGCCGCCGCCGGAGCCGTTGTTGAGCTCACCGCCGCGCACCTTGCCGGTGGCCCAGTTGATCTCGTTGGGCAGCGCCCAGCGGCCCTTGTCGTCGGTGTAGGCGTGGGCCAGGTAGCTGTCGGCCAGTCCGGTGACCAGCTTGCGGCCGGTCGGGTCGGCGTTGTACTGGCCCATCAGGAAGGCCGGGTGCAGCGCCGGGAACGAGTATGGCTTCTGCCACTGCCAGTTCGGCTCGCGGTAGACCTTGTTGCCGCCGAACCAGTTGCTGGAGAACAGCAGGTGGCCCTGCGGGTTGGGCAGGATGATGCGCTCGTCGAACGCCTTCACCGTTTCCATCAGGCGCTCCACCGTGAGCGGGTCGCCCCAGTTGAGGTAGAGCATGGCGCTGTTGGCGTTGATGCCTTCCTCGTAGGCGTGCAGCTCGTCGGTTTCGATGGTGCTCAGGCCATTGGAGAACATGCCGTTGCGGTACACCGCGTCGGACAGGGCGGTGAGCGAGCGGTTGAGCCGGTCCGGCTCCACGCCCATCAGCGCCAGGCCCGGCCACTGCTGGGTCAGGTCGGTGTCGTCGGAGATGCCGCCACCGAAATCGCCGTAGGGGATCTGGCGGTTGTCGATCCACCAGTCCACGAAGCGGCGCACGAACTTCAGGTCTTCGGTCTGGCGGAACGCCCACAGCGGCACGCCCTTGGGCGCATCGGGCTGCGTGAACGGCGGTTTGCCCTGGCTGTTGTAGCTGATGTAGTTCCAGTACAGCCGCCCCAGTTCGTGGTCCGGGTCGACCCGCAGCAGGTCGGTCAGGTCCGCGTACACGCGCGCATACAGGCGCTGGCGCTTGGAGGTGGTGTGCTCTTCGACCAGGAAGCCCCAGTTGTCGCGGGCCTGGTTGAAGCGGTCGGCTACATGTTCCTTTTTCGCTTCGGCGCGATCCTTGTACACCATGCGGATTTCCGCGCCGTCCAGCGAGCCGGCGTTGAATCCGGGCGCACCGGAAGCGATGCTGATCCACAGGCTGTTGGCGGTGAGGATGCGGTCGCGCAGGTCCAGCCACAGCGTGCGCTTCTCGTTCGGCTTCACCGACACCGACACGTCGATCATGTCGCGCGCCGGCCAGATCGGGTCCTTGATGCGGATGTTGAGCGGAATGAGCCCGTCCTTCGCCGCCGGCAGGTCCAGCGCAGGCAGGTCGATGGCCACGCCGTCCAGGCCGTCATGCATGTTTTCCCAGCTGTGCGCCCAGCTGCGGATCAACGGCTGTGCAGCGGGGGCGTCGCCCACGCCGGAAGGAATCAGCACGTGCACGATCGGCAGTGGGTTGGCCGGCAGCGTATCGGCCGCACGCCGCCGCGAACCTGCGCCCTTGGGCAGGGCCATCACGGTGCTGCGTTCGGCCGCCGGATAGCGGCCGCCGATGTAGTCGCGCAGCGCGGTGATGTTGAGGTAGTCCGGCCGTGCCTTGCTGTCGATCAAGTAACGCTGCTTGACGGTGCCGGTCGGCTCGGCCGCGTCGCTGACCTGGTAGGCCCAGATTTCCTGGATGGGGGTTTCCTGCGCGGTGTTGCGGAAGTGCAGCACCCCGCCGGTCTGCGCCGGAATTGGGTCGACGCTGCGCACCACGCCCTGCGGGCGCTGCAGCAGCGGTGTGGCCGCCGTGCTGCCCGCGCTGTGACTGAGCGCGCCAAAGGCCGCGCCGCGCACCTCGATGCGGTTGACGGTCTCACCGTCAGGCAGGGTCAGGTCCAGCTGCTGCCCGCCTTCCACGTAGGTGTTCCAGTCGGGCAGCTGGAAATAGTCGTTGCGACCGGGCAGGCGCGAGCGGTTGTACACGCCCGGCCAGGTGGTCTCGGCGATGCCATCGGTGGCCTTCCACATCCACTGCTTGTGGTCTTTGGTGTCGGCGAACTCGATCTTGCGGATGCTGGTGCTGGGCGCGGTCAGCGCGGGCGGTGCCGCCGTGTCCCAGCCGAAGCGATGGTTCCAGGCGCGCATCGCATTGCCATCGGCAACGGCGGAGGCCGGCGCCCTGTTCGCGGCAAGCGCGGCCATGCCTGTCGGGTCCAGCAGGCGGTCGTAGACGCGTATTTCGTCGACATCGCTGCCGCGCAGGAAGTTGTAGCGGCTCTGCACTTGGTACGGCGCCATCACCCTGCCGGCCAGGCCGAGCTGATCCAGGGCGGCATCGTAATCGGCGGTGGTTTCCTGACGGGCGACCTCTTTGCCGTCCACGTACAGGCGCACGCCGTGGTTCTCGTCCCAGCCGAAGGCGATGTGCTGCCACTGCTGTGGCGACGGAAGGGCATCCAGTTTGAACGACACGCGGGTGCGTGCCAGGTTGGCGTCGGTCACGAAGGCATCGAAGCCGTGCCCGTTCCAGTCGATGCGCAGCCAGGCCATGTCCCAGCTGCTGTGGTCGGCATAGCCGACCCGGAAAATCACGAACGGCGCTTCACCCACCGCGTAGCGGGGGCGCCAGAAGAAACCCAGGGTGCCGCGTTGTGCCTGGATGTTGCCGGGGGCATTCCAGGACAGCACGCCGTCGTCTTCCCACTGGATGGCCGCACCGTGCGCGCCATCGGGCACGCGTTTGACCTTGTCCTGGAAGTTCGGAACCGCGTCGCCTTGCGCGGTGTCGGCGGTAAAGCCGCTGTCGGCCGAGACATGGAACAGCAGCTGCGGCGCGCCCTGTGCCCAGGCGCCGGCACTGCCTCCCAGCAGCAGCAACATCAGGCTGGCGGAAAGGCGGGTACGGCGGGGCGAACGGACAACGTGCAGCGGCATGGCAGGTTCCTTTCGACAACTCAGCAGTACGGCAGTGGCGTTGGAGAGCGGCACAACGCAGTGCACGTGCGCTGCGTGCAGGCGCGCGGACATCCCCGCCGCACGCCTGCACGCAGTACACGCTAGCAAAGCAGCGGTTCCCCAACATCTTGCGTCGCAGCAGCGGCGGCGTGCACGTGCACGCCGCCGCCGGCTCTGCGATGGATCAGAACTTGTAGCGCGCGCCCAGCATGAACTGCCGGCCGGTTTCGGTGTACTGAAGCGGCAGGCGACCGGTGGCCGGCGAGTACACCCACTCGTCGCTGGCTTCGTTGGTCAGGTTCATGCCTTCCAGGCTCAGCTCCAGCTTGTCGCTGATCGCGTAGCGGATCGAGGCGTCGATGAAGGTGGTGCCGGTCATGCCGTGGGTACCGTCCACGTTGAAGCCTGCTTCGGTGCCCGGCACCTGGGTCAGGTAATCGTCGCGGTTGGTGGCCGAAACGCGGCCGGAGAACACCTTGCCTTCGTAGAACAGCGTGGCGTTCCAGCTCGACTTGGACAGACCGGTCAGGTCGGCCTTCATCACCGGCTGGCCGCTGGAGTTGATGTACTGGATCTGCGATTCAACCCAGGTGTAGTTCAACTGGATGCCCAGGTTGGACCAGTTGCCCGGCAGGAAGGTGAAGGGCTGGGTGTAGTTCGCTTCCACACCGTGCAGCTCGCCACCGGGGGTGTTGACCGGCTTGGTGTAGGTGAAGTCATCGGCCGGCGACGCACCGGTACCGATCAGCAGCTCGGCCGGCAGGCCGCTGGCGCTGTACGGCGCCACTTCGCGGGTGGTCTGCACGAAGCTTTCGATGTCCTTGTAGAACAGGCCGATACCGGCCATGGCGCCTTCGCTGAAGTACCACTCGAAGCCCAGGTCCACGTTGGTGGCCCGGATCGGGTCCAGGTTCGGGTTGCCGCTGGAGATCGTGCGCGCACCGCCGGCCACGGCCACCGTGGCGCCCGGAGTCAGGCTGCCCAGGCCCGGGCGGCTCATCACCTTGGCCGCACCCAGGCGGATCAGGAAGTCCGGCGCCACTTCGGCCACCACGTTGAACGAAGGCAGGGTGTCGTCGTAGCTGCGGTCCACCGTGGTGGACACGGTGCCGGTGGCCAGCGTGGAAAGACCGGTGGAGCTCTGCTTGGTCTTGACGTAGCGCACACCGAAGTTACCGGAGAACGGAATGCTGCCCAGGTCGGTGGAGAACTCGCCCATCAGGTAGCCGCCGCGGTCTTCCTCATCCACGCTGCGCACGTTGTTGGCGCGCGGGGCGACGGCGAAGGTGCCCGAGTTGCTGTAGATGTTGAACTGGTCGGCGATGGCGTCCAGGTTCGGCACGACCCACTGGTCCGGCGTACCGGTGATGCCCTTCAGGCCGGCCTGCTGGGTCATGTCCACCGGCACGATCTTGGTGCCGTTGGGGAAGTTGGGCACGGCCAGTTCGCTGGCGCGGCGCAGTTCCACGGTGCTGAAGGTGTAGTTCTTGGCCAGGATGCCGCCCTTCAGGCGGAAGCCGGGGCTGATGTTCCAGTTGAAATCGACCTGGCCGGTGTCGAAGTCATTGTCGACGTACTGCGGGCGCAGGCGGATTTCCGCCAGTTCCCAGCCCGCCGGGTTGGTCGGGTCGATGCCGTAGTTCAGCTTCGGGAACCGGCTGTTGCCCCGGTAGTCGTAGCTGTAACCATCCACATCGTACTTGTCCATGATGATGGTGGTCTGGATCGGGTTCTCGTGCTTTGAGCGCGAGATGCCGACTTTGCCGGACAAGGTGAAGTCATCGCCGAAGCGGTGCTGGCCGTTCAATGCGATCTGCTTGAACTCGGTGCTCCACTCGTCGTGGCGGTTTTCGGTGCGGATGTCGACGTTGTCGAATTCGCCGTAGACCAGCGCGTTGTTCTCGATCACGCCATCCTTGACGATCATGTTCGGCTTGCCGACCAGGCGCGGGGTGCTGCTGGTGCCGCGGCTGAAGGAAATGGCTTCGATGTAGTGCTCGTCGCGCTCGGCGTCGATCTTCGAGTACAGCGCATCCAGCGAGATTTCAGTGGCGTCGGTCGGCTTCCACTGCAGGGTGCCGGTCACGCCCAGGCGCTTCTGCTCGTGTTCCATCTGCACGTAGCGCGGGAAGCGCGGGTGGTAGACGTTGGCCGAACGCGCGGCGGCGAACGGCGAAGTCGCGCTGAAGTTGCCGTTGCTCGGGCCGTTGGCCCAGCGGCCGGTGTTGGAACCTTCTTCCAGCGCCTGGCGCTCGGAATAGGCCACCGACAGCAGGCCCCCGAAGGTGCCATCGGCCCAGGTGTTGGAGATCAGCGCGGCGACGCGCGGGTCGGCCTTCTCGGCCATGGCGTTGTAGCTGGCCTGGCCGCTGGCGGCGAAGGTGTAGCCGTCATAATCGAACGGACGCGCGGTGCGCAGGTCGACCGTGGCGCCCAGCGAGCCTTCTTCCACGTCGGCCGACGCGGTCTTGCGCACGATCAGCTGCGAGAACAGGTCCGAGGCGAACACGTTGAAGTCGAAGCCACGGCCGCGGTTGGTGCCGCCGCTCTGGTCGCCCGCGCCTACCGTGGTCAGCGCTTCCATGCCGTTGATGCGGACGCGGGTGAAATCCGGGCCCAGGCCGCGCACCGAGATGTTGCGGCCTTCACCGGCTTCACGGGTGATGACCACGCCCGGGACGCGCTGTAGCGACTCGGCCAGGTTCAGATCGGGGAACTTGCCGATATCCTCGGCAACGATGGCGTCGACCACGCCCGATTCGCTGCGCTTGATGTCCAGCGCCTTCTCGACGCTGGCGCGGTAGCCGGTGACGGTGACGGTGTCCAGGTCGGTGGCCGCGGCCGGGGCAGGATCCTGCGCCAAGGTGGTACCGCTCAGCGCCAGGCCGATGGACAGGGCGAGCAAGGTAACCGGTGTCTTTTTATGGATGTTTCGATATTGCATGTTTTCCCTCTCCCAAGGTGCTACATGAAACAGCTATCCGGCGACATGTCAGTGCAATGACACCGCTGGTCAGGGCGGACGTTAACAGTCCGTTGGGGATCGGGCATCTTGCACCGCAACAGACTTTCAATGTCCCGTAGACGCTTGCGGGACATAGGTTCCGACAAACTGGGTAGGTGGACGAAGGCCACCGCCCCGCTAGAATGACACCGCTAGCCATTACTGTCCGGGCCCTGACCCGCAGGTCATGCCCACCACGAAGGGATCCATCGCCATGAGTCGTGTTGTCTGTTTCGGGGAGTTGTTGCTGCGCATGAGCGCGCCGGGCCGTGAGCTGCTGCTGCAGACGCCGCAGCTGGCCGTGCATGCCGGCGGCGCGGAGGCCAACGTGGGGGTTTCGCTGGCCCACTTCGGGCACACCGTGCAGATGGTCAGCACGCTCCCGGCCAACCCGCTGGGCCAGTTCGTGGCCGGAGAACTGCGAAAGCATGGCGTGGGCACCTCCACTGTGCAGACCCGTCCCGGCCGCATGGGACTGTACTTCCTCACCACCGGGGCGGTGCAACGCGCCAGCGAAGTGGTCTACGACCGCGTGGACTCTGCCTTCTCGCTGGGCTCGGCGGCGGACTACGACTGGGATGCGTTGCTGCGCGGCGCGCAGTGGCTGCACCTGTCCGGGGTGAGCCCGGCACTGAACCCGGCGATGGCCGAGGCGACCCTGGTCGCAGCGCGCGCGGCGTGCGAGCGGGGGGTCAAGGTCTCCTTCGACGGCAACTTCCGCCCGTCGCTGTGGGCGCGCTGGGAAGGCGATGCACCGCGCATCCTGCGCGAGCTGTTCGGTTGCGCCACGGTGGCGTTTGCCGACTACCGCGATATCGGCGTGGTGTTGGGCGGGCAGTTCGAGCAGCCCGCGCTGGCCGACCGCGTGGACGCCGCTGCGATACAGGCCTTCGCCGCCTTCCCGCGCCTGCAGTGGATGGCATGCACGCAGCGCACACCGGTCAGCGTGGATCACCACACGCTCGGCGCGATGCTGCTGGGCCGCGACGGCACCCGCGCGGTGGCGCCGGCGCGCGAATTGATCGGCATCGTCGACCGCATTGGCGGCGGCGATGCATTCGCTGCCGGCATCCTGCATGGCATGATGCAAGGGTTCGAACCGGACGTGATCGTGCGTTTCGGCCTGGCCGCGGCCAGCCTGAAGCATTCCATCCCCGGTGATTTCAACCCCGTCAGTGAAGCTGACGTACTGGCCCTGACGGGCGAGGAGCGATTCGATGTCCGGCGCTGATCCACGCGTACGCGCAGTCCTGAAACTGGCCCCGGTGATTCCGGTGTACACCCCTGAAAGCGTGGACGAGGCGGTGCATGTCGCCCAGGCGCTGTTCAACGGCGGGCTGCCGGTGATCGAGGTGACCCTGCGTACCGCCATTGCGATGGAGGCGATCCAGGCGATGGTGGAAGCCGTGCCCGATGCGGTGGTCGGTGCCGGTACCGTGCTGACCGCCACCCAGATGGAGCGGGTCAAGGCCGCAGGTGGCCGCTTTGCGGTGGCGCCCGGTGCGACCGAACGGCTGTACGCCGCCGCACGCGATACCGACCTGCCGTTCCTGCCGGGCGTGGCCACCTCGTCCGAGCTGATGCTGGGGCTGGAGCACGGGCTGGATACGTTCAAGTTCTTCCCCGCCGTGCAGGCCGGTGGCACGGCAATGCTGTCGGCTTGGAACGGCCCGTTCGGCGATGTGCGGTTCTGCCCGACCGGCGGAATCAGCGCGCAGACCGCGCGCGACTTCCTGCACCTGCCCAATGTGCTGTGCGTCGGTGGCTCATGGCTGACCACGCGGGCGCTGCTGCAGGCGCGCGATTGGGCGGGGATCGAGGAACTGGCGCGGGCGTCGGCAGCGCTGGTGGGCTGAGCTCGATGTCCGCACTGTCCACCGCGAAGACCGTAGTGCTCTCGGTGCTCTGCGTCGTGGTGGCGCTGTTCGTGCTGGGCATGGTGAGCGGTGCCGGTGGATGGATCGCGCCCTGGCTGGGGTTGGGCGAGGGCGAGGTGCGGCTGGCGTGGGACCTGGGCTGGACGATCCTGGGTGGCATTGCCGCTACGGCATTTGCTGCGCGCTATGCGCCGATGTGGCCGTACGCACATGGCGGCGTGGTGTGGGTATTGATTGCCGCCGCGTCGGTGTTTGCCGCGTGGGACCTGGGCAGCGATTACCCGTTCTGGTTCGTGGTGACGTTGTTGGTGTCGTTGCCGGTACAGGCGATTGGAATCTGGTTGGGGGCGCGGTATCGGACTCGGTGAGTCCGCGCGCCCGATCACAGCGTAGGCAACACCTGCTTGACCTGATCGATTCCTTCCCAGGGATCTTTCTTCAGCTTCTGCGCACGCTGCAGCGCCTTGGGCAACGCAAACGCATCGGCGGCGGTGACACGTCCCAGCTCTTCCCAGCGCAGCGGCACTGCCACGCCGGCTGATGGCCTGGCACGCAGCGACCACGAACACACGCTTGTGGCGCCGCGCGCATTGCGCAGCCAATCAATGAAGATCACGCCGGTGCGCTTGGCCTTGCTCATCGTGGCCACGTAGCGATCCGGTGCGTGCTCGGCCATCGCCTGGGCGAACGACTCGCAGAAATCCTTGGCCTG
Organism: Stenotrophomonas sp. CCNWLW57; assembly: GCF_037203925.1. Classification (NCBI taxonomy): domain Bacteria; kingdom Pseudomonadati; phylum Pseudomonadota; class Gammaproteobacteria; order Lysobacterales; family Lysobacteraceae; genus Stenotrophomonas; species Stenotrophomonas sp. CCNWLW57. The sequence goes on from NZ_JBBCBJ010000006.1 coordinate 250,219, forward strand.
CGCCCAATCCGCCTTGGGCGTGAGTGGCACCACCACGTGCACGCCCTTGCCGCCGGACAGGCGTACGAAGCTTTCCAACCCGATATCCTGCAGGCGGTCGCGCACATCGCGTGCTGCGGCCTTGATCGCCGCCCAGGTCACGCCCTCACCGGGATCCAGGTCGAACACCAACCGGTCCGGATGCTCGGGGTCGTCCACGCTGGCGCCCCACGGGTGCAGTTCCAGGGTGTTCATCTGCACCAGCTGCAGCAGGCCTTCGGTGTCTTCGATATAGAGGTAGTCCTCGCGGCCGCTCTTCTGCTCCAGCGGGATGGCTTCCACCGCGTCGCCCAGGCCGGTGCCGTGGTGCTTCTGGAAGAAACACTGCTTGTCCACGCCATCGGGGCAGCGCAGCAGTGACAGCGGGCGGCGGGCGACCTCGGGCAGGATCCAGCGCGCCATCTGCCGGTAATAGTCGGCGACGTCGCCCTTGGTCAGCCTGGCTTTGGCGAACACCACACGTTCGGGGTGCGAGATGTTCACGCCGTCGGCGGCGCGATCGGGCGCTTTCGCCTTTGCGGGTGCCTTCGTCGCCTTCGCGGCCTTGGCAGGTACCGCACTGGCAGCCGCACCCAGCTCCTTGGCCGTCTTGTCTTCGCGCAGGCGCTTGAAGCTGGCCTGCCGCAGCAGCCCTTCCTTGGCCCAGCCACGGAAGGCGACTTCGGCCACCAACGTGGGTTTGACCCAATGCACGCTGCTCGCCTTGAACGGCACGTGCGAAGGCAGTTCCACGGCGGCCTTGTCGGTATCCAATGCCTTCAGCTGGCGGTGCATGGCAGCCAGCTTGGCATCATCGAAGCCGGTACCCACGCGGCCCACGTAACGCAGGCCGCTTTTTTCGGGCACAGCCATCAACAGTGAGCCGAAGCCACTGCGTGATCCCTTGGGGTCGGTGTATCCCACCACCAGGAACTCATCGGTGTTCTCGTGCTTCACCTTCACCCAGCTGGGCGAGCGCGCGTTGACGTACGGCGCATCCACCCGCTTGCTGATGATGCCTTCGAAGCCGGCCTTGCCGCTTGCCTCGAAAACCGCCGGGCCGTGATCGAGCACGTGGTCGCTGTATGCCAGTGTGCCGGGCGTGTCACCCAGCAGATCCTTCAGCAGTGTCTTGCGTTCCAGCAGCGGCGCGCGGCTGATATCCACACCGGCCACGCCGGGCATGTCGAACACCACGTAGCGCAGCGGCTGCCTGGCGGTGCCGTCAATCACTTTCTGCAGGCCGGTGAAATCGCTGCGGCCCTGCGCATCCAGCACCACCAGCTCGCCATCCAGGCGCAGGTCGGTGACCGGCAGTGCCTGAATGGCCTGCACCACTTCCGGGAAGTCTTCCGTCCAGTTCAAGCCGTTGCGCGAGCGCAGCGCCACCACGCCATCGCGCACATCGGCCAGCAGGCGGTAGCCATCCCACTTGATCTCGTGCAGCCAGGTTTCGCCGTCGGGTGCAGTGTCGCGGTGATCGGTGAGCTGGGGTTTGAAGTCGTGGGGATAGGGCTTGTCGCCTGCATGCTGCAGCGACAGCGCGCGTTTTGCCCAGCGCGCGTCGGCATTGCGGCGTGCAACCGGTTTGATCGTCCTTGTCGTCCTGGAAGAGCGGCTGGAGCTTGTCTTTGTGGTCGTGGTGGACTTGATGGTCTTTACGGTCTTCGTAGACGTTCGCTTCGGTGGCACAGCTTCCTCCAGCATCGCGTCCGCGTCGGTATTGCGCGCCTCTTCGTCATCACGCTTGATCAGCAGCCACTGATGCTGCTTCCCTTTCATGTTGGTGCGCACCAGCTTCCAGCCGCCCTTGAGCCGGCTCCCATGCAGCACGAGTTCGACTTTGCCGGCGGCGATCGCCTCCAGCGGGTCGCCATCACAGGCCCACGTGCCGTGGTCGTAGACATCCACATGCCCGGCGCCGTAGTGGCCTTCGGGAATATCGCCCTCGAACGTGGCGTAGGACAGCGGGTGGTCTTCCACCTCCACCGCCAGCCGCTTCTCGCCCACGCGTAGCGACGGTCCCTTCGGCACGGCCCAGCTCTTCAGCACGCCATCGGCTTCCAGCCGGAAATCGTAGTGACGGGCACTGGCGTGATGCAGCTGCACCACGAAGATGGGTCGGGGCGCGACGGCGCCCCGGCGCTCGTCGTCGGGTTCGGGGGTTTCACCGAAGCGGCGCTTGCGCCGGTACTCCTGCAACGACATGGCGCTTACCCGGCCTTGCGCGTCGGCGCGCTCTTGGCAGTCTTCTTCGTCGCCTTCGTGGCTTTGGTTGCCTTGGTTGCCGCCTTGGTGGTCTTGGCTGCCTTCTTCGCAGGTGCCGCCTTCTTCACCACTTTCGACACCGCCGTCTTCTTGGCCGGGGTGCGCTTCTTCGCATCCAGGCTCTTCTGCAGCAGCGACATGAAGTCCACCACGTTGGTGGTGGCGTCATGCGGCGCGGCCGGCTCGTCTTCCACGGTGGTGGTGCCGCCCTTCTGCTTGATGCGCTTGGTCAGCACTGCCTGCAGGCGTTCGCGGAATTCGTCGTGGTAGTCGTCCGGCTTCCATTCACCGGACATCGATTCGATCAGCTGCTCGGCCATCGCCGTTTCCTTGCTGCTGATCCGGTAGTCGGCCAGCGAGCCGGTAGGCAGCTTGTGTTCTTCAGGATCCACCAGCTCCTGCGGGTAGCGCAGGATGAGCAGCACCAGCGCATGCTCGTGCGGCATCACCGCGCACAGGTATTCGCGGGTGCGCACCACCACGCGGGCAATGCCCACCTTGCCGGTGCTGCGCAGGGTTTCGCGCAGCAGCACGTAGCCCTTCTCGGCCTTTTTGCCCGGTACCAGCAGGTAGGGCTTTTCGAAGTAGCGCGGGTCGATCTGGCTGGCGTCGACGAAGCTTTCCACTTCCACGGTTTCGTGGCTTTCCGGCGCGGCCGATTTGATATCGGCCTCATCCAGCACGACATAACTGCCCTTGTCGTATTCGTAAGCCTTGACGATGTCCTTCCATGGCACTTCTTCGCCGGTATCGGCGTTGACCCGCTCGAAGCGGATCGGCTTGCGGTCGCGTGAATCGAGCATGCGGAAGCTGAGGTCGGTCTTGCGCTCGCCCGACATCAGCGACACCGGCACATTCAGCAGCCCGAATGACAGGGTTCCAGTCCAGATCGGTCGGGCCATGGCGGCGCCACTCCAGTGCAAGGCGGGAGGCCAGCTGTACCGCGCAGGGCGTGAAACGCCCGTGTCCGGCCCGTAAAGGCCGGCTGCACGCGCCGCTTACTGCAGCTGGCCGTGCACTGCGGCGGCGGGCATGTGGTCCAGCGCCATCCAGGCGTCTTCGACAATGGCGCGCGCCTGCTGCCAGCCCAGCCGTGACTGGCCGCGCATCTGTTCCCAGTGCTCGGCAAGCTCGCCGTCGGTGTCGTCGTCGCTGCCACGCGGCCAGTCTGCGTAGTGGGTGGTCAGCGCAAAGGCATACGCCGGGTAAAGATCCTTCCAGCTGCGCCTTCCCTGACTGCGGCGGCGTTCGTAATCGCTGCGCATGTACTGCAGGTAGTCCTGCGCCACGGCCTCCGGCTCTTCGGCGCGCGGACGACGGCCGCGGCGCGCGTTCCGGTCCGGCTGCAGGTAGGCGTTGAACAGCGCGGGTGCGGTGCGGCGATCCAGGCGGGGCATGGCACGTCTCCGGCGGGGGTGGGGGTTGGCAGGAATAGCCCCGCCGCCGTTATCCAGCCGTGACAGATCCGTTGAGATCGGCGCGCTGCGCTTCACGTCGGCCTCCCCTCGGAGGTGCGTACAGTCCAGCCAACCCTCCACGGAGACCACCACCATGCAACGCGATCCCCTACGCGAAGCCACCGCCCCGGTACCGGGCGAACAGCGCGCCAAGCACGACCTGCAGAACGAAGAAGACCGCGGCGCCGGCATGTCGCCGTCCGAAGCGCCCGAGCACATGCGCACCGGCATCGACCCGGTCCACGCCGGTGAGGTACACCCCTCCCGCGACCGCAAGGACCCGGCCGCCGCGCCGCACCCGGGCGGGGATGAGCATGAGCACCATCGCGCCGCGCGCAAGGCGCACGAGAGCGACAACCAGGACGAGGCGTTGGAGGAGACGTTCCCCGCCAGTGACCCTACGTCGCCGTTCGTGCCGGCCAAGATCCCCAAGTGAATGGGGCAGGGTGGGCGTGGATCATTGCCACGCCCACTGCACGCCCACGCTGTAGCGTCGGTCCGGCCCCGGTTCGAAGAACCGCTGGTTGCCGTCGTTGACGATCACCGAGCCGATGTAGCGCTGGTCCAGCACGTTGTCCACCCTCGCGAACACCCGCAGCGCGCCCTGCGCGGTGGTCCACCTGCGGGCCGCTTCCAGATTGAACAGGGCATACCCCGGCGCCTGGTCGGTGGCCAGGTCGTTCACCACCGTATCGCTTGAGGCCACCACCTCGCCCGCCCACTGCCACGCGCCGGGCTGGTACTGCAGCCGCCCGAACCACTGCTGCTCCGGCACGCCGGGCAGCCGTGAGCCGGCCGCCACCACCGTGTTGGGGACGGCGCAGCCCGTGCCCGCGCACACCAGATACGGCTCGCGCACCGTGGCTTCTACGTAGGTATAGGCCAGGCTGGCCTCCAGCGCTGCGGTGATCGGCAGCTGCAGGCTGGCTTCCACGCCCTGCCGGCGGGTCTTGCCGATGTTGCGGTAGGTGCTGCGCCCGTTGGTGTTGCTGGCCACGGCCAGCTCGTCATCGGTATCGGCGCGGAACACCGCTGCATCGAAGGACGCGTCACCGGCACCGCGCCACTTTCCGCCCAGCTCCAGGTTCCGGCTGCGCGCGGCCGAGAGGTTCAGCGCCAACCCGGCCGCGCCATCTGACCGGTAGCCCAGTTCGTTGAAGGTGGGCGTTTCAAACCCGCGTCCGGCCGAGGCATACACCCGCCAGGCATCGCTGGCGTGGAACACCACCCCGGCCACCGGCGTGGTGGCCGAGTAGTCGCGCTCGCCGCTGTCGTCCGGGTTGCGCGCGGTGACGTAGTGGTCGTTGGAGCGGAACCGCACCTCGCTGTGGCGCACGCCCAGCAGCAGCGACCAGCGCGGCGCCCACTGCCAGAACGCCTGCGCGAACTGGTCCACGTTGCGCACCCGGTCGGCCTGGTCGCGCCGCAGTGCGCCGCGCACACCCAGCGTATCCCCGACGAAATTCTCATAACCGCGTCGATCCTGCTGCTGCTGGTCGGCATTGGCGCCGATCACCACTTCCAGCGGCCGCCCGGCCCAGTCGCCCTGCCAGGCCCAGCGCAGGTCCAGCCCGCCATAGCCGCCGTCCAGGTCGATCACCCCGCCGGCATGCAGCGGGTTGGCCTGCGGCCCCGGCGGAATGGCCAGGAACTGCTCCACGCTGCGCTGCCCGGCATAGCCCATCGCGCGCCAGGTCTGGGCCCCTCGGGTGCGGGTGAACACCAGCCCAGCCTGCGCCTGGCGCACGGATTTTCGGGTGTTGTACTGGGTGGCCACCGCCGTGGCCTGGCGCGGGTCCTGCCGCACCTGCTCGCGGGTGAGGCCCAGCGGGTCCTGCGCGTCGGGGGAATCGAAGTAGTTCAGCACCAGGTCCAGCTCGCCGCCGCCCACGTCGGTGCCCAGCCGCGCGTTCACCGATTCGCGGCGCGCTGCGCTGTGCTCGCGCCAGCCATCGGTGCGGAAGTGGTTGGCCGCCACGTTGTAGCGCACCGGGCCCTGCTCGCCGCGCAGCTGCGCCCCGGCGCTGAGCGTGCCGTCGCTGCCGCCGGCCACCCGCAGCCGCCAGGGATCGCCGGCCTGGCCATCGGCGCTCCACACCTGCACCACGCCGCCGGACGAGTTGCCGTACAGCGCCGAGAACGGCCCGCGCAGCACCTCCACGCGCTGGGCGGAAAGCATGCTGGCGTGCGAGAGCTGACCCTGCCCATCGGGCATGGTGGCCGGCACCCCGTCCACCAGCACCCGCACCCCGCGCACCCCGAAGGTGGAACGCGCGCCGAAGCCACGGATGGAAAGCTGGGTGTCCTGGGCCAGGTTCTGGCGGTCGCGCGCGACCACGCCGGGCACCCCGCTCAATGCGTCAGCGATCTGGGCCAGGGTGCCGTTGGCATCGTCATCCAGCCACACCGTGCTGAGCGAGGCCGGCAGATCCACGTCGGCCACCTGCTGGCCCCGTGCGGCCTGCACCTGAACCGTGGGCAGCCGCTCGATCGGGGCAGCGGAAACCGGGGCAGCCTGGGCCTGTGCCAGGTTCGGCAGGGCGGTGGCCGAAAGCAGCGCACAGCAGCGGGCCAGCGGGGTAAGACGGAACATACGCAGAGGGGAATCTCCAAAAAATGAGCACCGCACGACAGGGTACGGTCCCAAGCGTGACGGCGGCCGCCGCGCCCACGCCGAGGCTTTGTTACGATGAGGTAGTTTCGCGCCAACCTCCCCCATCCGTCATCCGAATGAGTACCGCCGTGTCCTTCTTTGCAAATGTGGAACTGGTCCCGGGCGACCCGATCCTGGGCCTGACCGAGGCATACAACGCCGACAGCCGCCCCACCAAGGTCAACCTGGGCGTGGGCATCTATTACGACGAAAGCGGCCGCATTCCGCTGCTTCGCGCCGTGAAGCAGATCGAGCAGCAGCTGGCTGGCGAAGCCAAACCGCGCGGCTACCTGCCGATCGACGGCCTGCCTGCCTACACCCAGGCCACCCGCGAACTGGTCTTCGGCAAAGATTCGCCGCTGCTGGCCGCCGGCCGCGTGGCCACCTCGCAGACCATCGGTGGCAGCGGTGCCCTGCGCGTGGGCGCGGACCTGCTGCACCGCCTGCTGCCGCACGCCACCATCGCCATCAGCAACCCGAGCTGGGAAAACCATCGCGCGGTGTTCGGCGCGGCCGGCTTTGAAGTGGTCGAGTACGCCTACTTCGACCCGGCAACCCACGGCGTGGATTTCGCCGGCATGCTGGCTGACCTGAACAAGCTGCAGCCGGGCACCGTGGTGCTGCTGCACGCCTGCTGCCACAACCCCACCGGCGCCGACCTCACCGTGGCCCAGTGGAAGCAGGTGGCCGAGCTGCTGAAGGAACGCCAGCTGTTCCCGTTCATCGACATGGCCTACCAAGGCTTCGACAAGGGCATCGACGAAGATGGCGCCGCCGTGCGCATCATCGCCGAGGCCGGCATCGACAGCTTCGTGGTCGCCAACTCGTACTCCAAGTCGTTCTCGCTGTATGGCGAACGCGTGGGCGCGCTGTCGGTGGTGGCCCCGGATGCGAACGCCGCCAAGGCCGTGCAGTCGCAGGTCAAGCGCATCATCCGCACCATCTACTCCAGCCCCTCCACCCACGGCGCCGCCCTGGTGGCCGGCGTGCTGACCAGCCCCGAGCTGCGCCAGCTGTGGGAGCAGGAACTGACCGAGATGCGCGAGCGCATCCACGCCCTGCGCCACGGCTTGGTGGACAAGCTGGTGGCTGCCGGTGCACCGGAGTTCGCCTTCATCAACGACCAGGCCGGCATGTTCTCATATTCGGGCCTGAGCCGCGCACAGGTGGACCGCCTGCGCGACGAGTACGGCATCTACGCCGTCGGCACCGGCCGCATCTGCGTGGCCGCGCTGAACCAGGGCAACCTGGAATACGTGGCCAAGGCCGTGTCGACCGTCGCCAGGGGCTGAGCTGCTGCAACGGTGAAATGAAGGACGGCCGCCACGTGCGGCCGTTTTTCTTTTCGTGCAGCCAGGTTGAAACCGGTTACGTGTCCCGGTTGCCTCGTAATGCCCTGCCGAACGGGCCACAATACGGCCCCCGAAATGTCTTTGGCAGCCATTCCATGTCCCGTACGTCGCTTACCCGGTACCTGATTGAAGAGCAGCACGCAGGCCGCATCAATGCCGACCTGCGCCAGCTCATCGCAGTGGTTGGCCGCGCCTGCACCAACATCTCCATCGCGGTCAGCAAGGGCGCGCTTGGCGGCGTGCTCGGGGACGCCGGTACCGGCAACGTCCAGGGCGAGGCGCAGAAGAAGCTCGACGTGATCAGCAACGAGATCCTGCTCGAGGCCAACGCCTGGGGCGGCCACCTGGCGGCCTGTGCCTCCGAGGAAATGGATCACTGCCAGCCCGTGCCGGACACCTACCCGCGCGGCGACTTCCTGCTGCTGTTCGATCCCCTCGATGGCAGCTCCAACATCGACGTGAACGTCTCGGTCGGTACCATTTTCTCGGTGCTGCGCAGCCCGGCGGGCACCGAACAGCCCACCGACGAGAGCTTCCTGCAGCCGGGCACCGCCCAGATCGCGGCGGGCTACTGCATCTACGGCCCCAGCACGCAGATGGTGCTCACCACCGGCCACGGCACCCATTCGTTCACCCTGGACCGTGAAACCGGCGAATTCGTGCTCACCCAGCGTGACATGCGCATTCCAGAGGACACCCAGGAATTCGCCATCAACATGTCCAACCAGCGCCATTGGGAAGCCCCGATGCAGGGCTACGTGCAGGACCTGCTGGCCGGCAAGGAAGGCGCGCGCGGCAAGAACTTCAACATGCGCTGGATCGCCAGCATGGTGGCCGACGTGCACCGCATCCTTACCCGCGGCGGCATCTTCATCTACCCGTGGGACAAGAAGGACCCCAGCAAGGCCGGCAAGCTGCGCCTGATGTACGAAGCCAACCCCATGGGTCTGCTGGTGGAACAGGCCGGCGGCGCCGCCACCACCGGCCGCGAGCGCATCCTGGACATCCAGCCCGACCACCTGCACCAGCGCGTGCCGGTGTTCCTCGGCTCACGCAACGAAGTGGCCGAAGCCACCCGCTACCACCGCGAGCACGACGCCCGGGCCTGACGTAGCGCGACCCTTTGTGACCCCGTTCCCAATCATGGCAACGGGGTGACACCTGCACCAACACAGGTCACCATCGGGCTGAAACGCCCACGGATGACCCCATGCCGGCCGATACCCCGCTCGACTTCATCGAAGTAATCCACAACGCCATCCCCGTTGAGACCTGCGCCGCCATACAGGCCCAGATGCGCGCCAGCGCACAGTTGAAGCCCGGCGAAGTAGGCAGCGGCGTGTTCCCGGAACTCAAGCACAGCAAGGATCTGCGCATAAGTGGGCGTCCCGAGTGGCGCCAGGTGGAAATCCAGCTGCAACAAGCAGTATTCAGCGGGGTTTTGACTTATCTACGCCGTTATCCACAGGCGCTGATCTCCCCGCTGATGTTGCAGGTTCAAGACAACGATGGCACCGCGCGCCGCCTGAAGGCTGAAGATTTCCCCGGCATGGACGACAACGCGCTGTCCGAACTGGCCCGTACCTGCCTGCGCCCGGGCGCCATCAACCTGCAGTGGTACGCGGCGGGCGAGGGCGGTTACCCCTATTGGCACTGCGAGCTTTACCCGCGCGACCCCGGTGCGGAGACCCTGCACCGGCACCTGCTGTGGACGCTGTACCTCAACGACGAGTTCGACGCCGGCGAAACCGAGTTCCTGTTCCAGGACCGGAAGATCGCCCCGCGCACCGGCAGCCTGCTGATTGCGCCTACCGCATTCACCCACACCCACCGGGGCAACCGCCCGCAGGGCGGGGACAAGTTCATTGCGACAAGCTGGATCCTGTTCCAGAGCGCGGAGAAGCTTTACGGGGGTGGGTGAGATGCGTGGGCTGGTTCACACAGAAACACCAATCGGAATGCTGCAACGGGCTGCACGCGTCATCAGTAGGCTGTGCCTACTGAAATCGAAAATTCAACAGAAACAATCGTTTTGTGTTGCGCAGCCGACGTCTGCATGGTGGGTGCCGGAGCTCAAAAACTCCGCATAACCGAAAATAGTGGATGCCCCATGTCGGGAGGGTGGTTAATACAAGACCCTTTACGGGGGAATACGCCCGCCGTCTGGTTATGCACGGTTTTTGACCTCCCGACGCCCTCGCCCTCACCGGCGGGGGCCATTCCCCGTTTGGAGGCAAACCATGAAGAGCGACCCGGCCCAGCCGACTGAAGACCACCGCGTCCCGCGCGAGCGGTGGATGCAGTACAGCCAGATCAACAACGTACGTGCGGTTCCGCAGATCTCCGAGCGCGACCGCGACCATTTTGGCCCCGTTCCCTTTGTGATGCTGCGCGGCACCTGGCTGCGTAAGTTCGGCTTTGAAGTGGGTGTCCATATCAGGATTGAAGTGGTCCACGGCCAGATCACCGTCAGGCCGCTGTGGAACGACGGCCAGTTCGAAGGCCAGGGCACTGCGGCAGACAAGCCCATCACGTGGCGCGCGCAAGTAAAGGACCGCTGAGGACCGAGGCTGGGCGGCCCCCCACGCAGCGCCATGTAGTGGCACCGCACCCGCCCATGTGCTTCCATTGCCAGGCACACAGATCCGTGAGGAATCCGCCATGCCCCTGGCCCGCATTGACCTCCGCAAAGGCAAGCCCGCCGCCTACCGCCAGCAGGTTGGCCAGGTGGTGTACGACGCCATGCTCAGCATCGGCGTGCCGAAGGATGATCGCTTCCAGATCATCCAGGAGCACGAACCGGATGGACTCATCTACGACCCCGGCTACCTGGGCATTGCGCGCACCGATGACTTCATCTGCGTCCAGGTCACCTGGAACGAGGGCCGCACGCTGGAGCAGAAGAAAGCCTTCTACAGCGCCGTCGCCCATGGCCTGCACGACGCGGTGGGCATTCGTCTTGAGGATGTCTTCATCAACCTGGTGGAGGTGAAGCGCGAGAACTGGTCGTTCGGCAATGGCTTGGCGCAGTATGCGATGTGAGCGACCAGGCGGGCTTGCGGCGCCTCATTGCATTGATTGGTGCACCGCGTGACCTGGTCCGCAGACGAGATCCTTCTTGCCGGCAGCAGGCGTGCAGTGGAGATTGTCGGTAGGTCGAGTCTTGCGCCCTATGCGTTTCACATCACTGACCTCGACGGCTATCCGTGGCATCGCCCGGAGGCAGCCCATGGCCTTCCGGAAGGCGGGTTCCTCGCCATTCGCCTGCCTGATGGAGCGTCTGCAGGAGCTGGCGAGTGGCGAGAGGAGGGAGAACAGGCCAGGCATCTGCTAAGCGTGACTGCGACGGCTGTGCTGGCAGAGCACTTGCCTGCCGACAAACAGATACCAGAGCAGCGTCGCCTCTCTACCGCGCATCTGGCGCTGCAGGTTGGACAGCCCATCCTGCACTACAGGTGTGAGATGTGGGCCGGAGAGCTGGAGTTCGAATGCACCCTGGTTTACTCGCCTGCGGAGTCTGTCCTTTGCACAGATGTTTCCGAAAGCAGCTCGCCGGCCGCACCTGATGCACTACGCGATGGGCTCTTGCGCATTGGGCTGCAGTTGCCAACGCGGTACTTCGCCCCGCATGCGCGCGATTTTCCGTGGAGCCGGTACAGGCTCCAACCGACGCTATGACCTCTTACCGAGTCGCTGCGGCACTTGGTTCGGTTGAAAACCACATCGTCTGATCATCGGGTGCTGCCGATGGCGTGGCCCTTTGGCGGTGCTAACCTTCGCCGGGTAGGCAATCCGGTCTGAACCTTAGGAGTAGGGCAGTGGGAAGAACCTGCGATTCAACCTTGCACCGCGAGAAGTTGCTCGCAAGCGATGTGGCGGCCTGCTACTACTGCTTCTCGGAATTTCCGCCCAGCGCCGTCGACGAATGGTGCGATGGCGATGATCAGGATCAGACCGCGCTCTGCCCGCGTTGCGGAGTGGATGCCGTGGTGGGCTCCAATGGCCCAGTGGATACGACGTGGATTCGGTCCGCGCACCAGATTGGATTTGGTTAGAGCCAAGGTGAACTGAACATGCTGAAGGAAGTTGGCGGCGTCCCCATCCAACCCAAGCACCGCGCCACGTGCCACTGCGGCGCCGTGGAGCTGGAGCTTGATCTTCCCAACGGTATCGAGAGCCCACGCCGGTGTGACTGCTCGATCTGCCGGCGCAAAGGCGCGGTGGTGGCTTCGGTCCCTCTCTCCGGGCTTCGTGTCGTGAAGGGGGCAGAGCACCTCAAGCGCTACGAGTTCAACACCCACACGGCCAAGCACTACTTCTGCGGCATCTGCGGGATCTATACCCACCACCAGCGCCGCTCGAACCCTCATCAGTACGGGTTCAACGTCGGGTGCCTGGAAGGCATCAACCCCTTCGCCATACCCAACGTTCCCGTGGAGGATGGAGTTCACCATCCAGCAGACGGCACAGGCTGACAAGCGATCCGGCAAGGGTTCCACAGCCTGCGCGCGTGATAATCTGATGGGTTGCACCCACCCACCTGCCAACCCATGCCCACCACGCCCAAACCCCGCGTTGCCACCCAGGCCGGAACCGGCTTCCGCACGCTTTGGCCCCTGCTGGCGGTCATGCTGTTCTTCCTCGGCAGTGGGTTCCTGGCCGGCAAGAACATCCACACCATCCGCGAGGGCAACGCGCTGGTGATCCGCTCCCAGGAGACGATGACCGCGCTGGGCGATGTGCTCTCTGCGGTGCAGGACGCCGAGACCGGCCAGCGCGGCTATCTGCTCACTGGCGATGACAGCTACCTGGAGCCCTATCGCACCGCCCTGGGGGTAGCCAGCACCCGGCTGGAGACAGTGGAAAAGTCCTTGGCCGATGACCCGGCCCAGGTCGACCGGCTTAAGCTGCTGGCACGGCGGGTCCAGGACAAGCTGGACGAACTGCATGAAACCATCGAGGTGCGGCGCACCCAAGGCTTAGAGCCCACCCTGGAGGTGGTCGGTTCCAACCGCGGCAAGGCAGCCATGGACGACATCCGTGCGCGCCTGGCCTCGATGGGGGCCATCGAACTGGACAAGCGCGCCAAGCGTCTTGAAGAGATGGAATCGGCCTACAACGCGGCGCTGAGCTCCGGCGCGGCCAGCGCGGTGCTGGGCATCGTGCTGACGATCTTCATCGCCATCCTGCTGCGCCGCCATACTCGGGCCCGCGAGCGCGATGCGTGGTTGCAGCGGGGTCGGCTGGAGCTCACCACCGCCACCGGTGGCGACCTGGACAGCGGTTCGCTCGCGCGGGCCAGCTTGGGCTTCCTGGCCGGCTTCACCGGCGCACAAGCCGGCATGTTGTTCGTGCCGGAGGACAACGGCTTCCGGCAGATCGGTGCGGTGGGCACCGCGTCCGCCCCGGACGGGACCGACCAGTTGCGCGACAGCGGCAGCCTGCTCGGCCGCGCGGTGGACGAGAAGCGCGTGCTGGTAGTGTCGGACGTGCCGCAGGGCTACTTCACGGTCGGCTCCGGGTTGGGGCAGGCACAGCCGCGCCACCTGGTCATCGCCCCCAGCATCCACGAGGGCGAAGTGAGCGGGGTGATCGAGCTGGGCTTCTTTAGCGCGGTGCCAAGCGAAGTGGTGGAGCTTCTCCAGTTGGCATCCGGCGACATGGCGGTAGCGCTGCGGTCAGCGGCGTACCGCGCCAAGCTTTCCGAGCTGTTGGCACAGACCCAGCGGCAGACCGAAGCGCTGCAGGTGCAGAGTGAGGAACTGCGGGTTTCCAACGAGGAACTGGAGGAGCAAAGCCGGGCGCTGCGCGGCTCCCAGCACGAGCTGGAAGAGCAGCAGGCCGAGCTGGAGCAGACCAACAACCAGCTGTTCGACCAGTCGCAGCAGTTGGAGAACGAGCGCGACAAGCTGGCGCGGGCCAACGCGGCCATCGTGGCCGAGGCGGACAAGGTGCAGCGCGCGAGCCAGTACAAGTCCGAGTTCCTGGCCAACATGTCGCACGAGCTGCGTACGCCGCTGAACTCCGCGCTCATTCTTTCCAAGCTGCTGGGCGACAACCGCGACGGCAACCTGAGCGCGGAGCAGGTGAAGTTCGCGCGCACCATCCATTCGTCCGGCACCGACCTGCTCAACCTCATCAACGAGATCCTGGACCTGTCCAAGATCGAGGCCGGGCACATTGAAGTGCACGCCGAGCGCTTCGGCGTGGAAAAGCTGCTGACCGACATCTCGGCGCTGCTGGGTCCGGTGGCCAGCGAGAAGGGCCTGACGCTGGACGTGTCGATGACGGCCGATTGCCCGGTGGTGATCGAATCCGATCGCCAGCGCATCGAGCAGATCCTGAAGAACCTGCTGTCGAACGCACTGAAGTTCACCGAAACCGGCGGGGTGACGGTGTCGGTTTCGTCGGCCGGGAACGGCAAGGTGGCATTCGCGGTGACCGACAGCGGCATCGGCATTGCGCCGGAGCAGCAGGCGCGCATTTTCGATGCCTTCCAGCAGGCCGATGGTTCGATCAGCCGGCGCTATGGCGGCACGGGCCTGGGGCTGTCCATTTCCCAGGAACTTGCACGCCTGCTGGGCGGCGACATCACGGTGGAAAGCGAGCCCGGCAAGGGCAGCTGCTTCCGGCTGGTGGTGGCCACACGGCTGGCAACCACCGAGCGCCCGGCAGCGCCTGAAGCACTGCCGGCGCCGGTGCCTGCACGCGCGCCGTTCGCAGCGGGTGGTGTGGCCATGGCGCTGGAGGCGCGCCCCTTGGCCGCTCCAGGCAGCAAGGCCAGCAGCAACGGCCGCGGCCTGATCCTGATCATCGAGGATGACCCGGCCTTCGGCCAGATCGTCAGCGACCTGGCGGTGGAGATGGGCTTCCGTGCACAGGTGGCGCAGACGGCGGCAGAGGCCCTGGCCGCCGCGCGCACGGAGCTTCCGCACGCCATCGTGCTGGACATCGGCCTGCCCGACCAATCCGGCCTGTCGGTGCTGGACGTGCTCAAGCACGACATCCGCACGCGGCACATTCCCATCCATGTGGTGTCGGCGACGGACCATTCGCGCAAGGCGCTGGCGCTGGGTGCGGTGGGCTATCTCGGCAAGCCGGCCACCCGCGAGGAGCTGGGCAACGTGCTGCTCTCGCTGGAGCGCAGGCTGTCGCAGCGGCCGCGCCTGGTGCTGGTGGTGGAAGATGACGATGTGCAGCTGGACGCGGTTCGCCAGCTGCTGGCGCTGGCCGATGTGGAAACCATCGGCGCGCGCTCGGCCTCGGAGTGCCTGCAGGCGCTCGCCCAGCACACGTTCGACTGCATGGTGCTGGACCTGAGCCTGCCCGATGCCTCCGGCTTCGAGCTGCTCGAGCTGCTCAGCGAGCAGAGCCCGCATGCGCTGCCGCCGATCATCGTCTACACCGGCCGGGTGCTGTCGCCTGCCGAAGAGGTGCGGCTGGGACGGTACTCGAGTTCGATCATCATCAAGGGCGCGCGCTCGCCCGAACGCCTGCTCGATGAGGTCACGCTGTTCCTGCACAAGGTAGTGAGCGACCTGCCCGAATCACAGCAGGGCATGATCCGTTCTGCGCAGCACCGCGATACCGCGCTGGAAGGCCGCCGCGTGCTGGTGGTCGAGGATGATGTGCGCAACATCTATGCGCTGATGAACGTGCTGGAGCCCCACGGGTGCAAGGTCACCATCGCGCGCAACGGCCAGGAAGCCATTGACGTGCTGACGGCCGCCGTCGGCGGCCCGTCGCCCATCGAATTGGTACTGATGGACATCATGATGCCGGTCAAGGATGGCCTTACCGCCACCCGTGAGATCCGCCAGGACGGGCGCTTCGGCAAGCTGCCGATCATCGCCCTCACCGCCAAGGCGATGCCCGATGACCAGCAGCAATGCATCCAGGCCGGTGCGAACGACTACGTGGCCAAGCCGCTGGACGTCGACAAGCTGGTGTCGCTGATCCGGGTGTGGTTGATGGCGTGAGCTGCACAAGGAAACGCGGCACCATGTAAGCTGCGCTTGATCAACGTGGACAACAAAGGAGCTTCATGAAAAAGGCATTTCAACGTTTGACCATGCTCTCGGTACTTGTTCCATTGGCTGCAGCGGCCGATGCCGCTTCCCACGAAGCAGGCTATAGCGCGGGTTACAAGCTGGGTTGGTACGTGGGATGGTTTATTGGAACCTTCGGTCCGTACCTGATCGCCGCCGCCTTGGTAGGTGTTGTTGGGTGGCTGTGGTTCCGCCGGGCAAAGGCACGGCGGATCCGTGGTGATGGCAGCTGAGTCATCCCAAGCGCTGCTGTACCTCCAACCGAAGCCGCGCCTGCTCCCGCTGCACCCATAGCTCGGCGCCGGTTTTGCCATTGGCAAAGGCGGTGCAGCGCCGGTGCCGCCGGCCTTCCGGCTCCCGATGCGCATCAAGCATGGCCACCCATTCCCTGCCTCGCTCGGGTTGATAGATGTGGACCACCCACGTGTCGCCATGGGCGATCACCGTTTCGTCGTAGGCGGTGGCGGCGGGTTTGATCCATCGGAAGTCGGGCGGGAGCATGGGCGAGAGCATTACCGTTCCGGCTCTCAGAAACTGCGACGGGGAGGGTGGCCTGCGAAGTCCTGCTGGTCTGACCGTTGCTTCAGAGTTTGCCAGCTGCCTTGTAACGGGAGACGCCCTGTTCGATCAGCTGCTGGAGCTCCTGCAGCAGGGTGGGATCGATGACGTCGAAGTTGAAGCATGATTTCCCCTGCATGCGCTTCTTCAGGCCAGGACTGAGGCTCTGCAGCAGCTCGGGAAAGTCGTAGACCGGCATGAAGTGGAAGGCGTGCTTTCTGGCAGAGACTTTCACCGCCCCGAAGAACTGCGCCTTGCCCTTGCTGTCATCGTCTTTGCAGTTGGCGTAGAAGTGGGTGTCGGTATCGTGCACGACCGCCAGCGCCTGCTTGTGGGCCAGCAGCAGATTGCGCAATGCGACGAACAACGCCGAGGGCGTCCCCGATTCCAAATGGTGCGTCTGGGAGGCTGGTTTGCCGGGAGTCTTCATGGGTACCTCCGGAAGTTCTCGCAACCATACCCCCGGGGAGGGCACGACAGGTAGTGGCATGCCTGGGCCCAGCGTTTGAGGGTGACCGGCGACGGAGCTATGCTGGACCGGCTATCAAGATGGGAGCTGCGGGTGCGAAAGGGATGGGCTTGCTGTGTCGTTCTGGCGCTCGCGTGCATTTCGGGTATCGCCCATGCGGCCGAACCGGATCGGCGCATCGCGCTGACCATCGACGATCTTCCCTGGCAGCGGCTGGGCGAACGTACCGAGCCGGAGCTCGCCGCCCAACACGCCAGGTTGCTTGCCGCGCTGAAGCAGGCCAACGTGCCGGTGGTGGGCTTCGTCAATGAAGCCAAGCTTGAGGTCGGCGGCCAGGTGCAACCTGCGCGCGTGCAGATGCTGCGCGACTGGCGTGATGCCGGGTTCGAGCTGGGCAACCACACCTTCGGGCACGTCGACCTGCATGCGATGCCGCTGCAGGCTTACGAGCAGGACATCCTTCGCGGTGAAGCCACCCTGCGCCCACTGCTGGCCGAAACCGGGCAGGTGCCGCGCTGGTTCCGGCATCCCTACCTGCATGCCGGGCAGTCGCCTCAGGTGCGCGCTGAACTTGGCGCGTTCCTGCAGCAGCACGGCTATGAGATCGCCCCGGTCACGATCGACAACAGCGAATGGATCTGGGCCTTTGCTTACGACCATGTGCGCGACACCGAAAGCGATCCGGTCAAGCGGGATGCGCTGATGCAGCAGCTGCGCCGGGGCTACGTGCCGTACATGCTGAACAAGCTCGACTACTACGAACAACGCTCGCAGGAACTACTCGGCCGGCTGCCGGCGCAGGTCTGGCTGATGCATGCCAATGCGCTTAATGCCGATTGTGTAGGCGAGCTGATAGCCGCCACCCGTCGGCGCGGCTACCGCTTCATTTCGCTGGAAGCTGCGCTGCAGGATCCTGCCTACCAGCACGCCGACGGCTACAACGGCGGTAGCGGCATGAGCTGGATACAGCGTTGGGCGATGGCCGAAAAGGTGCCGAAGTCCTTCTACGCGGGCGAGCCCACGGTGCCTGGCTGGGTCATGAAGCTTGCCGGGCGGGATGGCGAGTAGTTGAGCCCGGCAGATCGATCAGTTTTCCTGATAATCGCTTTCATCGTACGTGCCCGCAACCGTGCAGGTCAGCTGCGGCGCTACGCCCTCGCCCAGCATGAGTTCCCCCATCGTAGTCGTGCGCCCACCCGCCGTGCCGAGTTTTGCAGCTTTGCGCACCGCCGTTGCGTTGGCACCCAGGGTTGCGGTGTAACTCTCACCCAGTTCGCCGTCCGCGTCGATGAAGATGGACACTTCCTGCACCGGTAGACCGAACACCGTGAAGGGCACGGGTGGCTTGATTGCCTCAATGGCACCGGATTCGTCGCGGGGCAGCGCCTTCCAGGCCGTAGCAGTGGTATCGGGCTTTGCGCGGCATTCAACAGCTGCCTGGATCGCGGGTGCTACGGCCTGCCATTGCGCCGCGTCGAACGCCTGCGCTGCCGGAGCGAACAAGGCGCCAACAAGCAGGGTGGTAAGGATCTTGATGGTTGCGCCGCGCTGATGCGGCTTCCCTTGGGTATTGGTCATGAGGCATTCCATTTGCGCTGTAGGGCTCTACTTCCAAAGCAAGTTTACTGTGCAACGCATCAGGCCGCCCAATAGGCGGCCTGATGGTCTACAGGGTTGCGATGCTCAGAAGAAAATCGCGTAGAGGATCAACAGCGGGATTGGTACGCCGAGTGCCCAGAGCAGCAGGGTCTTCATGGGAAGTCTCCTTGTCGATTGAAAAGTTACAGGTCGCGGCGACGGCCGCCCCAGGTGGCACTGAGGCTGGCGAAGAAGGCGCCGATCAAAAGGGTGATGAACAGCCACAGTGCCGCGTAGGCGGTAGCCTTGCGCGCATCGTCGGCCACCTGCTTGGCGGTGTTCTTGGCTTCTTCCAGTGCAGCACGCATGCGGGTCTGGGTTTCGGTAACCCGGGCCTCGGCCTCGGCCTGGCTCATGCCGGTCTCGCGGGCAATCACCTGCGCCAGGTACTGCTTGTCTGCCGGGTTGAGGCCTTCGGACTGCAGGCTGGTGACGATGATGCGGTTCACCTCGGCACGCACTTCACGGCGGTCGCCGCCCGGTCGCGGGCCCTGCGGCGGCAGCGGGCGCGGCGGTGCAGCGTTTGCAGCACCCACCGCGGGAACCATCGCCGACGGATCGACCGGTGCGGCCGGATCAGCCGGCGTTTGGCCGGGCATGGGTGCGGGCATGCTGCCAGTGCGGAACAGCGAGTCCACCCAGTAGTTCAGGTCGCCCTGGTCCGAACCCGCGGCGGCGGCGGTGCCGGCGCCTGCGGCCGCAACACCGGCGGTGGATGCTGCAGCACCTGCAGTTGCGCCGACAGCTTTGACGCCGGTGCCGAGCACTCCGCCAATGGCCGAGGTCAGCAGGCCGGCGGTGAGGAGGGTGGCGACGGCCCAGGAGACGAAGCCGTGGGCGGTGTCGCGGAAGTAGGTTTCATCGCCGTGCAGGCGAGTCCACTTGGTGCGCAGGCGGCCGGCCAGATAGCCGCCCAAGCCGGAGGCTGCGAGTGCGGTAAAGGTCAGCCAGACGATGCTGCCCCAGCCGAAGGTTTCCTTCGAGACGCCATCAAATGCCCACGGCGATACCGAGGACAGGCCCAGCCCCACGCCGAGGATCAGCAGGACCAGCGACAGCGCGGCGGCGGCGACGGCACCGGCCAGGATCGCGCCCCATGACACCGCGCTTTCGGGCGCGGGTTCGATGACGGATGTTTCAGTCACAACGGCGATGTCGGGCCCGAGGGCGCCTCGATCAGGGTAATCAACTCGGGTGTTCATCGGTACTTCGCTCCGTCTGGATGCTGCGTGTGCAGCTGGCACCCAGAGGCTGCGCGAAGGCAGGTGAAATCGGCGAGACCTGCGTCTTCACTTCCTGCATGCGCGGGCGGATGCCAGGGCGATATGCTGTCTGGCGGTCGCGGTGGCGAGGTTGTAAAGCCGGGCCATGGATCTGTGATTCAGGGATAGGAGGGCACATGAAGCGCCGCGCAAAAGTACTGATCGCCATCGTGTGCACCCTGATGCTGGCGCCCGCCGTGGCATTCCTGATCTATGACGCATTGGTGTTCTGGCCGCATCGTGATCACATGCGAACCGTCCTGGAGAATGCAGATCCGCTGGATCGTTCGCCGCCTGCAAAGGTTCGCGCCTACATCCGCGCACAGCATGATGGCGCGTTGCCGTCCGCAGTGGTGGCGCGTCAGTTGCACTCCCGTTGGCTGCCCCGCAGAGGCATGCTTGACTGGCACGTGCGGAGCTTCCTGTGGGAGCGGCTTGTCTCCCTGCACCTGTCACAGGACGAGGTGTTGGGACTCTATGCGAGCCTTGCCTACAACGGAGAGGGGCAGGGGTTGAACTCCCTTTCGCAGCGCTTGTTCACCAAGCCATTGGATGCGCTGTCGGACGAAGAGGCTGCGATGGTGGTTGCCTACACATGGGCACCTGATCTCTATGCCCAGCATCCGGAACGGCTGCGGGCGCGTACGGACATCCTGCTTTCCCGGGCGCGCCGCACCCAGCTCAACGCTCTTTGATGGCGCCGCGAGCGATCGCTTGCGCGACTTCTCTGTCAAAGCGCTCACTCTTGGTGATGTGTCGTCTGACGTCGTCGGCCATCAGCTGGTCAGCGTCCAGGTAGGAAAGCTCGACCAGCTTCAGCAGAACGTCTTTCGACGGAGATTGCTTCAGCCACCAATGGAAGACGCCATTGCGGTCGTGTTCGGAAGCATCCTCCATGCCAGGTTCGTAGCTCTCCATCAGCAGTTGCAGCTGGTCCGCCGGTACCAGCCCGTACTCTTTCCACTTGGGGTGAAAGTGCATGAGTGCGAGGTAGCTCTCAATGTCCATCACGCGCTCCGTTGAAAACGTGACCAGGTCGGTGCCGGTGTCCAGCACCCAGGCAACGCGATCCATGAGAGGAGGAAACCGACCCAGAGGCGTGTTCTTTCTTTCGGGGAGAGCGGTGGTGCGATTGTCCTCTTGCCTTCCATGAGCAGCTCCTGCGGAATGGTATCGGCGTGTGACGCTTCAGAACAACTGCCCCTGCGGCGAATCCTCACGCGGCGGCCGCGACGGGCGACGGAGCAGACACCTCTGCCGGAAAGCGGGCCGGCTCACTGTCTTGGTGGAGGTTACAGGGCAGAGGACTCACCATCCAGATGGCTACACGATTCACCTGGGGTCAGGAGGCGAACTTCAGATTTGCTTGTCAAGAAGGTGAGAAGCAATGAAGAGGACAAGAACAGATGCAATGATGAGATAGATGTAGCCCTCAATCGAAACCGGATAATTCTGGCAGAGCTCGATTACCACCGGCTGCGCTACTTGTTCCACGCACTCGCGTAGTTGCTTGTATGTGCTGACCGCCTTGAACTGCGCATAGAAGAAAGCGACCAAGGAGATCGTGCGCGCTCCAAGAAGTGTCCATCTTTGGGCCTGACCACTCATCTTCATTTACATTTCTCAAAGAAAGTCCGCTTGGAACCTTACCAGCTCGATCCTTCTCCACTCAGCCCAATTGGGTCGCTCTGAATGTAGCTGCCGACACTGGCGTCGTAGCGCCCGAATCCGTTGTACCAGAGCCGGGAAGGTGCCATCAAATTGCCCTGCGTTGGTGCCAAGCGGTGCCGGTGTTTGCCCGCGGGTTCTACAGCTCAACAGCTCCTGCTATGCGATGGGGTTCTTTGCAGTCCTCCGGCCAACCGAGCGGACTCACAAGCCGAAACTGGAGTTTGTAGTGCAGGGTAGTTGTATTTGCCGACTTCTTGATCTCCGCTGTTCCATCTTCCAACACGCCTACGCAGCCAGTTTTTCCCCTCAGGTCAAACAAGCCCTGCGAATAGAACGCATCGAACCTGACAGGGCCTTCCTCGCCTATTGCGCTAGCCGGCCGAATAAAGATCGATGTCATCTCTCTTTCAGCCGTGTCACTGCGCACGGACACGCGCCTATTTGCGTTCGAAATAAGCACTTGAACTCCATCTCCCGCAATTCCTTGATGGCATGCCATCTGTGATCCAGCTATTTCATCGGCGATTGCAGAGGTCGGACGGCAGTTGGTCGCATTAGGAATTTCCCCTGTTCTCAAATTTACTGACGTGCTATTGCAAGCTGCCAATAAAAGAACTGCAGCAAGATAGAGAACAGGTTTAGTTTGTGCAGCCACAGCCCTCACCTCCAGCGTTGGTCTTGGCCGCTTCCGTTCTCTTAGCGGCTTCGTCGTAGATCTTGGGATTCAGAACAACGACCCCTGCGGCGACTCTTCCCTCGGCGGCAGCGGCCGAACAAACTTCGTGCAGTCCAGCTTCGGCCAATGGCTGTTCTGCGCGTCGAAGCCCAGGCGCTTGCGGGCGAGCTTGAAACGGCTGGAGAGCAGATCGGCGTAGACGCCTTCGCCGCGCATGCGGGTGCCGAACTCGCTGTTGTAGTCCTTGCCGCCACGCAGCTGGTTGATGGTGCTCATCACGTGCGCGGCGCGGTCCGGGTGATGCGTATCGAGCCAGTCGCGGAACAGCGGTGCCACTTCCAAAGGCAAACGCAGCAGCACATAGCCGGCGGTGCTGGCGCCGGCGTCGCGTGATGCTTCGAGCACCGCTTCCAGCTCGGAATCGTTGATCCAGGGAATCACCGGGGCCACCATCACGCCTACCGGAATGCCGGCTTCGTGCAGGCGGCGCATGGCGCGCAGGCGCGCGTGCGGGGCCGATGCGCGCGGCTCAAGGCGGGCCGACAGGTGCGGGTCCAGCGAGGTCACCGAGAAATGCACGCTGACCAGGTTCTTTTCCGCCAGTGGGGCGAGCAGGTCGATGTCGCGCTCGACGAGGGCGTTCTTGGTGATGAGCGAGAACGGGTGCTGGGTTTCCAGCATCACTTCGATCAGCTGGCGGGTGAGTTTGAGCTTGCGTTCTATCGGCTGGTAGGCGTCGGTGTTGATGCCCAGGGCGATCGGCTGCGGGGTGTAGGCGGGCCGCGAGAGTTCCTTGCGTAACAACTGCGGTGCGTTGGTCTTGGCAAACAGCTTGGTTTCGAAGTCCAGGCCCGGGGACAGGTTGAGGAAGGCGTGCGAGGGGCGCGCGAAGCAGTACGAGCAGCCGTGCTCGCAGCCGCGGTACGGATTCACCGATTGGCTGAAACCTACATCGGGGGACTTGTTGCGGCTGATGATGCTCCGCGCGGTTTCGGCGCGCACTTCGGTGCGCAGGCGCGGGGCGGCGAATTCTTCGCTGGTTTCCGGTTCCCAGCCGTCGTCCATGGCTTCGCTGACCGTGACTTCGAAACGTCCGGCGAGGTGTGTGGTGGAACCACGGCCTTTGATTGCGATACCCATCTTCAGAGGCTACCGGCGAGACGTCTCAGCGGCTGAGACGTGGGGTGGAGCGTGGCGGAGTGCGGAGGGGTACGCATGGGTTAGCAGTATTACTAACCACAGGGTCGTAGGGAAGCACCATCCGCGCCCCTGTTGGGTTTGGGCTGAATGGTTGGGGTTTGTTCCCCAGGGTTATCCACAGGGGATTCTTCAGCGCAGTTGGGTCCCAGCGAAGAGCATCCGGGCAGGGCCCGGATCTACGGTTTGCGCGGGATCCATCAAAGGAGGCCGAGGTAGCCCTTTACCGTTGCGTCCAGCCCGGCGTACAGGGCTTCGCTGATCAGGGCGTGGCCGATCGAGACTTCGAGGACGTTCGGGACCGTGTGCAGGAAATCCCGGAGGTTTCCCTGGGAAAGATCGTGGCCGGCGTTGACCCCGAGGCCGGCGGCCTGGGCGCGGCGGGCGGCGTCGGCGAACAGGGCGAGCATGACGGTGGCGTCGCCTGCGGCGTGCGCCTCAGCATAGGGGCCGGTGTAGAGCTCGATGCGGTCGGCGCCAATGTCGGCTGCCTGGGCCAAGTCCGGGTTGCCGGCGTCCACGAACAGGCTGACCCGGCAGCCGTAGCTTTTGAGTTCGGCGATCAACGGGCACAGGCGGTCGGCATCGCGGCTGAAATCGAAGCCGTGGTCGGAGGTGAGCTGGCCGTCGCTGTCGGGCACCAGGGTGGCCTGGGCGGGGCGGGTCTGCGCGCACAGCGGCAACAGGCCCGGGTAACCCGGCCGAGGCGGGGCGAACGGGTTGCCTTCGATGTTGAATTCCACGCCCCGCGCGGTGGTCAGCGCCGAGAGGGCGAGCACATCCTCGGCGTGGATATGCCGACGATCCGGGCGTGGGTGCACGGTGATGCCGTGGGCACCGGCGTCCAGGCAGGCTCTGGCCGCCTGCAGCACATCAGGGTCCTGGCCGCCGCGCGAATTGCGCAGGACGGCGATCTTGTTCACGTTGACGCTGAGGTGGGTCATAGGCTCGGGGGAAGGTCATTCGGGTCGCGGTCGGCGTCGCGGCGGGCCTGGGCCTGCTCGCGCAGCCGGCGCAGCTCGGCAGGGTCGATCGCGTTGTAGATGTCGTGCGACCCGGCCGCATCCCGCTGGCTGCCGCCAAAGCTGGCCAGGTAGCGGCCGCGAATCCAGGCCAGCAGGAACACCAGTGCACCGGCCAACCACAACATCATCAGGCCGGTGGACGGTGTCTTGATGGCAAAGGTGAAACAGCCCAGCGACAGCAGCAGGAACAGCCAATACATTGTCATTCTCCCCGTTGACCTGCGCAGTGTAGCGCCGGGGTGGGGACGGTTCCACGTGGTGGCTACAGCAGCGGGGAGGCCAGGCGGGCGAACGCCTCAGGCACCCGGTGCAGCCACAGCGAGCGCTGGCGGTCGTTGCGCACGGGCGTGGAAGCGGCGAATTCCGCGATGAGGATTTTCTCCAGTTCCGCCACGCACTCGGCGCTGCTGATCATCATCGACAGTTCGAAGTTGAGGCGGAAACTGCGGTGGTCGAAGTTGGCGCTGCCGGCGATGCAGATGTCGTGGTCGGCGATGAACGCCTTGGTGTGCAGCATGCGCGGCCCGTACTCGTAGATCTTCACCCCGGCCTGCAGCAGCTCGTCGAAGTAGGAGCGCGCGGCCTGGGTGACGAACCAGGAATCGCTCATCTTCGGTACCAGCAGGCGCACGTCCAGCCCGCCCAGTGCGGCCGAGGTGAGCGCCATGCGCGCGGCTTCGCCCGGCACGAAGTAGGGCGTGACCAGCCACACGCGTTCGCGCGCTTCGTGGATGGCGGCCACCTGCAGGCGGTGGATGGTTTCCCAGCCCGAGTCCGGGCCTGATACCAGCACCTGGGCGTTGATGGCGCCGTCCTGGCGGCCCGGCATGTCGGTGGGCCACAGCTGGGCGATGTTGAAGCGCTCCTTCGGTTCGCCGGTGGCGTAGATCCAGTCTTCGACGAACACCAGCTGGAGACTGCGCACCACGTGGCCCGTCAGGCGCATGTGCAGGTCGCGGTAGGCATCGGGCCGGCGGCTTTCGTCTTCTTCGTCGGTGATGTTGATGCCACCGGTGAAGGCGACGCGGCCATCGATCACCACCAGCTTGCGGTGGGTGCGCATGTTCATCCACGGCCGCTTGAACGGTTTGAGCAGCTGGCGCGGGTGGAACCAGGCCACTTCGGCGCCTGCATCACGCAGCGGCTTGAGGAACCGCGTGCGGATGCCGGACGAGCCCACCGCATCCAGCAGCAGGCGCACGCGCACGCCTGCCTTGGCGCGTTCGACCAGGGCATCGCGCAGCGCGGTACCGGCGTGGTCGGGATTGAAGATGTAGTACTCGACGTGCAGGTGGTCGCGCGCCTGGGCCACGGCCTTCAACAGCGCGGCATAGGTCTGCGCGCCGTCCACCAGCCACTCCACTTCGGTCGCCGAGCTGGGCGCCAGGCCGGTGGTGGCCTGGGCGATCTTGGCCAGTTCGGTGCAGTCCGCATCGGGCGGGCACACGCTGCTGTAGTGCTCCATGCCGGAACGCGCGCGGCCACGGCGCAGGCGCTGCCGTTTCACCTTCTGCGGCCCGAGCAGGTAGTACACGAACAGGCCCAGATAGGGCAGGGCGGCCAGCGAAAGGATCCAGCTGAGCGTGGCCACCGGCTCGCGCTTCTGCAGCATGATCCAGCCGATCAACCACAGCAGGTACAGCACGTAGGCGGCGATGAGCAGCGGGCGCAGGTGCGGGAACGCATCCAGCCAGTGGAGCCAGTCGGCAAGCGCGGGGTAGGTGGCAAGCATCCGCGGATCATAGCCGGACGCGGGTGTCCGACGCATGCGTGACTGTTTTGGCCTTGAAGTCGGGGCGCCTGTAGCCCGAGTCTCTTGACGCACAACACGGTGTCATGGAGCAAGGGATGGCGGTCAACTGGTCAGGCGGTCTAATCCGCTGGATGCCCCACAGGGACAGGCAGGGCAAGGCCTTCCCCTTGAATCACCTGCATCCCTTTCGTCTCAACTACGCCCTGCTTGCCGCTAAGGGGCACCCCGGCCGGGAGGTCGTCCTGTATGTCGGCTTTGGGCTTCATTGCTTCTCTGTGCAGCGTCGTGGAGCTGATGACGACATGATTTCCGACAATCGCGAGTGCCGCGCATTTGATGGTGTTCGATACACGTTGTCGAAGCGGCTTCCGGAGATCATTCGCCACGTGATCGAAGGGCGACAATCCTGCGAGCGCACCGCAGCGGACAACTATGTTGCCGTGCGGCTGGACAGCGGCGAACGCTATGGCGTCTTCTTCAATCTTAAACGGTGGAAGCGGCACGGCTCGAACAGTGTGCTGCTGCTGGTGCAATCCGCGTATCCGCTTGATCCGCGCAAGCCGCATCCCGGCAAGGGACGCTATTCCTTCAATCTTTTATTGGGAGAGATCCTGCGGGGACGCGCAAGGCAGGACGATGAACCCGATCCAAGACGATTCGCGGATGTACTGGAGGCGCCTCAAGAACGAAAGCCCCGGCCAGCGATGCTGGGCGAGGCTCCGTGAGTCCGATTCCCTTGGATATACCCGGGCCGGCCGGGACCTGGTGACCAGGTGGGATGCACAATGGCTCGGCTATGTGTTGCTTGCGCGTAACCATGGTGGAACGGCCCCGGATTGATGTCAATGGCCGAACGCGCCAACAAAAAAAGCGCCCCTGTTTCCAGGGGCGCTTTCCAGTCGCGTCATGACTTGGTGTTGCGTCTTACTGCTGCTGCTGGAACCCGATCTTCTTCATCTGCGCGTTCTTCGCGGCGGCCAGAACCTTGGCCATCACGTCGTACTCGGAGTCCGGGCTGGCGTCGATGCGCAACTCGGGCTGGTTGGTCGGGTCACGCTGCACTTCCTGTTCCATACGCTGCTGGAGCTCAGCCGTTGCAACCGGGCTGTTGTTCCAGAACACCTGGTTGCTGGCGTCGATCCGCAGCTCGATCGGCGGCGGCGGTTCGACCAGCTGCGGCGGTGGGTTGAGCACGCGCTGCGGCAGGTCCACGGCGATCGGGTACGTCATGATCGGCGCGGTAACGATGAAGATGATCAACAGCACCAGCATCACGTCCACGAGGGGCGTAACGTTGATGTCGGCCATTGGGCCCTTGCCACCACCAGAACTGAATGCCATGGCTTACTGCCCCTTCTCTTTGGTGGCCACGAAGCCAACGTCGAGCATGCCCTGCTCCTGCGCGACCTTCGTCATCTCGTTGATGACGCGCATCTTGGTGGTGCGGTCACCACGCAGATTGAGCGGGGGCTGGGGGGTCTGCTGGGCGGCGGTCGCCAGGCGCGACTCGAGAGTCTGCTTGTCGATCTCTTCGTCGTTCCAGTAAATCGAGCCGTCTTCCTTCACCGCCAGGGTGATGGGGCCCTTGCGATCAGCCGCATCTTCCGGCTTCTGCACCAGGTTGGCCTCAGGCAGGTCGACCTTGACCTTATGGGACATCAGGGGCGCCGTGATGATGAAGATGATCAGCAGCACCAGCATCACGTCCACGAGGGGCGTAACGTTGATGTCGGCCATGGGGCCGCCGCTGTTACCACTACTGAAAGCCATAACGGGCTCCGTCTAGATCGTGTTGACTACGTTCTCGCTGGGTACAGCGCGTCGCAATTAGCGGACGCGCGAACCGGTGGCGAAGAAGTCGTGCAGGTCGTGAGCGAACGTATCGAACTTGCTGATCGTGGCGCTGTTGATCTTGCTGAAGAAGTTGAAGGCGAACACGGCCGGGATTGCCACGAACAGACCGATGGCGGTCATGATCAGGGCTTCACCCACCGGGCCGGCAACGGCGTCGATGGAGGCCGAACCGGTTGCACCGATCTTGATCAGCGCGCCGTAGATGCCCCACACGGTGCCGAGCAGACCGACGAACGGAGCGGTTGCACCGACGGTGGCCAGCAGGGTCATGCCCGACTGCAGGTTGTTGCTTTCGCGGGTCACGGCCTGACGCAGGGCGCGGTCGACGAACTCCGAACGGCTCAGGTTTTCACCCAGGCCACCGGTGGCGCCACCTTCGGCACGCTGGTGGTGGGCGGCAGCCTGGGCTGCGTCCAGGGCGATCTTGGAGAACGGCTCGGAAGCCGGCTGTTCTTCCATGGCGCGGATGGCGTCCTGTGCGTTCGGGGTATCCCAGAACAGGCTCACGACCTTGTCAGCAGCGCTCTTCAGGCGGGTAGCACGGAAGATGTTGATGACGGTCCAGTACCAGGACATGGCCGACATGATCACCAGGGTCAGAAGCACGACCCAGGAGACGGCAAAGTCGCCCGGCTTGGAGGTCATTTCGTGGATCAGATGCTCGAAGCCCATCTGCGAGAGGGCATTCGACGGGTTGCCCCCGGCAGCAGCGGCGATGAAGAGTTCCTGCAGCATGACGCTTACCTTTGTTGTGTGTGGTGATGAATGTTGTAGCTAGGTTCAAGTGACAGGAGGGTGGCCGGCAGGCCACCCGGCCCATCAATTCAGCGCAAAGTTGACCGGGACGCGGACGCGACCTGCAGCTTTCTTCCCGCCCGATTCGGCTGCGTTGAAGCGCCATTTACGGGCGGCTTCCATCGCTGCACGGTCCAGATCGCGGTTACGGCTGGACTTTTCGACCGACACATTGGTGACGTTGCCGTTGGCATCGACATCAATGATCAGGATCACTTCACCCTGGATACCTGCGCGGAACGCGGCCGGCGGGTAACGCGGGGGATTCATGGCCTTGGACGAGATATCGACGCTGGCCTCGATGGAACTCGGCGGCTGCGGCGGGCTCGGCGGACTCGGCGGCGTGACGATGTCGTTCGGACGCGGTTCCGGCACGTCGATCACCGGCGCCTGCGGCGGCGGCGGCACCGGCGAGGGCTTGGGCGGCGACAGGTTCTTGACCGGCGGCGGCGGCGTTTCAGTCGGCGGCGGCGGCGGCGGCGGCGGTGGGGGCGGCGGCGGAGCGTCGACCAGGGTCACCATGATGTTGCGTTCCTTCTCCGTCACGGCCTTGGGGGCCACGGCGGGGATGAGGAGCAGCATCAGGGCGGCGAGATGCAATGCGATTACAAAGGCGATACCCACGATGCGCGGCCAGCTGAGGCCGGTGTCATCGCGTTGTTCGTACCTGTGAACGACTAGTTGTTCCGTCATGCGCCAAGAGCTCATTAGTGGGGCCGGGTACCTGGGGACAGATAGCCCATGATCAGCGGTGCATGACACCGCAGGAACCTCCAAGCTTATACCAATCCTGAGCGCCTGCGCATCACTCACGCAGGCGTTCAGGCGTTATTCCTACTTACTTCAGGTTGATGATTTTCTTGGCATCCGCCTGGTTCTTCACACCCTTCGCCAGCGCCTGCTGGGCGGCCGTCTTGGCCTCCGGAATGCGACCTTCCGAATGCAAGACACGTGCCAGGTTCAAGTAGGTTTCACCGTCCTTGGAAAGCGGGGCGGCCTTCTGCCACGCTTCGATCGCCTTTTCGACCTGCGGCGGTTCCGAGTAGTAGTACGCCTGGGCCTGGGCCAGGTACACCTGGTAATCCGGCTTCAGGATGCCCTTCTGCAGGCCATCGTTGATCACCGCAATGACCTCGGCTTCCTTCTTGTCCGAGTTGGCGTAGATCGAGTACGCCTGCTTGTACTCGCGCTCCTCGGTCAGCTGGCCGCCCTTGAAGAGCTTGTCCATGACCGCGCCGGCCTTGTCCATCTGGTCGGCCTGCAGGTACATGCTGGCCAGGTTCATCTGGGCCTTCTTGTCCGCCGGGTTCTTGGCGGCAAGCGCTTCGGCCTGCTTCACTGCCTCACCGGTCTGGCCGGACTCGGACAGGGCGGCCATCAGCAGCTGGTTCCAGTTGTCCTTCGGCTCGGTGGCGCCGGCGATGGCCTGCTGGATCACCGGCACTGCTTCCTGGTAGCGCTCGAGCTGGTACAGGGCCTGGCCCTTGATGATCAGCTCTTCCGGCTTGGTCGACTTGGTTTCAGCGAAGTACTTGTCCAGGGTGGCCAGACCTTCGGCAAGCTGGTCGTCCTGGATCTGCAGCTGGCCCAGCATCAGCATCGACTGGAAGTGGCCGTTGTTGTCCAGGCCATTGAATTCCAGCACCTGCAGCAGGTACTTCTTGGCAGCGGCGTTGTCGTCGGTGTTGTAGGCAGCCTGCGAGGCGAGCTGCGCGGCCAGCGACTTGTCATACGCATTGGCGGCGCTGTTGCCCAGGATTTCATTGGCCGCAGCCAACGTCTCCGGGAACTTCTGATCGTTGTAGCTGTCGATCATCTTCTGCAGCTGCTTGCCCAGCTTCGGCGATGCCTTGATGTCCGGCTCGGCGCGGGTGGCCTGCGGGTACAGCGCTTCGGCCTTGGCCTGGTCCTTCTTGCCACCACGGCGATCGGCGCTGCGATCAGTGGTGCGGGTCTGGGCGACGGCGTCAGTGACCACAACGCCACCAATGGCGGTCGCGATGAGGACGGAAAGCACGGCTTGCTTGTGGTTGCGGAAAATCATCTTTCACCTCGATCGAACCGCCGCGGCGGCGTCAAAACGGACTGTCAGAAAAATCTGAGCCGCCAAACGTATCAGAAACCGATGGCGTGAGAAATCGTTTCCGATGCTGCAATACAGCATCCTTTAGTCGAATCACCCGCACTTGGGGCGCCGTCCAGCGGCCTGGGCCTGCTGGAAAACACCGGTCAGGGCGGGGGCATCGCGTTGCAGCTCCCGGATCCGGTTGGCCGGGTCCGGGTGGGTGGACAGCCATTGCGGGGAACGCCCGCCACTGGCGGCCATCATGTTCTGCCACAGGTTGACCGCCTGGGCCGGGTCGAACCCTGCCTCGGCCATCAGCCGCTGGCCGACCACGTCGGCTTCGCTTTCCTGGGTGCGCGACCCGGGCAGCAGGAAGGCGGCCTGTGCGCCGGCACCGCCGAGCTGGTTGACCGTGCTGGCCGCGCCGTCGCCGTATGCCGCGCCGGCCAGCGCACCAAGCACGGCCAGGCCGGTCTGCGCGCCCATCTGGCGGGTGAGGCGCTCTTCGTGGTGGCGCGAGATGACGTGGCCGATCTCATGCCCGATCACGGCGGCGAGCTGGTCCTGGTTCTTGGCCACGGTGAAGATGCCGGTGTTCACGCCGACCTTGCCGCCGGGCAAGGCGAAGGCGTTCGGCTCGGCATCGACGAATACCGCGGTCTCCCACCGTACGCCACGGTACTGAGGCGGCAGCTGCGCGACCAGCGCATTGACCACGCACTGCACGTAGCCGTTCTGGCGGCCGTCGCTGCTGATCTTCTGCTTCTGTTTGGTTTCGGCGAAGGCCTGCGCGCCAAGCTGGTCCAGCTCGGCCTGCGATACACCGCCCACCATCTGCTTGCGCCCGGTGGGCGAGGTGGTGGTGGCGCAGGCGCTGAGCGCCAAGGTGATGACAAGTCCGAGCAGCAAGGGTTTCAAGGCGGGGACTCCCGTGTTCATGTCTGCAGTGTGGCGGGCCGAATGTAAGGTTTTGTCAAACCGTCGAGTCAGTGCAAGCCCAGGAATACCAGCGCCGCCAGGGCGATGGCGTTGTTCAACGCATGCGCCACGATCGGGGCCCACAAGGTGCCGGTACGCTGGTAAAGCCACGCGAACGCGGCGCCCATGCCGCCGTACACCAGCCACAGTTGGGCGATTTCCCACGGGCCGTTGGCACTGGTGCCGGGCACTTCGTGGACCAGCGCGAACGCCAGGCTGCTGAGCAGCATGCCCAGCCATGGGCGACCGGCCTGCCACAGGCGGCCGAACAGCACGCGGCGGAACAGTAGTTCTTCGTAGGCCGGGGCCAGCACGATCGCGAACAGGGCCAGGAACCACGGGAAACGGGCCAGCGCCTGTTCCATCAGGGCCAGGTTGGTGGGTACCGGTTCAATGCCCGCCTGCCGGGCCAGCCAGGCGATGCCGTTGCTGCCGATGATCACGCCCACCGCAACCAGCGCGGTCCAGCCCCAGGTGGACGGCCGGCGGGCCGCCTCGAACGAGGCGCGGCGCTCGGTGGCGTCGGCACGGCGCCTGAGGAAGTACAGGAAAATCGCAGCGCCGCCGGTGGCGAACACGGCCATCAGGATCTGCGCGAGCGCGCCAGGCTGGCCCACCTGCTGGGCCAGCGCATCGGCCGCTTGCGCGCCGGTGTCGCGGACCACGATCAAGGCGCGGTAGAGGCCCCATAGCAGGCCGCTGGCCATGCTCAAGGCGAGCAGCGAGAGCGTGGCGATACCGAGATCGATCAGGAATCCCGCGATCGGGGAGCCTGGTTTCCGTTGGGGCGCCTTGGGCAGGGCGGGCGGCAGCGGAGGCGTGGTGGACGCCGGGGCGGTAGCGGACATCGGGTTCCTGGCAGCAATAGGCGGTGGCCAGGCCGGTTGCAGGTCGCAACCGGCCGGCCCTGAGCCGATTGTGTCAGATATCCAGGTTGGCGACCCGCAGCGCGTTGTCTTCGATGAAATCGCGGCGCGGTTCCACCACGTCACCCATCAGGGTGCTGAAGATCTGGTCGGCCGCCACGGCGTCCTCGATACGCACCTGCAGCAGCCGGCGCGTATCGGGGTTCACGGTGGTGTCCCACAGCTGTTCGGGATTCATTTCGCCCAGGCCCTTGAAGCGCTGGATCTGGCGACCCTTCTTGGCTTCGTCCAGCAGCCAGTTGCGGGCATCGGCGAAACCACCGATCTCCGACGACTTGGCACCGCGGACGATCTTGGCACCTTCGCGCACCAGCCCGTGCAGCAGCAGCGAGGACTGGTGCAGGGCACGCAGTTCGCCGGTTTCGAAGGCCGACAGCGGCAGCACCTGGATCAGCTGTTCGCCCATGTGGCGACGGGTGACCAGCAGCGCGGCGGGACGCTCTTCGGTGGGTTCCTGCAATTCCAGGCTGAAGCGCGGCGAGCCCAGGCTGCCCTGGTTGAGGCGCTTGGCCAGTGCGGCCAGGCCTTCGTCGGCGCCGGCCTTGCGCAGGTGCTCCAGGTCCATCGGAGTGAAATCGACCAGGGCTTCAAGCACCTGGCGGTCGTAGCGATGGGCATTGCGGCCGATCGCTTCCTGCGCCGAGGCGTAGGCCAGCAGCAGCTTTTCCAGGGCGACGCCTTCGATGGCCGGCTCGTTCTCGGCCGGAATCAGCGAGGCATTTTCGACCGCGTTGCTGGCCAGGTAGGCGTCCAGCGCGGGGTCGTCCTTCAGGTAGAGCTCCTGCTTGCCCTGCTTGATCTTGTACAGCGGCGGCAGGCCGATGTAGACGTGGCCACGCTCGATCAGCTCCGGCATCTGCCGGTAGAAGAAGGTGAGCAGCAGGGTGCGGATGTGCGCGCCGTCGACGTCGGCGTCGGTCATGATGATGATGCGGTGGTAGCGCAGCTTGTCCGGGTTGTACTCGTCGCGGCCGATGCCGGTGCCCAGCGCGGTGATCAGCGTACCGACCTGGTCGGAGGCCAGCATGCGGTCGAAACGGGCTCGTTCCACGTTGAGAATCTTGCCGCGCAGCGGCAGCACGGCCTGGTTCTTGCGGTTGCGGCCCTGCTTGGCCGAACCACCTGCGGAGTCACCCTCGACGATGAACAGTTCGGACAGCGCCGGGTCCTTCTCCTGGCAGTCGGCCAGCTTCCCGGGCAGGCCGGCGA
Source organism: Stenotrophomonas sp. CCNWLW57 (assembly GCF_037203925.1). Taxonomy (NCBI): domain Bacteria; kingdom Pseudomonadati; phylum Pseudomonadota; class Gammaproteobacteria; order Lysobacterales; family Lysobacteraceae; genus Stenotrophomonas; species Stenotrophomonas sp. CCNWLW57. Next base: position 284,091 of record NZ_JBBCBJ010000006.1, read on the forward strand.
TATCCAACGCGCCCTTGCGGCGGGTCAGGTCGCGCGCCTTGCGCGCGGCTTCGCGGGCGCGGGCGGCATCGACGATCTTGCCGGCGATGGCCTTGGCTTCGTTCGGGTTTTCCTGCAGGAACTCTTCGAGGCGCTGCCCGAACGCGCTTTCCACGGCCGGTCGCACGTCCGAGCTGACCAGCTTTTCCTTGGTCTGGCTGGAGAAGCTGGGGTCGGGCACCTTCACCGAGAGCACGGCGATCATGCCTTCGCGCATGTCGTCGCCGGTCAGGTTGATCTTGGCCTGCTTGGCGATGCCGTTCTGCTCGATGTAGTTGTTGAGCACACGGGTCAGCGCGCCGCGGAAGCCGGCAAGGTGGGTACCGCCGTCCTTCTGCGGGATGTTGTTGGTGAAGCAGTACATCGTTTCCTGGTAGGAATCGGTCCACTGCAGCGCCACGTCGACGGTGATGCCGTTGGATTCGCCGGTGACCGAGATCACGTTCGGATGCAGCGGGGTCTTCAACTGCGCCAGATGCTCCACGAAGCTGCGGATGCCGCCTTCGTAGTGGAAGTCGTCACGGCGGCCATCGCCACGCTCATCGACCAGGACGATCTTGACCCCGGAGTTCAGGAACGAGAGTTCGCGCAGGCGGCGCGCCAGAATCTCGTAGTGGAACTCGACGTTGTCGTGGAACGCGACCACCGACGGCCAGAAGCGCAGGGTGGTACCGCGCTTGGTGCTGGTTTCGACCTGGGCCAGCGGGCTTACGGCCGCGCCATCGGCGTATTCCTGGTGGAAGTGGAAGCCGCTCTGGAAGATATCCAAGGTGAGCTTCTGCGACAGCGCATTGACCACGCTGACGCCAACGCCGTGCAGGCCGCCGGAAACCTTGTAGCTGTTGTCGTCGAACTTGCCGCCCGCGTGCAGCACGGTCATGACCACTTCGGCAGCGGACACGTCGCGGCCGAGCTTCTGGCTCATCTGACCGTGCTTGCCGGTGGGAATGCCACGGCCGTTGTCGGACACGGAGACCGAGCCGTCGGCGTGGATCGTCACCGCCACGTGGTCGGCGTGGCCTGCCAGCGCTTCGTCGATGGAGTTGTCGACGACTTCGAACACCATGTGGTGCAGACCGGTGCCGTCATGGACGTCGCCGATGTACATGCCGGGCCGCTTGCGGACCGCCTCCAGGCCTTCCAGGGCGGTAATGCTGTTGGCGTCGTAATTGCCGGTAGGTGCCGGAGTGTTCTGTTCTTCAGTCATTGCGCTTGCCATAGGCTCCGCAGTTCGGGCCGCCGCGGGAAGCGGGGCGCCGATGGATAAGGGGTTGCAACAGCAATTATACCAGCCGGGCGCTTCGGCCCCTGCCGGCACTATGGCACAAGCTGGACGTGGCCATGTTCCACGTGGAACCGGGTGATATCGGTGCGGTCCTGCAGCGCGGCGGGCGTTTCGGTGGCGGTGATGAATATCTGCGCCGGGCCTGCGCGCAGACGATCCAGTACCCGGGCTTGATGGGTACGATCCAGCTCGGACGCCAGGTCATCCAGCGCGATTACCGGCCATTCGCCGCGCTGTTCGGCGTAATCCTCCGCCTGGGCCAACAGGCAGGTAAGGGCGGTGAGCTTGGCCTGGCCGCGCGAGAGCGCGTCGCGGCCGGGAATGCTGGCAAACCCCACGCTCCAGTCGGCGCGGTGCGGACCCACGGAGGTATAGCCCGCCAACCGGTCGCGTTCGCGCGCCAGCAGCAGGGCGTCGGACAGGGAAAGCTCGTGTTTGCGCCAGCCGGGGCTCAGCGTCAGTGACTGGATGCCCAGGTTCGGGGCCAGTTCCTGCGCCAGGCCGATGGTTCGGTCCTGCAGGCGGTCCAGGTAGTGCTGGCGCCGGGTGGTGAGCGGTTCGCCGGCTTCTGCCAGCTCACGGTCCCACGCATCCAGTGCATTCGGGTGCCCGCCTTGCTTGAGGAGGGCATTGCGCTGCTTCAGGGCCCGCGAATACCGCCGCCAGAGGGCGAGGAAGTCTGGTTCCACGTGGAACAAACCCCAATCCAGGAACCGGCGACGCGGCTCGCCGCCCCCACTGACCAGCGCGTGGCTGCCCGGCTCAAAGGTGACCACAGCCAAGGCCGCGCAAAGGTTTCCCAGCTGCGCAACGTCTTCACCATCCAGCCGTCCCTTCCATTCCTGCCCGCTGTGGCGCAGCCCGGCTTTGCGGCGCGTGGCCGATTCCGCCCCTGAACGCTGTTCGTCCCATTCAACGAAGACATCCAAAGCGTCCTGGCCCTGGCGCACCAGCCCATCCCGCACGCGACCGCGGAAACTGCGCCCGTAGGCCATTACGTGCAGCGCTTCAAGCACGCTGGTCTTGCCTGCGCCGTTGTCGCCAGTGATCAGGTTGATGCCCGGTTGCGGGGCCAGTTCCACGCTGTCGAAGCGGCGAACCTGGTGCAGGGACAGACGACGGATGTGCATGCGGTCGGATCAACGCCGCAGATGCGGCAGAGAGGTTGGGGGAATCGATCAGCTTACTGCATCGGGGTGGATTCGCCGCACGTTCGAGACGCCGTGAATCCTTTGAAATCTGACAGAGCGTCAAGGGTGAAGCCGTGCAGATTTCAAGGAATTCGCGCGTCTTCGGGATGGGGTGCACGTCGGGCAAATGCGATTGCCCGCTCGATTCTTTGAAATCTGAAACGCGGAGCAGGGTAGGCGTTCTCAGATCTTGCGAGATTGACGTCTTCCATTTCTGGCTATCCACAGGGGGTCTGTATGACTTATGCACAATCTCTGCACAATCTGTGGATAAAAAAGGCACCTTGGGTACCGCTGAAAGATATCCACAGGTTGAACCCCAGGCTCAGACCCTGTTCTACCGGGGGTTTCAGCACCATATTTCCCTTTAAATTCAGGGAGATAAGGTACTTTTCAACCAAATCTGCCTCTACCACCACCACCTAGCTTTAGATTTATATACAGTTTTTAAAAGCTTAGAGCTGGGAATCAGGGGGCAAACCCACGCGTTCTGCGAACCTGGTGAACCATGCCCTGCTTGGCTGATCTTGTCGTGAGATTTGAACGTCCCCTGCCTCGAGTAGGTTCGGTTGTCCAACCGCAGCGGCAAGAAGCAAGATCACAAGCAGTCACGCACGGCGTGGCTCTACGCGTGCTGCTTGTCCGAGGATCCACGTGGAACGTCCGAGCAAAAAGAAACCCGGCGCTTGGCCGGGCTTCCTGGTTACCGCGGTTCCACGTGGAACCAAGCATCCGGTCAGAGACGCAGCGGCATCACCACGTGGCGCGACTTCTCGCTGCTGGCTTCGCGAACCAGGGCCGAGGAGTTGGAATCGCGCAGCTGGATGACCACGTGCTCATCGCGCAGTGCGGACAGGGCGTCCAGCAGGTAATTCACGTTGAAGCCAATGGCCAGATCGCTCACGGTGGTATCCGCTTCGATCTCTTCCTGTGCTTCTTCCTGCTCCGGGTTGTGTGCGCTGATCTTCAGGTTGCCCGGCGAGACTTCCACGCGGATGCCGCGGTACTTCTCGTTGGACAGAATCGCGGCACGCTGCAAGGAGGCACGCAGGGCTTCGCGATCCACCTTCACTTCACGGTCGGCACCGATCGGAATCACGGCCTCGTAATCCGGGAAGCGACCATCGATCAACTTGGAGGTGAAGGTCACATCGTCGCGCTTGACGCGAACGTGGCTGCGGCCGACTTCCAGCTCGATCTCACGATCCCCGCTTTCCAGCAGGCGCTGCAGTTCGGTCACGCCCTTGCGCGGCACGATGATCTGACGCTTTGCGCCACTGGCCTTTTCCAGGTCGGTTTCGCACAGCGCCAGGCGGTGGCCGTCGGTGGCAACGGTGCGCAGCGCATCGCCGCGCAGGTCGAACAGGAGGCCGTTGAGGTAGTAGCGCACGTCCTGCTGGGCCATCGCGAACGCGGTGCGTTCGATCAGCTCCTTCAGGGTGGCTTCGCCGATCGCCACGCGCTCGGTGGCTTCCACTTCGTCCACCGACGGGAAGTCGTTGGCCGGCAGCGTTGCCAGGGTGAAGCGGCTGCGGCCGGCCTGCACGGTGATCTTGTCACCGGTCTGCGAGACGGTGATCCGGCTGCCGTCGGGCAGGGCGCGGATGATCTCGAACAGTTTGCGTGCCGGGATGGTGGTCTCGCCGTCCTGGGCATCATCCACCGCGATCCGCGACACCATCTCCACTTCCAGGTCGGTACCGGTCAGCGACAGCTGCCCGTTCTGGACCTGGACCAGGAAATTAGCCAGAACCGGCAAGGTCTGGCGGCGTTCGACCACGTTGACGACTTGTGCCAACGGCTTGAGAAAGGCTTCGCGCTGCAGTGTGAAACGCATGTGGTTCCGTGCCCCTATGCTTTAAAAAGATGTGGAATAAATCAAAAGCTTGGTGGTGATGGTAGAGCCAGAATTGCGGGAAAACACATCTAAGTATTTGTAAATAAAGGCTTTATTGGCCTCGAAACCCTCTGCACTACTACCCCCCAAGGGGTGGGGAAGCCTGTGGATAAAAATCCCGCCAATTCAAACCGGGTTTTTATCCACAGCCTGTCCCTCGCTTACACCCGGATTTTGCACCGTTTTATGCGATGACGCCTATGCGGCGTACATGCATCATTCGCTCAACTTCCGGATCAGCTTGTCCCAGTCTTCCCGCAACTTGCCGTCGGTCTCCATCAACGTCCGGATCTGCCGGCACGCATGCAGCACCGTGGTGTGGTCGCGACCGGCAAAGGCATCGCCGATTTCCGGCAGGCTGTGCTCGGTCAGCTCCTTGGTCAGCGCCATGGCGACCTGTCGCGGACGGGCCAGTGAGCGGGTCCGGCGCTTGGACAGCAGATCCTTGATCTGCAGCCCGTAGTAGTCGGCCACGGTTTTCTGGATGTTGGGAATGCTGATGGCCTGCTGCTGGGCACGCAGCAGGTCGCGCAGGGTTTCCTGGGCGAAGTCGGTGGTGATCGCGCGGCCGGTGAAGTTGGCACGGGCGGTCAGGGTATTGAGCGCACCTTCGAGGTCGCGGACATTGGAGCGCATCTTCTTGGCAATCAGAAACGCCACATCGTCGGGAATCTCAGCACCGCGTTCGCGGGCCTTGGCCAGCACGATCGCGGCGCGCGTTTCGAAGTCCGGCGGCTCGATGGCCACCGACAGGCCCCAGGCAAGTCGCGACTTCAGGCGCGCTTCCAGGCCTTCGACTTCGCGCGGGTACCGGTCGCAGGTGAGGATGATCTGCTGCTTGCCGTCGAACAGGGCGTTGAACGTGTGGAAGAACTCTTCCTGCGTGCGGTCCTTGCCGGCAAAAAACTGGATGTCATCGATCAGCAGCGCGTCCACCTGCTGGAACTGGCGCTTGAACTGATCCATGGTTTTTTCCTGCAACGCACGGATCATGGCGCTGAAGAACTGTTCCGAACGCAGGTACAGCACCTTGGCGGCCGGGTTGGCCTGGCGCATGGCGTTGCCGGCGGCGAACATCAGGTGGGTCTTGCCCAGGCCGGTGCCGCCGTACAGCAGCAGCGGGTTGTGCGCCCGGTCGCCCGGTTTCTGGGCGGCCTGGAACGCCGCGGCCAGGCCCAGCTGGTTGCTGCGGCCTTCCACGAAGTTGGTGAAGGTGTAGTGCGAATCCAGGTTGCCGGCGAACGGCACCAGCGGCTCAACCGGCGCAGCGGGCGCGGAATGGCCCGGAATCGGCGCGATCTGCGCCTCCACGGCCCGCGGACGCGAGCCGATTTCAAGAAAAACGTCGCCAAAACCGGCGAAGTGCGCCAGCAGTTCCTTGATCCGCGCCAGGTACAGCTCGCGGACCTGGTCGACGATGAAGGCGTTTGGCGCATAAAGCACCAGGCTGTCCGCGCGCAGATCGGCCTGCAGCGGCTTCAACCAGGTGTGAACATCTTCGGGCGGGAACTCCGCCTCAAGGCGTTCGAGACAACGGGACCAGGCATCCATCGGCAATAATCGTCTGGGGCCGGCGGTTGGGGCGCAGAAAGCCGCCGTGCCGCAGGCCGGAAGGGGAAAGAATGGATGGCGCAGACTACCACCGACGCAGGGTGCCGGGAATGGTTGTCCCGAAGTTATTCACAAAATGATCCACAGCTATTGCACAGGCCGGTGAAATCCCGTAGTGACATGGGCTTGACGCGCCCCGGGGTAGGTCTATAGAATTTCCGGTTCTTTCCGTCCCCTTCATATAGAGGCCCGCATGGCCACCAAGCGCACTTTCCAACCCAGCAACCTCAAGCGTAAGCGCGACCATGGCTTCCGTGCCCGTATGAAGACCGCTGACGGCCGCAAGATCCTGTCGCGTCGCCGCGCCAAGGGCCGTAAAGTCCTGAGCGCTTGATTGCAATGCCGCTTCCCGCGGCAGACGCAATCCTGACTGTGAGCAGTTCCGACCCGCGCAAGCGATTTCCTCGCTCTGCGCGGGTTCGTACGCGTGCCGAATATACAACGGTCTTCAACGGCGCCCGCCGTGTGTCCGAACCGCTGATGACCCTGCACTGGCTGAAGAGCGACACGCCGGCCAGGCTGGGTCTTGCCGTTTCGCGCAAAGTCGATCCCCGAGCCGTGGGTCGCAACCGTATCAAGCGAGTGCTGCGCGACGCCACCCGCCACCTACGGCCGTGGATGACGTCCGGCGATTACGTCGTGGTTGCCCGCAGTTCCGCCCGTACCGCAAGTAATTCCGAGATCCGCCAGGCCTTCGAGCGCCTGCTGCGCCGGCTGGGCGCATTGCCCATGCCGGGCGCGGACGGCACAATGCCGCCGCCCGGGGTTGCACCCCTTTCCCAGTCCGAGCCGGCACCTGCTGCCGGCCCCGTCGAGCCTGCACGCTGATGAACCAGACCCGCGTTTTCCTGATTGTTGCCTGGCTGATGGTGGCCATCCTGCTGTGGATGCAGTGGGGTAGCGACAAGGCCCAGCCGGCGCCTACCGCGCCGGTGGCCGCCCAGACCCAGGCACCGGTGCCGGGTGCAACGGGCGCCGTGCCCGCTGCCAACGTGCCGCAGGCCCCGGGCAGTGCCCCGGCCACCCAGCCGACCGCGCAGGCCCAGGCCGGCGCGCCGCGCGTGACCGTGACCACCGACGTGCTGCGCCTGGTGCTCGACGGCGGCTCCGTGCTGGATGCGGAGCTGCTGCAGTTCCCGCAGACCAAGGACGACGGCAGCCCGCCGGTGCGCCTGCTGACCGAAGACCCGGCTCACCCGTACCGCGCGGTGACCGGCTGGACCAGCCAGGACAAGAGCATGCCGGTGCCGGAAGCCAACGGCTTCACGCTGGTGGGCGATGCCAAGGACTTCGTGCTGGCCAAGGGCCAGAACGAACTGCAGATCCCGTTCGTGTGGAATGGTCCGAATGGCGTGAGCATCCGCCGCACCTTCACCGTCAACCGCAATGAATACGCGGTCAAGGTCAAGGACGAAGTGATCAACGCCGGCACCGCCCCGTGGAGCGGCTACGTGTACCGCACCCTGGACCGCACGCCGACGATCCTGTCGCGCAGCATGACCAACCCGGACTCGTTCAGCTTCAACGGCGCCACCTGGTTCGACAAGGACGGCAAGTACCAGCGCCGGGCTTTCAAGGATTACCTGGACGATGGCCCGCTGAACCAGCAGGTCACCGGTGGCTGGGTGGCGATGCTGCAGCACCACTTCTTCACCGCGTGGGTGCCGCAGAAGGACCAGGCCGCGAACTACTCGCTGTCCCAGCATGATGGCCGCGACCAGATCCAGGCCACCGGCCCGGCGTTCACCGTGGCCCCGGGCCAGCAGGTGAGCAGCGAGGCACGCCTGTGGGTGGGCCCGAAGCTGGTCAACCAGATCGCCAAGGAAGATGTGCCGGGCCTGGATCGCGTTGTCGATTACAGCCGCTTCTCGATCATGGCCGTGATCGGCCAGGGCCTGTTCTGGGTGTTGAACCAGGTCCACAAGGTCGTCAACAACTGGGGCTGGGCCATCGTGGGCCTGGTGGTGCTGCTGAAGCTGGTGCTGTACCCGCTGTCGGCGGTGCAGTACAAGAGCGGCGCCAAGATGCGTCGCTTCCAGCCGCGCATCGCGCAGCTCAAGGAACGCTATGGCGATGACCGCCAGAAGTTCCAGACCGCGATGATGGAGCTGTACAAGAAAGAGAAGATCAATCCGATGGGCGGCTGCCTGCCGATCCTCATCCAGATGCCGATCTTCTTCGCCCTGTACTGGGTGCTGGTGGAATCGGTGGAACTGCGCCAGGCGCCGTGGCTGGGCTGGATCCAGGACCTGACCGCACGCGACCCCTACTTCATCCTGCCGGTGATCAACGTGGCGGTGATGTGGGCCACCCAGAAGCTGACCCCGGCGCCGGGCATGGACCCGATGCAGGCCAAGATGATGCAGATGATGCCGCTGATCTTCGGCGTCATGATGGCCTTCATGCCGTCCGGCCTGGTCCTGTACTGGGTGGTCAACGGCGGCCTGGGCCTGCTGCAGCAGTGGTGGATGACCAAGCGCCATGGCGGCGACCCGGTCCCGGCCACCGCCAAAAAATAAAACCCCTGAAAAACCCGCCCTCCGGCGGGTTTTTCTTTGCCGGCGATACAATCGCCTGCACTCACCCACCCGCAGCACCTCACCGAGCCCCCCATGCCCCGTGCGTCGTCGTTGTTCCGCCTGCCGTCCCTGCTGCTGCTGACCCTGGCCGTTGCCAGCTGCGGCAACAACGACCCCGCCGCCCCGGCAACGCCCACCCCGACGCAGCCCAGCGCGCAGGCTGCGGCCTCCGCCGACCCCGCGGCCGCGCCGCTGCTCACCGCCCTGCAGAAGCAGCTCGACGGCCACCGCCGCATCATCGTGCTGCTGGCCGACGAAGCGCAGCAGTCCGCGCGTGACCGTGACACCTCCAGCCGCATCGGCCAGCAGTTGTTCCACGACGGGCTGGACCAACGCCAGTCCATTGCCGCCCAGTTCGATGCGTTGCTGCGCGGCGGCAGCCCGCAGCGCTTTGCCACCCTGGGCACGGTGCTGGACTACATCGAATCGGCGCCGGAGCTGTACGACGCCGACCGCCTGGCGTTCCGCGAAGTGCTGCGCGACCTGCACGAGCGCATCGGCACCGATTCGTCGCTGCCGGCGGTGAAGCTGCACCAGCGCGTGGGCGAGGACCTGGACGCGCTCGATGAGATCGAGCGCAACTACAACCAGGAAATCACCAACATCTTCAGCCGCTTCGACCGCACCCGCGCGATCACCCTCAAGCGCGAGAAGTGGGACGACTACCTGGCCCACCTGCACAAGCAGTACAGCCGCGAGGCGATCCTGCGCGATTACGGCGTGATCGAGCCTTATCCGATGTCGATGAAGGACAGCGACCGCGAGATCTTCGGCCGCGACCTGCCGCCCAAGACCGTGGTGCTCACCTTCGATGATGGCCCGCACAAGGCCTACACCGACGAAGTGGTGGCCATCCTCAAGCGCTACGACGTGCCGGGCGTGTTCTTCGAAGTGGGCCGCAACCTGGGCGAAGTGCATGCCGATGGCAGCGTGAAGCTGGGTCCGATGGCCGGTATCAGCCGCAACCTGATGGAACAGGGCTACGCGGTGGGCAACCACAGCCTGACCCACGCGCAGCTGTCACGCACCACCGGCGAAGCGCTGCGCCAGCAGGTGCTGGTGACCGACACGCTGCTCAAGGACGTGGACAAGCGCCGCGCGCCGCTGTTCCGCTTCCCCTATGGCGCGCGCAACGCCGAAGGCCTGCAGCTGCTCAACGAGGCCGGCCTGAAGTCGATCATGTGGAACATCGATTCGATGGACTGGGCCGACCCGGTGCCCGAATCGATCGTGCAGCGCGTGCTGGGCCAGGTGCAGAAGGAACAGCGCGGGATCATCCTGTTCCACGACATCCACGACCGCGCGGTGAAGGCACTGCCGCAGATCCTGGACCGGCTGATTGCCGAGGGCTACCAGTTCGCCGGCTGGAATGGCCGCGAGTTCACCGTCAGCCGCCCGCGCAGCGCTGCTGCCAGCGAAGCCACCGTCACCACCGGCTACGAGAAGTCGTGGGCGATCGTGATCGGCATCGACGAGTACGCCAAGTGGCCGCGGCTGGAATACGCCAGCCACGATGCGCAGGCCATCGCCGATACGTTGACCGGGCAGTTCAGGTTCCCGTCCTCGCAGGTGATCGTGCTGAAGGACAAACAGGCCACCCGCAACAACATCCTGGCCGCCTTCCACGACCGCCTGGCCGATGACCGCACCGGGCGCAACGACCGCGTGTTCGTGTTCTTCGCCGGCCATGGCGCCACGCGGCGGTTGGCGTCGGGCCGCGACCTGGGCTACATCATCCCGGTGGATTCGGACCCCAACGAGTTCGCCACCGATGCCATCGCGATGACCGACATCCAGAACATCGCCGAAAGCATGCAGGCCAAGCACGTGATGTTCGTGATGGATGCCTGCTACAGCGGCCTGGGCCTGACCCGTGGCGGCCCCTCGTCGTCGGCCTTCCTGCGCGAGAACGCCAAGCGCAGCGCGCGGCAGATGCTCACCGCCGGTGGCAGCGACCAGCAGGTGGCCGACAGCGGCCCGAACGGCCATTCGGTGTTCACCTGGGTGCTGCTGCAGGCGCTGGCAGGCAAGGGCGACCTCAATGGCGATGGCCTGATCACCGGCACCGAACTGGCGGCCTACGTGGCGCCGGCGGTGTCGGCGGTGTCGCGGCAGACCCCGGCGTTCGGCAGCCTGCCCGGTTCGCAGGGTGGCGAGTTCGTGTTCCAGGTGCCCGACAGCCAGGAATACCTCACTGCCGATACCCGGCAGCTGTCGGCGGACGCGATCGCGCTCAACAACCGGGTGGATGCCGCGCAGGACGCCAAGCCCGCTGGCGAGGCGCCGGTGACCGTGGCCGACCTGCAGGGCGGCAAGAGCACGCTGGTGGTGCCGGCCGCCGTGCCGACCTCCGACCGCCAGCGCGCGCAGCAGGCCAACGACCGGGGCCTGCAGCTGTACCGCGAGAAGCGCTATGACGAGGCCGTTGCCCAGTTCACCGAAGCGCTGAAGCTGCGACCGGACTTCGCCCAGGCGGCCAACAACCTCGGCTTCGTCTACTACCGCCAGCAGCGTTACGCTGAAGCGGCACGCTGGCTGGAAAACACGCTGAAGATCGACCCGTCACGTGCGGTAGCCCACCTCAACCTGGGCGATGCCTATTTCCACGCCGGCGACAAGACCAAGGCCAGGCAGGCTTACACCACCTACCTGGCGCTGCAGCCGCAGGGCAGCGGCGCTGCCCAGGCCCGCGCACAGCTGGAGAAGCTCTGAGCCATGAACGCCGCCACCGACACCATCGTTGCCATCGCCACCGCGCCCGGTGCCGGGGGCGTGGGCATGCTGCGCGTGTCCGGCCCGCAGGCGCTGCGCATCGCCGTGGATCTGGGCTGCCCGCAACTGCAGCCGCGGCACGCGCACTACGCGCGCTTCCGCGATGCCGCCGGCGAAGTGCTGGATGACGGCATCGCCCTGTACTTCCCGAATCCGCGCAGCTTCACCGGCGAAGACGTGGTGGAGCTGCAGGGCCACGGCAGCCCGGTGGTGCTGCAGCAGCTGGTCGGTCGCTGCATCGCGCTCGGCGCGCGACAGGCACGGCCAGGGGAATTCAGCGAGCGCGCCTTCCTCAACGGCAAGCTCGACCTGGCCCAGGCCGAGGCCATCGCCGACCTGATCGCGGCCAGCGATACCCGTGCCGCGCGCGCGGCGCGGCGCTCGCTGGACGGCGTGTTCTCGCGCCGGGTGGAAGATGCCGGCGAGCAGCTGGTGCGCCTGCGCATCCATGTGGAAGCCGCGATCGACTTCGCCGACGAACCACTCGACACCCTGGGCGGCGATCAGGTTCGGCAGGGCCTGGGCGAAGTGCAGTTGGCGCTGGCGACGCTGCGCGACGATGCCGAACGCGGCCGCCGCCTGCGCGATGGCCTGCACGCCGTGCTGGTCGGCCCGCCCAACGCAGGCAAGAGCTCGCTGCTCAATGCGCTGGCCGGCAGCGAACGCGCGATCGTTACCGACATTGCCGGTACCACTCGCGACACCCTGCGCGAAACGATCCGCATTGATGGGTTGGAGCTTACCCTGGTCGACACCGCCGGCCTGCGCGATGGCGGCGATGCCATTGAACGCGAAGGCATGCGGCGTGCGCGCGCGGAGATGCAGCGCACCGACCTGGCCATCATCGTGCTCGATGCGCGCGACCCGCAGGCCGGCCACGCCGCGGTGGCCGATGCCATCGCCGAGGTGCCGCTGCAGTTGTGGATCCACAACAAGAGCGACCTGCTCGAGGCACTGCCGGCCGACATCGATGCCAACGTGGTGCACGTCTCGGCCGCCACCGGCCAGGGCCTCGACCGCCTGCACACACGCCTGCGCGAGCTGGCCAGCGGCAGCGCCGGCGACAGCGTGGAGGGCGAGTTTTCCGCCCGCGCCCGCCACGTGGAAGCGATCACCCTGGCCGTCGGCCACGCCGAGCGCGCCGAAGCAGAGCTGGTGCATGAACACCTGGAGCTGGCCGCCGAGGAGCTGCGGCTGGCGCATGAGGCGCTGGGCGAGATCACCGGCCGGATGAGCGCCGATGACCTGCTGGGGCGGATTTTCTCGAGCTTCTGTATCGGGAAGTAACCTCTTCTTCCGGCTGTAACACCGCGCTGGCAGAATGCGCCACGTCTCCGGCCCCGCCGCGTCGGCGGGGCGGTACCAACAGGGGTTTGCAGTGTCGAAGTCGTTGTGGGGTTGTGCGTTGCTGTTCTCGCTGGCCGTGGCACCATCGGTGGCCATGAGCGCTGAATCTTCCCCACCCGCGCCGCGCAAGGCGGCGGTGTACGGCCATCGCGGCGCCAGCGCGCTGCTGCCCGAACACACCCTGGCCGCCTACGCGCAGGCCATTGCCGATGGTGCCGACTACATCGAACCGGACCTGGTGATGACCAAGGACGGCGTGCTGGTCTCGCGGCACGAGAACGAGATCAGTGGCACCACCGATGTGGCCACCCATCCCGAGTTCGCCAGCCGCAGAACGACCAAGACCATCGATGGCGAACGCATCGAAGGCTGGTTCACCGAAGACTTCACCCTGGCCGAGCTGAAGGCCCTGTACGCCCGCGAGCGCCTGCCGCAGCTGCGCAGCACCGCCTTCGACGGCCAGTTCCGCATTGCCACGCTGGACGAGATCGTCACCTTCCTGGTCCAGCAGGCCGGTCGCGCCGGGCGCGGGATCGGGCTGGTGCCGGAGATCAAGCACGGCACCTACTTCAAGGGCATCGGCCTGCCGATGGAAGACCTGCTGGTGAAAACCCTCCAGGCCAACCCGTATACCCGCGTGGCCCCGGTGACGATCCAGTCGTTCGAGGTGGGCAACCTGCGCTATCTGCGCGCCAAGCTCGGCCGCGACAGCAACATCCGCCTGCTGCAGCTGCTGGGCGACCCGAAGCAGCAGCCGGGCGACGTGCTCGCCGCCAAGGGCAGCCAGCGCTATGTCGACATGATCACGCCCGCCGGGCTGGACCAGATCGCCGGCTATGCCGATGGCATTGGACCCAGCTTGCGCATGGTGATTCCGCTGGATGCCAACGGTCGCCTCGGCCCGCCGACCTCACTGGTGCGCGATGCGCACGCGGTAGGCCTGATGGTGGTGCCGTATACGTTCCGGCCGGAGAATGCCTTCATGGCCGCCGAATTCCGCAAGGGTGAGCCCAACACGCGCAATCCCGACGGGTCGGTGGCGGAGATGCGCGCCTACCTGGCCACCGGGATCGATGCGTTTTTCACCGATGATCCGGCATTGGGGCGCAAAGCGGTGGATGGCACCCCGTAAAAACGACGCCGCGCAGGTAGGTACCGACCGTTGGTCGGTACGGAGAATGATCGGCACGCAGCGCATCGACCAACGGTATGCCCGCCGTTGGCGGGCACCCCTCGGCCGTCGCAAGCGACGTCAGGAACGGCATTACCGTTCCTTGCGATGCCTACCGGGAGGAATCCGAATCCCGCGGGCGGAACGGCAACACGACGAAATCCTGCCCTTCGCGCGGCTGCCACAGCACCGGCACGCGGTGCGGGGAGGGCGGTTCGAGGTCGCTGTCGCGCTGTGCCTCCAGCGCGTCCTCGTCTTCTTCTTCCCAGCTGTAGCGCTTGCGCGGGGCCATCGGGTCGGACAGGCGGAACAGCAGCGCGCTGATGATGCCGGCGAAGGCGCCACCCATGTGCGACTGCCAGGACACACCCGGCTCATGTGGGAGGATGGTGATGAGCATGCTGCCGTAGAACAGGAAGGCGATCAGGCCGGCCGCAATGGCGGGGCGGTCGCGGCGCAGCAGGCCCAGCACAAACACCAGGAACATCAGGCCGTGGGTGATGCCGCTGGCGCCCAGGTGGCGGCTGCCGATATCGCCGAGCAGCCAGGCGCCCAGCCCGGAGCCGATCCACAGCAGCGGGAAGGCCCGCAGGGTCGCCTTCGGATAGACGCTCCCTGCCAAAGTGCCAAGAATTAATAGAGCAAAGCTATTGGCGGCCAAGTGCTGGACCGAGCCATGCAGCAGCGGCGCACCGAGGATGCCCAGCAGGCCGTCGCTTTCCAGCGGGGCCACGGCCCAGGGGCGCCAATCGAAGTGGCCCTGCGCGGTGAATACCGCCACCAGCACCAGCACGAAGGCCAGGCTCAGGTTGAACGCCCGCACCACGCGGCCACGGTCGTTGCGGGAAGAGACCGGCGGCTCGCCGGCAGGCAGGGGCAGGTTGGCGTTCATACCCAAAGGGATTGCGTCGCGCCAGCCTGAACACAAGGGCAACGCGACGGGAGACAGAGGTGCCGCCGACGGGACAATCCCGCCGGCGGCAATCAGGGGTTACGCGTCGCCGGTCTTCGGCGGGTTCTTCAGGCTCAGCACCACGGTGGCGGCGATGATCACCGCAACCACGCCCAGCGAGATCGGGGTGGGGATCTTGAAGATGTCGATCAGCATCATCTTGGCGCCGATGAAGGCCAGCACCAGAGCCAGGCCGTACGGCAGCAGGTGGAAGCGATCGGCCATGCCGGCCAGCAGGAAGAACATCGCGCGCAGGCCCAGCACCGCGAACACGTTGGAGGTGAGCACGATGAACGGGTCGGTGGTGATGGCGAAGATCGCCGGGATGCTGTCCACCGCGAAGATCACGTCGGTGACGGCAATCAGGATCAGCACCACGAACAGCGGGGTGTACCAGCGCTTGCCGTCGCGCATGACGCTCATGGCATTGCCGGCGTAATCGGGCAGCAGGCGCAGGTGCTTGCGCATCCAGCGCAAGGCCGGGTTGGCTTCCAGGTCAGGCTCCTGGCCGGCCGAGAACCACATCTTCCAGCCGGTGAAGAGCAGGAACGCGCCGAACACGTAGAGCAGCCAATGGAACTTGGTGAGCAGCACGCTGCCGGCGAAGATCATGATCGTACGCAGCACGATCGCACCCAGGATGCCGATGATCAGCACCTTCTGCCGCTGTTCCTCGGGTACCGCGAAGTAACCCATGATCATCAGGAACACGAAGATGTTGTCCACCGCCAGGGCCTTCTCGACCAGGTAACCGGTCAGGAACTCCAGGCCGACCTTGTTGGCCACCACCTGGCCGGCGGTCTCGTTCAGGTAGTACCAGAGGCCACCGTTGAAGGCCAGGGCCAGCACCACCCAGCCGATCGACCACCACAGGGCCTCCTTGAAGGTCACCTTGTGCGGGCCGCCGTGTCGCATCAGTACCAGATCGACCAGCAGCGCGATGATCACCACCGCGCCGAAGCCGCCCCACAACCACAAATTACCGATCGTCTGCATGAGTTTGTCCGTTGAATGAATGAAATGCCTCAAGCCGGACGGCGAGGATCTGCAACGGAGGATCGGAGGGGATCCGGGGACAGAGCTTCGCCATACGGCGAAGGTCTCGCTCGCAGTCCCACCGGGTGGGACTGCCGTTGCACCGGAGCCTGCGGGCTCGAATTGACGGCGACAACGTCTGGGAGCTACTCCCCTTCTGGGGCCGATTCTGCGGGGTGAATGGGTTGGCGTCAAATGGGCGGCCTGCCGGACCATGGGGCCCGTCTACAATAGGCAGATGAATACCGTCCCCAATCCCGTTGTCCGCCTTAAAAACGCCTGGCGCTCCAGCCACCCGTGGATCTTCCAGAAACTGGTCGAAAAGCCCGCCGTCCGCCCGAAACCCGGCGCCATCGTCGACGTGGTCGGCGTGGATGGGGAGTGGATCGGGCGTGGCTTCTACAACGGTCATTCGCGCATCGCCGTGCGTATCCTCGAGACCGACCAGCGCGTCCCCGTCGATGCCGGCTGGTTCTCGCGGAAGATCGCCCAGGCGGTGTCGCTGCGCCGTGATGTCCTGAAGCTGGACGCGATTTCCGATGCCTGGCGCGTGGTGCACAGCGAGGGCGACGGCCTGTCCGGCCTGGTGGTGGACCGCTACGGCGACCTGGTGGTGGTGGAGTTCTTCGCCGCCGGCATGTTCCGCCACCGCGAGTGGGTCTACGAGGCGCTGCGCGAGCAGTTCCCCGGCTGCCGCTTCCACAGCTTCGCCGACGAACACGTGCAGAAGCAGGAAAGCTTCGACTTCCACGGCAACACCACCACCGAAGCGGCGGTGATCACCGAGTACGGCGTGAAGTTCCGCGCCGACCCGGCCGGCGCGCACAAGACCGGCTTCTTCGCCGACCAGCGCGAAAACCGCCAGTGGCTGAGCCAGGAAGTGGAAGGCAAGTCGGTGCTGGACCTGTGCTGCAACACCGGTGGCTTTGCGGTGTACGCGGCCGCGCGCGGTGCCTCTGATGTGCTGGGCATCGACATCGACGAAGACGTGATCGCCATCGCCAAGGGCAATGCGCGCCTGAACAACGTGCGCCCACGCTTCGTGCAGTCCGACATCTTCCCGTGGCTGCGCGACGCGGCCAACCGCGGCGAGCAGTTCGACGTGGTGATCCTGGATCCGGCGAAGATGACCCGCGACCGCGACCAGGTGATCACTGCGCTGAAGAAGTACCTGGACATGAACAAGCTGGCGCTGGGCGTGGTCAAGCCGGGTGGCCTGTTCGCCACGTTCTCGTGCACCGGCCTGGTGGCCGAGGACCAGTTCCTGGACATGCTGCGTCGCGCGGCGTTCTACTCCGGGCGCACCATCCAGATCCTGAAGGTCGCCGGCGCCGGCCCGGATCATCCGTTCATGGCCCACGTGCAGGAATCGCGTTACCTCAAGGCCGTGTTCTGCCGCGTGCTGGATTGACCCTCGCGTGCCGACCAACGGTCGGCACCCACCGCGAAGTGGCAGGGTAGGTACCGACCGCTGGTCGGTACGCTTTGCTATGGTCTGACGCATTCCCATCCGAAGAGAGGCGTCATGACGTTGCGCAGCCTGTTCCTGCTGGTGTCACTGGCGCTGTGTGCGCCGCTGTCGGCCCACGCCATCGAGTTCAGCGCGCAGGAGCTTGCGCGCGCTGCCACCCTGCAGAAGAAACTGCTTACCCTCGACAGCCATCTGGACACGCCGGCGAACTTCCACCGGGAAGGCTTCGACATCCAGCAGC
Organism: Stenotrophomonas sp. CCNWLW57; assembly: GCF_037203925.1. Taxonomy (NCBI): domain Bacteria; kingdom Pseudomonadati; phylum Pseudomonadota; class Gammaproteobacteria; order Lysobacterales; family Lysobacteraceae; genus Stenotrophomonas; species Stenotrophomonas sp. CCNWLW57. The sequence continues at coordinate 301,681 of NZ_JBBCBJ010000006.1, forward strand.
GACACGACCACAACGCGCTGTCGCAGGTGGATCTACCGCGTATGGTGGACGGCGCGCTGGATGGCGGGTTCTGGGCCATCTACACCGACCAGGGCGACCGCAGCCCGGCCGCACACCAGCACGACCGCGATGCGGGCCTGCTGCGGTTGATGGAAATCCGCGAGATGCTCGCTGCGCATCCGGAGACCTTCGCGCTGGCACTGACCGCCGCCGACGCCGCCCGGATCAAGGCGGCCGGCAAGCGCGTGGTGTACATCAGCATGGAAAACGCCAGTCCGCTGGTCGACGACCCCACGTTGCTCAGCTTTTACCACCAGGCCGGCCTGCGCCTGCTCAGCACGGTGCACTTCGCCAACAACGAGTTCGCCGATTCGGCCACCGACACCAAAGGCGCCGAATGGAAGGGCCTGAGCCCGGCCGGCAAGGCATTGGTGGACGAAGCGGTACGGCTCGGCATCGTGATCGACCAGTCGCATGCCTCCGATGCGGTGTTCGATGACCTGATCCAGCGCATGCCGGTGCCGTTCGTGCTGTCGCACAGTTCGGCCAAGGCAATCTACAACCACCCGCGCAACCTGGACGACGTGCGCCTGAAGCAGCTGGCCAAGGCCGGCGGGGTGATCCAGGTGAATGCCTATGGCGGCTACCTGATCGACACCGGCAAGAACGCGGCGCGAACGCAGGCCGAAGACGCCCTGATGAAGCAGATCGGCGCCGATTACGACGACCTGAGCATGGCCCAGGGCGTGCAGCTGAAGCAGGGCCTGGCCGAGATCGACCAGCGCCTGCCGCTGCGCAAGGCAACCCTGGACGATTTCTTCGCCCACTTCGAACACATCCTGGGCGTGGTCGGCCCCGAGCATGTGGGTATCGGGCTGGACTGGGACGGCGGCGGCGGGCTTACCGACCTGCAGGACGTGAGCGATCTACCGAAAATCACCGCCTGGCTGCTGCGCAAGGGCTACACCGAGAAACAGATCGCCGGGATCTGGGGCGGCAACCTGCTGCGTGTGCTGCAGCAGGCGCAGGATCATGCCAACAAAAAATGACCGTTGGGGTGCCGGGCAACGCCCGGCACCCCAACGTCACGGCCTCAACGGCCGATCAGCGCATTGCGGCGGCTGTAGAGGAAATAGACGGCCAGGCCGATCACGTTCCAGATCAGGAAGTACAGCTGGGTGCTGCTCGGCAGGCTGATGAACAGGTAGATGCAGCCCAGCGCTGCGGCCGGGCCGATGAACCAGGCGATCGGCGTGCGGAAGGTGCGCTTGGCATCCGGTGCACGCTTGCGCATCACCACCAGGCAGATACCCACGGCGGTGAAGGCCGCCAGCGTGCCGGCATTGGCCAGCGCGGCAATCTCGTCCAGCCGCGCCACGCCGGCCAGGGCCGAGACCACGGCAGCGCTGAACAACGTGGTGGCCACCGGGGTTCCGGTGCGCTTGTTCACTGCCGACAGGCCGCGCGGCAGCAGGCCGTCGCGGCCCATGACGAAGAACACGCGGCTCTGGCCGAACAGGAAGGCCAGCAGCACGGTGGGCAGCGCAACGATGGCCACCACACCGATGACCGCCGCCGCCTTGGGCTGGCCCAGTTCACGCATGATCAGGGCCAGCGGTTCGGCACTGCTGCCAAACACCGCGTAGCTCATCGCGCCAACGGCGGCCAGCGCCACCAGCATGTAGATGATGGTGCAGCCGACCATCGAGCCGATGATGCCGATCGACAGGTCACGGCCCGGGTTCTTGGTTTCTTCAGCGGCGGTGGAGATGGCATCGAAGCCGTAGAAGGCGAAGAAGATGATGGCGGCCGCGGCCATCACGCCACGCTCCACGCCATCCGGGCCCAGCGACTTGGCAAAGCCGTGCGGCATGAACGGGTGCAGGTTGGCCGAATCGAACGCGGGCAGCGCCACGGCGACGAACACGCCCAGCGCGATGATCTTCAGCACCACCAGGATCGCATTGAGCGTGGCGCTTTCCTTGGTGCCCAGCATCAGGCCGCCGGCGACCACCCAGGTGATGAGCACCGCGGGCAGGTTGAACACGCCGCCTTCCACGTGCGGGCCGGCCGAGAGCGCCAACGGCAGCCGAAGGTCGATGCCGGTGTTGCCGTGTATCCATTCCAGGAAGCCGACGAAATACCCCGACCACCCCACCGCCACGGTACTCACCACCAGTGAGTACTCCAGGATCAGGCTCCAGCCGACCACCCAGGCGAAGACTTCGCCCAGCGCGGTGTAGCTGTAGGTGTAAGCGCTGCCGGCGGCCGGCATCATGGTGGACAACTCGGCGTAGGACAGCGCCGCGCAGGCGCAGACCGCACCGGCGATGGCGAAGGAGATCAGTACCGCGGGGCCGGCGAGATTGGCACCCACGCCGATCAGCGTGTAGATGCCGGTACCGACGATGGCACCGATGCCCATGGCGATCAGGTGCGGCCAGCTGAGGGTACGAACCAGGCTCCTGCCGGCTTCATGGACGGTGACGGAATCGAGCGGCTTGCGCCGTAGCAGCGATGACATGGAACCTCACAGAGTGACTGGTATCGACAATTTTCCGAGTGTGACCGAACGCGGCGCACCATTACTACTGCCGGACGTCGTGAATCCCTTGACGATCATTTCAAATAGCCCGCTTTGACGAATCTGGCACAACCCGGCTGGCCGCGATCAACGGCCCCCAGCGCGCCACATCGTCGGCGCCCTGTGGATAGATCACGCAGGTGTCGTCGGGAAGCTTCTTGCAGCGCAGAACCCCCCGTTCATCGAATACCCGCCAGCCGCAGGCGTCGGCCTCGGCTTCGCAGATGCGTCGGCGCAGCCCCAGCAACAGGCTGGCGGCGCTATCGAAGCGGCAGCCCCGGAGCTCGATGCGGTCCAGCGGCTGCAGGTCCGCCACGATCCGCTGAACCGACGGATGGGCCAGGTCGACGCGGTCGGTGCTCAATGCCAGCAGCCGCTCGTCGTGGCCGGCCAGGTGCTGCACGAAGTACATGGGGGTGGTCATCTCGCGGTTGCCTCGCCACGGGTCGGATGCCCGCGATGGCAACGATTTGACACCTGCCGGCGCCTGGGAAGAATTACGCGCTATCGATCGCCGAGGGCAATTTCGATGACGTTGCCTATCGTCGCGCGCCGGCAATGCAGGTCAAACGCCCACCCCGAAAAGGGTTCAGCCACTCAGCCCCAGGCGCACGCCAAACCCGATCAGGAAAACCCCCGCGACGCGTTTCAGTACTACCCCCACACGCGGGTGCTGGATGATCCGACGGCGCAACAGGTTGCCCACCCCGATCAGCGCCGAGCAGTACGCCAGGCTGAGCACGAAGATCAGCGTGGCCATGGTCGCGAACGTCACCACGCCCTGGTGCCGCGCCGGGTCGATGAACAGCGGCAGGAACGCCATGTAGAAGATGATCGCCTTGGGGTTGAGCAGGCTGATCAGCACCGCCTGGCGGAAGTAGTGCCCCGGCTGCAGCCGGATGCCGCCGGTGTCACCGCTGGCCGGCGCGGGCCGCAGCAGGCCGATGCCCACCCACACCAGATAGGCCGCACCGAGGTACTGCACCGCGTGGAACACCAGCGGGTTGGCCTTGAGCAGGGCCGCCACGCCGGCCACCGCCAGCCACATGAGGATCTGGTCGCCAAGCAGCAGCCCGAACAGCGCGGTATAGCCGCCGCGCACGCCACCGCGCCCGGTGGCGGTGAGCAGGGTGAAGGTGCCCGGCCCTGGCAGCGCCAGGAACACCAGCACGGCGATGACAAAGGTCCACAGGTCCTGGATGCCCATCCACGGCATGGCGGTGACTCGACTTCGGGGGGCCGCCATTGTCGGCTACCCGGCCCGCTGCCGACAGCGCTACGGCGCACGTCCCGGCAGATCGGCCAGCATCGGCTGCAGGCGCTGGGCGCACAACGCATGCAGCTGGCGGATCGCGGGCGAAAACTGTTTGCGGTGCGGGCACACCAGGTTCAACGGCAGGCTGTCGCCTGCGCCCCCCATCAGCACCTGCAGGCGCCCGGCGCGCACATCGTCGGCCACATCCAGCCACGACTTGAACACGATCCCTTCGCCAGCCACCGCCCAGCGCCGCACTACGTCAGCGTCATCGCACACCAGCTGGCCGCGCACCGGTACCACCACGCGCCGCCCGTCCTGTTCGAAACTCCAGCGGTCGTAGGGACGCCCGGCCAGCTGGTAGACCAGGCAGTGGTGATCCTTGAGCGCGTCCAGCGAGGCCGGCGTACCCTGCCGCTCCAGGTAGGCCGGTGCGGCGCACAGCACGCGCCGGTTGCCCGGCAGCAGCGGCAGCGCCACGTAGCTGGCGGTGTCGAAGCGGCCCAGCCGGAATGCGATATCCACCGGGTCGCGGAACACGTCGGCCACCTGGTCGGACAACAGCAGGCGTAGCTGCAGCTTCGGGTGCGCCGTGCGGAACTCGGTCAGCCAGGGCAGCAGCACATTGCGGCCGAGATCAGAGGGCGCGGCCACCTGGAGCACGCCGCGCAGCTCGGCATCTTCGCCGCGCACCCGGGCCTGGCCTTCATGCAGCGTATCCAGCAGGTCCTGCGCGTAGGGAAGGTAGAGCACGCCTTCGGCGGTCAGCCGCAGGCTGCGGGTGGAACGCACGAACAGGCGCAGGTCCAGCTTCCGCTCCAGCCGGGCCACTGCGGCAGCCACCTGGCCGGGCAGCAGGTCGGCCTCGCGCGCTGCACTGGAGAAGCTGCCCAGCGCGGCGGTACGGACGAACAGCTGAAGATCCTCGAAGCGGACCATTTTCATTCCAGGAGTGAAAGTGCTGCTGCATTCTGCGCCTTTCCGGCCGGGGCCGGGCAAGCCAACCTGAGCGCCTCATCCAAGGACCTTCCCATGAAAGCCATCGCCTATACCCAGCACGGCCTGCCCATCACCGACCCGACTGCGCTGGTCGACATCACCCTGCCGGTGCCGACCCCGGGCCCGCGCGACCTGCGGGTGCAGGTGCGCGCAGTGTCGGTGAACCCGGTGGACACCAAGGTTCGCCGTGGCGTGGCCGTCGAGGCCCCGCGCGTGCTGGGCTGGGACGCGGTAGGCATCGTGGACGCGGTGGGCAGCGAGGTGACCCTGTTCCAGCCGGGCGATGCGGTTTTCTACGCCGGCGACATCAACCGGCCGGGCAGCAACGCCGAGTACCAGCTGGTGGACGAGCGCATCGTGGGCCGCAAGCCGGCCAGCCTGGACGATGGCGCCGCCGCGGCGCTGCCGTTGACCGCGATCACCGCGTGGGAGCTGTTGTTCGACCGCCTGCGCATCGCCGAAGGCGGTGGTGAAGGCCAGACCCTGCTGGTGATCGGTGCGGCCGGCGGGGTGGGCTCGATCCTGGTCCAGCTGGCGCGCCAGCTGACCCGGCTGACCGTGATCGGCACTGCCTCGCGCCCGGACACCCAGGACTGGGTGTACGCCCTGGGGGCCCACCACGTCATCGACCACAGCCAGCCGCTGACCGAAGGCCTGGGCCGGATCGGGATCGAGGCCGTCAGCCACGTGGCCAGCCTGACCCACACCGACCAGCACTACGCCCAGATCGTCACCGCGCTGGCACCGCAGGGCCAGCTGGCCCTGATCGACGACCCCGGCCAGCTCGATGTGATGTCGCTCAAGCGCAAGAGCCTGTCGCTGCACTGGGAATCGATGTTCACCCGCTCCAGCTTCAGCACGCCCGACCTGCAACAGCAGCACGTGCTGCTCAACCGGCTGGCCGAGCTGGTCGACAGCGGCGTGCTGCGCACCACGCTGGGCGAGAACTACGGCCGCATCGACGCGGCCAACCTGCGCCGCGCGCATGCGCACATCGAAAGCCACCGCGCGGTGGGCAAGGTGGTGCTGGAAGGCTTCTGAGCCTCAAGCCACGCCGTTGTCGCAGTGGAGGGCAAACCCGGGGCGCGGGCCGAGGCGGTGGAACCACGCCGCCACGGCCGGCAGTTCGGGTTTGTCGCCCGGGGTCAGCCGCCAGCGCTGGGTGGAAAGCCCCAGCACGATGTCGGCGAGGGTGAAGTCCTCGCCGGCCACGTAGGCGCCGGTCCCGGCCAGCTGCTGATCCAGGTGCTGCATGAGCCGGTTCCACTGCACCAGGCTGGCCTGCGCGGCGCCATCGTCAGGGTAGGCCGGGTGCTGGCGCACGCGGGCCATGAACACGTGCCGCCAGGCGGTGTTGAGGTCGGTGGCCTGCCAGTCCATCCATTGCTCCACCCGGGCCCGGCTCCGCGGGTCGCGGGGCAGCAGGTCGTGGCGGCCGGCTGCCGCGGCCAGGTAGCGGCAGATGCTGTTGGATTCCCACAGCACGAAGTCGCCATCGCGGATCACCGGTACCTGGCCGTTCGGGTTGAGCGGGTGCAGGGCCGCGAGGAAATCCGCATCGTGGCCGTCGGCCCCGAGCTGCCGGTACTGCAGGCCCAGTTCGGCGCACAGCCACTGCACCTTGCGCACGTTGATCGACGTCGACTTTCCCAGAAGATCCAGCATGGAGCGATCCGGCGCAGCGAATGAGACCGGCTCAGCCTACACTTCTTCCATGCAACCTGAATTCATCATCCTTGGCGGCCTGCTGTGTGCCGTCCTCATCCTGCAGCTGGTGGCCCTGCTGCGGCGTTCCGGCCATGGCGACCTTGAGCAGAGCCTGCGCGAAGAAGCGCGGACCGGCCGCAGTGAACTGCGCGAGCAGCTCGAAGGGCTGGGCCGGCAGCAGGACGCGCGGCTGGAAACCTTCGCGCGCGCGCTGACCGACCTGTCCACCCGCACCGACCAGCGCCTGGACCTGCTGCGCGATGCGCTGGGCGAAGACGCGCGCAAGGCCCGTGAGGACGCCGCGCAGGCCCAGCAGCGCAACGACGCGCACCTGGCCGCGCTGCGCCAGACCCTGGCCGACGACGCCCGCCTGGGCCGTGACGAGACCGGGCAGTCGCAGCAGCGCCTGGCCGAATCGCTGGGCCTGCGCCTGCAGGAGATGACCCAGCGCAACGAGCAGCGCATCGGTGAGATGCGCGCCACCCTGGAACAGCAGCTGCAGAACCTGCAGGCCGACAACGCGCAGAAGCTGGACCAGATGCGGGTCACGGTGGACGAGAAGCTGCAGACCACGCTGGAAGCCCGCCTGGGCGCGTCGTTCCAGCTGGTCTCCGACCGCCTGGAGCAGGTGCAGCGTGGGCTGGGCGAAATGCAGCAGCTGGCTACCGGCGTGGGCGACCTCAAGCGGGTGCTGACCAACGTCAAGAACCGCGGCAGCTGGGGTGAAGTGCAGCTGGACAACATCCTGGAACAGACCCTCACCCAGGAGCAGTACGCACGCGGCGTCAAAGTGCGCCCCGACAGCGGCGAAATGGTGGACATCGCGGTGCGCCTGCCCGGGCGCGGCCATGACGACACCCCGGTGTGGCTGCCGATCGATTCCAAGTTCCCGCGCGAAGACTACGAGCGCCTGCTCGATGCGCAGGAGCAGGGTGACGCCGATGGCGTACGCGTGCAGGGCGCGCAGCTGGAACGCGCGATCCGGATCCAGGCGAAGTCGATCTGCGACAAGTACATCGTGCCGCCGCACACCACCGATTTCGCAGTGATGTTCCTGCCTACCGAAGGCCTGTACGCCGAGGTGATCCGCCGCCCGGGGCTGGTGGACCTGCTGCAGCGCGAACACCGCGTGGTGGTGGCCGGACCGACCACGGTGACCGCGCTGCTCAACAGCCTGCAGATGGGCTTCCGCACCCTGGCCATCGAACAGCGCTCCAGTGAAGTGTGGAGCCTGCTGGGCGCGGTGAAGAGCGAGTTCGGCAAGTTTGCCGGCATCCTGGAAAAGGCCGAAAAGCAGATCAGCACGGTTGGCCGCAGCCTGGGCGAGGCCAGCCGCAAGACCCGCACCATCGAACGCCGCCTGCGCGGGGTGGAATCACTGGGCAGCGAGCAGACCGATCTGCTGCTGGGCGATGCCAGCGGCGACGATGACGATACCGGCGTGGATGAGACCACCCTCGCGCAGGACTGACACCTCCTGCCCGCACACTGCACTCCCCGCCTTCATTGTTTCCAAAAGGATTGAACCGATGCGCTTTGGCTTGATGTTGTCCCTGATGTTCGTGCTCGCCGGTTGCAGCACCGCGTCCCACCCGACCGATACCACCGCAACTACGCCCGGCACCGTAGGAGCCGTTGCGGATGCGGCCAGCTGTGCCGCCGCCGGCGGTGAAATGAAGCCGCTCGGCCGCCTGCAGCGCGTGCAGTGCGTGAAGCCGTACGCGGATGCCGGCAAGGCCTGCAGCGCCAAGACCGACTGCACCGGCCAGTGCCTGGCCGACGGCGAAACCGAACTCGTGGCCGGTGCGAAAGCGCGTGGTGTATGCCAGACCGACGTGAGCCAGAACTTCGGCTGCCGCCAGCGCATCGACAACGGCGTGGCCCAGGGCACGATCTGCGTCGATTGATTTCCCATTCCCAGGGCACATCTCCGATGTGCCCTTTTCACTTCGCACAGGATTTCCCGTGAGCCAGACCGTCTACGACATTCCCGTTTCCACCATTGAAGGCCAGGCCAGTTCGCTGGCCGACTACCGCGGCAAGGTGCTGCTGGTGGTCAATGTCGCCTCCAAGTGTGGGCTGACCCCGCAGTACGAAGGCCTGCAGGCACTGTATGCCGACAAGCAGGCTGCCGGCCTGGAAGTGCTGGGCTTCCCGGCCAACAATTTCCTGGCCCAAGAGCCGGGCAGCGACGCTGACATCCAGCAGTTCTGCCAGCTGGAATACAACGTGAGCTTCCCGATGTTCGCCAAGATCAGCGTGGCTGGCGATGACATCCACCCGCTGTACCAGCAGCTGACCCAGGCCCAGCCGGCCGCCACCGGCGAAGGTCCGATGCGCGAGAAGCTGCAGGGTGCGGTCGCCAAGTACCCGGACCTGGTCGTCAACCCGGCCCCCGGCGTGCTGTGGAACTTCGAGAAGTTCCTGGTGGGCCGCGACGGCAAGGTCATCGCCCGCTTCGCCCCCGACGTGCCGGCTGACGACGCCCGCCTGATCGCCGCCATCGACGCCGCACTCGCCGCCTGACGGGCCTCGCATCTGTTGGCCCATGTGCCCGCAGGTGACCAGATGCTCAGATTTACCATACCACCCAGTGGTATGGTAAACTCATGACGCGAGTATTCAAGACGCGGGTGTTCGTCCGCATGATGCGCAAGCTGGATCTGACCGATGCCGCACTCTGCGCAGCGGTGCAGGAGATGATCCACGGACTGGTCGATGCGGATCTTGGGGGCGGCGTCCTGAAGAAGTGGGTTGCGCTACCGGGGCGGGGCAAGCGGGGAAGCACGCGCACATTGCTCGCCAGCAATCGCGGAAACCGCTGGTTCTTTCTGTTCGGCTACGAGAAGAATGTGCGTGCCAACGTCACGCCTGCTGAACGCGATGCATTGCAGCTTTTGGCCGTGGATCTATTGGGCATGCCGTCGGCTTCCTTGGACCTGGCTCTAGAACGAGGCGAATTGCAGGAGATCTGTCATGGCAAACAAAAGCCTTAAGGCTGGTACCCGGAGTGCGGTACTCGACGCAGTGCATGACACTGCCCGCGGCCTGCAGGATCACGGCTTCATCGACCAGCGACGGATGCATCAGTACGACGCACTGTGCCTTGAACCTGTACCCGAATACAGCAGCGCGCAGATCCGCGCGCTGCGCGACATGCTGAAGATCAGCCAAGCCGTGCTGGCCGGTGTCCTGAACACCAGCGTTTCCACGGTGCGAAGCTGGGAGCAGGGAGACAAGCGGCCCAGCGGGCCATCGCTGAAGCTCCTGAACCTGATCGACAGGAAGGGCCTTGAAGCAGTGCTGTAATCCGGCAGGTACAAAAAAACCCCGCAGAAGCGGGGTTTTTTCTTAGTTGCCCCAGTTGGGCATCGGCATCGCGTCGACCGGGATCGGCGCGTCGTCCGCGTCCTTGCCGCGGTCACGGCGGCCGCGCAGGTCGTTCTGGATCTGGTAGTTGCGGCGCTGCAGCCAGGCATCGCGGGTCAGCGCGTATTCGTCCACGGCGCCGTCGCGGATGTCGTCCAGTGCCAGCAGCTGCGAGCGCATGTCCACCAGCTGCAGGCCCTGCAGGGGGATGCGGACCTTGTCTTCCTCGATCGTGCGGATCGGCGACAGCGGAATGTCGCCAGCCAGCCCGAATACATCGCGCACGGTACGCGGGCCGAAGAACGGCAGTTCCACGTAGCGCGAGCTGCGCCAGCCCCAGGCACCCAGCGTCTGGCCGAAGTCTTCACTGCGGCGCGGTACCAGCGCGCGGCTGGCCGGGTCGAAGAGACCACCGATGCCCAGCGTGGAGTTCATCACGAACCGGCCCAGGCTGTCCCAGGCATCCCCGGGGCGGCCCTGCAGCAGCTGGTTGGTGATGGTCACCGGCGCGCGCAGGTTGCTGAAGAAGTTGGTCACGCCGGTGCGTGCGAAGCGCGGCACGACATTCACGTAAGCGGTGGCCAGCGGGCGCGCGACCGCGCGGTCGACCACGTTGTTGAACGCGTGCACGCGGCGGTTGAAGCCTTCCCACGGGTCGTACGGCGAGCGGCCCGGTTCGGCACCGTCGGCGGTCGGCGCCGGACCGCCGTACAACGCGGCGAAGTCGTCCTCGGCACCCGTCGGCGCGACCTCCGTGGCGGCCGGCACGGGCGCGCCATCGCCTTGGGCGGAATCAACGACGGCCATGGGTGCCGCAGCGCTGGCGACGGTCGGCGAGGTCGCTGCATCGGCGGCGCTGTCGGCCGCTGCGGGAGCCGCCGGTGCAGAGGCGGGCGCTACCGCCACGCTGGCGGGCGCACTGTCGCGAGCCGGCTTGGCTGCACAGGCACTCAGCGCCAAGGCCAGCAGGAGAAGGGAGGCGGTGCGTATGACGTTCATGTCAGCTCGCGGCAGAAGGGGCATTGAAATCCAAGGACGGCGCCAGCCGATAGGCGGCGCTGAGTTCGGTGAAACCAGGAGGGGTACCGTTGAGAACCAGCGTACGCCCGTTCGCGCGCGTGCGCGCCGACAGCTCGGCCAGCAGCGCCAGGCCGGCGCTGTCCACGCCCTCCACCGCCGCCAGGTCGAGCTGGGAGATGCTGTCGGGGAGGGCCTTCAGCTGCGGCCACAACGCCACGACCGCATCGCGGTCCAGCACGCCGGTGAACCGGGCGTGCGGACCGTCGAGCTGCACGGTGGCGTTACTTGCCATTACCGGCCGGCCCGGCCTGCAGGGTACCGCCCCGCAGTTCCTTGGCCACTTCCTGGATGCCCTTCTGGCGCAGCGGGCCGTCGAACTGGGTACGGAAGGTCTGCACGTAGGAAATGCCTTCGATATTGACGTCGAAGATCTTCCACTGGCCGTTGACGTTGCGCATCAGGTACTCGACCGGGGTCGACTCGCTGCCGGCGCGCAGCAGCTCGGTCGATACCTTGACCCCGCGATTGCCCGGCAGCGGCTGCTCGCCCTTCAGGCGGAAGCTCGGCTTGCCCTGGATGGTCAGCAGGGCCGAACCGTAGCGCTGCATCAGGTTGTCGGCCATGGCATCGGCGAACAGCTTCACGTCCGCGTCCGAAGCCGTGCGCGCGTTGGAACCCAGCACCAGGCGCGCCGCGTAATCACGGTCGAAGGTGCGGTTGAGCTCGCTGTCGATATAGCTGCGCAGCGCGGTCGGGTTCTTGCTGAACTCCGCACGGCGCTGCTGCAGGGTGTTCAGGATGCGGGTGCTGGCATCCAGCACCACCTTGCCGGCTTGGCTCTGCGGCGCGGCGGCGGTGGCCGGGGCGGCCTGGGCGAACGACAGCGAGGGCAGGGTGGCGAGCAGGGCCGAAGCGAGCAGCGCCGGAATCAGGGTCTTTTTCATTTCTGCGGTTCCGTTGCCGGCGCTTCCGCGCCGGGAGCTTCCTGGGAAGCGGCGCCGGCATTGCCCGGGCCGCTGAACATGTACTTGCCAACCATCTGGATCAGGTCCACGGCTGGCTGGGTGAAGACGATCTCGTCACCGGACTTGAGCACCTCCGGGTCACCGCCCGGTTGCAGTCCGATATAGCTCTCGCCGAGCAAACCGCTGGTGAATATGCCGGCGGAGGTATCGGCCGGCAGATCCTTGAACTTCGGGTCCAGCTTCAGGGTGACGATCGAATCGAAGCGGACCGGGTCCAGGTCGATGTTGCCCACCTGGCCCACCACCACGCCGCCGATCTTCACCGGCGCCTGCTTGCGCAGCTGCCCGATCTGGGTGAAGCGCGCCTTGAGTTCATAGCCCTCGCTGCCAAAGCCCCAGCGCTGGTTGGTCGATGCCATCGCCAGCACCAGCAGCGAGGCCAGCGCCAGCAGCAGGAACGCGCCGACGGAAAATTCGAGTCTGGGACCGCGGATGGCCATGTTCATCTCACCGTATCTGATCAAAGGGGGGTGCGGGTCAGCGGAACATCATGGCCGACAGCACGAAGTTGAACATCAGCACCAGCAGCGAGGCGTTCACCACCGCGCGGGTGGTGGCCACCGACGTGCCCTCGATGGTCGGCTCGGCGTGGAAGCCCACGTACGACGCCACCAGCGCGGCGGTGCCGCCGAAAATGGCCGACTTCAGCATTGCCACGCCGAAATCGTCCCAGAAATCCACGCTGTTGCTCAGCGCCGACCAGAACACGCCGTTGTCCAGGCCCAGCACGTGCACGGCTTCGAAGTAGCTGGCGCTGATCGCCAACGAACAGAAGATGCCGGTGAGCAGGGGCACGGTGAGCACCGCCGCCCAGAAGCGCGGTGCCACCACCTTCGCCACCGGGTCGATCGCCATCAGCTCCAGCGCCTTGATCTGGTCGGTGGCGCGCATCAGCCCCAGCTCGGCGGCAATCGAGCTGCCGGCGCGGCCAATGAACAGCAGCGCGGTCAGCACCGGTGCGAGTTCGCGGTACAGCGACAGGCCCAGCAGGGTGGACAGCGCATCTGCGGCGCCGAACGTGGTGAGCGTGCGGTAGCCCTGCAGGGTCAGCACCAGGCCCACGAACGCACCGCCCACCGCGATGATCGGCAGCGAACGCGCGCCCACCTTGTAGATCTCGCGGGTGAGCTCGGCCAGGAAGTCGGCGGTCGGCAGCGAACCGCGCAGCACGGTCAGCGAGAACAGGCCGGCCCGGCCCAGTGAACGGGTGCTTTCAACGAACGGCATCAGGCCACCTTCGCGCGGGGCGCGGCATCGAACGGGATCGGGCCGTCCGGCTGTCCGTGCAGGAACTGGCGCAGCAGCGGGTCCTGGCTGGACTCCAGCGCGGCCGGGCTGCCCTGGAAGACCACACCGCCATTGGCAATGGCGATCACCTGGTCGCAGATCGGCAGGGTCTCGTGCACATGGTGGCTGACGATGATGCTGGTCAGGCCCAGGCTGTGGTTGAGGCGCTGGATCAGGCTCATGATCACGCCGCTGGCGATCGGGTCCAGCCCGGTCAGCGGTTCGTCGTAGATCATCAGCGGTGGGTCCAGTGCCAGCGCGCGCGCCAGCGCCACCCGGCGCGCCATGCCGCCGGACAGCTCGCGCGGCCAGGCATCGGCGGCGGCCAGCAGGCCCACCGCATGCAGCTTCATGTCTACCAGCCGGCGCAGCACCGGCGCCGGTAGCTTGGTGTGCGTGCGCAACGGCAGCGCCACGTTCTCTGCCACGGTCAGGTCGGTGAGCAGCCCATTGCCCTGCAGCAGCACGCCGACACTGCGGCGCATCGCGCGCAACGCGCTGCTGCCGGTGGGAATCGGCTGGCCGAACAGGGTCACGCTGCCCGCCGCGGGGCGCAGCTCGCCGGTCAGGGCGGCCAGCAGCGTCGACTTGCCGCTGCCCGACGGGCCTAGCACGGCGGTGATGCTGCCACGCGGTACCGACAGCGAAACATCGCGCAGGATCGCCCGACCGCCGCGATCAATACGCACGTTCTCCAACTGCACCAGCGGTTCTGCGGAAGCCGTCATGGACGCCATTAACAAAATTCCAACGTTGTAAGATCGTGGTGGGCGGCTGAACAAAACCGAACTGGACCGTGCAGTATTGTCGCATGTCGGCATCCCAAGCCCCGCCACGGCGCGGTTCCCGGCCCGCAACACTGCGTACCGCCCTGATCTGTGCGGGAGGTCACAGACGTCACCGGCCTGCCGCCCGTATCGGCGAGGGTCGAGATTGGCGCCGGGCTGCGGCACACTGCCGCGATGACCGACCCCGCTTCAGACTTCCGCCTGTACCACTCCAATTCGCTCGACGTGCTGGCCGCGCTGCTGGCCCGCACCCTGCGCGAGCCGGTGGCGGGGCAGTCGATCCTGGAGCCGGACGTGGTGCTGATTCCCCAGGTGGCGATGCGGCGCTGGCTGCAGTCCACCCTGGCGGCGGAGTATGGCATTGCCGCCAACCTGGCGTTCCTGACCCCGGGCGAGTTCGTGGCCCGCGCGCTCAATGCCAATGTGCCGGGCGAACATGACGACCTCACTGCCGCCGCGCTGCACTGGAAGCTGTACGCCGCGCTGACCGACCCGCTGCTGATGGCGCAGCCGCCGCTGCGCGCGCTGCAGGCGTACCTGTCCCAGCCCGACCCGCTCAAGCCGTGGGCGCTGGCCGGGGAGCTGGCCTCGGTGTTCGAGAAGTACCAGGCCTGGCGCCGCGACTGGCTGCTGCGCTGGGAGGCCGGCGCCGACCCGCTGGATCCGCAGGCGATCCTGTGGCGCCACATCGGCAGCGGCCACCAGTACCGCGCGCGCCGCATCCATGCTTATCTCGACGGCTTCGAAGGCGCGGACCGTCCATTGCCGGCGGGGCTGCCGCCGCGCCTGTTCGCCTTCGCCACCTTGAACGTCTCGCCGGATGTGCTGCGCGTGGTGGCCACCCAGGCGCGGGTCGGCACGCTGCACTTCTACCTGCCCACGCCGACGCGTTCCTACTGGGGCGACCTGCAGACGCTGGGCGGGCGGCTGCGTGCTGGCGCGGTTGATCCGTTCGGCAATGGCAGCGATGAGAACCGCCTGCTGCAGGCCTGGGGCGCGGCAGGGCGCGACTTCATGGCGGTGCTGGGCAGCTATGAAGTGGTGCATCCGTCCGGTGAGATCGCGGCCTACGACGATCCCGAAGACGACGCGCGCCCGGACATGGCGCACGGCGGCCTGTCCGACAGCCTGCTGCACCGCCTGCAGCGCGACCTGTTCCACCGCCGCGCGCAACCGGCCGGTGCGCTGCGCCCGGGGCTGCTGCGCAACGACCCCAGCCTGCAGGTGCATGCCTGCCACACCCGCCTGCGCGAACTGCAGGTGCTGCACGACCAGCTGCGTGCGCTGCTGCAGGACCCGCGCTTCGATCCGCCGTTGGAGGCACGCGACATCGCGGTGCTGGCACCGGACATCGACCCCTACGTGCCGTACCTGGAAGCGGTGTTCGGCGGCCGCAGCGGTGGCGAAGACCACATTCCCTACGCCCTGGCCGATACCAGTCCGCTGACCGGCGAACCACTCGCCGATGTGTTCGTCCACCTGCTGGGATTGCCGGTGTCGCGCTTTGGCCTCAATGAAGTGCTGGACCTGCTGGCGAGCGCGCCGCTGGCCGAAGCGGCCGGGCTGGATGCGGCCGCGTTCGACCGCCTGCACGACTGGCTGCAGGCCGCCGGTGCGCGCTGGGGCTTGAGTGCGGCGCACCGCGCGCAGCACCAGGCACCGGACGATGATGCCTACACCTGGCAGTTCGCGCTGGACCGCCTGCTGCTGGGCCATGCCAGCGGCAGCGACGGCGACATCGCCGGGGTGGCGCCGTGGCCGGAGCTGGAGGGCAGCGCGCTGGATGCGCTTGACCGCCTGCTTGGGCTGATGCGGGTACTGGCCCGTTACCAGCGCGCACTGGGCGAGGCGCTGACACCGGCGCACTGGCGCCAGCGCCTGCTGGCCATGCTGGATGCGCTGTTGCCCGAGGCACCGGAAGCGGCCAGCAGCCAGCGCGCGCTGGAACGGCTGCGCAAGCTGGTCAACGAGTTCGCCCGCGATTCCGAACGCGCCGGGTTCACCGGTACGGTACCGCCAGAGGTAGTGCGCGCACATTTCGCCGGCGCCTTGAGCGAGGCCGACACGCGCGCGCCGCTGCTCACCGGTGGCATCAGCTTCGGGCGCATGGTGCCGATGCGGCTGCTGCCGTTCCGGGTGATCTGCGTGCTCGGCCTGAACGATGGCGATTTCCCGCGCCGCGACCCGGCCGCCGGGCTCAACCAGCTCACTGCCGAACTGGGTACCGACAAGCGCCGCCACGGCGACCGCTCGCTGCGCGAGGACGACCGTTTCCTGTTCCTGCAGCTGTTCGCCTCGGCGCAGGATGTGTTCTACCTGAGCTACCTGGGCGCCGATCCGCGCGATGGCAGCGTACGCGAGCCCTCGGTGCTGGTCAGCGAGCTGATCGATGCCGCCGCCGAATACCATGAGGATCCCTCGGCGGCGGCAAAGCAGCTGACCGTGCGCCATTCGCTGCAGCCGTTCTCGCCGGCCGCCTTCGGTGGCGGCGATGAGCCGCGACGTTTCAGCTACCGCCAGCAGTGGCACCCGGCCGCCGGTTCGCTGGGCAGCGTGCGTCGCGCGCCGCCGGCGTGGTTCGAGCAGGCGCTGGCGCCGCTGGAGCAGGAGGGCGCGCCCGAACTCTCGCTGGACGCGCTGCGCCGCTTCCTGGTCGATCCCGCCGGGCAGTTCCTGTCGCAGCGGCTGGGCCTGCGCCTGCCCGATGACCTGACCACCGCCGACGACCTGGAGCCACTGGTGCTGGCCGGCCGGGGACTGGAGCAGCGCCTGCTGCAGCACGCGGTGATCGAGGCGACCCTGCAGGGCGATGACACCCCTCTCTATGCACGCCTGCGCGCCCGCGCGCTGCTGCCGTCGGGCGCACTGGGCGAACGCCAGTTCCAGGCCCTGCAGGAGCAGACCCGCCCGTATGCGTTGGCACTGGCCCAATGGCGTGGCGACAGCGACGCCGACAGCCGCCGCTATGAGGTGGAGATCGATGGCGTGCGCCTGCATGGGCGGGTGGACGACATCCACCCGCAGGGCATCGTGCGCCTGCGCGCGGGCAGCTTGAACGGCCCGGCGGCGATCCGGCATGGGCTGGACTGGCTGCTGGCCAACGCCGCCGGCGATGCACTGGCGCTGGTCGAATTCCACGACGGCGGCGACGACGGGGTAGGGCCGCACGTGCTGCCTGCAGTGCCCGCGCCCACCGCCAGGGCGGCGCTGCAGGCGCTGCTGCAGCTGCGTCGCGAAGGCATGTGCGCGCCCCTGTTGTACGGGCCGTACACCGCCTGGACGCTGTACCGCGCGCCCGCCGCCAAGCGTGAAAGCGAAGGCTGGGCGCAATGGCATGGCGGCGAACGCCGCTGGGGCGAAGCCAGCGGCGATGCGGTGCAGCTGGCCCTGCGCGGCCGCGATCCGTTCGCCGACGCAGACAGCTATCAACAGCTGCTGCACACCAGCTTCGTGGTGTTCAGTGCGGTCCGCGAGGGCCGGGTGTTCCAGGGCTTCAGCGACGAAGGAGCCGTGGCATGAGCGGGCTGATGCTGCAGGACGACCCGTACCTGTCGCTGCCGCTGGACGGCGTGCGCCTGATCGAGGCCAGCGCCGGCACCGGCAAGACCTTCACCCTGGCCACGCTGTTCACCCGGCTGGTGGTGGAGCAGGGTTACCGCATCGGCCAGATCCTGGCGGTGACCTTCACCGACGCGGCCACCCAGGAACTGCGCAAGCGCATCCGAGAGCGCCTGGCGCTGGCCGCGCAGCTGCTGGCGCGCGCACCGGCCGCCGACGACGCACCCGAGGTGCAGCTGACCCGCTACCTGCTGCAGCGCGAACTGGCGCTGGGCCGGGAAACACCCGCAGCGTTGGCCCAGCGCCTGCAGACCGCCGCCGATGAGATCGACCTGGCCTCGATCTTCACCATCCATGGCTTCTGCACCCGCGTGCTGCGCGAGCACGCGCTGGAAAGCGGGCATACCTTCGACCCGCCCACGCTGCTGCCCAGCGAACGCGAACTGCACGACCAGCTGGCGGCCGACCTGTGGCGCGTGCATGCCAACGACCCGGCCACGGTGGATGCGTTGACCCGGTTGTGGTCCGCGCCCGATGCGCTGGCGCGCGACCTGTCGGCGCTGATCAAGCCATTGCCGCTGCTGCCCGCGTTGCCGCAACAGCACCTGGAGGATCCCAGCCCCGCGCTGCAGGTGGCCGCCGAGGCGCTCGGCAGTGCGATCGACGCGCATGTCGACGCCGCCCAGGCCAGCATCGCCAACGCCTTCGAGCGCAAGCTCTTCGACGGTCGCCGCGCGCGGAGGCCGAGCTTCGACAAAGCCTTTGCCGAGCTGCTGGCCGGTCGTGCAGCGCGCACCTGGCCGCGTGGTTCCACCTCGCACCTGGGCAAGCTGCTGCCGGTGGCGTTGCTCGGGTTCTGCAAGGAGGACCAGCAGGGCCATTGCCCGGCCTCGCCGCTGTTCGATGCGCTGCAGACCTGGTGGCACGCCGCCGATGCCTGCGACCAGTGGCTGCGGCAGCAGGCGCTGCTGCTGCTGCACCAGCTGCGCGGGCAGGCCCGTGCGCGCCTGGACGAACTCAAGCGGGTCGGCCGCGTGCAGACCTACGATGACCTGATCGACGGCGTGGCCGCCGCACTGGAGGGCCCGCACCGCGCGGCGCTGGTGCAGCAGCTGCGCGCACAGTACGCCATTGCGCTGGTGGACGAGTTCCAGGACACCGACGACCGCCAGTGGGGCATCTTCCAGCGCGTGTTTGGCGATTCGCCCGAAACCCGCGACGCCGGGCTGGCGCCGGCGCTGTTCCTGATCGGCGATCCCAAGCAGGCCATCTACGGGTTCCGCGGCGGCGATATCCACACCTACCTCAAGGCCAAGCGCGAAGCAGAGGCCGCACCGGCGTTGAACCGCAACTTCCGTTCGCGCCCCGGCGTGCTGCGCGCGCTGCAGGCGTTGTACGACGCCGCAGGCGAGCGCGCGTTCCTGGAAGCGGACATCGCCTTTGAACCGGTGCTGCCGGGCAGTACCCGCAGCGATGCCGATTTCCTGCGCGATGGCCAGCCCGCACCCGGGCTGACCCTGCGCCTGCTGCGCAGTGACGATGGTGCTGACTTCAAAGCAGACCCCTCGCGCCAGCAGGCCACCGACGCCTGCGTGGCCGCGATCCACCAGGTGCTGCTGGAGGGTCGCGAAGGCCGCGCGCTGCTGCGCGGGCAGACGGTGCAGCCAGGCGACATCGCAGTGCTGGTGCGGCGCCACCACGAAGCCACCCGCATCCAGCGCGCGCTGAGCGCGGTGGGCATTCCGGCGGTGGCTGCCGGCAAGCAGAGCCTGTATGCGACCGCCGAAGCCCGCGAGCTGCGCGTGCTGCTGCTGGCCCTGCTGCAGCCGGCCGATGAAGGCCGCCTGCGCGCGGCGCTGTCGACCGTGCTGCTGGGCGAAAACGCCGCCTCCATCGACGCGATGGAGCGCGACGGCGACCCGCAGCGCGCGTTCCAGACCCGGCTGCTGCTGTGGCGGGAACGCTGGCTGCGCGGCGGGCCGTTCGCGGTCATCGCCGACCTGTGCGCCGAACACGCCGAGCGCCTGCTGGGCCTGCTGGATGGCGAACGCCGGCTCACCAACTACCTGCAGCTCGGCGAGCTGCTGCAGCAGGCCGCGGGCCAGGCGCTGGGCATGCACGGCCTGCTGGACTGGCTGCAGGTGCAGATGGCGCACGCCGACCAGGACGATGAACAACAGCTGCTGCGGCTGGAATCGGATGCGCGCCGGGTGCAGATCATCACCCTGCACAAGAGCAAGGGGCTGGAATACCCGCTGGTGTTCCTGCCGTTCGTGGGCATCGACAGCGGTGGCGGCAACACCGACTCCAACTGCACCGTGTACGCCGACGGTCGCCGCGAGCTGCACTGGAAGCTGGACAAGGACGAGGCCTGGAGCGCGGCCAGCGAGCGCAGCGCACAGGAGCAGCGTGCTGAAGACGCGCGCCTGCTGTATGTGGGCCTGACCCGCGCCGAGCATGCGTTGTGGATCGCGGCCGGGGACCTTGCCGGGCTGGCGAAGACGCGGCTGGCGCCGATGCTGTCCGACCTGGAAGCGCTGCGCGCGCACCCGGACATCGCGG
The DNA here is from genome assembly GCF_037203925.1 of Stenotrophomonas sp. CCNWLW57. Lineage (NCBI taxonomy): Bacteria > Pseudomonadati > Pseudomonadota > Gammaproteobacteria > Lysobacterales > Lysobacteraceae > Stenotrophomonas > Stenotrophomonas sp. CCNWLW57. Next base: position 321,835 of record NZ_JBBCBJ010000006.1, read on the forward strand.
TGATCGAAGGCCCGGTGGAGCCACGCCCGGCGCAGCTGCCTGTGCAGCGCGAAGGCGAACTGCCGCCGGTGCGCGCCATCACCCGGCGGGTGCCACACGACTGGTGGGTGTACAGCTTCACCCAGCTGGCCCACGCCGACGCCGGCCACGACACCGACGCGGTGGCTACCGAAGCGCCAGCTCCGGCAGCCGACGAACCGGCCGGCGTGGAACTGCCGCTGGAAGTGGAACCGCCCGCGCCCGGTGAGCCGCAGCCGGAGATCGACCCGCGCTTCATGGGCAGCCGCTTCGGCAACGTGCTGCACGATGCACTGGAGAACACCGATTTCGCGCGCTGGGCCGACTGGCGCGCGGGCGACCCGGCACCGGGCGATGAGACCGAGGTGCTGCGCGAATCGCTGCGCAGCGAAGGCTACGCCGATGCCGACCTGGACGACGGCGTGGCGGTGCTGGTGCCGCTGGTCGGCCAGACCCTGACCGTGCAGCTGCCCGAAGGCGGCGCGCTGCACAGCGTACCGCTGCACGACCGGCGGGCCGAAATCGAGTTCCACTTCGCCATGCAGCCCACCGCGGTGCCGGCGCTGCTGCAGCTGCTGCACCACCACGGGCTGGTGCCGGACCGCCGCGGCTTTGGCACGCGACGCCAGCTCGAGGGGCTGATGACCGGCAAGATCGACCTGACTTACGTGCGCGATGGACGCTGGTACGTGCTCGACTACAAATCCAACCGCTTGCCCGGCTACGACGCCGCGCGCCTGGCGGCCGCCATGCAAAGCAGCGAGTACGACCTGCAGGCCTTGATCTACTCCGTGGCACTTCACCGCTGGCTGCGCTTCCGGCTGGGCAGCCACTACACACAGGAGCGCGACCTGGGCGGCATCCGCTATCTGTTCTGCCGTGGCCTGGAAGCGGGGCGCGCGGACGCACCGGGCGTGCACGCGCAGCGTTTTGCCCCGGCCCTGGTCGAGGCAATGGATGCACTGTTCGCAGGCGGCCCCGAGAAGCACGCCGAACTGGTGGCACGCGCGCGGGGTGAGGCATGAGCCTGCTCGACGCACTGCTGAAGCAGGGCACCCTGCGCACGCTCGACCATGCGCTGGCGCAGAGCCTGCGCCGGCTGCAGCCGGATACGCCGGATGCGGTGCTGGCTGCCGCCGCGCTGGCCTCGCTGGCGGTGGCGCAGGGCCACGCCGGCGTCGACCCGGCAGCGCCCCGGCGGTTGGTGGATGCCGAGCTGGACTGGCCTTCGCCGGACACATGGCTGGCGCAGCTGCGTGCATCGCCGTGGGTGGCATCGCCCGACAGCGACGACGTGCTGGCCGCCGATGCACCGCTGGTGCTCGAACACGGCCTGCTGTACCTGCGCCGTTACCGCGAATACGAACGCCGTTTGGCACTCGGCCTGCAGCGCATCGCCGCGCATTCTTTGCCGGCGCACGATCCGGGCGGGCTCGCCACGCTGTTCGCCCAGCTGTTCCCGCAGGCGCTGGAGGGCATGGACCACCAGGCGCGCGCGGCTGCAGTAGCGCTGCTTCATCCGCTGGTGCTGGTCACCGGTGGCCCCGGTACCGGCAAGACCACCACCATCGCGCGCCTGCTGGTGCTGCTGGCCGCGCAGGCGCAGCAGGCCGGTGCGGCCCTGCCACGAGTGGCACTGGCCGCCCCCACCGGCCGCGCCGCCGAGCGCATGGCCGACAGCCTGCGCCAGGCGCTGCAGCGGCTGCGCCTGGTCGGTGTCGCGTCCGAACTGGCCGAGGCCATGCCGACCACCGGGGCGACCCTGCACCGGCTGCTGGGCGTCATTCCCGATTCGCCACGCTTCCGCCACCACGCCGACAACCCGCTGCCGTACGACATCGTGGTCGTGGACGAGGCCTCGATGATCGACCTGCCGCTGATGACCAAGCTGGTCGAAGCGGTGGCCAGCGGCACCCGGCTGGTGCTGCTGGGCGACCCGGACCAGCTGCCGTCGGTGGAAGCCGGCGACGTGCTCAGCGCGATCCTGCAGGCCAGCGGCGACGGCCTGGGCACCCAGGCCGATGACGCGGCCGCGCTGCGCCCGTTGCTGGCCGGCCCTGCGTTGCTGCCGCTGGCCCCGCCCCGCGCGTTCGCCGGTCGCCGCGTACAGCTGCAGCGCGGCTACCGGCAGAGCGATGCGCTGGACCTGGCGCCGCTGGCGCGCGCGGTGCGCGAGGGCGACAGCGCCACCGCGCTGCAGCTGCTGCGCGGCGGTACCCTGGCGGGCGTGGCGTTCCACGAAGACCAGGTCGACCCACTGCTGCAGCACCGGCACACCCTGCTGGCGCACTGGCGCGGGTTGGGCGAAGCCGATGATCCGGTGCAGGCGCTGGCGCAGGCCGGCCGGCTGCGCCTGCTCACCGCGCTGCGCGAGGGTCCGCAGGGTGCGCGCGGGCTGAACGAGCGGATCGAAGCCGCCCTGGCCGGCAGCGCGCGCCCGGGCAGTGGCCCGCGCTATTTCCACGGCCGGCTGCTGCTGATCACCGAAAACAGTTACCGGCACCGGTTGTTCAACGGCGATATCGGCTTGTGCCTGCGCAGCCGCGAAGGCGCGATGCTGGCCTGGTTCCCCGGCGACAGCCCGGAGCAGCCACGCGCCTTCCATCCGGCCGCGTTGCCCGCCCATGAAAGTGCCTTCGCCATGACCGTGCACAAGGCACAGGGCTCGGAATTCGATGAGGTCTGGTTGCAGCTGCCTCGGCGCGACAACCGGGTGCTGTCGCGCGAGCTGGTGTACACCGGCATGACCCGCGCGCGGCAGGCGTTGCATGTGCTGGGCAGCGCAGAGGTGATGCAGGCCGCGTTGGCGCGGCATGCCAGCCGGTTGTCCGGGCTGGCGCAGCGACTGGAGGGTGCAGCCGGGCCTTGCCCGGCTGCACCTGCAGAGCCCGCCCAAGGCGAACTCTGGTAGAGAAAGGCGCTACCGCCGCCTACAGAATCAGGCGTCGCCTTCTTCTTCTTCTTCCCCGGGAATCAGCACGGTGCCGTCCGGGTACACGATCGCACCGTCGCCGCTGACATCGAAGAAGCCGATCTGGTGCTTGTTGGCCAGGATCTGCACCTGGCCATGGGCGTCTTCAGCCACCTCGTCGTCGAACGAGGCATAGATGATATGGGTGCCGATGCTGTAGTCGGTCACCTGCGGGCGGTCATCCTCGTCATCGGACAGCGGGCCGTCCATCGGCGGGAAATCTTCGGCCAGTTCGGTGAAGAAGGCCTGCAGCGCCGGCACCGAGACGGCGGCGTCGTCGTACTCGTGCTTCTCGTTCCATTCGGTCTGCGCGTTGTACCACTGCAGGAACGCCTCCGCTTCGCGCGGCGCCACGGCCGGGTCGAACACCATCACGTCGTAACTCATTGGGATTACCTTGTTCCATGCAGGAATGCAGGGCGTCAGGATACTCCCCCCTGTGTGACCGCCGGCTGCTCCGGGAACAGTGCATAGCGCAGCCCCAGAACGCCCATCAGCGCTTCATCACGCGCCTTGCCGGCATCCACCGTCTGCACCCGCTTCAGCGAGGCCTCCAGCTTGGCCTGCAGCGCGGGCGGCGCGGGCTGGGGCCGGCGCAGCGCCACCTGGGCGCGGTAATGCGTGGCCACGTCGTCCAGGATCGCCTCGATCGCCTGCATGCTCGCCGCCGGCAGCCCATGCCGTGCCCGGCGCAGCTGCAGGATGTTCAGGCCGATGCGGGCCTCGGTGAGCATGTCCACCGAGGCGATGTCGCTGCCTTCGGGGGTGGCCGCCAGGCGCGGGGCGAGCAGGCCCAGCAGGTCCAGCATGCGCGCGGCGAACTGCTGGCGGTCCTGCTGGCCACGGCCTTCGGCCGCTTCGGCCAGCGTGGTCCAGCCCTGGCGCACCAGGCGGCGGGCGGTCCATTCAGCGCCCACCGAGCGGAACAGGCGGGTCATGACAACGGCAAAGCCAATGCCGATGAACATCGCCACCGACGAATTGATGAAGCTCTGGATGTTGGCGTTGTAGGTGTTCTGCACGTTGAGCAGCGCCACCAGGTTGACCGTCAACGGCAGCCCGATCAGCGCGGTCTTGGGCCGGTGCAGCAGCAGCCCCAGCGGCAGGAAGATCACCGCCAGCACCAGCGCCAGGCTGCCGAAGTCGTGCACCGCCGGGAATATGCCGAACAGGTACACCGCCGCCACCAGGCTGGCCACGATCGCCCACAGCAGGAACTGCAGCATGCTCGGCGCCGGGTCGTCCTGCGCGGCGAAGAACGCGGCGGCCACCGCGGCCATCATCGCGCCGTTGCCACCGCCTTCCCAGCCCAGCCCGATCCACAGCGCGCAGTAGGTCATCAGCGCCACGCCGGCACTGGCCGCCGAGAACAGCGCCATGCCGTAGTCCACGTGGCGGCTGGCGCCCAGGCGCTTGGCGTTGATCCTGTAGTGGGCGACGTCGTGCGGCGCGGTCCCGTTCTCGATGGCCTGGTGCAGCGTGGCGCAGTCCTGCCACAGGTCCACCAGCTCCTCCAGCCGGAGTAGCAGGGTCACCAGCAGCAGGTGGTCCAGCTCGCCATCCACCGCCGGCTTCAGCGCCAGGATGCGCGCGCGCAGGGCGGCGTACTCGCTGGCGCTGGAGCGGCCCGGCTGTTCCAGCCAGTGCGCGATGTCGTTCACCAGCGGCTCCAGCCCCGGCGGCAGCGTGCGGCCGCCGGCGCGCAGCGCGCCCAGCCGGTCGGCGATGGACGACAGCACCGGCAGCATCAGCAACATGCGTTCGCGCAGGCGCTCCATGGACACCGCTGCGCCTGCGTGGCGCGGGTCATCGCGGCGCAGGAACTCGATCAGCGCCTCGAACTGCACCAGGTCGGCGGCCAGCCGGTTGCGCGGGCCATGGGCCTGGCCGCGCAGCAGGATCTGCCGGCACCATTGCGCGGCATCGTCCATCCAGTTGCCGATCCGCGCGCGCAGCATCGGCCGCGCCGAGGTCGGGAAGAACAGCGAGGCGAACAGCACCGCCACCACCGTGCCCAGGATGATTTCCTCGCTGCGCGCCACCACGGTGTCGAAGATGGTGTCCGGCGAGGTCACGGCGGGGAAGCCGATGAACGCGGTGGTGTAACCGGCCAGCAGGAACGCATAGCCGCGCGGGCCGCGGTTGAGCAGGGCGATGAACAGGCACGCCGACAGCCACAGCGACATCGCCGCGCTCAACAGCAGCGGGGTTTCCACCAGGTGCGGCAGCATCCACAGCGTGGCCGCGCCGGCAATGAGCGTGCCGACGATGCGGTACACGCCCTTGGCCCGGGTCGGGCCCAGCATCGGTTGGGTGACGATGTAGACGGTGGCCATCGCCCAGTACGGGCGTGACAGATTGCCGGCCAGGCCGATGTAGAGCGCGGCGAGGGCGGCCAGGAAGGTCTTTACCGAGAACAGCCAGGCTTGGCGGTCGAGCAGGAGCATTGGGTTAGTGCTGCTGGGTTGTGGTGTGCCGACTGGCAGCTTGCCGACTAACAGCATGCCGACTAACAGTCGGCACTACCGTCTGCGCGCCTGTCGGCGTTGACGTTGTCGGTGCGGCGTCGGCGTTCCAGCCGCCGCCTAGGACCAGGAACAGCTGGATCTGGTCGCGCGAGACCTGCGCCTGCTGCTGCGCGAGCGTGGCATCGGCCGACACCAGGGTGCGGTCGGCGTCCAGGCTGGACAGGTACGGGGTGCGCCCGCCCTGGTACAGCCGGCGGTTCTGCTCGGCGGCCAGCGCCGCCTGGGCCTGCGCCTGCTGCAGCGACTGCAGGCGCTGCAGGTCGTGTGCGTAGCGGCTGAGCGCGGTCTGGGTTTCGCGCAGCGCCTGCAGCACGCTGTGGTCGAACTCGGCCAGCGCCGCATCGGCCCCGGCTTCGGTGGCGTGGATGCGCGCGTGGGTGCCCGAGGACGGCAGCGTCCACGAGATCAGCGGGCCGAACGACCACTGCTGGGTCAGCGGCTCGCCGAAATCGGCGAGCAGGCCGGCCGCGCCCAGCGACGCGCCCAGGCGGATGTCCGGGTACAGCTCGGCGGTGGCCACGCCGATCCGCGCGGTGGCCGCAGCCAGCTTCCGTTCGGCCTGGCGGATGTCGGGGCGGCGCTGCAGCAGCGCGCGGCCATCGCCCACCGGCAGCGGCTGGGCCAGGGTCGGGGCGTGGTCGCACGCGTCCACGCCCTCGGGCAGCTGGCCCGGGGTGCGGCCGAGCAGGGCGGCCAGCTGGTATTCGGAGGCCTGGCGCTGCGCCTGCAGCGGCGGCAGTGCGGCTTCCAGCATCGCCACCTGCGCATTGGCGCGGGCCAGCTCCGGCGGCGTGCCGCGCCCGGCGCTGATCAGCCGCTGGGTCACCTCGCGGCTGCGCTGCTGCAGCTGCAGGGAGTGTTCGGCCACGTGCAGTTCGTGGTTGGCGTGGCAGATCTCCACGTAGCTGCCGGCGACCTGGGCCACCAGAGAAACCCGTGCCAGGTCCATCGCCGCGGCCACCGACTGCTCATCGGCCCGCGCGGCTTCGGAGGCGCGCTTGAGCTTGCCGAACAGGTCGAACTGGTAGGACACCGCGAACTTGCCGTCGGCCAGGTTGATCGGCGGCAGCTCGTGCTCGAGCAGGAACGATTCGGCCGACAGCTGCGCGCGGCTGACCCCGGCCTCGGCTTCGTATTCGAAACCACCGGCATCCAGCGCCTGCTCGTACACGGCGGCGGCGCGGCGCAGGTTGGCATCGGCCACCTTCAGTTCCACGTTGTCGCGCAGCGCCTGTTCCACCAGTCCATTTAGCGTGGCGTCCTGGTACAGCTCCCACCAGCGTGCCGGCAGCTCGGCGCCTGGTGCCACCTGCGGGTTGGCGGTGTCGATGAACGCCGCGTTGGCCTCAGGGCGCTGGAAAGCCGAACCGGCCGGTACCGCGTAATCCGGGCCGACCGTGCGGCATGCGGCCAGGCTGCTGGTCAGCGCCAGGGCGAAGGCGATGCGGTGCAGGGTCGGGCGGTTCACAGTGCCGCCCGTGCCGGTTGCGCCGGCGTGGGGGTGGGAGTGGCGGCGTCCGGCTCGATGGTGACCGTGGCGGTGCGCCCGGCGATCAGGTTCACGCCGGTGGGAATGGTGTCGATGTGGATGCGCACCGGGATGCGCTGGGCCAGCCGCACCCAGTCGAACGCCGGGGTCACGTTCGGCAGCAGGCTGGAGCCTTCGCTGCGGTAACGATCCTCGATGCCGGCGGCGATGCTCTGCACGTGGCCCTGCAGCGGCTGCGCCTCGCCCATCAGGCGGATGTCGACCTTCTGCCCGGCATGCACGCCGCGCAGGCGGGTTTCCTCGAAGTAGCCATCCACCCGGAACGAGCCGGTATCCAGTACCGCCATCACCGGGCGGCCCGCGGTAACGTAGTCGCCGGCGCGCACGGTGCGGTCGTTGACGTGGCCGTCGCTGGGGCTGCGTACTTCAGTGCGGGCCAGGTTGAGCTTGGCCAGGTCCACCGCGGCCTGCGCGGTGGCGGTGGACGCCTGCGCGGCCTGCAGCTTGGCGCGGCGGACTTCGGCGTCCTCGGCGGCCACCAGGTCCTGCAGGCTGCGGTCGCGGGCGATCTCGCGCCGCAGCTGCTCCAGCGTGGCGCGGCGTTCGCCCAGCGTGGCCTGGGCCTGTTCCAGCGCGATCTGGTAACGCGCCCGGTCCACCACGAACAGGACCTCACCGCGCTTCACCGGCTGGTTGTCGGCCACCTTCACCGCTTCCACCAGCCCGGACACGTCCGGCGCGACCTGGACCACGTCCGCGCTGACGTGCGCATCGCGGGTCCACGGTTCGTCCATGTAGTACGACCACAGGTGGCGCAGCACCAGCAGGGCGGCAATGACGGCAACCACGGTCAGGACGACCGGGAAGGTGTGCTTGAGGATCTTGTTCACGATTGCATCCAACGCATCAGGGAAAACAACCCGCCGAGCACGATCACGTACACGGCCAGGTTGAACAGGGCGGGGTGCCAGATGTGGCGGTAGGCGCCGGTGCGCTGCAGGACCAGGCGCAGCCCGCTCTTGAGCAGGTAGGCCAGCAGCATCAGCCCGAGCAGGGTCGGGACGAACACACCATAGAGACTGAATTCACCGTACATCGGGGCAGGAAGTTCGCAGGAAAGCGGAAAGGGGAACACCACGGCGTCGCAGGACAACACCGGGAGGTGGGGCAGGGCAGCGGCTTACGTCACGCGGTCGGACGCCTCGGCCAGCAGCTTCCAGAGCTTCAGCACGGTGCGCAGTTCCTCGGTGGTCAGCTCGCCGAACACGTCCTGGCGCAGGCCGATCAGCTGGCTCTCCAGCGCACTTACCAGCGCCTCGCCCTTGTCGGTCAGCCACAGCAGGTTGGCCCGGCGGTCGCTGGCATCGCTTTCGCGGCGCACCAGCTCGCTGGCCGACAGCTTGTCCAGCAGGCGCACCAGCGAGGGGCCTTCCATGCCCAGCTGTTGAGCCAGGGTGACCTGGCGGATACCACCGCCGGCGCGGCCGATCATCAGCAGCGGCATGGTGCAGGCGGCGGAAATGCCATAGCTGCCCAACGCCTGGTCGGCCAGGCGCTGCCATTGCCGCCCTGAGTGGAGCAGGCCGGAGCTGAGCTGCATCTGCAGCTGGGTGCGTTCGTCGAGGGAGCGTTTCATGGCAGATAGATAGGATACTACTAATTTCATTCCTATCAATACCCCCAGCCCAACCGCAGCCCAACGGCCGGGGGACGCCCGGGGGCTCTGTCGGGTACGATGCTCGCCCCCCTTCGGGTGCTGTATGTAATGAGCAAACAAGACAACGACGTGACCCCGGTGACCCAGGACGAGGCCGAATCGGCCGTGCGCACCCTGCTGCGCTGGGCGGGTGAAGATCCCTCCCGTGAAGGACTGCTGGACACCCCGCGGCGCGTCGCCGAAGCCTATGGCGACTGGTTCAGCGGCTACCGCGACGACCCGCGTGCCTACATGGAACGGACCTTCGAAGAGGTTGCCGGCTACGACGAACTGATCGTGCTGCGCGACATCGAGTACGAAAGCCACTGCGAACACCACATGGCGCCGATCATCGGCCGCGTGCACGTCGGTTACCTGCCGGCCGGCAAGGTGGTGGGCATCAGCAAGCTGGCCCGCGTGGTGGAGGCCTATGCCCGCCGCTTCCAGGTCCAGGAAAAGATGACCGCGCAGATCGCCCAGTGCATCCAGGACGTGCTGCAGCCGATCGGCGTGGGCGTGGTGGTGGAAGGTGCGCACGAGTGCATGACCACCCGCGGCATCCACAAGCGCGGCGTGAGCATGGTCACCTCCAAGATGCTGGGCAGCTTCCGCGAAGACGCCCGCACCCGGGCCGAGTTCCTGCGCTTCATCGAAGTGGGCGGCAAGCGCTGAGTACGCCGCGCGCCCGGCATGAGCGTGCCGGGCCGATGCCCCTCCCGCTGCGCGGCGCCTGGCCGCGCGGCGTCTATCCGGATGTCCTGGCTGCATGAAGCACCGCGAACGCATCACCCGTTACCGCACCCTGCGCGAACAGCCCCAGTGGAAGCTGCTGGCCGCTGCCAACGCCCCGGAGATCATCGGCCTGCTGCAGAGCCTGCTGATGGACGGCGAGCGCACCCTGCCGGCGGCAGCGCTGCACGAGCGCCTGCAGCGCGCGCTGGACCAGCTCAATGGCGAAGAACTGTCGCGCGAGCTGCCGCGCACCGCCCAGGCCTACATCGCCCACTGGCTGGCCCAGGGCTGGCTGGAGCGGCGCCTGCCCGAGGGCGCCGACCAGGAGCAGTACGAACTGTCCACCCAGGCGCTGCAGGCGATCCGTTTCGCCGACAGCCTGGAGCAGACGCGCGTGGCGGCCACCGAAAGCCGGTTGGCGCTGGTCATCGAGCAGCTCTCGCAGCTGGCCGCGCAGACCGAATCCGATCCGGACGCGCGCCTGTCGGCGCTGCGCGACGAGCGCGACCGCATCGACGCGGAGATCGCGCGGGTCGGCGTTGGCCGCGTGGCGACCCTGGATGGCAAGCGCGCGCTGGAGCGGGCGCGCCAGATCATCGGCCTGGCCGACGATCTCACTGAAGACTTCCGCCGTGTCCGCGACGACTTCGAACGGCTCAACCGCGAGTTCCGCGAACGCATCATCGACGACGAGAGCGAACGCGGCGACGTGCTGTCGCGGCTGTTCGAGGGCGTGGATGTGATCGGCGACAGCGACGCCGGGCGCAGCTTCCAGGCGTTCTGGCGGCTGCTCAACGATGCTGAACAGAGCGCCCAGCTGGATGCGGCGCTGGAGACCGTGCTCGCGCGCGGCTTCGCCCGCAAGCTGGACCGCGACGAGCGCGCCTTCCTGCGCGGCTTCACCGGCACCATGCTCGACCGCGGCGGCCAGGTCCACGATGTCCTGCAGCACTTCGCACGCAGCCTGCGCGGCTTCGTGCAGAGCCGTGGGTATCTTGAGCAGCGCCGGCTCAACCAGCTGCTCAAGCAGGCGCAGTCCGAAGCACTGGCGCTGCGCGATGAATTCACCGCCCAGCGGCCGATCGGCCGCGACCTGCAGCTGACCACCAGCCGCCTGCGCTCGTGGTCGCAGTGGAAACTGCATGACCCGCGCAGCGCCCACGTCGATGGCAGCGTGCAGCGCAACGATGCCGCCAGCATTTCGCTGGAAAGCGTCGGCGACCTGGTGGCTTCGTCGGAAATCGACTTCCGCACCCTGCGCCGCGACCTGCACGACCTGCTGGCCATCCAACCGAAGCTGAGCATTGCCCAGGCCCTGTCGCAGCGCGACGCGCCGCAGGGGTTGGGCAGCGTGATCGGCTACCTGTCGCTGGGCACGCGCCACGGCACGGTGGTGGAAGGCGAACAGGAAACCGCGCATTGGCGTGGCGGCGATGGACAGTGGCGGCGGGCCCGTATCCCGTTGGTTTGGTTCACCCAGGAGAAACGCCATGAGCTGGCATGAAGATTCCAACGACGCCACCCTGATCGACGGTGACGCACCCGACCTCGACGCAGAGCCGGTGGTGGTCACACCGCTGCCGCGGCGGAACAACGACGTCTACTACCTGGGCGACACCGGCCGGCTGCCGCTGGATGGGCGCCGCGCGCTGTGCCAGCTGCTGATCGGCCCCAGCATCGACCAGCTGCGCCACCCCAAGCTGTGGCCGGCGCTGATCCGCAGTGAAGCGGCCATCCGCTCCTCGCTGGCCGACCTGTTCCTGGAACTGGTGCTGGACCGCGACAGTGGCGTGGCCTTCACCCGCCAGGCCGACACCGAAGATGTCGAAGCGCCGGTACTGCTGCGCAGCTCGCCGTTGACCTTCATCGACTCGGTGCTGCTGCTGTACCTGCGCCAGCAGCTGGCCGAGGCCGACGCGCGTGGCAATCGCGCGGTCGTGGCCGACACCGAGATGGCCGAAGCGCTGGCGATCTACGAGAAGAACCTCTCCACCGACCGCGCCGGGTTCAACCGTCGCGTCGCCGCGGCGGTGCAGAAGATGAAAGAGAACCACATCCTGACCCGCCTGGCGGGCCAGGAAGACCGGCACGAAGTATCGCCCGCACTGAAGCTGCTGTTCTCCGCCGAAGACGTGTCCGCACTTTCGTCGGTGTACCGCCAGTTGCGCGAAACCCCTGCCGCCAAAGCCTGAACGGAACGACCGATAACGCATGGCCATCTCCAAGAACACTCCTGCCCTGTTCACCGAAGGGCTGCCGGACCCGCGCCAGCAGCAGTTCCGCATGCGCCGGCTGCAGGTGCACAACTGGGGCACCTTCAACGGCCTGACCGAAGTTCCGATCGCCGAGCGCGGCTTCCTGTTCGTCGGCCGTTCCGGTTCGGGCAAGTCGACCCTGCTCGATGCCATGTCGGCAATGCTGGTGCCGCCGTCGATCGTGGACTTCAACGCCGCCGCCCGCGAAGCCGAACGCAGCGGCCGCGACCGCAACCTGGTCTCCTACGTGCGTGGCGCGTGGGCGGACCAGCAGGACCGGGGCACCGGCGAAATTGCCACCCAATACCTGCGCAAGGGCGCCACCTGGACCGCGCTGGTGCTGGAGTACCGCGCCGGCGATGGTCGCGTGGTGAGCCTGGTGCGGCTGTTCTGGATCGCCGGCAACGGCGCGGCTGCCGCCGACGTCCGCAAGCATTACCTGATCGCCGAGCGCCCGTTCGATATCGCCAAGGACCTCGGCGGCTTCGACCTGGACCTGCGCAAGCTCAAGCAGCGGCTGGGCGATGTACACCACTTCGACAGCTTCACCGGCTACGCCGAGCGCTTCCGGCACCTGCTGGGCATCGACAATGAAATGGCGCTGCGCCTGCTGCACAAGACGCAGTCGGCCAAGAACCTGGGCGACCTGAACGTCTTCCTGCGCGACTTCATGCTGGATACGCCGCGCACCTTCGATGCCGCCGAACGGCTGGTCAGCGACTTCTCCGAACTGGATGGCGCGCACAAGTCGGTGGTCACCGCCCGCCTGCAGGTGGAAACCCTGCTGCCGGCGCGCGCGCTGCATGCCGAACTGAAGGCGATGAACCTGCAGCGTGCCGACGAGGAGACGCTGAAGCTGGGCCTCGACAGTTTCCGCGAGTCGCGCCTGCAGCTGCTGCTGGAGAAGCGGCTGCAGGAAATCGATGTGCGCAACCGCGGGCTGCAGGGTGAAGAAACCCAGCGCCGGCAGGCCCTGGCCAACCATGAGGAGCACCTGGCCGAGCTGGAGCTGCAGCGTCGCCAGCAGGGCGGCGAGCGCATCGAGGAACTCGAACGCGAACAGGGCCGGACCCAGGCCGAACTGGACCGCCGCCAGTCCAAGCGCGAGCAGGCCCGCCAGGCCGCCGCCAGGCTGCAGAACGAACTTCCCGATGACGCCCATGCCTTCGCTGCGCTGGTTGCGCGCGCGCAGGGCGAACTCGACAATCGCCAGCAGGCCGCCGCAGCCCTGGATGACGCCATCTCCGAGCGCCAGGCTGGCAAGCAGGACGATACCCGCCGTTTCGCCGATGTCCGCGCGGAACTGGAGGCCATGGAGCGCAATCCCTCCAGCATTCCCGCGCCGCTGCAGAAGCTGCGCAGCCGGATGTCCGAAGAAACCGGGGTGCCCGAGGCCGCACTGCCGTTCGTTGGCGAGCTGATCCAGGTCCACGAGGACCAGAGTGCCTGGCAGGGGGCGATCGAGCGCGTGCTGTTCGGCTTTGCACAGTCGCTGCTGGTCGAGGACAAGCACTACAACGAGATCAACGCCTGGGTGAATCGCACCCAGCTGGGCATGCGCCTGACCTACTACCGGGTCCGCCGCAACGACGAGGCGATCGCACGCTCGCCGTCCGCGCGCTCGCTGCTGCACAAGCTGGAGCTGCGCGACAGCGTGTTCGAGCCATGGCTGCGCCGCGAGCTGGGCAAGCGCTTCGACTATGAGTGCGTCGATGCCAGGCAGCTGCGCGATGTCGAACGCGGCATTTCGCGCGAAGGCCAGGTCAAGCATCCCGGCGACCGGTTCGAGAAGGATGACCGCAGCGCGATCGGCGATCGCCGTCGCTGGCTGCTGGGCTTCAACAACCAGGAAAAGCTGGCGCTGTTCCGCCGCGAAGCGCAGGAACTGGCGCAACGCATTGCGGCCTGCGACGAGGATGTCGTGCGCCTGCGCGGCCAGCGTGACCTCGACAACGAGCGTCGGATGGCCTGCCACCAGCTGGTGAACGTGGCGTGGGAGGAGGTCGACGTCGCCACCGCGCTGCAACGCCTGCAGGACATCGGAACGGCACTGCGTGAGCTGCGCGAAGGCAATTCCGACCTGGCCCGCCTGGCCCAGCAGATCGACCAGGCCCGGGCGGACATCGTGCAGGCACGGCGCACCTACGAAGACACCCGGGTAGAGCTCATCCAGCTCTCGCGCGAGCGCGACAAGCTCGATGCCCAGCGCCAGCGCAGCCGCGCCCTGGTGCTGCCGGCGCTGGGCGCCACCCAGGAAGCCGGGCTCAAGAAGCGTCTGGATCTCCTTGGCGGGCTCAGCCTGGAAACGCTGGAAGCGCACATGCGCGAGATCAGCAAGGGCATCAACGAAAGCCTGGCCTCGTCCCAGCAGGACGTGCACCGGGTCGAGACCCAGCTGGTGGGCTGCTTCCGGCGCTTCGCGCAGGCGTGGCCGGAGGAGTCCGGTGATTTCACCGCGTCGGTGGCTTCCGCGGAGGATTACCTGGCGCGCCTGGCGCGGCTGGAACGCGATGGCCTGCCGCAGCACGAGGAGCGCTTCTTCGACCTGCTGCAGAACCAGAGCAAGAACAACCTGCTGGCCCTGCAGCGGCACAGCGCCGAAGCGCGCAAGTCGATCGGCCAGCGGCTGGACGAGGTCAATGCATCGCTGGAGCAGGTGCCGTTCAACCGCGGCACCCTGCTGACCATCGAGCTCAGCGACCGGCGCCTGCCGGAAGTGCTCGAGTTCCACCAGCACCTGCGCGAAGTGCTGTCGCATCACCAGACCGAAGAGCGCGACGTCGCCGAGACCCAGTTCGCCGTGCTGCGCGAGCTGGTCAAGCGGCTGGGCTCGCAGGAAGGCGAAGACAAGCGCTGGCGCGAGAACGTGCTCGACGTACGCCTGCATGTGGAGTTCATCGGCGTGGAACTGGACGCTGCCACCCGCCAGCAGGTCGAGATCTACCGCAGCGGCGCCGGCAAGTCCGGTGGCCAGCGCCAGAAGCTGGCCACCACCTGCCTGGCGGCGGCGCTGCGCTACCAGCTCGGCGGCGCCGACAGCCAGCTGCCCAGCTACGCCGCCGTGGTGCTGGACGAAGCGTTCGACAAGGCCGACAACGAGTTCACCGCCCTGGCGATGAACATCTTCGAGAACTTCGGCTTCCAGATGGTGGTGGCCACCCCGCTGAAATCGGTGATGACGCTGGAGCCTTTCATCGGCGGCGCCTGTTTCGTCGAGATCAGCGGCCGCCACGACTCCGGCGTGCTGTTGATCGAGTACGACGAAGAAGGCAAGCGGCTCAAGCTTCCTGAGCGCACCCGCAGCGCGGACGGGCAGGTCGAGGACTGACCTGCCTAGCCGGCGAACGTGTCCCAGCCCATCCGGGCGATCAGCACCACCACCAGGCCCACGAACAGCTTGCGGATGAACGGCGTGCCGCCGCGCAGCGCAAGCCGGGTCCCGACCACCGAACCGACGATGTTGGCGGTGGCCATCGGGATGGCGAACAGCCACAGGATGTTGCCGGTCGGCACGAAGAACGAGATCGCGGCCACGTTGGTGGCCAGGTTGACCACCTTCGAGGCGGCCGAGGCGCGCAGGAAATCCAGCCCGAAGAAGCGCACGAACAGGAAGATCAGGAAGCTGCCGGTGCCCGGCCCGAAGAAGCCGTCGTAGAAGCCGATCACCGCGCCGATCGCCAGCGCCGTGGCAAGTTCCTTGCGGCCGATCTCGCGCGGTCGGTGCAGCGCGCCGAAGTCCTTCTTCCACAGCGTGTAGCCCAGCATCGCCACCAGCAGCACCAGCACAAGCGGGCGCACCGCGTCCTTGGGCAGCAGGCTCACCGCCGTGGCCCCGGCGAACGAGAACACGAAGGCCGTGGCGGCCGCGAACAGTACCGGTCGCCAGGGGAAGCGCACATTGCGCGCGTAGCGGAACGCCGCTGCGGCGGTGCCGAACATCGAACTGAACTTGTTGGTACCAAACAGCATCGCCGGGGTGTGCTGCGGCAGCACCGTGAACAGCCCGGGCAACTGCACCAACCCACCACCACCGACGGCGGCATCGACCAGGCCGGCGATGAAGGCGATCGCCACCAACCACAACAGTTCAGGGGGAACCAGCTCGAACACGGCAGCGCATCACGGCGGAAAGCGCGCCAGCATACGCCTCCCCGCGGCACAATACGCCCATGACCCCTGCCGATTCCTGTCCCTGCGGCCGCCCCGTCGCCTACGCCGCCTGCTGCGGCCGCTTCCACGCCGGTGACGCCGCGCCCGATGCCGAGGCGTTGATGCGCTCGCGCTACAGCGCCTATGTGAAGCAGCTGCCGGCATACCTGCTGGCCAGCTGGCACCCCGATACCCGCCCGGAGACCCTGTCGCTGGACGAGCCGGCCGGGCAGCGCACGCACTGGCTGGGCCTGACCGTGCACGAGCACACCCTGCAGGATGCCGACCACGCCCAGGTGCGCTTCACCGCGCGCTACCGGATCGGCGGCGGCAGCGCGGTGAAGATGCAGGAGCACAGCCGCTTCGTGCGCCTCGATGGCGCTGGTTCTATCTCGACGCGCTGCCCTGATCGCGTATTCAACTTGAACGGCGTAACACCGCTTACGCCGCGCCATGACATCGCGCTCACCCATGCTCGCCGATCCTTCGTGCGATGAACGCCGTCGTTGCCCCGCCTCCTACCGCCGTCACCGCTGCCAGCGCACTGGCAGCCCAGTTCGCCCGGGTACGCGCCCGCAGCGTGGCCCTGGCCGCACCGCTCAGCGCCGAAGATGCGATGGTGCAGAGCATGCCCGATGCCAGCCCGAGCAAATGGCACCTGGCCCATACCACGTGGTTCTTCGAGCGCTTCGTGCTGGCGACCCAGCCGGACTACGTCGCGTTCGACGCCGATTGGCATTACCTGTTCAACAGCTACTACCAGAGCATCGGCCCAGCCCATGCGCGGCCGCAGCGCGGCCTGCTGTCGCGCCCATCGCTGGACGAAGTGCTGCGCTTCCGCAGCCTGATAGACCAGCGCGTGCTGGCGGCGCTGCAGGCGGATGCACTGGACGAGCAGGCCACCCGGCAGCTGGTGCTGGGCCTGCACCACGAGCAGCAACACCAGGAGCTGCTGCTCACCGACATCAAGCACGCGCTGTGGAGCAACCCGCTGCAGCCGGCCTACCGCGACGACCTGCCGCGCAGCACCGGCACCGCCTCGCCGCTGGCGTGGATCCACAGCCCGGAACAGATCGTGGAGATCGGCGCGCCCGCGTGGCCGGCGCATGCCACCTTCGCCTATGACAACGAATCGCCGGTGCACCGTGTGCTGGTGCCCGCCCATGCGCTGGCCAACCGCCCGGTCAGCAACAGCGAGTTCCGCCGCTTCGTCGAAGCCGGCGGCTACCGCGAGCCCGCCCATTGGATGAGCGAGGGCTGGAGCCTGTGCCAGCAGGAACACTGGCAGCACCCGCTGTACTGGGATGACGCACTGGCGCGCGAGTTCACCCTGGCGGGCTGGCGCGCGCTCGACCCCGATGCACCGGTCTGCCACCTCAGCTACTTCGAAGCCGACGCCTACGCCCGTTGGGCCGGTGCGCGCCTGCCCACGGAGTTCGAATGGGAAGCCGCCGCCGCCGGGCAGGCGCAGCAGGGCAACTTCGCCGACAGCGGGCGCCTGCATCCGGCCGCGCCAGACCAGGGCAGCGCGCCCGATTGCCACCTGCAGCTGTTCGGCGATGTCTGGGAGTGGACCAGCAGTGCCTACGGGGCCTATCCCGGTTTCCGTACCTTCGAAGGCAACCTCGGCGAATACAACGGCAAGTTCATGTGCGGGCAGTGGGTACTGCGCGGCGGCAGCTGCGCCACCCCGGCCGACCACATCCGTCCCAGCTACCGCAATTTCTTCGCACCGTCGGCGCGCTGGCAGTTCGCCGGCCTGCGCCTGGCCAAGGATGCCGCATGAGCACTGTCAGTGATGCCCTGGATGCGTTGACCGACCTGCAGCCGGACCGCGCGCGGATCACCGCCGACATCCTGCACGGCCTGTCGCAGCGCCCGCGCCAGTTGCCTTCCAAGTATTTCTACGATGCACGCGGATCGCAGTTGTTCGAACAGATCACCCGCCAGCCGGAGTACTACCCCACGCGCACCGAGCTGCAGCTGCTGCAGCAGGTCAGCGCGGAGATCGCCCGCGCGGTGGGGCCGCACCTGCACGTGGTGGAACTGGGCAGTGGCAGCGGGCGCAAGACCGAGCTGCTGCTGCATGCCCTGGCCGATCCGGTGGCCTACACCCCCATCGAGATCTCGCGCGCGGCGCTGCTCGACAGCGTGGCACGCCTGGCCGAAGCGCTGCCGGAGATCGAGATGCTGCCGGTCTGCGCTGACTTCACCCGCCCCGTAACGCTGCCCGAACCGCAGCGCGAACCGGCACGCCGGCTGCTGTTCTTCCCGGGTTCCACGCTTGGCAACTTCGCCCACGACGATGCCGTGGCGCTGCTCGATGCCATGCGCCAGACCATGGGCCCCACCGGGCTGGCGCTGATCGGCATCGACCTGCACCAGGACCCGGCACTGATCGAAGCGGCCTACAACGATGCGGCCGGGGTCACGGCGGCGTTCACCCTCAACCTGTTGCGCCGGCTCAACCGCGAGATCGGCAGTGACTTCGACCTGGACGGCTTCGAGCACCGCGCGCGTTACAGCGTGCCGCGCCTGCGCATTGAAACCGAGCTGGTCAGCCGTTGCGCACAGCGGGTGCACGTGGCCGGCCGCGCGTTCGATTTCGCCGACGGCGAAGCGATGACGGTGGAATACAGCCACAAGTACACCGACGCCGCCTTCGGCGCGCTGATCGCCGAGGCCGGCCTGCGCGTGCGCATGCAGTGGAATGCCGATGCCCCCGCCTTCGGCCTGCGGTTGCTGGAACGGGCCTGAACCGCATGGGTTGCCGCTATGATGCGGTAACACTTGGCTGCAGGGATTCACGCCAATGAGGTTTACCGCCGTCGGCCTGCTGGGCGCGCTGTGCCTGGCCGGCACCCAGGTCGCTGCCGCGCCGCAGGACGATTTCGACCGCTGCCTGGCCACGGTGCAGCCGCAGGCGCTCAAGCAGGGCGTCAGCGCGGCCGGGTTCACCCGGCTCACCGCCGGCCTCACCCCGGACCTGAGCGTGTTGCCGCTGCTGGATGCGCAGCCGGAGTTCACCACGCCCTTGTGGGATTACCTGGCCGCCCTGGTCGATACCCAGCGCGTCGACGATGGCCGCGCCCGCCTGGACCAGCACCGCGACCTGCTCGCCCGCGCATCGGCGCAGTACGGCGTGGATCCGGCCACCATCGTCGCGGTCTGGGGCGTGGAGAGCGATTACGGCCGCGTATTCGGCAAGCGCCCGCTGCTGCAGTCACTGGCCACGCTGTCCTGCAACGGCCGCCGCCAGCCGTTCTTCCGCGGCGAGCTGCTGGCCCTGCTCAAGCTGCTGGACGCCGGTGATCTGAGTGCCGATGGCCTGACCGGCTCCTGGGCCGGTGCCTTCGGCCACACCCAGTTCATGCCTTCCACCTATGCGCGCATTGCGGTGGACGGCGATGGTGATGGCCGCCGCGACCTGGTGGCGAGCATTCCCGACGCGCTGGCTTCCACCGCCAACTATCTCAAGCAGGCCGGCTGGCGCACCGGCCAGCCGTGGGGCATCGAAGTAAAGATCCCTGCGGGCTTCAATCCCAGCCTGGCCGGGCGCACCCAGCGCAAGCCGCTCGCGGCCTGGCGGGCATTGGGCATTGCCCCCATCGGTGGGGGCGCGCTCGCGCCTGCGGGACTGCCCGAGGATGCCAATGCCGCCCTGCTGCTGCCCACCGGCGCCAAGGGCCCGGCCTGGCTGGTGTTCCGCAACTACGATGCGATCTACGCCTACAACGCCGCGGAGAGCTACGCCCTGGCCATCGCCACCCTGGCCGACCGCCTGCGCGGCGGGCCCGGCATCGTGGCGGCCTGGCCCACCGACGATCCCGGCATTGGCCGTACTGAACGCCGCGAGCTGCAGACCCTGCTGCTGGCACGCGGCCACGATATCGGTGCCGCCGATGGCATGGTCGGCACTGCCACGCGGCGTGCCATCCAGACCGAACAGCAGGCGCTGGGCTGGCCCAATCCGGACGGCCGCGCCGGCCAACGCATCCTCACCGCGCTGCGCAGCGCACCCCCTCTACCCAAGCCCACTACCGCCATGCCCGACACCACCGCGTTCTCCCTGCCGCCCAACCACGCCCGCCTCGTGCAGTCGCCGGCTGCCCCCGGCGCCGCGCTGCCGAAGCTGGAGGGCCTGAGCATCGTCGACATTCAGGGCTTCCCGGCCTGGAAGGTGGAAACCCCGCTGGCCACTGCCGCGATCTCCGTGTTTGGCGGGCAGCTGCTGTCCTTCATTCCCAAGGGCGGCCAGGACGTGCTGTGGCTGTCGCCCACCGCGCAGGCGCTGCCCACCCCCATCCGCGGCGGCAGCCCGGTGTGCTGGCCGTACTTCGGCAAACAGGGGCAGGGCAGTGACGTGCCCTCGCATGGCTTCGTGCGCAACGTGCCATGGACCCTGCAGAGCGCGCAGCGCGAAACCGATGGCACCGTGGTGCTGACCCTCGCCCCGCCGGCGCTGGACACCCTCGACCTGCGCCTGAGCATGCAGCTGCGGATCGGCCGCACCCTCGAACAGCGCCTGGTCACCGAGAACACCGGCCGCCAGCCGGTCACCTTCACCCAGGCCCTGCACAACTACTTCAAGGTCAGCGACGCCATGCAGGTCAGCGTGTCCGGGCTGGATGGCCTGACCTACCTGGACAAGTTCGAGAACTACGCCACCCCGCGCACCCAACAGGGCGACTGGTCGCTCAACGACCCGCGTGACCCCGGCCGCAGCGACCGCATCTATACCCAGGCCGGTGGACGCTACGTGCTGAAGGACCCGGGGCTGAAGCGCAGCATCGAGATCAGTACCCAGGGCAGTCGCTCGCTGGTGGCCTGGAACCCCGGCCAGGCAGGTGCGGCGAAGATGGCCGACGTCGGCGCCGGCTGGAAGCACTATGTGTGCCTGGAGGCGGCCAACGCCGGCCCGGACGTGGTCACCCTGGCCCCGGGCGCGCGCCACAGCCTGGTGCAGACCCTCCGCGTCCTGCCCCAGTAAGCGCGGCCTGCGCTCAGGGCAGGGCGGGACCGCGCTGCCGCAAGGCGACCAGGCAGATGCCGCCGGCCACCAGGCCCCAGAAGGCAGAGCCGATCCCGCCCAGCGACAGGCCCGAGGCGGTCACCAGGAAGGTGACCAGTGCGGCCTCGCGGTCGCTTTCCTCGCGCAGGGCCATGGCCAGGCTGTTGGCGATAGTGCCGAACAAGGCGATGCCGGCGACGCAGGCCACCAGTTCCTTGGGGAAGGCGGCGAATACCGCGGCCACCGTCGCGCCGAACAGGCCCACCACGATGTAGAAGGCACCGGCGGCCACGGCGGCGGTGTAACGTCGGGCCGGATCCTCGTGCGCTTCGCGTCCCATGCAGATGGCCGCCGTGATCGCCGCGAGGTTGAGGCCGTAGGCGCCGAACGGGGCCAACACCGTGTTGGCCACGCCGATCCAGCCGATGACGGGGGAGATCGGGGTGTCGTAGCCGGACGCACGGATCACGGCGACCCCGGGAATGTTCTGCGAGGCCATGGTGACCACGAACAGGGGCAGGGCGATGCCGAACACCGCCGGCCACGACAGGGTGGGCCAGGTGAACACCGGGGTGGCCAGTTCCAACCGCAGCTGTCCGGCATGCAGCAGGCCCTGTGCGGCGGCAACGCCCACGCCCACCAGCAGGGTGGCAATCACCGCGTAGCGGGGGAAAAGCCGGCGCCCGACCAGCCAGGTCGCGAACATCGCCAGCGCCATGCCCAGCTGCGTGCCCATGGAGACGAACACCTCCAGCCCGAAGCGAAGCAGTACGCCGGCCAGCATGCCGGCGGCCAACGCCATCGGCACGCGGCGCATGACCTTGGCGAACACACCGGAGAAGCCGGCCAGCATCCCCAGCACCGCCGCCAGTACGAATGCCCCGATGGCATCGCTGTAGGCCACCGCGCCGGTGCCTACCACCAGCATCGCGGCACCGGGGGTCGACCATGCAGTGACCACGGGAACGCGGTAGCGCAGCGAAAGCCCGATGCAGGTCACGCCCATGCCCAGGCCCAACGCCCACATCCACGATGCGATCTGCGCCTGCGTTGCACCGACCGCCTGTGCGGCCTGGAACACGATCACCGCGGAACTGGCAAAGCCCACCAGCACCGTAATGAAGCCTGCGACCACGGCGGGCAATGAGAGATCGCGCAACAACGAACGCTTGGCAACCGCAGACATGACGCATGCTTCCCTGACGACAAGAAGCTGCATTGTTGGCAGCCCTGCGCAGCACGCGCAACGCGCGTGCTGCGCATCGCCGTTGGCGCTGTGCCCACACACGGCAGGTACCGGGCGTTGGTCGGTACGAATTGAAAAAAGCGCTTGACGAATTTCGAGAAGTCTTTAGTATTCGCTCCCTCGCTGCGACGCGGTCTTCACCCCGGTGAACACCAAGCCAAAGCGGCGACAACATCCTTCGAAACAAGGTGTTGACGGAAACGAAAAGCCTGACATAATAGGCGGCTCGCTTCGACGAAAAGACCTCCGGGTCGCACGACGAAGCAGCATCGGCAACAACGTCCACTTCGGTGAGACGGCCCTCGAAAAAGGGTGTTGACGAAGCGGAAAAGCCGGCTATAATGGGCGGCTCGCAACGACGGAAACGTCGGGGCAAGCGGAGGAAGGCGCTGAGGCCGACTCCCAAGTTCTT
>NZ_JBBCBJ010000007.1:0-255029 GCF_037203925.1 Stenotrophomonas sp. CCNWLW57
CACCCAGTAGATGTCACCCAGTAGATGTCACCCGGTAGATGTCACCCGGTAGATGTCACCCGGTAGATGTCACCCGGTAGATGTCACCCGGTAGATGTCACCCGGTAGATGTCACCCGGGGTGCGACATCAGTGGAACAATGCGCACTGGTTTTGGCATTTATCATCACCGGTGAAGGCAATAAGCTGGGTCGGCATCGTTCTCGGTGCATTCGCCTGCTGGAGCCCCCATGACCCGCCTGCCCTCGCTGTACATCTCCCACGGTTCGCCGATGACCGCGTTGCAGCCGGGGCTGGTCGGGGTGCGCCTGGCCGAGCTGGCCGCGCAGCTGCCGCGCCCGCGCGCGATCGTGATGGCCTCGGCGCACTGGCTGACCCGCCAGCCGGTGGTGGGCGCGCACCCGCAGCCACCGACCATCCATGATTTCGGTGGCTTCCCGCAGGCGTTGTTCGACCTGCAGTACCCGGCGCCGGGCGACCCGGCCTTGGCCGAGGAGGTCGCGCAGCGGCTGGTGGCCGCCGGGCTGCCCACCGGCGTGGACCCGACCCGTGGCCTCGACCACGGCGCGTGGGTGCCGCTGCGCCTGCTCTACCCGCAGGCTGACATTCCGGTGGTGCCGCTGGCGCTGCAGCCGCTGCAGGGCCCGGCCCACCAGTTCGCGCTGGGCCGCGCGCTGGCGCCGCTGCGCGAACAGGGCGTGCTGCTGGTCGGTTCGGGCAGCATCACCCACAACCTGCACGACTTCCGCGACTACCAGCGCGGCGGCGAAGCGCCCTATGTGCGCCCCTTCATCGAATGGGTGGAGCAGCGCCTGCAGGCCAACGACAGCGCCGCGCTGCTCGATTACCGCCGGCAGGCGCCGTATGCCGAACGCGCGCACCCCACCGACGAGCACTTCCAACCGCTGCATTTCGCGCTTGGTGCCGCCGGCAGTGAGGTGCTGGGCGCGCAGCGCATCGATGCCGGCATCGATGCGGGCATGCTGGCGATGGACATCTACCGCTTCGACGGGCAGGCGGCCTGAGTTCGCCGTTGTAGGACGCGGTTCGGGGTGGGTGTGGTAATTTTTTTCCAGGCTCTCTGGAAAATGCATGCATACGATTGAAGTCGTCCTGGCGATGCTGGTGGCGGTGGTCGCCAGCGGCTACCTGGTCCGCGTACTGCCGTTGTCGCTGCCGCTGCCGCTGGTGCAGATCGGCCTGGGTGCGGTGATTGCGGGGGTGTTCAACCGTGGCCACGCGCTGGAACCGGAGATGTTCTTCCTGTTGTTCCTGCCGCCGCTGCTGTTCCTGGACGGCTGGCGCATTCCCAAACAGGGCCTGTTCCGCGACAAGGGCGTGATCCTGGAGCTGGCCTTCGGGCTGGTGGTGTTTACCGTGATCGGCGCGGGCCTGCTGATCCACTGGATGATTCCGGTGATGCCGTTGGCGGTGGCGTTCGCATTGGCGGCGATCATTTCGCCGACCGACCCGGTGGCGGTCAGTTCGATCGCGTCGCGCGCGCCGATTCCCAAGCGGCTGATGCACATCCTGGAGGGCGAATCGCTGTTGAACGATGCCTCCGGCCTGGTCTGCTTCCGCTTCGCGGTGGCCGCGGTGATGACCGGTACCTTCTCGCTGGCAACGGCCTCGGTGACGTTCCTGTGGGTGGCAGTGGCCGGCCTGGCGATCGGCGTGGCGGTGACGCTCGGCGTGTCCACCTTCCAGCGCTGGCTGTGGCGGCGCTTCGGCGAAGAGCCGGGCGCGGCGCTGCTGGTCAACCTGCTGATTCCGTTCGCGGCGTACCTGCTGGCCGAAGAGGCCAACGCCTCGGGCATTCTCTCGGCGGTGGCCGCCGGTATCACCATGAGCTACGTGGAGCTTACCGGCCGCGTGTCGGGCAGCATGCGCGTGCAGCGCATGGCGGTGTGGAACATGCTGCAGTTCTCCTTCAACGGCATCATGTTCGTGCTGCTGGGCGAGCAGCTGCCGGGCATCGTGGACCGCGCCATGACCACGGTGAGCGAAAGCGGGCACCAGAGTGCGTGGTGGCTGCTGGTGTACGTGGTGGTGATCAACCTGGCCCTGGTGCTGCTGCGCCTGGCCTGGGTATGGCTGTCGCTGCGCTGGAGCGTGCTGCGTGCGAAGCATCGCGGTGAGGCGCGGCCAGGCACCTCGTGGCGCATCGTGGTGGCCACCTCGGTGGCCGGCGTACGCGGTGCGATCACGCTGGCCGGTGTGTTGACCCTGCCGCTGTTCCTGCCCGATGGCAGCGCCTTCCCGGCGCGCGACCTGGTGATCTTCCTGGCCGCGGCGGTGATCCTGGTGTCGCTGGTCGGTGCCAGCGTGGCGCTGCCGCGCCTGCTCAAGGGGCTGGAACTGCCGGCGGACTCGGGCGAGCGCAAGGAAGAAGACCTGGCGCGGCGGCTGGCCTCGAAGGCGGCGCTGGCCGGGGTGGAGCGCATGCGCCAGCAACTGGTGCAGAACCAGACCACCGACAACGTGCAGCTGTACAACGATGCGGCCTCACGGGTGAGCCTGCTGTACCAGCGCAACCTGGAAAAAGACCAGGGCCCGGATGCGGACCCGGAAAAGGTGCGGCGCATGGAGCAGGGCTACCGGCAGCTGCGCAGTGCCGGCTTGACCGCCGAACGCGAAGAACTGTTCCGGTTGACCCGGCGCGGGCGGATTTCCGACGAGATTTCGCGCAAGCTGATCCGCAACCTGGACCTGCTGGAAACCCGGCAAAAGGATTGACGGCGCAGCCGTCAATCCCGGGCAGCAACCGACCGTGGGTCGGTTGACCGATTATTCCGGCTTCTGATCCAGGTAATACGCCACCACGGTGCCCTTGACCTTGATGGTCATCGGGTTGCCACGGCGGTCGCGGGCCTTGCCGGCCTGCACGCGGATCCAGCCTTCGCTGACCGAGTATTCCTCGACGTTGTCGCGCTCGACATCATTGAAGCGGATGCCCACGCCGCGCTCCAGCGCAGCGGCATCGTGGAAGGGGCTGGTGGGGTTGATCGCCAGGTGATCGGGAGGGGTATCGCTCATGGTCATTGGATGCTGACAGCCACCACGGCCATCTTCAGGCGCACAGGATAACCGTAGGGTGGCCGTGGCAGAATGCCTGCCTGTCTCCAGGAATACCGGCCATGCCCGACAACAGCGACTATTTCGACTTCGAAGAAGACGAACGCGATTTCGACGAAGACGATTTCGAGGCCCGTATCTGGAACCTGTTCGTGCTGATCAACCCGGGCGACGAGGAACTGGGCCTGCAGCAGTTCAACCGCTGGCGCGAGGCGCTGCTGGAGAACGGTGAGGAGATCGACGAGGAGGCCGACTGGCTGCCGCCGCTGATGGCTGCCATTGCCTGGCAGTCCGGCTTCGAGGTGGAGCGTGAAGACACCGATGCGCTGGTGTCGGCGGTGAACGAGCTGTCCGCGCGCTGGAACCTGCAGCTGGACTGGGGTGGCGACCTGGATGACGAGGATTTTGCCGCCCACATCGACGCGCCGCGGCTGATGGGCACCGCCTACGACCGCCTGCGCGAGCACAATTACTCGCTGTGGAGCGTGGATACCGGCAACGGCGGCCTGGCCGGCTGGATGGCGCTGCAGCGCGATGATGACGCCATGCTGGCGCTGTGTTCGCTGCTGGGGGTGGAAGTGCGGCCGGGCTCGGATCCGTTCTGACAGGTCACCCGACCCACGGTCGGGTGCTACCGGCGGATCAGGCCGTGTATTGCGATCTGGCGTTGGCGATGACGGCTTTGACCAGCGCCCGGTCGGTGTGCCGGGAAATGGCGGTCGCACCCAGCGCGATGGCCTGCAGGCGCAGGGGCGCGGGGACGTCGTAATGGGCGCCACTGCGGCGGTTCTGGAAGGCCCGCCGGGGAATCCCGAGCTGCGCCGCCATGGCGTGCAGCTCGGGCAGGGTGTCGGCCATCAGATGCGCCCAGCGCTCGCCGCGCCAGGGGTGTACCGCATCGTCGATATAGACCGTCACCGGGTGGCCGTGGCTCAGGCCTGCGGCTTGTCGTCGCTGGCGGCCGGGGTGGCTTCGGCGTCTTCGGCAGCCGGTTCGGCGGCCGGGGCGTCTTCGGCAGCGGTGTCAGCGTCGTCGCCTTCTTCGCCTTCTTCGCCTTCCACGCCTTCGAACTCGGAAACCAGCTGGCTCAGGTACTCGTCGGCGGTCTTGCCTTCATCGGCGGCCAGGTCGTCGATCAGCTGCTGCAGCTGGGTCGAGTATTCCAGGGTGACCTTGCGGCCTTCCTTCTCCTGGACATTGGAGAGGTGCTTGAGCATGGCCAGCATCGGCACCGGGTTGTCGGCGTTGCCCATGGTCTGGCCACCAATGGCCAGCAGCCATTCGGTGCCCTGCAGGCCGATCGCAGCGACCACCTGGCCTTCTTCGTTGGTCAGCACGGCATGGTTCTGGACCGGCTGCTGGGCGTTGAGGCGGTTGATCGGGCGCTTGGGCTGGAGCTTCTTGCGCTTGTCGCGCTTGGCCTTGGACTGCTTGGACATGGAATCGGTCTATCGGTACGGGAAAGACCGCCATTGTAGTGGGGGTTGCGCGGGGATGCTGGGACGAGCGGCTCATGGCCATGCACAACCCCCGGTAGGTAACGACCGTTGGTCGTTACGCCCGAAGGGCTCAGGGCGAAGCGGAGACGGGGGCAGCGGCCGGGGCTGGTGCCGGCGCGCCCTGGGCCGCCTGGATGTCGGCGTCCTGGACGGTCGGCGACAGCGCCACTTCCTGGCCCGAACCGGCCAGCGCGGCGGCTTCGGCGGCCTTGGTCATCACCACGATGCTGATGCGGCGGTTGATCGGGTTGTCCGGCTGGGTCTTGTCGAACAGCACCGACGAGGACAGGCCGACCACGCGGGTGACCTTGTCGTCGGCCATGCCGCCATCGAGCAGCGCACGCCGGGCGGCATTGGCGCGGTCGGCGCTGAGCTCCCAGTTGCTGTAGCCGTGGGCGGCGTTGTACGCGGTGATGTCGGTATGGCCGGTGATGCTGATCCGGTTCGGCACGTGGTTGATGAACTGCGAGAGCTCGCGAAGGATGTCGCGCGTGTAGGTCTTCAGCGCGGCACTGCCCATGTCGAACATCGGCCGGTTCTGCTTGTCCACGATCTGGATGCGCAGGCCTTCCGGGGTCAGGTCCAGCAGCAGCTGGTCCTTGAACGGTTCCAGCGCCTGGCTCTTGCTGATCGCTTCTTCCAGTTCCTGCTTGAGCACTTCCAGCTGCTTCTTCTCACGCTCGCGCTCGTCTTCCTGCGGCACCGGGCGCTCGGCCTGGTGGTTCTGGAAGGGGTCGTTGCTGTTGCCGCGCGACACATCGGTGGCGCCGCCCAGCTTGATCATCGAGGTACTGGCGCCACCCGGGCCGGCCATGCCCGGGGCGGGCGTGGGGCTCTGCCCGGTGAGCGGGCTGGGGTTGCGGAAGTATTCGGAAATGGACGCGCGTTCGGGCTTGGTGGTGGCCGCCATCAGCCACAGCACCAGGAAGAACGCCATCATGGCCGTGACGAAGTCGGCGTAGGCCACCTTCCAGGCGCCGCCATGGTGCGCGGCGTGGCCGCCCTTCTTGACCCTGCGGACGATGACGGTGGGTTTGTTCTCGGCCATGGCGGTGCCTTACTTGACCGTCTTGAGGTGCTGTTCGAATTCGCTGAAGCCCGGACGCACGTTGGACGGCAGGGTCTTGCGCGCGAATTCCAGCGCGATCTTCGGGTTGTAGCCGCGCAGGCAGGCCAGCAGGGCGGTCTTGACCGACTCATAGATGCGGCTGTCCTGCTCGGCGCGTGCTTCCACGGCCGCCGCCAGCGGGCTGACGAAGCCGTAGGCCAGCAGGATGCCCAGGAAGGTACCCACCAGCGCGCCGGCCACGTGCGCGCCCACTTCGGTGATTTCGCCACCGATCGAGCCCATGGTGATCACGATGCCCAGCACCGCCGCCACGATGCCGAAGCCGGGCAGGCCGTCGGAGACCTTGTTGAGCACGGCCGAGGGCTGCATGGCTTCGGCGTGGTGCTTTTCCAGTTCCATTTCCAGCAGCGGTTCCAGCTCGTGCGGTTCGATGTTGCTGCCGATCATCAGGCGCAGGCAGTCGGTCATGAAGTCGACCAGGTGGTGGTCGGCCTGCACCTTGGGATAGTTGGCGAAGATGGCGCTTTCGGCCGGGCGCT
The DNA here is from genome assembly GCF_037203925.1 of Stenotrophomonas sp. CCNWLW57. NCBI lineage: Bacteria > Pseudomonadati > Pseudomonadota > Gammaproteobacteria > Lysobacterales > Lysobacteraceae > Stenotrophomonas > Stenotrophomonas sp. CCNWLW57. The sequence continues at coordinate 6,182 of NZ_JBBCBJ010000007.1, forward strand.
CGACATGGTCTTCCAGCGCCATGAAGCCTTCGCGGCGGGCCTTGTTGAGCAGTTCGTAGAGCAGGCTCAGGACATCGATGTAGTCCTGCTGCTTGTAGCGCGGGCCCTTGAACACGCCCACCGTGGCCTGCAGGGTCTGCTTGACGGTCTTGAGCGGGGTGCCGACCAGGAACGCGCCCAGCGCCGCGCCACCGATGATGACCAGCTCATAGGGCTGCCACAGCGCGCCGAGCTTGCCGTGCGCGCCGACATAGCCGCCGAGCACGCTGAGGATGACGATGAGGAAGCCAACAATGATGAGCATGGGGCGGGCGCGGCGGTGGGGATATCACCATGTCGGCCTGGCGCGCGCATTCTGAAGGGGGGCGTGGTCGGACGTCACAGTTTTGGCCGGCACGTCGTACCCACCAACGGTGGGTACCTACCGGTGCATCGCCCAGTACCCACCAACGGTGGGTACCTGCCGGGTACGTCGCCCGGAGGGTGCCGACCCGCCTCGTCCGGAGGATGCCGCCCCCTGGTAGGTGCCCACCGTTGGTGGGCACGCATTGCCGGGGTGCTCAACCGGCTGGCTGGGCCTCGGCGCCACCGCGTTGCAGCGGATCCGGGTAAGGCTGACCGTTGGCGGTGAACTGCAGCGAGACCGAATTCAGGCAATGCCGCTCGAACGTCGGCGCCGGGCCATCTGGGAACACGTGACCGAGATGGCTGTCACAGCGGGCGCAAACGATTTCAGTTCGCACCATGCCATGACTGACATCACGGATTTCGCGCACATGGTCCGGGTCGAACGGGGCGAAGAAGCTCGGCCAGCCCGTGCCGGAGTCGAACTTGGTGCTGGAACGGAACAGCGGCAGGCCGCACAGACGGCAGCCGTAGACGCCGTCCTGCTTGTTGTCCAGGAACACCCCACAGAACGGGGCTTCGGTGCCGTGCTGGAGCAGGACGCGGCGCTCGTCGGCGCTGAGCCCGGCCACCAGCGCGTCGCGCTGGGCGTCGCTGGGTGGGGAGAGATCGAATGCGGTCATGGGTGGTCCTCGTGGGGATGGCAGGAAAATGGGGGCGGCGGCGCCCGGGGGCAAGCGCCGATGGCATTCATGGTGCTGACACGCGCGCTGGCGCAGGGTGAATGCATGTCCCGTCGTGAGTCCGCCGCCATGAAACGCTTCTTCCGGGGTGTCGTATCGCTGGCCGTGCTGCTGCCGCTGGTCGCGGTGGCGCAGATGGCCGCGCCACGCAAACCCACCGATACCCGTCCGCCCACCCCCGTGGTTCCCGCGCAGGCGCCGTTGCCCGCGCCGGTGAACACCCCGGCGCAGACGACGCAGCAGCTGCGCACCCACCCGATCCAGAGCCAGGGGCCGGCCCAGGTGGTGCCGCCTGCGCCGCCGGCCACCACCGCGCCACCGAAGGTGTATGACCGACACGGCCGCATCGTGCCGGGCATGAAGCAGGCCGGCCCCAACCGTGTGCTGGATACGCGCACCGGCCGCTATTACGACGCGGTGCCCACCGGTGATGGCCAACTCATCAAGCCCTGATGCATGAACGTTTCACAACCAATGCCCGCAGTCATCGGTGTCAACGCCGCAGCTCACTGCAATTTCGCCTGCGATTAACCGGCTTTCGCCGAGTCTGTACGTGCGCCGCAACAACGCGCATCCCCAAGCTCAGAAGGTGCAGTTATGGCTAATCAGCAGAAGGGCAATCCCGGCAAGATGCCGCAGGAACAGCAGGGCCAGCAGAACCAGAAATCCGGCCAGCAGAACCAGCAGCAATGGGATCAGCAGAACCAGAAGGGTGGCAAACAGCAGGACCAGCGCCACCAGGACCAGAAACAGCAGCGTTGATGCCTCTGGTCGGCAGCTACACAGGCGGTGCGCGCAAGCGCGCCGCCTTTTGCGTTTGCGCGGGTCGGTCCGGGGCGGCTCAGTCCGGAATCGGGAGGGTCAGCGTTTCCTTGACCTCTTCCATCACGATGTAGCTCTTGGATTCGCGCACGTGCGGCAAGGTCAACAGGGTGCTGCCCAGCAGCTTGCGGTAGGAAGCCATTTCGCTGATGCGCGCCTTGAGCAGGTAATCGAAATCGCCCGAGACCAGGTGGCATTCCAGTACGTTGGGCAGCTTCAGCGCTGCGCGGCGGAACTCCTCGAAGATGTCGCCGGACTTGTAGGCCAGGCTGATCTCCACGAACACCAGCAGGCTGGCCTTGAGGTACTGCGGGTCCAGCCGTGCGTAGTAGCCGGTGATGGCGCCATCGCGTTCCAGCCGGCGCACCCGCTCGGTGCAGGGGGTGGTGGACAGCCCGACGCGCTCGCCCAGCTCGGTGAAGGAAATGCGCCCCTCCTCCTGCAGGATGCGCAGGATCTTGCGGTCGATCTTGTCCAGCTCGCGGGCACGGGCGGCCATGGCGTCAGCCTCTCAGTGGTGTTGGCGCGACAATATCCTGCCTGATGCGCCAAAAACAGCAAAATTGCTTGGTTTGGCCGGAATATACTTCCTCAATTATGGTCCCGGCACGCTCCAGTGCAGGGAATGATCGGGTTGGAGAGGTCTCATGCGCGTTCTAGTCCTAGGCAGTGGGGTAATCGGCACGACCAGTGCCTGGTACCTGCGGCAGGCCGGGTTTGAAGTCACGGTGGTGGACCGCCAGCCCGGCCCGGCGCTGGAAACCAGCTTCGCCAACGCCGGCCAGCTTTCGTTCGGCTATACCTCGCCGTGGGCCGCCCCGGGCGTGCCGCTGAAGGCGGTGAAGTGGCTGTTCTCCGAACACGCGCCGCTGGCGATCCGCCCCGGCCTGGACCTGAACCAGTACCGCTGGCTGGCGCAGATGCTGCGCAACTGCACGCACGAGCGCTACGCCATCAACAAGGCGCGCATGGTGCGCATGTCCGAATACAGCCGCGACTGCCTCAACGAGCTGCGTGCGCAGACCGGCATTGAGTTTGAAGGCCGCGACCTGGGCACCACCCAGCTGTTCCGCACCCAGCAGCAGCTGGATGCCTCGGCGCAGGACATCGAAGTGCTGGCCCAGTACGGCGTGCCGTATGAAGTGCTGGACCGCGCCGGCATCATCGCCCACGAACCGGCGCTGGCCAGCGTGGCCGACAAACTGGTGGGCGCGCTGTGGCTGCCGCGCGACCAGACCGGCGATTGCCAGCTGTTCACCCGCCGCCTGGCGCAGATGGCGATGGATGCCGGGGTGGAATTCCGCTTCGACCAGGACATTGCCGGGCTGGAAACCGACGGCGACCGCATCACCGGCGTGCGCATCGACGGCAAGGTCGAAACCGCCGACCGCTACGTGGTCGCGCTGGGCAGCTATTCGCCGTCGCTGGTGGCCCCGCTGGGCATGCACCTGCCGGTGTACCCGCTGAAGGGCTACTCGCTGACCCTGCCGATCACCAACGCGGCGATGGCGCCGACCTCGACCATCCTGGACGAGAGCTACAAGGTGGCGGTGACCCGTTTCGACGACCGCATCCGCGTGGGCGGCATGGCCGAAGTGGGCGGGTTCGACCTGTCGCTGTCGCCGCGCCGCCGCGCCACCCTGGAAAAGGTGGTGGGCGACCTGTACCCGGATGGCGGCGACCTGTCGCGCGCCGAGTTCTGGACCGGGCTGCGCCCGGCCACCCCGGATGGCACGCCGGTGATCGGCGCTACCCCGTACCGCAACCTGTTCCTCAACACCGGCCACGGCACGTTGGGCTGGACCATGGCCTGCGGCTCGGGCCGCTACCTGGCCGACCTGATGAGCGCGCGCCAGCCGCAGATCAGCACCGAAGGCCTGGATATCTTCCGTTATGGCGGCCACCACGCCGCGTCCGTCCAACACAGTGAAGCGAATGCATGCGCCCAGCCCGCGCGTTGATTGACCTGGAGGCGTTGCGCTCCAACTTCCGCCTGGCCCGTGAACTGGGCGGCGGCCGCAAGACCCTGGCCGCGGTAAAAGCCGATGCCTACGGCCACGGTGCCGTGGCCTGCGCGCGCGCGCTGGACGGCGAAGCCGATGCGTTCGGCGTGGCCTGCATTGAAGAGGCGCTGGAACTGCGCGCGGCCGGCATCACCTCGCCGATCCTGCTGCTGGAGGGGTTCTTCGATGCCGACGAGCTGCCGCTGATCGTGCAGCACAACCTGTGGTTCGCGGTGGCCGCGCCGTGGCAGGTGGACGCGGTGGAAGCGTTCCAGACCGACGCAACGCTGCAGATCTGGTTGAAGCTGGACAGCGGCATGCACCGGCTGGGCCTGTCGCCCGAAGATTTCCGTGCCGCGCACGCGCGGCTGTCCGCGCTGCCGCAGGTGGCACCGATGGTGCTGATGAGCCACATGGCCCGCGCCGACGAACTGGACAGCCCGCGCACGCGCGAACAGGCGGACCTGTTCGCCGCCACCATCGACGGCCTGGCCGGCGAGACCAGCCTGTGCAATTCACCGGCGCTGCTGGGCTGGCCGGACGTGCGCAGCGATTGGGTGCGCCCGGGCCTGATGCTGTACGGGGCCAACCCGCTGCAGAAGCACAATGCCTTTACCGAGCGGCTGCGCCCGGTGATGACCATGCAGTCGAAGATCTTCGCGGTCCGTGAGATCGCCGCGGGCGAACCGGTCGGCTACGGCGCACGCTTCGTGGCCGAACGCCCCACCCGCGTGGGCGTGGTGGCGCTGGGGTATGCCGATGGCTACCCGCAGTTCGCGCCGAACGGGACCCCCGTCCAGATCGATGGCCAGCCCGGCCACCTGATCGGCCGGGTCTCGATGGACATGCTGACCGTGGACCTGACCGACCTGCCGCAGGCCGGGGTGGGCAGCACCGTCACCCTGTGGGGCGATGCCCCGCGCCTGGACGTGCTGGCCCCGCTGTGCAAGGTCAGCGCGTACCAGCTGCCGTGCGCGGTCAAGCGCGTGGCGCGGGTGCTCAGCGGCGCGTAGGCGGCAGCAGGCGCCGCAGCCAGTCATCGATCATGCGCTTCTCATAGCGCAGCGGGTCGTTGTTGCTGAGCAGGCCGGTGTTGCCCAGGTAGTTCATGTCGATCAGCTTCTCCTCGCCCTGGCGGACCATGCCGCCCGTGGCGTCGCGCAGGGTGAAGGTCAGGGTCATCCGCGGCGGATAAATGTCGCGCATGATCCGCACGTCATTGCCGCGCGGGCCGTTCTGCGGCTCGAACTCGCCGGCCCGCTTGATGTCGGTGATCTCCACGTCCAGGGTCTGTCCCGGGGGCAGGCGCTTGCTGGCGCTGCTGCGCAGGTAGTCGGCAAGCTGCTGCACCCAGTTGCCGCTTTGGGCCTCGAACCGGTTGGTGCTGCTGCGGATTTCAGTGAACTGGGCCGGGTCCGTCCACTTCACCTGGACCGGGCTTTCGCCGGTGAGCGCGCGGGGCGCCTTGGGGTCGGTGACGGTGCGCGGGGCGGCCGACGCGCTGCCGACAAGCAGCAGCAGACAGCCCAGAGCACCAGCCAGCAAGGGTTTGCGGTTCATGGCGTTGCCTCGGTCGGAGCGGCGGAAGAAGGTCGGTACTGAGTGTGATCCTGATCCGCCAGCGGGACAATTGCCGGAAACGGCAGGCAGGATCCCCGGTAGCCGGCAATTCACTTACGTCAAACCGGCAAGGGGCGCTTGACGCTACGAATACGCGCTCTGGAAGATGCTGTCTCCCTCCGTTCCACCAGTTGCCCCTCTTGACGCCCTTGCCCAGCCTGCCCGCCTCAACCCTGGAACGCGCCCCGTACGTGCCTTCGGCGTCCGATCCTTCCTTGCACCGCAGCGTGCTGGAAGGCCTCAGCGCTGGCTTCTGCATCATCGAGGTGATGATCGAAGACGGCGTGGGAGTCGACTACCGGTTCCTGGAAGTCAATGACGCCTTCGAGCGCAACACCGGCTTGAACCAGGCCTCGGGCCGGCTGATGAGCGAACTGCAGCCGACCCACGAGCCGGAGTGGTACCGGGTGTACGGCCAGATCGCCCTGACCGGGCGCTCCCAGCAGTTCGAGCTGGAAGCACGCGCGCTGGGCCGCTGGTATGCGGTCGAGGCGATGCGGGTGGGCGAGCCGCACGAACATCGCGTCGCTGTGCTGTTCTTCGACATCACCAACCGCAAGCAGATCGAAGTGGAGCTGGCCGAAAGCGAGGCGCGTTTCAGCGCGCTGGCCGATGGCCTGCCCATGCCCGTGTGGGTGCTGGACGAACGCGCGCATGCGCGCTTCGTCAACAGCGCCTTCAGCGAATTCTTCGGTGGTGACGAACAGCGCGTGCCGGAGGATGTCTGGCGCGGCCTGGTCCACCCCGACGATGTGTCCGTGTTCGATTACGAGCTGCAGGCCGCGATCAAGGCGCAGCGCTCCATGCAGGTGCTGGTGCGCGGGCTGCGCGCCGATGGCCAGTGGCGCTGGCTGGAAATGAGCGCCCAGCCACGCTTCTCGCGCATGGGCCGCTTCATCGGCCTGGCCGGCAGCAGCACCGACGTTACCGACCGCCGCGAAATCGAAATGGCGCGCGAAGAGCTGCTGCAGTCCGAACGCGCCGCGCGCAATGCCGCTGAAAGCATGGCGCGGCTGAAGGACGAATTCCTGGCCACGCTCTCGCACGAGCTGCGCACGCCGCTGACCACCATCCTGGGCTGGAGCGAGCTGCTGCAGCGCGTGGACAGCACCAGCCCGCTGTTCAAGGGGCTGGGCGTGATCGCCAACAGCGCCATGGCGCAGAAGCGGCTGATCTCGGACATGCTGGACCTGAGCAGCATGCTGCTGGGCAAGGTGCAGCTGGAGGTGGAAGTGCTGGACCTGCGCGTCCAGCTCACCGAGGCCATGCGCGCCCAGGAACTGGTAGCCGAAGGCAAGGCGCTGGAAACCCGGCTGGTCATGCCTGACGAACCGGCGCTGGTGCTGGGCGATGCCACGCGCCTGCAGCAGGTGCTGTGGAACCTGCTCAGCAACGCCATCAAGTTCACCCCCGCCGCCGGCTCGGTCACGGTCACCCTGGCCACCGACGGTGATCACTGGACAGTGACCGTGGCCGATTCGGGCGACGGCATTGCGCCGGAGTTCCTGCGCCATCTGTTCAGCCGCTTCCGCCAGGCCGATGGCACCACCACCCGCCGCCATGGCGGGCTGGGCCTGGGCCTGGCGATCGTGCAGCAGCTGGTGGAACTGCACGGCGGCACGGTCACGGCCAACAGCGAAGGCCAGGGCCAGGGTGCGGAATTCACCGTGCAGCTGCCGCGCTACCAGCCCCAGGCCGATGGCCGGCCGCTGCGCGAAGTGTTCAGTGGCCCGATCCGCGAACAGCTGATCGAGCCGTACCCGCTCAAGGGCCTGCGCCTGCTGGCGGTGGAAGACCAGCCCGAAGTGCTGGAATACCTGCGCCGGCTGCTGGAAGAGCAGGGCGCGCAGGTCACCGCAGCGGCTTCGGCCGGCGAAGCATTGGCACTGCTGGATGCCGGCGGCCATGAGGCGGTGGATGTGCTGCTGACCGACATCGGCATGCCGGGCATGGACGGGTATGGGCTGGTGAGCGCGCTGCGCCAGGACTTCGGCCTCGATGCCAACGCGCTGCCGATCGTGGCGGTGACCGCGTTGGCCCGTGCCGACGACCGCAAGCGCGCGCTGGCGTCGGGCTTCCAGGAACACGTGGCCAAACCCTATTCGGTCGCCCAGCTGGTCACCGCAGTACGCAGCGTCCTGGCCGGACGGAATTGAATCAAAGGAACCGCATGTCCCGCACCGCCCCCCGCATCTACACAAACCCGGCCGACATCGCCCAGCTCGAGGCGTTGCTGCCCCAGCTCAAAGGCCAGACCCAGGTCGAAGTCACGCTGAAAGACGGCCGCCGCCTGCTCGGCACCGTGGCGGTACAGCCCACCGTGCAGCAGTACCGAAATGCGGAAGAGAACGAAGGCAGCAACGGCCAACTGCGCCTGGATGACCGGGATGCCCCGGTGCAGCAGCATGTGCTGTGGCTGGATGAGATCAGCGCGATCCGCCAGCTGCCCCCGGTGGAATGAGCCTCCGGGCCGTGCCGGGCCCTGCCCGGCACGCTCCTTTCCTCAATGCGTGAAGACTTCCGGCTCAGCTTCGAAGCGGCGCGCATAGGCGCGCTCATCCGCAATCCGGGCGACTTCGTCATCGGCCATGTCGGGCGCGCCGTACACCGCATAGGCCACGGCGCCATCGGCCTGCTTGCCCACCTGGTGCAACCGGTACCTCGAATGCCCACCACCGGTGTCCTCGGGGTAGTGCACCGGCGGCTGTGCGCCCTCCAGATCCATTTCGCTGTTGTCGACCACGCCACCGACGAACAATGCGCGCATGAGCTACCTCCGTTGCGAATGAGCCTTCACCCTGACCGACAGCCTGTTGCGATGGCATCAAGGCAGCGTTGAATAAACGCAAATCGGCCGCCGAACGGGGCCGATCGGCCGAAACGGTAGAATGGCGGTCTCTTTTCAAGATGTGCCCCCATGGCTGCCCAGCACGACGCCCCCCTGGAAACCCTGTTCCTGCCGTTCGGCGGCGCGCTGACCTGGCCGGCCGGGCCGGTGCTGTTCCTGCGTGCCCGCGATGGCTGGCCGCTACGCGAGCACGCCCAGCCAGGCCAGCTGGTCTGCGAGCAGAGCTTCCGCCCGTTCGCCGATGCGCTGGAAGCCAGCGGCTGGACCGTGCGCGACGAGCAGCAGCTGGCCGATGACGCCACCCGCTACGCGCTGGTGCTGGTGCTGCCGCCGCGCCAGCGTGAAGAAGCCCGCGCGCTGTTTGCCCGCGCGCTGGCGCTGGCCGCCCCGGGCGGCATCGTGGTGGCCTGCCAGCACAACAACGAAGGCGCCCGCTCCGGCGAAGGCGACCTGCAGCAGCTGGCCGGGCTGGGCGGCAAGATGACCAAGAACCACTGCCGGGTGTACTGGACCGCGCCGTTGGATGGCCAGCATGACGCGGCCCTGGCCCAGCGCTGGGCCGCGCTGGACGCGCCGCGCGCGATCCTGGGCGGGCGCTTCCAGAGCCGCCCGGGCATCTTCGCGTGGGACCGCATCGACCCGGCCTCGGCACTGCTGGTGGAACAGCTGCCGGCCGACCTGGCCGGGCGCGGCGCGGACCTGGGCGCCGGCTTCGGCTACCTGTCCAGCGAAGTGCTGCAGCGCTGCCCGCAGGTGAGCGCGCTGGACCTGTTCGAGGCCGAAGGCCGCGCGTTGGCGCTGGCCAGGGTCAATCTGGAAGCACTGGGCAAGCCGGCGAAGTTGGGCTTCCACTGGCAGGACGTCACCGCCGGCATCGAGGCGCAGTACGACTTCATCGTCACCAATCCGCCGTTCCACACCCCCTCGCGTGCCGACCGCCCGGACATCGGCCAGCGCTTCATCGCCGTGGCCGCGCAGGCGCTGCGCCCGGGCGGGCGGATGTGGCTGGTGGCCAACCGCCACCTGCCGTACGAGCAGATCCTCAACGAAAGCTTCGGCCAGGTGCGCGTGGCTGCCGAACGCGACGGCTTCAAGCTGATCGAGGCGACCAAGGCCAGCAAGAGTCCCACCCCCGCCAGGGCCCCGCGCAGCGACGAGCCGAAGTGGGGCCGCGGGGGCCGCGCATGAAGCTGGTGAAACTGCTGGCCAACCTGGGTTACGGCAGCCGCAAGCAGGTGCAGGGCATGTTCCGCGAGGGGCTCATCACCGATGCGGACGGCGAGGTGCTGTACGCCGATGACCAGGTCGCCCACGAAGCGATCCGGGTCGAGGGGGAGCCGCTGGATCCGCCGCAGGGGCTGACCCTGATGCTGCACAAGCCGCGTGACTACACCTGTTCAACCAAGGACAAGGGCCGGCTGATCTACGACCTGTTGCCGCCGCGCTTCCGCGAGCGTTCGCCGGTGCTGTCGTCGGTGGGCCGGCTGGACCGCGACACCAGCGGCCTGCTGCTGATGACCGACGACGGCGCCCTGCTGCACCGGATCGTGTCGCCCAAGTCGCGGCTGGACAAGGCCTACCAGGTCACCGTGGCCGAAGACCTGCGCGGTGACGAGGTGGCACGTTTCGCCAGCGGCGCGCTGATGCTGGAAGCGGACGACAAGCCGCTGCTGCCGGCCGAACTGCACGTGCGCTCGGCGCGCGAGGCCGAACTGGTGCTGCACGAGGGCCGCTACCACCAGGCCCGGCGCATGTTCGCGGCGGTGGGCAACCACGTGCAGGCACTGCACCGCAGCCGCATCGGCGGGCTGTCGCTGGGCGACCTGCCCGAGGGCGAGTGGCGCATGCTGGATGCGGCGGACCTGGAAACGCTGTTCACCGGGCACCTCACCGACGCGTCATGACCGCCATCGCCGCCCTGCCGTTCCTGCCTGAAGCGGTCATCTTCGATATGGATGGCCTGATGATCGACAGCGAGCGGGTGTCCATTGCGTGCTGGTCGCAGGCCGCACGGGAACTGCAGCTGCCGTTCGCCGATGACTTCTGGCTGGGCATGGTCGGATTGGGCGACCGTGACTGCGAACAGCGGCTGTTGCGCCACATCGATGCCGGGCAGGTAGCCGCGCTGTATGCGCGCTGCCACGACCTGTATGAAGCGCGCACCCAGCAGGGGCTGCCGCTGCGTCCCGGCATACTGGCGCTGCTGCAGCTGCTGCAGGCACACGCCCTGCCGCGAGCGGTGGCGACGTCCACGCGCGAGCCGCGCGCGTCGCGCAAACTGGCGGCGGCGGGGTTGCTGGGTTACTTCGACCACGTGGTCACCAGCAGCGACGTGGCCCACCCGAAGCCGGCGCCGGACATCTACCTGCTGGCGGCGCGGAAACTGGGCAAGGATCCCGCGCGCTGCCTGGCGCTGGAAGACTCGCCGGCCGGCATCCGCGCGGCGGTAGGCGCCGGCATGACCGCGATCCAAGTGCCGGACCTGGTGCATCCGGATGCCGACCTGCGCGCGCTCGGCCATCGCATCGTGGAATCGCTCACCGACGCCCACGCACTGCTGCTGCCGCTGCTGCAAAAGCGGACGGTAGAGCCGAAGGGTGGAACCGAAGGGTAGAGCCGAAGGGTAGAGCCGACTGTTAGTCGGCTAAGCGCGAAGCGCGATCATTGACCCCGCCAAAGGCAGCCGACTAACGGTCGGCTCTACCGTGAATTCCACGCGGAATTCCATGCGGCATTCAGCCCGTCATTCCACGCGGAATTCCATCCGGCATTCCATGCGGATTCCCGCATCATTCCGCCCGTAACCCCACAAAAAACCCGGCACGTGGCCGGGTTTCTTGAACGCATACCGCAGGCGATCACACCCGCCCGAACACCAGCGCTGCGTTGGTGCCGCCGAAGCCAAAGCTGTTGGACATCACCGTGTTCAACTGCTTGTCCTGGCTCTCGCGCACGATCGGGAAACCTTCCACGGCCGGGTCGAGTTCGCCGATGTTGGCCGAACCGGCAATGAAGCCATCGCGCATCATCAGCAGGCAGTAGATCGCTTCGTGCACGCTGGCCGCACCCAGCGAATGGCCCGACAGCGCCTTGGTCGACGACAGCGGCGGAATCGATTCGCCGAACACTTCGCGCACCGCCTTCAACTCGGTCACGTCGCCCAGGGGCGTCGAGGTGCCGTGCGTGTTGAGGTAGTCGATCGGGCCGCTGAGGTTCTGCATGGCCATGTTCATGCAGCGTACCGCGCCTTCACCGGACGGGGCGACCATGTCGGCACCGTCGGAGGTGACGCCGTAGCCCACCAGTTCGGCATAGATGCGTGCACCGCGTGCCACGGCGTGGTCGTAATCTTCCAGCACCAGCATGCCGCCGCCGCCGGCGATGACGAAGCCGTCGCGGTCCTTGTCGTACGGGCGCGATGCGGTGGCCGGGGTGTCGTTGAAGCGGGTGGACAGCGCGCCCATCGCATCGAACATGACGCTCATCGACCAGTGCAGGTCTTCACCGCCACCGGCGAACATCACGTCCTGCGCGCCATGCCGGATCAGGTCGGCGGCGGCGCCGATGCAGTGCGCGGAGGTTGCGCAGGCAGCGGACAGCGAGTAGCTCAGGCCCTTGATCTGGAAGGCGGTGGCCAGGCAGGCCGACACGGTGGAGCACATCGTGCGCGGCACCATGTACGGGCCGACCTTGCGCACGCCACGCGCGCGCAGGATGTCGGCCGATTCGACCTGCCACTGGCTGGAGCCGCCGCCGGAGCCTGCAATCAGGCCGGTGCGCGGGTTGACCACCTGCGCTTCGTCCAGGCCGGCATCGGCGATGGCGTCGCGCATGGCGATATAGGCGTAGGCCGAGGCATCGCTCATGAAGCGCTTGAGCTTGCGGTCGATCTGCGCGTCCAGGTCCAGTTCGATGTTGCCGCCCACGTGGCTGCGCAGGCCGGCGTCGGCGTGGTCGGGAAGGTTGCGGATGCCGGCGCGGCCTTCACGCAGTGCGGTGGACACGGTGTCCAGATCGTTGCCCAGGCACGAGGTGATGCCCATTCCGGTAATGACGACGCGACGCATCAGAAGTTCTCGGTGGAAGTGAACAGACCTACGCGGAGGTCTTTGGCGGTATAGATTTCGCGGCCGTCGACCAGCATGCGGGCATCGGACTGCGCCATGACCAGCTTGCGGTTGATGACGCGGGTGATGTCGATTTCGTAGGTGACAAGCTTTGCGTCGGGCAGCACCTGGCCGGTGAACTTCACTTCACCGCAGCCGAGTGCGCGGCCACGGCCGGGCGCGCCCAGCCAGGTGAGGTAGAAGCCGGTGAGCTGCCACATTGCGTCCAGGCCCAGGCAACCGGGCATCACCGGGTCGCCGATGAAATGGCAGCCGAAGAACCACAGGTCGGGGCGGATATCCAGTTCCGCGCGCACGTAGCCTTTGCCGTGTGGACCGCCGTCATCGCGGATGTCGGTGATGCGATCGAACATCAGCATCGGGTCATTGGGCAGGCGACCGCTGCCCGGCCCGAACAGTTCGCCACGGGCACTGGCCAGCAGCTGTTCGCGCGAGAACGCGTTGAGACGAGTCATGGAAAACGCAATCCTGAAGATGGAGGGCGGCGGTTTGTTGCCGTTGAAAGCACCCAAGAGTGCAGAGTAATTTCCATTCAATCAAACGTTTTAACCGTACGCCGGCGTAGTGTTTTCAGCTTGAAAAACGCATGTTGTTGTTATGAAAAGACCATACTCAGGCGTGTGGCTGTAATCTTGTTCATCTATTCCCGCCGCTTGGGCCCTTGAGCTTCCGCCGTGTCCGCACAACGCAAGATCATCCACGTCGACATGGACGCGTTTTACGCGTCGGTGGAGCAGCGCGACAATCCGTCGCTGCGGGGGCTGCCGGTGGTGGTGGCGTGGAAGGGGGCGCGTTCGGTGGTGTGCGCGGCGTCGTACGAGGCGCGGGTGTTCGGGATCCGTTCGGCGATGCCGGCGATGCGGGCGGAGCGGTTGTGCCCGGATGCGGTGTTCGTGCCGCCGGATTTCGTGCGCTATAAGGCGGTGTCGCGGCAGGTGCGGGAGATTTTCCTGCGGCATACGGATCTGGTGGAGCCGTTGTCGCTGGATGAGGCGTACCTGGATGTGACGGTGCACAAGGGCGGGATGACGGTGGCGACGGAGATCGCGGCGCTGATCCGCACGCAGATCCGGGAGGAGACGCAGTTGACGGCGTCGGCGGGGATCGCGCCGAACAAGTTCCTGGCGAAAATCGCGTCGGATTGGCGTAAGCCGGACGGGCAGTTCGTGGTGCCGCCGCACCGGATCGATCAGTTCCTGATGCCGCTGCCGGTGAAGCGGGTGCCGGGGGTGGGCAAGGTGATGGAGGGCAAGCTGTCGGAGCTCGGGATCGTGACGGTAGGCGATCTGCGTGGGTTGCGGCTGGAGGAGCTGGAAGGGCGCTTCGGCAGTTTCGGTGCGAGTCTGTACCGGCGTGCGCGCGGTATCGATGAGCGTCCGGTGGAGCCGGACCAGCCGGTGCAGTCGATTTCGTCGGAGGACACGTTCGCGGAGGATCTGCCGCTGGAGGCGTTGGAGCCGGCGATCGTGGAGCTGGCGGGCAAGACGTGGAATGCCACGCGCAAGACGGACCGGGTGGGGCACACGGTGGTGCTGAAGTTGAAGACGTCGCAGTTCCGGATCATCACGCGCAGTTTCACGCCAGAATCGCCGCCGGAAACGCTGGAGGAGCTGCGCGATATCGCGCTTGCGTTACGCGCGCGCGTGGATCTGCCGGCCGAGACTCGTTATCGCTTGGTGGGCGTTGGGTTGGGCGGGTTCCGCGAGCGTGAGCCGGTCAGCCAGATGGGGCTGTTTGACTGAAGCAACAGCAACAGCAACTGCGACGCTTCACTGCTCCGGGTAGCGGGCCGGCGGGTGCGGGTTGGCGGGACACGCCGTGAACCGCCCTCCGGGCCCCGGCCCAACCGCCAGCGGTTGTGCGTTCAGTCGCACGCGAGGCAGTGCCTCGCAAGCAGTGCGCCTTCACCCATGGGGGCTTGTAGAAAACATCCATGTTTTCTACAGTCCCGCCAACCCGCCCCCGCCGGCCCGCCCAAGCTGGGCTGGCACTCAATGAACAGCGGGAGCAACTGCGCATTGCAACCGAGCGCGGGAACTTGAAGGCACTGTCCTCAGGTCGGTGGGACGACGGTAGGGTCGCATCCCAATCGACCGCCGATGGCAATGCAACGCGCGGTGGGGCATGAAAATCACCATACGCCGCGCATCACCACTCTCGATCAATACGCCACGGTCGCAATCGTCCGCACGTACTGCGGCTTCTCGATTTCACTGACGAACGCATCGGCGTAATCGGCGTAACTGATCCTGCTGTGGCCATCGGCGCCGACCAGGAACTGCTTTGCCTGGGTGCGGAAACCACCCTTCTGCGGTCCCGGGCCGATTTCAGCCGCTGGCGAATAGAACGTCCAGTCGAGGTCATCCACGTTCTGCAGCAGGTTGAACGCTTCGCGCGCGGCGAGTGCAACGGGCTTGTACGCATCGGGGAAGCCTTCGGTATCGACCAGCTGCACGCCGGGGGCGACTTCGAGGGTGCCGGCGCCGCCGACCATCAGGAAGCGCGGGACGCCGGCCTGGCGGGCGGCCTTGACCAGTTCGGCGGTGACGGTGGTGACGGTGGACGGGTCATCGCCGGGGCGCGGGCCGAAGGCGCTGGCCAGGACGTCGTGGCCGGCAATCACGGCGGCCAGGGCGTCGGTGTCGTCGAGGGCGGCGACGGCGAGCTGGGCGCCGTCGAGTTCGGCGGGCAGGCCGCTGTCGCGGCGGACGATGGCGGTGACCTGGTGGCCACGGGCCAGGGCCTGGCGGGTGATTTCACGGCCGATGTTGCCGGTGGCACCGACGAGGGCGATCTTCATGGGGCAGGTTCCGTTGTGGGAGGAAGGCCAGCATATGCGCCTGAAAGCGGACGAAAAACCGCGTATAACGGCCTAATTTGTTGCGCGAATCGATCAAATGGACCGGCTTACGGCAATGCAGGTGTTCGTGGAGGTGGCCGAGCGCGGCAGCCTGACGGCGGCGGCGGAGGCGCTGGATATGTCGCGGGCGATGGTGACGCGGTACCTGGCGGAGGTGGAAACGTGGCTGGGGGCGCGGCTGCTGCACCGGACCACGCGGCGGATCAGCCTGACCGGGCCGGGGGAGGCGGCGCTGCTGCGGTTCCGGCAGATGCTGGCCATCGGCGATGAGCTGCAGGGCGAGGTGGCCAGCGATAACCCGGAGCCGCATGGGGTGTTGCGGGTGACGGCGAGTGTGTCGTTCGGGCAGCTGCACCTGGCGGCGGCGGTGGCGGAGTTCGTGCGGCGGCATCCGTTGACGCGGGTGGAGCTGTTGCTGGTGGACCGGGTGGTGAACCTGGTGGAGGAGCGGGTGGATGTGGCGGTACGGATTTCGCGGGCGATTGATCCGAGCCTGATCGCGCGGTGGCTGGCGCCGTGCCGGTCGGTGTTGTGCGCGGCGCCTTCGTATCTGGCCGAGCGGGGCACGCCGGTCAGTGCCGATGGGTTGGCGGGGCATAACTGTCTTACCCATCACTACGTGGGTAAAAGCGTGTGGCAGTTGCAGCGGCAGGGGCGTGCGATTTCGGTGGCGGTGGGCGGCAACATCAGTGCCAACGAGGCATCGCTGTTGCTGGAGGCGGTGCGGGCGGGGGCGGGGATTGCGATGTTGCCGACGTACCAGATCGCGCCGCTGCTGCGTTCGGGTGAGCTGGTGGCGGTGTTGCCGGAGTACCAGGTGGAGGAGATGGGCATCCATGCGGTATATGCGTCTCGGCGGCAGTTGCCGGCGGTGATGCGCAGCTTCCTGGATTTCCTGGTGGAACGGTTTGCGGGGGAGGAGTTCCTGGCGCGGATCTGACGCGTCTCGATCTGGCTTCGCGTGGGACACGCAGGGCGTGGCTCTACAATCGGTGGTCCCCCATGCTCAGAAGCGATCCTTGCCTTGTCCTATCCTTACCCGCTGGTAATTTTTGATCTGGACGGCACGCTGGTCGACAGCGCGGCCGATATCGCCGAGGCGCTCAACCGCACGCTGGAAGACTGGCAGTTGTCGCGCGTGCCCGAGGCGACGGTGCTGACCTGGATCGGTGATGGCGTGCGCCGCCTTGTCGAGCAGGCCTTCACTGCGGCCCGCAGCGACATCGATCTGGACCGGGTGATGCCCGGTTTCATGCGCCATTACGAAGCCTGTCTGCTGCGCAGCCCGCGGTTGTACGACGGCGTGGTGCCGGCGCTGGAAGCGTTGCGCGCGCGTAACGTGACCCTGGCGATCTGCACCAACAAGCCGTCGGCCATGGTCGCGCCGCTGCTCGCCCACCTGGGCGTGCAGGACTTCTTCGCGATGGTACTGGGCGGCGATTCACTGCCCGAGCGCAAGCCCAGTGGCGTACCGCTGCGGCATATCGCCGCTGCGTTCGGGGTGGCCACCACGGCTGCCCTGATGGTCGGCGATTCAATCACCGACTATCGCGCTGCGGTGGATGCAGGCATGCCGGTAGCGCTGGTGCGTTACGGGTATCCGCGCGGGTTGGATCTGGACACGGTGGACGCGGTGGCGGTGGTGGACGACCTGCGGGCGTTGCCCGGGTTGTAGCGCGGTCGTGGCGTCGTGCCGACCAACGGTCGGCACCTACCGTGCTCGTGTAGCGGCAGTGACGCCGTACCGTGATCGTAGAGCGGCCGTGACGCCGAGCCGTGCTCGTCGAGCGGCGGTGACGCCGAGCCGTGCTCGTGCACCCGGTAGCGCCGGCCGTTGGCCGGCACCTTGCGATGCCGGCCAACCCCGGATCATTTCGGCTGGTAACGCACGCTCAGGCGGTACTCGCGGCCGGGCTGGTTGTACCAGGCCACCGTTTCGTAATCGCGGTCGAACACGTTGCTGACCCGGCCCAGCACCGACCAGTCGCGGCTGATCGCGTACTCCAGGCGCAGGTCCACGGTGCCATACCCGGCCAGGCGCACGCTGTTGTCGGCGTTGTCGTAGCGCTTGCCGGCACCGAACGCGGTGACGCCTGCGCGGAAGCCACCGAAGCGGCGGTCGATGTCCAGGCGTGCGGTGTCCTGCGCGCGGCGGGCCAACCAGTTGTCGAACTGGGCGCTGCCGTCGGTGCGGTTGCGCGGGTCGGTGTGGCTCAGCTGTGCACTGAGGTCAAAGCCGGCCAGAGTCAGTGAGCCGGTCAGCTCGGCACCGCGGATACGCGCCTTTTCCACCTGCGACATCATGAAAGTGGTGGCGTCGTAGGTGATCAGGTCATCGATGCGGGTTTCATACACATCCAGGCCCCAGCGCCAGCTGTCGCCCTGCTGGGCGATGCCAAGGTTGGCGCTCTTGGATTTCTCGGGATCCAGCCCGGGCACGCCGCTCCACGGGTCATACAGGTCACTGAAGGTGGGCGCCTTGAACGCGGTGCCGTAGCTGGCGTTGAGGCGGAAGCCGCCGCCCAGTTCCATGCCCCAGCCCAGGCTGCCGGTGGTGTGGTTGCCGAACTGCTCGTTGTCGTCGTTGCGCACGCTGGCCTGCAGGTGGTGCGCGCCGAAGCGGCCTTGGTACTGCACGAACACGCCGGTGTTGTCGCGGCTGTCGACCAGATACCCCGCGCTGCTGCCGTCCAGGTTGTCCTGGCTCCAGTCCAAGCCGGCGCTGAGCAGCTGGCCGTCGGCGATGCCCACGTCGGCCTGCACCGAGGCACTGTCGCGGTGGGTCTGCGCGGCGCCCAGCCAGGTGTCGTCGTTGTAGTTGTCCGACTCGTTGTCGGCACGGCCGACGTTGGCGGTCAGGGTGAAGCGCTCGCTCGGCGCGTAGCGGACCTTGCCGCCCAGCACCTGCTGCAGGGTTTCGGAGTAGTTGTAGTAGCCGTCGTAGTGGTTCTCGCCTTCGGCACGCAGCGCGGTGCCTTCCACGCTCAGGCTGTCGGTCAGCGTGTAGCCGCCGCGCAGGCTCATCGACAGGTTGCGGTACCCGTCGCGGTCGGGTTCGTTGGCGCCGCAGCCGGCGAAGGTGACCGGATCACCGTTGCAGGAGTTGATGCCGTCGGTGTGCTGGTAGGCAATGTCGGTGCCGAACCAGCCGCGTGCGCCGGTGCCGCCGAAGCCGCCGCTGGCTTCGCGCAGGCCGTTGCTGCCGCCGCCCAGCTGCAGGTGGGGGGCGAAGTCGCCGGCATTGCGGCGGGTGAAGATCTGGATCACGCCGCCGATCGCATCCGCGCCGTACAGGCTGGACTGGGGGCCGCGCACGATTTCCACGCGTTCGATCTGCGCCAGCGGCAGGTCCTGCAGCATGGCCAGGCCAAGGTCGCCGGTGTTGATGCGCACGCCATCGACCAGCACCAGGGTGTGGGCCGAATTGGTGCCGCGCAGGAACAGCGAGCTCTGCTTGCCCAGGCCGCCGCTGTTGTTGAGGTTGATGCCGGCGCGGCCGCGCAGCAGGTCCTGCAGCGACGGCGCCTGGCTGCGCTCGATCTCGGCGCGGTCGATCACCTGCGCCGGCGAGATGCTGTCCTGCAGGGCAATCGGGGTGCGCGTGGCGGTCACCAGCACCTGGTCCAGTGCGGTGGCATCGTCCTGCGCGGCGGCCACACCGGGCAGCGCCGAGAGTACGGCCAGGGAAAGAAGGCGGATCTGCAGCTTCATCGTTGACTCCAAACACCGCGCACGCCCGCGCGGCAAGGTTGTGGGAGGCGGTCAACGGGGGCAGGGACGGTGGGCGGGCGCAGGTACGGCGCCGCTTGCCGCCGCCATGCCCGCCGCATCGCAACCAGTCGTCTTCCAGGCCGGTCTCCGGGCTCGCGGGCCGATGGCGGACCATCGCGCCAGGCGCCTTCCCATGCTTGCGCACAGTGGCATGTTGCCTGGCTTCCACGCTTACCGTTGCGGGGGCAGCGCCGGAATGGCAGCAGGCAGGACCTGTTGCGTCACCGGCTTCCCGTTTCAACCTGCCGGCTTGCGCCGCAGGTCACCTGAAAGTGGGCGCAGTGTAGAGCAAAGCCCGGCGGCCGGCGCAATGCCGGCACGGGCGTTGCGACGCCAGCGGTTAGAATGCGCCTCGCTTTTTGACGTGGTTGCAGTCCCTATGATCCTGGACCTGATCCGGCACGCGGCCACTGGCCGCGACGACCACCTGGATGGGCGTACCGATCCGCCGCTGGACGTGCAGGGCATCGATCTGATCTGCGCACGCCATGCCGACCTGCAGTGGCAGCGCGTGCTGAGTTCACCGCGCCGGCGTGCGCTGGACACCGCCGCTGCGTTGGCGCTGCCGCGTGGGCTGGAGGTGATCGCGGACGAGGAGTGGGAGGAGCTGGATTTCGGCGACTGGGACGGCCAGCCGCTGCAGGCGCTGCCGATGCAGGCGCTGCAGGCATTCCACCTGGACCCGCATGCGAACCCGCCGCCGCATGGCGAAAGCTGGGGGCATTTCGAGCGCCGCATCGCGCGCGCATTGCATCGGCTGCTGGATGAGCCCGAACCGGTGCCAACCCTGGTGGTCAGCCATGGCGGCCCGTTGCGGATGGTGCTGTCGCAGGTGTGCGGGCTGCCGATGGCGATGTGCTGGGCGCTGCGCATCGACCACGGTACGCGGCTGCAGCTGCGGGTGGAGCGGGACGACGGGGAGCTGTGGGGGGAACTACTGGAGTTGCAGCAGGCGTCGCCCTAGCGGTCGTCGTCGGTGTCGAACGCGGCGTCGCTGCCGTCGCCTTCGTCATCGTTGGCCACGGTGCGGTCATACACCGGGCCCGAGGCCGGCGGCGCCTTCTTCAGCGGCTTGTCGGCGATGATCGCGTCGTATTCGGCCACCAGCTCGGCGCGGCGCGCTTCGGGCAGTTCCTGCCAGTGGCAGTCCTGCAGCGCGCCCTCGAGCGAGTAGAGCAGGTTGAGGCTCGGTTTGAAGCCGGCGCGGCGTACCTTCACGAACGCGCCCACCGACCCGGCCGCGGCCAGGTCTTCGGCAGTGCGCAGACCGACCTGGCGCAGCCAGGCCGCGCTCTTGGGGCCGATGTTGCGCAGCTTGGTGCTCATCCCAAGGCCTCGACGAACACCGCGGCAATGGCTTCCAGCCCGGCCTGGTCATCGGCATCGAAACGGGCCAGCACCGGGCTGTCCAGGTCGAACACGCCGATCAGGGTGTCGCCGTGTACCAGCGGCACCACCAGTTCCGAGCGCGAGGCCGAATCACAGGCGATGTGGCCGGGGAAGGCGTCCACGTCCTCGATGCGTTGGGTTACCCGCTGCGAGGCGGCCGCGCCGCACACACCCTTGTCCAGCGGAATGCGCACGCAGGCCGGCAGGCCCTGGAACGGGCCGACCACCAGTTCAGTGCCATCAAACAGGTAGAAACCCACCCAGTTCAGCTGCGGCAGCGCGTGGTAGACCAGCGCTGACAGATTGGCGGCATTGGCAATGCGGTCGCGTTCACCGTGCACCAGGGCACGGGCCTGGGCCAGCAGCTGGCCGTACTGTTCCGGCTTGCTGCCGGTGAGCGTGGAAGTATCGAACATGGCCGCAGTCTAGCAAGCGCGGCCGGCGGCCGGACCCACCGGCGGCGGAACGCTGATAATGGGCGCCCCTGTTCATCGGTCCGGCCATGTCATCCCTTTCCGCCCCGCCCGCCGCGTTCTACGTCACCGGTACCGATACCGGCATCGGCAAGACCTTCAGCAGCTGCGCCCTGCTGCACGCGCTGCGCCAACGCGGGCACCGCGCGGTGGGCATGAAGCCGGTGGCCAGCGGCTGCGAGCAGACCGTCGAGGGCCTGCGCAACGAGGATGCCACCGCCCTGCTGGCCGCCAGCGACCCGGCCCCGGCCTATGCCGACCTCAACCCCTACGCACTGCCGCTGCCGCTGGCCCCGGAACTGGCCGCCGAGGCGGCGGGGGTGACGCTGTCACTGGATCCGATCGAGGCGGCGTTCGCCCGCCTGCGCGCGCAGGCCGACACCGTGGTGGTGGAAGGCGTGGGCGGCTGGCTGGCACCGCTGTCGGCCACGCTGGACCAGTCGCACCTGGTGCAGGCGCTGCAGCTGCCGGTGGTGATGGTGGTGGGCCTGCGGCTGGGCTGTCTCAACCACGCGCGGCTGACCGCGCAGGCGATCAACGCCAGCGGTGCAACCTGCATCGGCTGGATCGCCAACGAGGTGGACCCGCAGATGGAGCGCATCGACGACAACGTGGCGCTGCTGCGCGCGCGCCTGCCGATGCCGTTCTGGGGGCGGCTGCCGTACGCACCGGGCGCCGATCCGGCGCAGCTGGCCCGCCACCTGCTCGGCTGAGGGTCAGCCGCGCGCCTGCGCCAGCAGGGCAGTGGCCAGCCGGCCGACGCCGGCAATGGCGTCCACGTAGCGCGCGTCCAGGTCCTGGCAGCACGACAGCCGCAGGCAGTGCCGGTAGCGGGCGCCGCGCGAATACACCTGGCCGGGCATGAACACCACGCCCTCGGCCAGCGCCTGTTCGAACAGCACGCTGCTGTCCACGCCCGCAGGCAGTTCGATCCACAGCAGGAAACCGCCGCTGGGCTGGGTGGCCAGGGTACCGGGCGGGAAGTGCTGGGCCACCAGCGCACGCACGCGCCCGACCTGCTCGCGGTACAGCCGGCGCAGCCCGCGCAGGTGGTGTTCGTAGCTGCCCGCTTCCAGGAACGCGGCAACCGCCTCGCCCAGCAGCTGCGACTCGGCGCCGGTGGACTGGAACTTCAGCAGCTGGATGTCGGCGGCGAAGCGCCCGCCATCGAGCCAGCCGATCCGGTAATCCGGTGCGAGCGTCTTGGAAAAGCCGTTGACCACGATCACCCAACCGTCCTCGTCGAACGCCTTCAACAACGGCGCCAGCGGCTCCTGGTACTGCAGTTCGGCATAGACCGCATCTTCGATCAGCGGTACCTGGTACTGGTTCACCAGCGCCGCCAGGCGCTGCTTGGCCGCTACCGGCAGGGTGCAGCCGAGCGGATTGTGCACGCTGGGCATGGCGACAATGGCGGCAAGTGCGCCTGCCTGCAGCTGCGCTTCCACCGCATCCACGTCCAGCCCCTCGCGCGGGTCGGTGGGCAGCTCGATCGCCTTCAGGCCCAGGTTGGCCAGCAATGGGTACAGGTTGAAATAGGAGGGGGCTTCGATGCCGACCGCATCGCCCGGCCGGGTCACCGCACGCAGGGCCAGCTGCAGCGCTTCCATCGCGCCATGGGTGAGCACCAGCCGCTCCACCGTGGTGTGCAGGCCCAGCCGCGGGCCGCGCCGCACGATCTGCTCCAACAGTCGCCTGGCCCCGTTGGGACGCGCGTAGGTGCGCACCATCGCCGGGGTGCGCCGCAGTACCTGTGCGGTGGCACGGGCCAGCCGTGCGGCGGGGTAGAAGCGCTCGCCGCGCGGACCGGCGAAGGCCAGGTCGACGATGCCCGGTTGCCGCTGCGCCTCCAGCACGCGCGCCATCATCAGCTGCTGGGCCTGGGTGGTGGCCAGCGCCGGGGCCTGGCGCAGTGAGCGGGTGGGTTCGGGCAGGCGCGCGCTGACCACGAACCCGGCCTTGGGCCGCGGCATTACCAGCCCGGCGTCCTCCAGCTGCCGGTAGGCGGCGATGACCGTGTTCAAGCTGAGCTGGCGCTGCGCGGCCAGGCCGCGCAGGGACGGCAGGCGCGCACCGGCCGGCAGGCGGCCGCTGTGGATGGCGTCGGCCAGTTCGTCGGCCAGGGATTGGTAGAGGTTGGCGGCCATGGAATCTGTAACCATGAGGGTCGCCAGCATGGTGCGCTGTACCCTGGATGCCTTGCAACCTGGCGTCCCTACGGCGAAGACCGACCAACGGTCGGCCTCTACCGTCGTCGCATCGGTTACCTCGCGGACAAGGTCGACACCAGCCTCGGCTTCTCGCGGTACAGCTGCGGGTACATCCGCTGCAGCGCCGCCACCTTCGGCTGGTCATTGATGCGGATGTACAACGACTCCGGATGCAGCGTCAGGTAGTTCTGGTGGTAGCCCTCGGCCGCAACGAACGGCTTGCCGCCGTCCACGGTGGTCACCACCGGCGCCGCATACGCGCGTGCCTTCTGCAGCTGCGCGATGTAAGCGCGGGTGGCATCGCGCTGCGCGGCATCGTCGGCGAACACCGCCGAACGGTACTGCGTGCCGCGGTCCGGGCCCTGGCGGTTGAGCTGGGTGGGATCGTGCGCCACCGAGAAGAACACCTGCATCAACTGGCCGTAGCTCACCTGGCTGGGGTCGTAGGTGACCTGCACGGCTTCGGCATGGCCGGTGCCACCGCTACTGACGCGCGAATAGTTCGCGTCGGCCGGGCGCCCACCGATGTAGCCGGAGACCGCGTTGTCCACGCCCTTGATGTGCTGGAACACGCCCTGCACGCCCCAGAAGCAGCCGCCGGCGAACACCACCTGCGCGCGCTTGCCGGGCAGCTTCGGATCGGCCGCACCCGCCGGTGCCGGCACCGCCACCACCGCTTCGGCCGGCGCGGCATATGCGGGGCGGTCCAGGCTGACCACCGCACTGATGGTCAGCGCGGCAACGGCGGCGGCAATGCCACCGGCCACCAGTTTGTCGAAGGAAACGCGCATGGGGTTCTCCTGGTTCAACCGAAGGTGAAGGCATAGGCGTGCACCCCCGGATCGAGGAACTCGATCTCGAACGTGCGTTCGCCAACGTCGCCGGACTGGCGGATCAGCTGGTAGAGGCGGTGCTCGGTGACCGTGCCGCTGCCATTGGCGCCGGCATCGCCACCGGCCGAGGCGCCCGGCGGTTGGCCGTCGATGCGCACCCGGAACCGCACCGGCTTGCCGTCCGCACCCGGTGCCAGCACCAGGTGCAGGTCGCGGGCGTGGAAGCGGAACGCGATACGACCGCCGGCGCGTTGCAGCTGCGCGTCTTCGTCACCCACCGTCCAGCGCCCGGACAAGGCCCACTGGTTCAACGCGAACGTCGACGGCAGCGTGTAATCGGCGGGGGCGTCGCGGCGCTGGCCGTCCGGCGAGGCGAAGTTTTCCGCACGCGAGTACCCGAGGTAGGTCTCCGGGGATTTGAGGTTGGACATGTCGGCCTGCAGTTCCACGCCCGCGCGCGGTGCACTGGCGGCCATCGCCATGGCCTGTGCGGGCTCCTCGGGCAGCGTGGCACCGGCTTCGCGCAGCAGCTGGCGGATGATCCGTTCGGACTGCGCGTAGTTGCCTTCGCCGAAGTGGTGCGCACGGATGCGGCCCTGCGCGTCGATGAAGTAGTGCGCCGGCCAATAGCGGTTGTTGAAGCCGCGCCAGATCGCGAACTCATTGTCGATCGCCACCGGGTAGTCGATCTTCAGTTCCTTCACCGCACGCTGCACGTTGCCCAGGTTGCGCTCGAAGGCGAACTCCGGGGCATGCACGCCGATCACTACCAGGCCCTGGTCGCGGTAACGCTGTTCCCACTCCCGCACGTAGGGCAGCGCGCGCAGGCAGTTGATGCAGGAATAGGTCCAGAAATCGACCAGCACCACCTTGCCGCGCAGGCCTTCGGCGGTCAGCGGCGGGCTGTTGAGCCAGCCGGTGGCGCCGTCCAGCGAAGGCAGGGTGCCTTCCACCGGCAGCTCGGCACCGGCCGGTGCATCGGCGGCGCGCATCATCATCGCGGGACCGGCGTCAGGCGCCTGGCCGGGCAGCGTATCGAGCAGGCCCTGTTCCAGCCGCGCGGTGCTGACCGACGACAACCGGGTGAGCACGCCGGTGTCCCAGCCCATCGCAATGGCCACCACCGCCAGCAGTGCGGCCACGCCCAACGCGCGGCGGATCCACTCGCCCGCGCCCAGCCGCCGCTTCAGCGCGGTGAACACACGCCCGCCAATCCAGATCGCCAGGGCCAGCGAGGTGGCCGCGCCCAGTGCATACGCCAGCAGCAGCCCGCTGGTGCCCACGCTGGCACCCTGCAGGGCAGCGCCGGTGAGGATCAGCCCAAGGATCGGGCCGGCGCACGGTGCCCACAGCAGGCCGGTGGCCACGCCGATCAGCAGCGAGGTGCCCACCCCGCCGCGCCCGGCGTCGGTGGCCTTGTCTGCTGACGCGCTGAGCCGTGCGCCCAGCCGCTGGAACGGCGACAGCAGGCGGTCGGCCAGCGCCGGCCACAGCAGCGCGAGCGCGAACAGCGCCATCACCACCAGCGCGATCCAGCGCCCGATCTGGTTGGCCTGCGCCACCCACTGGCTGCCCACCGCCGCCAGGCTGGCTACCACCGCGAACATCAGCGCCATGCCGATCAGCAGCGGCAGGCCGCTGCGCAGGAACGGGCGGTCCGAACGGGCAAACACGAACGGCAGCACCGGCAGGATGCACGGGCTGAGAATGGTCAACACACCGCCCAGGTAGGCAAGTACAAGCAGAATCATCGAACGTTCCTTATCGGGGTAGCGCCGGGCCCTGCCCGGCGGCTTCATCGGCGTTACGTGCGGTTGGGTATCCGCACGCGTGTCTCTTCGTCAGCGGCGACGAAGTTCATCGCCACGCCGTTCATGCAGTAACGCAGCCCGGTCGGGCGTGGGCCGTCATCGAACACATGGCCCAGGTGGCCACCACAGCGCCGGCAATGCGCTTCCACGCGCAGCATGCCCAAGGTGGTGTCGCGGTCCTCGCCGACGGCATCGTGCAGCGGTGCCCAGAAGCTGGGCCAGCCGGTGCCGCTGTCGAACTTGGTGGACGAGGAGAACAACGGCAGCGCGCACCCGGCGCAGGTGAAGGTGCCGCGCCGGTGTTCCTTGTTGAGTGGGCTGCTGAAGGGGCGCTCGGTGCTTTGCCGGCGCAGCACGGCGTACTGCGCCGGGCTGAGCTGTTCGCGCCACTGCGCATCGGTGCGCATCACCTCAAAGCGGCGCGTGGGTGCGGGTGCGGCGGGGGCCGACCCACTGCAGGCGGTCAAACCGAACAGGCCGGCCGCGGCGCCGATGGCGCCCATGCCGAGCAGTCTGCGACGGGTACAACGCATGGCGATCTCCCGGTCTGGAAACGATGGGGCCATGCTGCGCCCGGGCCGGTCAACGAATCCTCACGCAGGGTTAAATTTTCCGTGACACATTCAGGTCCGGATCTGGCCACAATGCGTTCACCTTCCTGCTGCCCGCTACCGTGCCAATGAGCAGTGCCAAGCGCGTCCTGATCGTCGAAGACGATGTCCACATCGCCAACCTGCTGCGCATGCACCTGCGCGACGAGGGCTATGAGGTCACCCATGCCGCTACCGGCGACGAGGGCCTGGCCCTGCTGGAGGCGCAGCCGTGGTCGGCGCTGGTGCTGGATCTGATGCTGCCCGGCGTGGATGGGCTGGAAATCTGCCGGCGCGCGCGCGGCATGGCGCGCTACACCCCGATCATCATCACCAGCGCACGCGCCAGCGAAGTGCACCGCATCCTGGGCCTGGAACTGGGCGCCGACGATTACCTGGCCAAGCCATTTTCGATGCTGGAACTGGTGGCGCGGGTCAAGGCGCTGCTGCGCCGGGTGGAAGCGATGGCGCAGAACGCGCGCATCGATGCCGGTGAACTGGCCGTGGCCGGGCTGCGCATCGACCCGGTGGCGCGCACCGCGCAGGTGGAAGGGCGCGCGCTGGAGCTGACCCCGCGCGAGTTCGACCTGCTGTACTTCTTCGCCCGCCACCCCGGCCAGGTGTATTCGCGCATGGACCTGCTCAACCAGGTGTGGGGCTACCAGCACGATGGCTACGAGCACACCGTCAACACGCACATCAACCGGCTGCGCAACAAGATCGAACGCGACCCGGCGTCGCCGCAGCGCATCCAGACGGTATGGGGCCGGGGCTACAAGCTGGTCGATGGCAGCGAGGGTGCAGCGGCATGATCCGGTTGTCGTTGTCGCAGCGGTTGTCGGTGGCGTTCTTCGCGCTGCTGCTGGTGTGCTGCGGCGCGCTGATGGCGATCCAGATGCGCAGCACCAGCCTGCACGAGCAGGAGACCGTACAGCGGCTGTCGCGCGGGCTGGCCGAGCACATCGCGCGCAGCGGCGAGCTGATGGACGGCGGCGGCATGCGCACCGGCGAGGTACGCGCGCTGTTCGGCAAGCTGATGGCGGTCAACCCCAGCGTGGAGGTGTACCTGCTGGACGACCAGGGCCGCATCCTCGGCCACGATGCGCCCACCGGCCACCTCAAGCGCGACCGCGTGGACCTGGCGCCGGTGCAGGCGCTGCTGCGCGATGAGCCGCTGCCGATCCTCGGCGATGACCCGCGCAGCGCGCGCGGGCGCAAGGTGTTCAACGCCGCCCCGCTGTTCGTGCAGGGGCGCCAGGCCGGCTACATCTACGTGGTGCTGGTGGGCGAACAGCGCGAGGCGCTGGCGGCCAACATTGCGGCCAATGCCACGCTGCGCACCACGCTGTGGTCGTTGGCGATCGTGGCCGGCATCGGGCTGCTGGCCGGTGCGGTGGCGTTCCGCTGGGTGACCCGGCCGCTGCGCCAGCTGACCCGGCGCGTGCAGTCGTTCGACGTGGATGCGGCGGCGCCGGCGCAGGCGTTGCCGCCCACGCCGCTGCGCGCGGGCGAGCGCGATGAGCTGGCGATCCTGCAGCACAGCTTCGGGCACATGGGCCAGCGCCTGGGCGAGCAGTGGCAGCAGCTGCGCCAGCAGGACCTGCAGCGGCGCGAGCTGGTGGCCAACATCTCGCACGACCTGCGCACGCCGTTGTCGTCGCTGCACGGCTATCTGGAAACGCTGGCGCTGAAGGACGCCACGCTCAGCGCCGAAGAGCGCCAGCGCTACCTGGGCATCGCGCTGTCGCAGAGCCACAAGGTGGGCCGGCTGGCCCAGGCGCTGTTCGAGCTGGCGCGGCTGGAACACGGCGGGGTGGTGCTGGACCGCCAGGCGTTCTCGCTGCCGGACCTGGTGCAGGACGTCTTCCAGAAATTCGAGCTGGCCGCGCAGGCGCGTCGGCAGACGCTGGCGGCGGACATTCCGCCTGGCCTGCCGGCGGTGGACGCGGACCTGGCGCTGATCGAGCGGGTGCTGACCAACCTGCTGGACAATGCGATCCGGCACACGCCCGAAGGCGGCCGGATCACGGTGACGCTGCAGGCGGCGCAGGGCGAGGTGCAGGTCAGCGTGGCTGACACCGGCCCAGGCATCCCGGCGGCGCGGCGCGAGGACCTGTTCCACACGCCCCCGGCATTCGGCAGCCAGCGGCCGGACAGCGGCGGGCTGGGCCTGCTGATCGTGCACCGCATCCTGCAGCTGCACCAGCGTGAGATCCAGCTGCTGGACAGCCGCGAGGGCGCGTTGTTCGTGTTCTCGCTGCCGAGTGCATGGGGGTCTGCCGGGAATGTATCCGGAGCCCAAGGTTGATTGATCCAGATCCCAATGGGCCCGTAACGGTTCCGGGCCCATGGTTGGTTAATCCCGATCCCAATGGGCACGCAACAATTCGTAGCCCCGGCCGTTGGCCGGACACCGCGCGCAGCGCGGCCCAAGCGTCCAAAGCCGGTTGCGTATTGCTCGCGGCGATCATCCCGACGTTTGCACGTTCCGAAGAAGCCGTCAGGCGTTCATTGCGCCTGATACACG
Organism: Stenotrophomonas sp. CCNWLW57; assembly: GCF_037203925.1. Taxonomy (NCBI): domain Bacteria; kingdom Pseudomonadati; phylum Pseudomonadota; class Gammaproteobacteria; order Lysobacterales; family Lysobacteraceae; genus Stenotrophomonas; species Stenotrophomonas sp. CCNWLW57. The sequence goes on from NZ_JBBCBJ010000007.1 coordinate 35,154, forward strand.
GTTTCGTTCTGGGTTGACACCCGGATGCAGGGCCGCGGCGACGGCATACCGTGCTCCGGATGCTTGGGCCGCGCTGCGCGCGGTGTCCGGCCAACGGCCGGGGCTACGAATTGTTACGTAACGTCCGTAGATTGGGATCAACCCACCACAGGCCCCGCACATCTGGAGGTTTCATGCGCGCACTCGTCTGCTTGACCCTGCTGCTGTCCGCCACCCCGTCTGCATTCGCCCAATCCTGCCCGGACACCTCGGCGCTGGAACCGGCGCGCGCGGTGGTACGCGATCTCCAGCGGATCACCACGCCGAACGGCATCCAGGAACAGTACGGCACGCCGATCGGCGGGGTGAAGCAGTGGCTCACCATCCGCGGCGAGGACCGGGCCAACCCGGTGATCCTGTTCGTGCACGGTGGCCCGGCCAGCCCGGTGACGCCGAGCGTGTGGCAGTTCCAGCGACCGCTGGAGGAGTACTTCACGGTGGTGGACTGGGACCAGCGCGGTGCAGGCAAGACCTACGCGGAGGCGTCGCCGGACGCGATCGCGCCGACGCTGACCATTGAACGCTACGTGGATGATGCCATCGAGGTGGCCGAGCACCTGCGCACGCACCTGGGCCAGCGCAAGGTGATCTTGATGGCGCACAGCTGGGGCACGATCGTGGCGATGCAGGCGGCGTTGAAGCGGCCGGACCTGTTCCACGCGTACGTGGGGATCGGGCAGATCATCAACCAGGTGGAGAACGAGAAGATCAGTTTCGATTACGGACTGGCGCAGGCGAAGGCACACGGCAACGCCAAGGCGGTGGCCGAACTGGAGGCGATCGCGCCGTACCCGGGCAACACGCCGATCACGCGCGAGCGGATCATTACCGCGCGCACGTGGCCGCAGTACTACGGGGGGCTGACGGCCTACCGCGATGACTCGAAGTATTACTTCGGTGCGGCCAGGCTCTCGCCCGACTACACGGACGCAGACCGCTGCAACATCGACAAGGGCAGCGTGCTGTCGCTGGGGCCGTTGCTGCCGCAGATGCTGGAGGTGGATTTCAACCCGATCACCCGCTTCCCGATCCCGGTGGTGATGTTCATGGGCCGCCACGACTACACCACGCCCACCGCGCCGACCGAGCGCTGGTTGAACACCGTGCAGGCGCCCTACAAGCAGGGCGTGTGGTTCGAACATTCGGCGCACATGGTCCCGTGGGAAGAGCCGGGCAAGACGCTGTTGAGCCTGGTGCAGATCGTGCGCCCGCTCGCGCGGTAACCACCGCGACCATGCATCCGGATGCGCTGGTCGATTGATCCCAATCCCAATGGGCCCGTAAATATTCGTAGCCCCGGCCGTTGGCCGGCTGCTCTTCGTTCCGGGGTCATGAACGCCTGACGGGCGGCTCCGGAACGTGCAAACGCCGGAGCGTTGGATGGGATCGGTGGGTAACGGAGTTCGGACGGTTGGGCCGCGCTGCGCGCGGTGTCCGGCCAACGGCCGGGGCTACGGATTGTTACGTGACGTCCGTGGATCCGGATCAAACAACCAAAAAAAAAGACCCGACAGAGGGAGGGTTCTGTCGGGTCTTGGGATTGCGTGGGGGGAGGGACCCACGCAAATTCCGTTTGATGCAATGCAGCATACACCGATCGTGGTGCATTGCAACAATACATTGCCGAAGTGGTCCGGATTAGGTTGAATCCGTTCAGAAACAACCGGTTGGGGCTGGGGCTCAGCCGCGGTAACGGCAGCCGGAGGTGCAGGTCTCATGCACCGTCACCTCGCTCAGCGCCGGCAGGGCGGGCTTGAGCTCGTTCCAGATCCAGATCGCCAGGCGTTCGCTGGTCGGGTTTTCCAGGCCGGGGATGTCGTTGAGGTAATGGTGGTCCAGGCGGTCGTAGATCGGCTGGAAGGCCGCTTTGACGTCGCCGAAATCCATGATCCAGCCGGTGTGTTCGCCCGGCTCGCCCTCGACCTTCAGCTCCACCCGGAACGAGTGGCCGTGCAGGCGCGCGCACTTGTGGCCCGCCGGCACGTTGGGCAGGTGGTGGGCCGCTTCGAGGGTAAAGACTTTGAAGATTTCCATGGGCCCATTGTACGGCCATCCAACAAAAACATATCCATCCGGATGAAGAGATGTTACTTTTCGTTATATCCGCATGAAGCGATGTTATTGGCCCGTTAAGCCCTTGGCATGGACTACTGCGGAACTTGTCGTCCACCACCCCCATAGAGTTCATGCCCAAGCACACCCTTCTTGTGGCGGCCCTTTCCGCCGCCCTGGCTACGCCTTTGTCCGCGTTTGCCCTCGACGCCGCCGCTGGCCCCGATGCCAGCCCCGACGCCTCCGCCAGCGGCGAAAGCACCACCCTGGCCGCGGTGCGCGTCACCGGCTCCAACATCAAGCGCACCGACACCGAGACCGCCAACCCGGTACAGGTGATCGGCCGCCAGGAAATCGAAGCCACCGGCAAGGCCACCGTTGCCGACCTGCTGCGCTCGATCTCGGCCAACACCGGCAACGCCAACAACGAAACCACCAATAACGGCTGGGCCTCGGGTTCGGCCGGCATCGGCCTGCGCGGCCTGTCGCAGAAGAACACGCTGGTGCTGCTCAACGGCCGCCGCCTGGCCAACTACGGCTTCCCCGCCGGCGGCCTCTCCGACACCTTCGTCAACCTCAACGCGCTGCCGATGGTCGCCGTGGAGCGCATCGAAGTGCTGAAAGACGGCGCCTCGGCCGTGTACGGCTCCGACGCCGTGGCCGGCGTGGTCAACATCATTACCCGGCAGAACTTCCAGGGTGCCGAACTGGGCGGCAGCGCCGGCACCGCCGACCAGGGCGGGCTGGACGAGCAGAACCTGAAGTTCATCGGTGGCGTCGGTGACCTCGACGCCGATGGCTACAACATCCTGGTCAGCCTGGAAGGCTACAACCGCGAGCGCCTGGACCAGGACCAGCGCGACCTCACCAGGTCCGGCATCTACACCGACAAGCCCGGTGGCCGCTGGAACGGCTGGTCGGCCAAGGGCGCGCGCTTCCTGGTCAACGGCACCTCGGTGCCCATGCTCGACGCCAACGGGCAGTGCCCGGACAACACCACGCTGGTGCCCAGCGCGCCGATCGACGGCCTGCCCGGCAACACCTGCGGCTACAACCTCGCCCCGTACACCACGCTGATTCCCTCGACCAAGCGCTACCAGGCCTACGTCAACGGCACCTTCAAGGTGAACGACAACGTGGAAGCGTTCGGCGAAGTGATCTACAGCGAGATCAAGGGCGTGTCGTGGTTCGGCAGCAGCCCGTTCTTCACCCTGGAAAGCGGCCGCTTCGCGCTCAACGCCGATACCGGCCTCGCCGAGCCGGTGTCGTCCAACCTGCCGGCCAGCAGCCCGTTCAACCCGTACGGCCGCGCGATTCCGATCGAATACACCTTCTTCAACCTCGGCCCGACCATCAAGACCAACCGCTCCACCGCGTACCGCGGCGTGTTCGGCCTGCGCGGCAGCCTGCAGGACTGGGACTGGGAAGTGGGCGCGTTCGGCGCGCGCAGCAGCGAGCGCGAAACCGTCTCCGGCGGCTTTGCCAACCGTTGGACCCTGGCCGATGCACTGGCCACCGGCAGCTACAACCTGCTCGATCCGTCGGCCACCCCGCAGTCGGTGATCGACGGCATCAACCTGAGCACCCTGCGCCCGGCCGAGTCCGTGCTGCAGGGCGTGGACGCCAAGATCTCCGGCGGGCTGGGCAGCACCTGGGCGGGCCCGATCGGCTTCGCCGCCGGCCTGGAATGGCGCCGCGAGAAGCTGGATTCGGAAAACCCGTGGCAGATCGATGCGGGCCTGCAGATCCGCCCGGCCATCGCCGAAGTGCACGGCGAGCGCAAGGTCACCGCGGCCTATGCCGAAGTGAACGTGCCGCTGGCCGAGCGCCTGGAGCTGCAGGCCGCGGCGCGTGCCGACCACTACAGCGATTTCGGCGATGCATTCTCGCCCAAGCTGAGCCTGCGCTGGCAGCCGTTCGACATCCTGCTGGTGCGTGCCGCGGCCTCCAAGGGCTTCCGCGCGCCGTCGCTGTCGGAGAACTCCAACAGCACCAGCATCGCCTACGGCAGCGTGATCGATCCGCGCGACCCGGACGTGCCCGGCTCGCGCCAGAACCCGACCTTCTTCACCGTCGGCAACAGCGACCTGAAGCCGGAACGCACCAAGAGCTACAACCTGGGCCTGGTGCTGTCGCCGTGGTCCAACACCAGCCTGAGCGTGGACTACTACCGCATCGAACTGGAAAACCTGGTCGGCACCAACAACACCCAGACCCTGGTCACCAACGATGTGCCCGGCGCGGTTACCCGCGATGAGCGCGGCAAGCTGCTGGCGGTGTTCAACCGCTACCAGAACCTGAGCGAGCTCAAGACCTCCGGCTTCGACGTGGAACTGCGCCAGCGCTTCCCGACCGAGGCGGCCGGTGACTTCTCGCTGTCCACCGCGTTCACCCACGTGCGCGACTACAGCCGCCCCACCGTGGTTGGCGGCCCGCTGGTGGATTACGCCGGCAGCAACCTCGGCGCCACCCTGCCCAAGAACAAGGCCACCACCACGCTGGACTGGAGCTATGCCGATTTCCGCACCGCGCTGACCTGGTACTACACCAGCGGCTACGACCAGAAGGCCAGTGCCGCAGCCACGGCCGTGCAGGACCGGGTGGATTCGTACAGCCAGTTCGATCTGTACCTGGCCTACACCGGGCTGGAGAAGCTGACCCTGTACGCGAAGATCCAGAACCTGGCCGATGAGGAACCGCCGTACGACGCCTCGTTCCCGGGCATCCGCGCGCCGTACGACTTCAGCCAGTACGACCTGCGCGGCCGTTACTTCACCGTCGGCTTCGATTACCGCTTCTAAGAGGGGTTCGCTGTGTCCTTGTTCCATCGTTTGTCGCGCCCCATCACCTGGGTGGTGGGGGCGCTGTGGCTGCTGGCCGCGCCGGCGTTCGCACAGAGCGCCTATTTCTTCCCGCAGGGCGGCGATTTCGATCCGGCCATTCCCACCCCGCAGCAGTTCCTGGGCTACGAGATCGGCAGCCGCTACACCCGGCACGACCAGCTGGTGGCCTACTTCAACGAGCTGGCCAGACACTCCGACAAGATCAAGGTCGAGCAGATCGGCAGCAGCTACGAAGGCCGCCCGTTGCTGATCGCCACCGTCACCTCGGCGCAGAACCAGCAGCAGCTGGAAACCCTGCGCCGCCAGCACGTGACCCTGGCCGACCCGGCGCAGCCGTTGTCGGCGGCCGGCAACAGCCCTGTGGTCGTGTGGCTGGGCTACAGCGTGCACGGCAATGAAACCTCCAGTGGCGAAGCCGCGCTGCTCACCGCGTACTACCTGGTGGCCAACCGCAGTGCCGATACGGCCAGGTGGCTGCAGCAGGCGGTGGTGCTGTTCGACCCGGCGCAGAACCCGGACGGCCGCGACCGTGCGGCCAGCTGGCACAACGCTTACGCCTCGTCGCCGGCATCGGCCGATCCGGCCGACAAGGAGCACGTGGAGCCCTTCCCGCAGGGACGCACCAACCACTACTTCACCGACCTCAACCGCGACTGGCTGGCATTGACCCAGCAGGACACGCGGCCCAAGATCGCCTACTTCCACCAGTGGTACCCCAACGTCCAGATCGATTTCCACGAGATGGGCAAGGACAGCACCTACTACTTCGAACCGTCGCCGGCGAGCATGCACAGCCCGCTGTTGCCGGCGTCGTCGTACGCGTTCAACAAGACCCTGGCCAAGTACCACGCGCAGGCACTGGATGCGCTCGGCTCGCTGTACTACACCGGTGAGAATTTCGACAACTTCTCGCCGGTGTACGGCTCGACCTATCCGGACTTCCATGGTGCGGTCGGCGTCACGGTGGAACAGGCCAGCTCGCGTGGCCGCGTGCAGGAATCGGTCAATGGCCTGCTGACCTTCCCGTTCACCATCCGCAACCAGGTCGCCACCGGCCTGGGCACGGTGCGCGGTGCGGTGACCGAGCGCGACGGGCTGCTGAAGCTGCAGAAGGAATTCTTCCAGTCCGCCGTGAAGCAGGCCAACCAGCAGCCGGTCAAGGCGTTCGTATTCGGCGACGCCAACGACCCGGGCTTGACCCGGCGCCTGCTCGACCTGCTGCTCCAGCACCAGATCACCGTGCAGGCATTGAGCAAGGCGGTCACCGTGGACGGCCAGCGCTTCGAGCCGGGCAGTGCCTACGTGGTGCCGACCGCGCAGCCGCAGTTCCGCCTGGTGCATTCGATCTTCGCCGAGACCCCGCCGATCAAGGGCGACGTGTTCTACGGCAGCACCTCCTATGCCATCGCACCGGCCTACGGCGTGGCGTTCGCCGGCAGCCGCAGCCGTGTCGATGGCGGCGAGCGCATCACCCGCCTGCCGGCCGCCCGTGGTGGGGTGAGCGGTGGCCAGGCCGGCTATGCCTACGTGTTCGACTGGCGCGATTACAACGCCAGCCGCGCGCTGTACGCGCTGCAGGCCAAGGGCGTGCTGACCCGCGCCGCGTTCCAGCCGTTCACCGCCGCCACCGCGTCGGGTGAGCAGGCGTTCGCGCGTGGCAGCGTGGTGGTGCCGGTGGCCGGGCAGACGCTGGCGGGCGACGCACTGCTCGCTGCCGTGGATGAAGCGGCGCGCAGCAGCGGCGTGCAGGTGCACGCCCTGGCCAGCGGGCAGAGCCGCAGCGGCATCGACCTGGGCAGCGACAGCGTCAAATCGCTGCGCAGGCCGGCGGTGGCGCTGGTGATGGGCGAGGGCGTGAGCGCCACCGAGATCGGTTCGGCGTGGTTCCTGCTCGACCAGCAGGTGCAGCTGCCAGCCAGCAAGCTGGACCCGGCGCAGCTGGGCAAGGTCAACCTGGACCGCTACACCACCATCGTGCTGGCTGGCGGTACCTACAGCGGCGTGGATGCCACGGCGGTGGCCGCGCTCAAGCGCTGGATCAACGCCGGCGGTTCGCTGGTGACCTACGGCAGCGCGGCCAAGTGGGCGATCGAGCAGAAGCTCAGCGATGAAGTGCTGGGTGCCGAAGAGAAGGAGCCCGAAGGTGCGCGCCGCGCGTTCGGCGACCAGCGCGACATCGCCGCCATCGAGCGGGTGAGCGGCAACATCCTCAGCGCCGACGTGGACACCAGCCACCCGCTCGGCTTCGGCCTGCCGCGCACCCAGCTGGCGATCAACAAGGAAAACGGGATCAGCTTCAGGCCCAGCCGCAATGCGTTCTCGACCGTGGTGCGCATTGACGAGTCACCGCGGGTGAACGGCTACCTGTCCGAGGCCAACCGCAGCCGCGTGGCCGGCACCGCCTGGCTGCTGGTGTCGCCGCAGGGGCAGGGCAACGTGGTGCTGTTCGCCGATGACCCGGCGCATCGCAAGTACTGGCACGGCACCGAGCGGCTGCTGTTGAACGCGGTGTTCTTCGGCAACCTGCTCAATCCGACCAAGCCGCGCGGGTAAAAAAAAGGGCGACGCAATGCGTCGCCCTTTTCCATTGTGCAGCCGGCGAAACGATCAGCCGGCGCGGTTGCCGCCGCCCGGACCGCGACCGCCGCCACCACCGCCACGGCGCTGGCCGGTCGGCGCACCACCGCGCGGCGCACCGTTGCCGGCACCACGGCTTGCACCGCGACCGGCACCGTCACGCTGGCCGCCGCCGGTCTTGGCACCGGCATGGGCGTGGCGCGGGGCCTCGCCATGCGGACGGCGCGCGTGCTTGCGCGGCGAACGATCGCCACCCGGCACTTCGGCCTTGCCCGGCGCGCTGTTGCCCCAGCGGATCGGGGTCTGCGGCTCGAAGCCCGGCACGTCGCGGATGTCCATGTCCTTGTCCAGCAGGCGCACGATCTGGCGCAGCAGCTTGGCCTCGTCCTGGGCCACCAGCGAGATCGCCTGGCCGGTCGAGCCGTTGCGGCCGGTACGGCCGATACGGTGCACGTAATCTTCCGGCACCATCGGCAGGTCGTAGTTGATGACCTTCGGCAGTTCGTTGATGTCGATACCGCGCGCGGCGATGTCGGTGGCCACCAGCACGGTCACGCGGCCGGCCTTGAAGTCGCCCAGCGCACGCAGGCGCTGGCCCTGGCTCTTGTTGCCGTGGATCGCCGCGGTCTTGATCCCGGACTTCTCCAGGAACGTGGCCAGCTTGTCGCAGCCGTGCTTGGTACGGCCGAACACCAGGGTCTGCTCGCGGCTGTCCTGGGCCAGCAGGTGCAGCAGCAGGTCACGCTTGCGCGGGCCGTCAACCGGGTGCACGCAGTGCTTGATGGATTCGGCGACCGTGTTCTTCGGGGTGACCTGGATCTGCGCCGGATCGCGCATGAACTCCAGCGCCAGCTGCTTGATGCTCTCTTCGAAGGTCGCCGAGAACAGCAGGGTCTGGCGGTTCTGGCGCGGCAGCTTGGCCAGGATCTTCTTGATCGACGGCAGGAAGCCCATGTCCAGCATGCGGTCGGCTTCGTCCAGCACCAGGATCTCGATGCCCGACAGGTCGACGCTGCGACGCTCCAGGTGGTCGATCAGGCGGCCCGGGCAGGCCACCAGCAGGTCCACGCCACGGCGCAGCACGTCGAACTGGTTGCCCATGCCGACGCCGCCGTAGATGCAGGCGCTGGGAATGCGCAGGTACTTGCTGTAACCGCGCAGGCTGTCATGCACCTGGGTAGCCAGTTCGCGGGTCGGGGCCAGCACCAGCGCACGCGGCTTGCGCGGGCCGTTCACGGCCTGCGGGTTGGTGCCCAGGTGCTGCAGCAGCGGCAGGCCGAACGCAGCGGTCTTGCCGGTACCGGTCTGCGCGCCGGCCAGCAGGTCGCGGCCTTCCAGGGCCAGCGGGATCGCCTGCTCCTGGATCGGGGTGGGGTTTTCATAGCCCTGCTCGGACAACGCGCGCAGCAGGAACGGGGCAAGGCCCAGGTTTTCAAAAGACATCGGGTGGAAGCTCCAAAGACGAAGTAACGCCAGGCCGAATGGCCGGACGCAAGGCAGATCGAGTTGATCGGCTGACTCGGAGCGTTCCCGTGAACCGCGCTGCGAGAATTGGGTGCAGCCCACGCGGTGCGCAGACTGGAATGCATGACGAATGGCGTCGGAGTGGGGGCGGGCGAGGGACGGAAATCCCGATCGCCGGCGATCCCGAAGGGAAACGGACGGCCGCTGCAGACCCGCCTAGTGTAGCGGAACCGCGCCCGCAAGGCCAAATCCCCCGTTCAGGTTGAACAAGCGACTCCCGACGTATCCATGCCTCCCCGGCGCCCGTAGCAATTCGTAGCGGCCGGCCCCAGCCGGACGACCTTGGCGAGCGACCACGTCAGCATCATTCGGATGGTTTATGTTCGTTCTGCGGCACTGCGACTTGGCATGACCACGCATTTGGTTACACTCGAAACCTATTTCCTGCGATCCCCCGGATATCCCACCCATGAAGCTTGGTTCTTTGAAGGAAGGCGGCCGCGACGGCACCCTGATCGTGGTCTCGCGCGACCTGCGCCATGGCGTGCGCGCCACCGGGATCGCCGCCACCCTGCAGCAGGCCCTGGAAGACTGGAGCCACCTGGCGCCGCGCCTGAACGCGTTGTCCGAGTCGCTCAATGACGGCAGCGCCGATGGCGTGTTCGACATCGACCTGCAGGCACTGGCCGCGCCGCTGCCGCGCGCCTATGAATTCGTCGATGGCAGCGCCTACCTGCCGCACGTAGAGCGCGTGCGCCGCGCCCGTGGCGCCGAAGTGCCGGAAAGCTTCTACACCGACCCGCTGATGTACCAGGCCACCAGCGCAGGGTTCCATGGCCCGCGCGATGCCGTGAAGGTGATCAGCGAGGAGTACGGCATCGACCTGGAAGCCGAACTGGTGGTCATCACCGATGACGTGCCGATGGCGGTCACCGCCGAGCAGGCCGCCGGCCATATCCAGCTGGTCGGCCTGGTCAACGATGTCTCGCTGCGCAACCTGATCCCGGGCGAGCTGGCCAAGGGCTTCGGCTTCCTGCAGTCCAAGCCGCGCTCGGCGCTGTCGCCGGTGTTCGTCACCCCCGACGAGCTGGGCGAGGCCTGGCAGGACAGCAAGGTGCACCTGCCGCTGGTCACCCACGTCAACGGCGCCTGGTTCGGCGCGCCGGAAGCGGGCGTGGACATGCAGTTCAACTTCGCCCAGCTCGTCGCGCACGCGGCCAAGACCCGCCCGCTGGGCGCCGGTGCCATCGTCGGCTCGGGCACCATCGCCAACGAGGACACCAGCAAGGGGGCCTCCTGCTTTGCCGAGCAGCGCACCGTGGAAACCCTGCGCGACGGCAAGCCGAGCACGCCGTTCATGTCGTTCGGCGACGTGGTCCGCATTGAAATGTTCGATGCCGCCGGCGAGAGCATCTTCGGCGCCATCGAACAGCGCATCGAACAGGCAGCACGGCCCTGAACACCCCGGCCGACCGCATCGAGCTGTTCAGCTACTGGCGCTCCAGCGCGGCCTACCGCGTGCGCATCGGTCTGAACCTCAAGGGCCTGGAACACCAGATCACCCCGGTGCACCTGGTCCGCGACGGCGGCCAGCAGCACAGCGAAGGGTATGCCGCGCTCAACCCGCAGGAGCTGGTGCCCACCCTGGTGCATGGGGATCTGGTGCTGCACCAGTCGATGGCGATCCTGGAGTACCTCGACGAGGTGTTTCCGGAGCCGCCGCTGCTACCCGACGATGCCCCGGGCCGCGCCCGCGTGCGTGCGCTGGCACAGCTGGTGGCATGCGACCTGCACCCGCTCAACAACCTGCGCGTGATGCAGTTCTTCAGCGATACCTGGAACGTGCCGCAGACCGAGCGTGAGGACTGGACCCGGCACTGGATGCAGGTCGGCTTCGATGCGATGGAACGGCTGCTGGTCGAGTCGGTGGACACCGGGCGCTTCTGCCACGGCGACACACCGACCCTGGCCGATTGCTGCCTGGTGCCGCAGCTGTTCAACGCCCGCCGCTTCAACGTGGATCTGGGCCCGTACCCGACCCTGGTGCGGATCGACGAGGCGTGCCTGGCCTTGCCGGCATTCGATGCGGCGCGGCCTGAAAACCAGGTGGATTGCGCGGGGTGATGGGCGGCTTCGGCGCCGTTAAACGTCGGGTAGTTGGCCGCAATGGGTAACCGTACCGCGTTCGGACGCTTGTGCCGCGCTGCGCGCGGTTTCCGGCCAACGGCCGGGGCTACGAACCGTTACGAGCCCATTGGGATCGGGATCAATCGACCGAAGGCTTCGGATACCGGTAGCGCCGGCCGTTGGCCGGCCCAGGCGGTTCCAAGCCGCTTGGCGCCCGTTGCCGGGCGCCGATTCCGTCAGAACCCGTGCGTGATCGCCGCCGGGGTCGCCGCCGAATAATCCGCGTACGGGTCATGCTCGCCGCTGCCGCCTTCGGACAGGCGGAACTTCAGGGCCAGGCCATCGCGCGAATCGGCCGCACGCAGCGCTTCTTCCTGCTCGATGATGCCGCCCTTGGCCATGCGGAACAGGCACTGGTCGAAACTCTCCATGCCTTCTTCCAGCGAGGCTTCCATCGCCGGCTTGATCTCGTGCACTTGGCCGCGGCGCAGCAGGTCGCGGATCATCGGCGTGTTGATCAACACTTCGGTGGCCGGCAGGCGGCGCCCATCCTGGCCCTTGACCAGGCGCTGGGAAATCACCGCGCGCAGGTTCAGCGAGAGGTTCATCAGCACGTTGCGGTGCGCGCTCTCGGGGAAGAAGTTGAGGATGCGCTCGATGGTCTGGTCGGCGTTGTTGGAGTGCAGCGTGGCCAGGCACAGGTGACCGGTTTCGGCGAAGGCGATGGCCGCCTCCATCGTTTCCGAATCGAGGATTTCGCCGATCAGGATCACGTCCGGCGCTTCACGCATCGCGTTCTTCAGCGCGTTGTGGAAGGCATGGGTATCCAGCCCGACCTCGCGCTGGTTGACGATCGACATCTTGTGCTTGTGCAGGTACTCGATCGGGTCCTCGATGGTGAGGATGTGCCCGGTCGTGGTGCTGTTGCGGTGGTCGATCATCGACGCCAGCGAGGTCGACTTGCCCGAGCCGGTCGAGCCCACCACCAGCACCAGCCCGCGCGGGGTCATGATGACGTCCTTGAGGACCTGGGGCAGGTTGAGCTCTTCGATGCTGGGAATCTTGCTGCGGATGGCACGGATCACCATGCCGACCTCGCCGCGCTGCTTGAACACGTTGACGCGGAAGCGTCCCGCATCCGGCAGGGCGATGGCCATGTTGAGCTCAAGGTCGCGTTCGAACTGGGGCACCTGGCCCTCGTCCATCAGCGAATAGGCGATTTTCTTGACCATCCCGGGCGGCAGCCCGGTATTGCCCAGCGGGTACAGCTTGCCTTCGATCTTGATGTACACCGGGGCGCCGGTGGTCAAGAACATGTCCGAAGCGTTCTTTTCGGTCATCAGCTTCAGGAAATAGCCGATATCCATGCGAAATGTTTCCCCAACAATCGGCGACATGCCATTGCAAGCACGCCGCAGGCTTCCGACAATGGCCGCGCACCTACTTCAGGCGAACGGCACCCCCAATGAATCCTAGCTTCGCACAAATGCGGCGTACCCCGTATGTAGTTTTGACGAGTTGCGTGATGGCGTGCGCATTCGCACTGGCCGGGCCGGCCCTGGCCCAGGACGGCGCGCTCGAGCTCATGCAGGCCCGCCAGGCCGTGGACAAGGCCACCCAGGCCGACGCCGACCAGTACGCCCCGGACCTGATCGCCGTGGCCCGCCAAGGCCTGGAACAGGCCCAGGCCGCAGCGGGCGACCGCCGCGAGCGCAAGAACGCCCCGGCCCTGGCTGTGCGCGCGACCGCCGATGCCGACCTGGCCCGCGCCCGGAGCGAGGAGGCCACCGCCACGGCCCAGCTGCAGCTGCGCCGCAACGAGGTGACCCAGCTCGAACGCCAGCTCGCCGGGGAGGACCGCCGATGAAGGCCGCTGCCCTGCGCATCCAGCCCCTGCTGCTGGCCATCGGCCTGGCCCTGTCGCCGCTGGCCGGCGCCGCCGAAGACCCGGCCGTGGCCCAGCTCACCCAGCGCCTGATGGCCATCCAGGCCAACCCGGATGCGTCCGAGCTGGCCGCCTATGAGCGCCTGCAGGCCCAGCAGGCCATCGCCGCGCTGGCCAATGCCAAGCGCCGCGACCTCGACCAGGCCCGCTACCTGGCCGACCGCCGGGTCGAAATCGCCGAAACCAGCGTGCGCGCCGCCCTGGCCAAGCGCGAAGTGGCCACGCTCGAGCGCACCCGCAGCGACCTGCTGATCGAAGCCAGCCGCCGCGACGCCCAGCGTGCCCGCCAGGAAAGCGAGCGGCTGCGCGTGCAGGCCCAGATCCAGGCCGAGGAGTCCGAACGCCTGCGCCTGGCCGCCGAAACCGAAGCGCTGGCCCGCCAGGACGCCGAAACCGCGCTGACCAGCGTGGCCGGCAAGCAGACCGCGCGGCTGAGCGCGGCCCAGCAGAACGCGGCCAAGCTGGCCCGGGAAGAGGCCGAACTGGTCTCGGGCAACAAGCTGCCGGGGTCGAAGTTCGACAGCCGCGGCGAGGTGTTCACCTTCGCCGGCGATGCCTTTGCCAGTGGCAAGGGTGCGCTCTCGGGCGGGGCCAAGGGCCAGGCCAAGGCGCTGGCCGAGTACCTCAACATCGGCAAGAAGGGCCGGGTCCGGATCGAGGCCTACGATGCCGCCGCCGGGGTAGGGCAGCAGCGTGCCGAAGCCCTGCGCGATGCCCTGGTGGGGGCCGGCGTCAGCGCCAGCCGCCTGCAGGTCAGCGGGAAGAAGGCGGCGGCCACCAAGGCGCGCTCGGCCGAGGTCATCATCGCTCCTTGATCGCCGGTGTCATGACCAACGGTCATGACCTACCCGGTTGCCTCTGTCATGACCAACGGTCATGACCTACCTGGTTGCATGTATTGGTAGGTCACGACCGTTGGTCGTGACCGCGTCAGAATGATGCAACCTCCTGTTTTTGTTTAAATTTCGTTGAATTGCGTGTTCAGCCTGAACCCCGACTGGCGCGCACCGGCGATTTCAAACGAAACCCTTGAACCGGCCCTTGGGCAGGCGTAGGGTCGATTGTCCGGGTGGCCTTCCGCGACCCGGACGATTGGAGGGCCGGGCCGATGCATCGAGGGCACGAACCAGAGCAGTCTGCAGGCCGGGCAATCCCGGTCGTGCGCCTGGGTTCTGCCTTGATCGCGGTGGATGCCGGCGCTCCTCCCGAAGCAACGCCCCGTGCCTTACCGGCCGGGGCGTTCTTGTTTGTGCTGTAGACGCGATAGGAGGTTCATCATGTTTGAAGGTCAGCCCCAGAGTGAAATCGACGCACGCCGCAAGAGCGATCCGGAATTCAAAGAGCTTTACGAACGGCACCAGAAGTTGAACAAGAAGTGTATGGATGCCGCGTTGGGCGTGAATCCGGTAGGCGACCTCACTCTGGGCCAGTTGAAGCGTGAGAAGCTTCTCACCAAGCAGCGCCTGCTGCGCATGTACGAGTCTTCCTCCCCCGTGCACTAAGGCCTGATCGTGCCGGCCCACGCCCGGCACCTGCCGCTGAACCTGCCGGCCCAGCGCCGGCACCGCCAAACGCCGCGGGCGGCGTCCGTCTCCTCGTCGACGGGCGCCGTCCGCGTCGCTCTTTCAGGGCCAGGGATGCATGGCGTGTCTCTACCATCTGTCGGATAATCGGGGGTCCGGCCGCTCTGCGGCGCGAATCGATGTGACCCGATGGCAATCCACTCCTCCGTACTCGACCTCATTGGCAAGACCCCGATCGTCAAGGCCCAGCGCCTGGACACCGGTGTCTGCGAGCTGTACCTGAAGCTCGAAAGCGCCAATCCCGGGGGATCCATCAAGGACCGCATCGGCCTGTCGATGATCGAGGCGGCGGAACAGCGCGGCGATCTCAAGCCGGGTGCGACGCTGGTGGAAGGCACGGCGGGCAATACCGGCCTGGGCCTGGCCCTGGTCGCCCAGCAGAAGGGGTACAAGCTAATCCTGGTCGTACCGGACAAGATGAGCCGCGAGAAGATCTTCAACCTCAAGGCGATGGGCGCCGAAGTCCGGCTGACCCGTTCGGACGTGGCCAAGGGCCACCCCGAGTACTACCAGGACATGGCCAAGCGCGTGGCCGAGGAGACCCCCGGCGCGTACTTCATCAACCAGTTCGGCAACCCGGATAACCCGGCCGCCCACGAATTCGGCACTGGCCCGGAAATCCTGGAACAGATGGACGGCGACCTGGATGCCATCGTGTTCGGCTGCGGCAGCTCCGGCACCATGACCGGCCTGTCGCGCGCCTTCTCCACCCTGTCGCCGAAGACCGAGCTGGTGCTGGCCGACCCGGTTGGCTCGATCCTGGCCGAATACATCAATGACGGCGTGCTCAACGACAAGTCGGGCAGCTGGCTGGTGGAAGGCATCGGTGAGGACTTCCTGCCCTCGATCGCCGATTTCAGCCGGGTCACCAAGGCCTACGCCATCACCGACGCCGAAAGCTTCCACACCGCGCGCGAGCTGCTGGGCAAGGAAGGCGTGCTCGGCGGCTCCTCCACCGGCACCCTGCTGGCGGCCGCGCTGAAGTACTGCAAGGAGCAGACCACCCCGAAGAAGGTGCTGGTGCTGGTCTGCGACACCGGTAACAAGTACCTCTCCAAGATGTACAACGACTACTGGATGCTGGACAACGGCTTCCTGGAGCGTCCCCAGACCGGCGACCTGCGCGACCTGATCCTGCGCCCGTACGGCCAGCGCGACACCGTGGTGATCGGCCCGAACGATCTGCTGACCACCGCTTACCAGCGCATGAAGCTGTATGACGTGTCGCAGCTGCCGGTGATGGATGGCGACCAGCTGGTCGGCATCGTCGACGAGAGCGACGTCCTGCTGCATGTGTACGGGGACGAGTCGCGGTTCCGCGACAAGGTCTCCACCGCCATGGTCAGCAAGCTGGACCGGCTGGACGTGAAATCGCCGATCGAAGCCCTGCTGCCGGTGTTCGACCGCGGCCAGGTGGCCATCATCATGGATGGTGGCAGCTTCCTGGGGCTGATCACACGGATCGACCTGCTGAACTACCTGCGTCGTCGCGTCCAATAAAGGCGCGATGGCCGACGTTCGGCTCTGAACCTGTGTTTATTAGAGTCAAGGGCTGATTAAGCCGGCGCTGATAGACTTCCGCTCCATTTAGTGTGGGCCCCGTTTGGGGCTCTCAATCGCTGGGAACCCCATGTCCGATCCTGCAGCCTCCGGGCACTCCAAGCGCCAGCTCGCTCTCGCTACGCTCGCCATCCATGGTGGGCAGTCGCCCGACCCGAGCACCGGCGCGGTGATGCCGCCGATCTACGCCACCTCCACCTACGCCCAGTCCAGCCCCGGCGAACACCAGGGCTTCGAGTACTCGCGTACCCACAACCCGACCCGCTTCGCCTACGAGCGCTGCGTGGCCTCGCTCGAAGGGGGCAGTCGCGGTTACGCCTTCGCCTCGGGCATGGCCGCCACCTCCACGGTGATGGA
Organism: Stenotrophomonas sp. CCNWLW57; assembly: GCF_037203925.1. Taxonomy (NCBI): domain Bacteria; kingdom Pseudomonadati; phylum Pseudomonadota; class Gammaproteobacteria; order Lysobacterales; family Lysobacteraceae; genus Stenotrophomonas; species Stenotrophomonas sp. CCNWLW57. Next base: position 51,701 of record NZ_JBBCBJ010000007.1, read on the forward strand.
GCTGCTGGACGCCGGCAGCCACGTGGTGGCGATGGATGACATCTACGGCGGCACCTTCCGCCTGTTCGAGCGCGTGCGCAAGCGCACCGCCGGGCTGCAGTTCGGCTTCGTCGACCTGACCGACCTGGCCGCCTTCGAAGCGGCGATTACGCCGCAGACGAAGATGGTCTGGATCGAGACCCCGACCAACCCGATGCTGAAGATCGTGGACATCGCCGCGGTCGCGGCCATCGCCAAGCGCCGTGGCCTGATCGTGGTGGTGGACAACACCTTCGCCTCGCCGATGCTGCAGCGCCCGCTGGAACTGGGCGCGGACCTGGTCCTGCACTCGGCCACCAAGTACCTCAACGGCCATTCGGACATGGTCGGCGGCATGGTGGTGGTGGGCGACAATGCCGAGCTGGCCGAGCAGATGGCCTTCCTGCAGAACTCCATCGGGGGTGTGCAGGGTCCGTTCGACAGCTTCCTGGCCCTGCGTGGCCTGAAGACCCTGCCGCTGCGCATGAAGGCGCACTGCGCCAATGCGCTGGCCCTGGCCCAGTGGCTGGAAAAGCACCCGGCCATTGAAAAGGTGATCTACCCGGGCCTGCTGAGCCACCCGCAGCATGAACTGGCCACGCGCCAGATGAACGGCTACGGCGGCATCGTGTCGATCATGCTCAAGGGTGGATTCGAGGCGGCCAAGCGGTTCTGCGAGAACACCGAGCTGTTCACCCTGGCCGAATCACTGGGCGGCGTGGAAAGCTTGGTGAACCATCCTGCGGTGATGACCCATGCCTCCATTCCGGTGGAGCGCCGCGAGCAGCTGGGCATCAGCGATGCGCTGGTGCGGTTGAGCGTGGGCGTGGAGGAACTGGGGGATCTGCAGGTGGATCTGGAAGCGGCATTGAACTGAGATGAGCAGCATGAAGCTGACCGGGACGTCGGTAAGCGTGTTGAATCAGGATATGGGAGTTGGAATCTGATGACGGGTGCATTGCTCAGGAGCCTGGAGCTTTTCTGGGCGCTTTCAAAGCGTGAGGTCGCGTCGCGCTTCAAGGGGTCGTATGGCGGCCTTTCGTGGTATGTCATCCAGAACCTGCTTCTGTTGACCCTGTATTCATTCGTGTTTGGCACGTTGTTCAAGAGCCGCTGGTCCTCGGGCGATCATATCCAGGGCAATTTCACCATCGCCCTGTTCATTGGTCTGATCGTGTTCAACACGTTCGCAGAGTGCATCACGCGTGCGCCGACGTTGATCCTGGCGAACGCGAACTATGTGAAGAAGGTGGTCTTTCCGCTTGAGGTGCTGCCTGCGGTCACGTTGGCAACGGCGCTCTTCAATGCCGTCATCGCGTTCCTGGTGTTGATCGTGGTCGCGTTCATCCTCAAGGCCCCGCTGCACTGGGAGGGCTTGTGGATTCCGGTGATCATGGCCCCGCTGGTTCTGTTCACGCTGGGCGCTGCGTGGTTCCTTGCCGCGCTGGGCACCTATATCCGCGACATCAACCAGATGGTCACCTTGCTGATCAGTGCCTTCATGTTCCTTTCCCCGCTGTTCTACCAGATCACGGCATTGCCCAAGGCGGTACAGACATGGGTGATGTTCAATCCACTCACCATTCCGATGCAGGAAAGCCGGGGTGCCTTGATGTTCGGCGAAACGCCGGACTTCGGGCTGCTGTCGATCTACCTGGGCGTGGCGATCCTGGCTGCGGTGTCGGGTTATTCCTTCTTCCAGAAGGCGCGCGGAGGCTTTGCTGATGTCCTCTGAAGAAATCTCGATCCGCGCCAGCGGCGTATCCAAGTGCTACCACATGTACGACAAGCCGGTTCACCGCTTGTGGCAGTCGGTGCTTGGCTCGCGCAAGCGCCTGTACCGCGAATTCTGGGCCCTGCAGAACGTCGATTTCGCGATCGCCAAAGGCACCACCTTCGGCGTGATCGGCAAGAACGGCTCGGGCAAGTCGACCCTGCTGCAGATTGTCTGTGGGACGCTTGAGGCGACCACCGGCACGGTGGAGAGGACCGGCAAGGTGGCCGCGCTGCTGGAGCTGGGTGCCGGCTTCAATCCGGAATTCACCGGGCGCCAGAATGCGATCCTCAGCGGTGGTATCTATGGCCTGACCACGGCGGAGATCACCGAGCGGTTGCCTTCGATCATCGAGTTCGCGGAAATCGGCGAGTTCATCGATCGGCCGGTCAAGACCTACTCCAGCGGCATGTTCGTGCGCCTGGCCTTCTCCGTCATCACCCATGTCGACGCCGACATCCTGGTCATCGACGAGGCGCTGGCGGTGGGCGACGCGCAGTTCACCCAGAAGTGCATGCGCTGGCTGCGCGAATTCAAGGCGCGTGGCACCCTGGTCTTCGTCAGCCACGACAGCGGCGCGGTGCGAAGCCTTTGCGACCAGGCCATGTGGATCGACCACGGCCACGTGATGGCCATTGGTGATGCCAAATCCGTTACCGAAAAGTACCTGGCCTCGCTGTTCAACCAGTCCCAGGCCGCGCCGGCTGCCGACCACGCCGTGCGCGATGTGCTCGGCGCCGCCGATTGGCGTGACCAGCGCAAGAGCATGATCAATGCCAGTGGCCTGCGAAATGACATCCAGGTCTTCCACTTCGATCCGCAGGGCGCCTCGTTCGGCGTCGGCGGCGTGAAGTTGACCCAGGTAGTGCTGGAGGACAGCGAGCAGCGCCCGCTGTCGTGGGTGGTGGGTGGGGAGATGGTTTCGCTGGTCATCCAGGCGCGGGCGAGCGCCGAGATCGCCCAGCCGATTGTCGGCTTCTTCCTCAAGGACAAGCATGGCCAGACCCTGTTCGGCGACAACACCTACCTGACCTACCTGGATTCGCCTCCGGGCGTCAACCGCGACCAGGTCTTCCGCGCCGTGTTCACTTTCCCGATGCCGGTGCTGCCGGTGGGCGACTACGCTTTCGACGTGGCCATTGCCAGCGGCACCCAGGTGGACCACCAGCAGTTGTACTGGGGCCACGATGTGCTGATCGTGCGCTCGGTTTCCACCAGCGTCTCGACCGGCCTGGTGGGTGTTCCGATGCTTGAGATCGGTATCGAGGTGAGCTCCGATGAGCATTGAAGAACGGCAGTCGCCGTATGATTACGCCTTCGACCCCGATGGTGGGAGTACCGCCGCGCGGATCGCCAGGCTGGTCGGTGTGGACCACCGGGTACTGGAGCTGGGGTGCGGCTACGGCGTGATTTCCCGGCAGCTCAGCCAGGCCCAGCGGTGCCGGGTGACGGGCGTGGAGATCGACGCCGCCAGCGCCGAACGCGCGCGGCCGTGGCTGGACCGCCTGTACGTAGGCAATCTTGAGGATCAGCAGTGGCAGGCAGCAGTTGCCGATGCCTATGATGTCATCGTCTCGGCCGACGTGATCGAGCACTTGCGGGATCCGGAAGAAACGCTGCGCCAGCTGGTTCCGATGCTGGCACCGGGCGGACAGGTGGTCATTTCCTTCCCCAATGCCGGGCATGCCGGCATCATTGCCGCGCTTCTTGCCGGGCGGTTCGATTACACGCCTACTGGCCTGCTGGACGAGACGCACCTGCGTTTCTTCACATGGAATTCGATGGAGCGCATGCTCAATCGCGTCGGTCTGGAGGTCACCCATCGCGAAACGGTGGATGCCGGCGGCTGGCACGAGCAGTTCACCGAGTACTGGCAGGTGCTTCCGGAGCCTTTGAGGGTCCTTTTCAACGGTCACCCCACGGCGAACGTTTTCCAGTATGTGCTGAAGGCGCGCGTGAGCGCAGCGCCGAGGATTCTCGACGTTCCAGATGAAGCGGCACTGCAAGCGTGGCGCGACGCGGCCGCCGCCTGCTGAAGCCGGACGCCGGTGGCCGTCGCCGCGGGCGTCCCGCCGATGACCAGACCTGAATGACCCCTCCTGATCCAGCGTTCTCGGAATTCCTTATGCCGGCTCCCGACGTTAGCGTCATCATTCCCTCGTACAACCACGCCCGCTTCATCGAAGAAGCGGCGCGTTCGGTGCTGTCCCAGGAGGACGTGCAGGTTGAACTGATCGTCATCGATGACGGCTCATCGGATGACTCGGTGGAACGCATGCGGCGGTTGGCAGTGGAAGATGCACGCGTCAGCGTGCACACCCAGCCCAATGGCGGTTCGCATTCGGCGATCAACCATGGGCTATCGCGGGCCACCGCCCCGTGGCTGGCCATTCTCAATTCGGATGACATCTGGCATCCCAGCCGCCTGAAGCGGATGCTGGCGGCCGCGGAAGAAAGCGGTGACAACTTCCTGTTCAGCGACTCCCAGCTGATCGATGCCGACGGTGCCGAGATCAACGATGCGGCGCATTGGTGGAACTTCAGCACCGAGCGCATGCGCGAGCGCGTGCGGACGCATGGCGTGGCCGATGGACTGCTGTACGGCAACCTGACCGTTTCAACGTCCAATTTCCTGTTCCGTCGAGAGCTTCTGACCAAGGTGGGAACGTTCCATCGTTTCCGTTACAACCTGGACTGGGATTATGTGCTGCGCTGCGTAGACGAAAAGGGCGTGCGCGTCGGGTTCGTCGACGAGCGTCTGCTTCGCTATCGCCTGCACGGCAACAACGCGATCCTGAGCGGCATGCCCGGCGCGGCGGTCGAAGCGCAGCTGATCACCCGGCAGGTATACAGGCGCCGCCTGCGCGCCCCGGAAAGCCTGCTGCTGAGCCACCACCGGCACGATCGGCTGCTGCGCCGCTACCTGCAGGGGCAGATCCGCAACTATCGTGCTTCGTTCGAGGCCGTGGAAGAAGATCGCGACGGCCTGGCTGCGCTGATCAACCAGCGCCAGGAGATGGTCGAGGCCGAGCGCGCCGAAGCCAAACGGGTGCAGGCACAGTACCGGGCGGAGCTGCAGGCATGCGAAGCCGGCGCCGCCAGCACCCAGGCAGCGCTCCAGGCGGAAATCATGGCCAAGGAGCAGCAGAGTGCGCTCCAGGAGCAGGCGCTGCGGGAGCAGTCCGAGCGCGAACTGGCCGCCCTGCGTGAGCGCACCGAAGGCGAGCTGGCCAGCCAACGCGAGCATGCCGAAGGCGAACTGGCCAGCCAGCGCGAGCACGCCGAGCGAGAACTGACGAGCCAGCGCGAGCGCTCGGAGCAGGCGCTGCTGGAGCAGCGCGAAGCGGCTGGACGGGAGCTGCGGGCCGTGGTGGTCGAGAGCCTCGAAGTGCAGGCGCAGCTGCAGCGGTCCTATGCGTCGGGCATCCACGCGCGGGTGCAGCGCGACCAGGCCCGGTGCCGTGAAGTGCGGATGCTGGATCACCTGGAGGGGCGCGACCGGGTCGGTCGGCCGCCTGACAGTCGATCGCGCGCCTTCATCCAGCGGGTCATGCGCGCAGTGCGCAGCCAGCGCCGGATCAATGAATCCATCAATTTCCTCTCGGGCGGCATGCCGGTGGGCAGCGTCCGCGTGCTTCCCCGCGACCCGATGCCGATGGCCCCGATGGAGCCGAGAATCGCCGCGCACCTGCATGTCTATTATCTGGATCTTGCGCCGGAGCTGATCGCCGATGCGCTTCGCATTCCGGGTCTGGAGCGGGTTGTGATCACCGGGCCGTGGAGCCGGGAGGACATGGCCCAGGCACTGGTCCCCATTGTGGACCGGGGTATCGACCTGCGCGTGCTGGTCGTACCCAATCGCGGCAAGGACGTCGGCGGACTGGTCGCGGCCATTCAGCAAGGCGCCCTGCTGGATTCGGATCTTGTGCTGAAACTGCACTCCAAGAAGAGTCATAATGCCGAGACATATTTCCAGGCTATTTCCGCATTGTTTGGTACCGAAATCCGCGATGGTGAGCAATGGCGGCGTGAGCTGATCCAGCCGCTCGCCGGCAGCGCATGGCAGATCAATACGATTCTCAAGCTGTTCAATGATGATCCGGCGATCGGCATGGTCGGCGCGCGTCCATTCATCACCAATGTCGGTGATGCCAATGCCGCCCTCAGCCAGGCAGTGTATGAAAGGTTCGGCGTGCCCCAGGGCCTGCCGTTCGTAGCGGGAACGATGTTCTGGGTACGCAGTTCGGTGCTCAGGCCGCTGCTGGACCAGCTCAGCCTTGACGAGTTCAGTCTGGACAGCCGGGAAGTTGAAGGAGGGCTGGAGCACATCATGGAGCGCCTGCTGGGCGCCCTGGTGCTGGCTGAGGGATATGACGTCTATGGAGTTGACGTATGAGTTCGCTGTGCAACAAGACCGTGCCGGTCTTCATTATCTCGTTCAACCGGGTGGCCTATATCCGCCAGGTGATCGATCGACTGGAGTCGCTGGATTTCCAGAACATCACCATTATTGACAATGCGTCGACCTACGGGCCCCTGAAGGATTATCTCGGGCAGTCGCCGCACAATGTCGTGCGCTTGACCGAAAACCTTGGCCACCTGGCCTTGTGGAAGTCGGGTCGGTTCCAGAAGATCATCGAGCGTGAGAAGTTCATCCTCAATGACAGCGACGTGGTTCCCGCCGACGATTGCCCTGCCGACATCACCAGCCATCTCGACGAGATGCTGGAACGCTACCCGCGCCATACCAAGGCTGGCCTGTCGCTGCGGATCAACGATCTTCCCGACCACTATGCATTCAAACAGGAAGTGCTGGAGTGGGAGGCGCCGTTCTGGGTGAATCTTCTCGATGACGGCAACTACGAGAGCGCCCTGGACACTACCTTCGCGTTGTATCGGCCGGGCGTGGACTGCTCGGAGGAGCGCTGGTGGCGATCGATCCGGGCAGCGCCTCCCTATTCGGCACTGCACCTTCCCTGGTACCAGGACACCTCCGTGATGAGCGAGGAGGACCGGTTCTACCAGCGTGCCGTGGCCGGCATCTCCAGCCAGTGGAGCATCACCGATCCGGTCCTGCTGAAGAAGCAGAACACCGAGCTGCAGCATGAAATCGCTGCGCTCAAGCGTACAATCAGCGAGCTCCGTGGCCAGTCCATGCCAGTGGGCTCCCCGGCGTGGCGCAATACCGTCCGGACCACTCTTGGCGCCACCGGCCTGCTGCCGCTGGTGCGCCGCCTTCGCGACACTATGAAGAAGTGACCACCATGATCGAATGTATTTTCACGTCCATCAACAATGGCTACCTGCCCAAGGCGCGCATTCTTGCCGCCTCCGTGCGCCGCCATCACCCTGAGGCCAAAATGGCCCTGATGTTGAGCGACCACAAGGATCCGGCGCTGGACTATTCGGACTTCGACATTGTCCTTACCCCCGAAGACGTGGTGGAAGGGGTGGGCGACCTGCAGTCGTGGTTGTTCGACCACACCGTGGTGGAGCTCTGCACGGCGGTCAAGCCGTTCGCCTTCTCGCATCTGTTCAAGCAGTACGGGTTCGCCAACGTCGTCTACCAGGATCCAGACACCGTGCTGTACGCGCGCATGGAAGAGCTGGAACAGCAGATGGTCACGCATCCGATCATCCTCACGCCCCATGTATCGGTTCCCGCCGTGGACACCGACGACCTGCACGACGGTGAAATGCTGGGCTGCCTGCGCCATGGCGTGTTCAACCTGGGCTTCCTGGCGCTGACGCGCGTGGGCGAAGGCCCGGCATTCCTGCAGTGGTGGCAGGACCGCTGCCGCGATTACTGCTTCGACGACAACCAGCGTGGCCTGTTCACCGACCAAAAGTGGGTCGACCTGGCGCCGTGCTTCTTCCAGACGCTGGGCATCATGCGTGTCCCGTCGTACAACGTGGCCACCTGGAACCTGTACTACCGCCAGGTCAGCACCCGCGCCGATGGCACGATCGTGGTCAACGGAAGCCACCCGCTGCGCTTCTACCACTTCTCCGGCTTCGACATCGGCACGCATGAGCACATGCTCGGCAAGCACGATGCCGGCAACGCCACGTTGCTGGAAATGACCCGGTGGTACTCCAGCGAGCTGGAGCGGTTGAAGAATCCCGCTGGCCTGCCGGACAAGTACGGTGTGTTCGCCAACGGCAGGAAGATCCCGGCCGATTGGCGCCGTTACTACCGCAGCCAGCCGGCGCTGAAGCGGATGATTCCGCACCCGTACGACCAGTATGAAGCGGTGATCGCCCACTTCGATTCGGCGCCGGATGAGATCGCGCTGAATCCGTCGTACTCCGCATTGGAACGCTTCGTCCGCCGCAGCCCGGGGTTGGCGTCGCTGGTCCGCGCCGTGGTTCCCGCATCGGTGATCCGGCGACTCCGCGGCTGAGTGGCGGCGGCCGGGGGGCAGGCAATGGATGGGGGACGCTGGAGCATGACCGACAGGCAGCGGCGCTGCTGGGGCGTGGCGGCCGCCATCGCCTTTTTCGTTGCGGTCGGGATGGCCGTGCTGGGCGCCAACCCCTTCGCGCAGCAGACCGTGGGACCCTACGATCTGCTGGTTGCCTCCAAGGGGTGGTCGCAGGAATACGGTCCGGTCGAGGTTCGCAACGGCGAGCGGACCGACGTTCTCGATGCCATGGTGCCGCGTTGGATGTTTGCCCGTGGCGAACTTCGGCAGGGGCGGGTTCCCCTGTGGAACCCATTGCCCGGCGGTGGTGAGCCCGGCATCCACAACCTGGCAAGTTCGCAACTGACTCCGGCGTTCGCGATTTTCGCTGCCGCGCCCAGTGCGTCCAGCGGCTTCTACTTCGCCACCCTGTTCAATCTGGTCATGGCTGGCCTCGGCGCATGGTTCTGGCTGCGGCGGTCGCTGGGTACGCTGCCCGCCCTGTTTGGCGGCGTCACGGTGATGCTGTGCGGTTTCCATGCCGCTTGGCTCTACTGGCCACACATGAGTACCTCGGTGTGGGTGTGCTGGTTGCTGTGGTCGGTGGAAGGCTGGTGGAAACGCCCGGGCGCATGGCGCTTTGCGGCGATGACCCTGCTCACCACCTTGTTGCTGCTCGGCGGATTTCCATTCGTGGCGCAGCTCGGCCTCGGCGCGGCAGTGCTGTACGCACTGGTGTTGTGGCGGATGGCGCCCCAGCCGGGCAACCGTCGCCTGGCTGGCATGTTCGGCGCGCTTGCGCTGGGTGCTGGCCTTGCGGCCATTCCCCTGATTGCCCTGGCCACGTGGCTGGCCCACATCGACACTGCCGCGCGGACGGGGGGCAGCCCGCTGCGGCTGCTGACCGACGCGGTGCGGCTGCTGCCGCACATCGCCCGCCAGAGCCCGCAGGTCGAATCGCACATGTACGTGGGCGGCCTCGGCCTGCTGCTGGCGGCGGCCGCACTGCTCCGCTGGATCAGGCCCCGTCGGCTCGAGCCGGTGCTGGTACTGGCCAGCCTGCTGCTGGTGATCTCATCGGTGCTGGTGTTCCAGCTCATTCCGCCCGCATGGCTCGGCTGGGTTCCGGGGCTGGGTGGCAATGGCTGGGCGCGCGGCATCCTGCTGCTGGATATCGCGTTGGCCGCGCTGGCCGCAAGCGCACTGGCCTTGCTGCTGCGCCGGATCCAGCGCCCCTGGATGGCGCTGCTGCTGACCGTCCCGCTGCTGGTGGTGCAGGTGGTGGACCTCGGCACGATGTTCCGCCGCTTCAACGGACCCGTGCCGGCCGCGTTGATGTTCCCGCCCACCCGGCAGATTGCCCAGGTGCAGGCTGGCCTCCTGCCGTTCACCTACGTCATTGCGGACGGGAATTACCTCGTCAGCGGCACGCTCGGGGCCTATGGCGTTCCGGAATGGTATGGGCATGGCTTCAAGACCGCCGCCGTGAAACGGTTGCTGGCACAGGCGGTGCGCGACCCGTTCACCACGCCTACGGCGTCCATCATCGGCGCCGATGCCATCCAGCTGGACAGCCCGGCCATACGCGCCATGGCCGTGAAGTACGTGCTGGGCGACGAGCGGCTGCTGGCCCAGGCGTGGGTGCCGGAGTATCCGGCCGGGCCTGCGCCCATGGAGGCCCTTCCCGCGCTGGGAACCGCTGCGTGGAGCCAGTCCGTGGACCTGCCTGCCCACTTCACCCTGTCCGATGTCGAGCTGCGCCTGGCCACCTACGGCGGCAGTGGCCTGCATGGCAGCGTGACCTTGAGCTTGCTCGATCCGGAGAAACCGGGCTCGGTCCTTGCAGAAGCCACCCTGCCGGCTGGTTCGATCGTGGACGGGGAGTTGGCGCGCTTTCATTTCGCCCCGGCGGTAACGCCTGCGCAGCAGCGCGTTGTGCTGACCCTCCGCCATGAGGGTGCGGCCGCAAACGAAAACATCACGGCCTGGTACCGGCCCGGCGGGGCCGCCAACTGCGCGTTGCAGGTCGAGCCTGCGCGTGCGCCAGGGTGCCTCATCCTGCGGATACTGCCCGAGGGCCCCGGGCTTGCAGGCTGGGCGGTGGCAGCGCAGGCGCCAGGCCTGGTGCTGCTGGAAAACAGGGATGCCCCATCCGGAGCCTATTTCCTGGATTCGCTCAATCAAGCGCCTTCGGCGCACGCTGCCGAAGCGGTACGGGTGCAGGGCAACTTCTCGGACGGATGGACCCTGCACTACACCGGCATCCGATCCGGATACGTCGTACTGCCGATGGCGGCATCCGAATCGTGGGAATTTTCCGTGGACGGCAACCGGGCTCAACCGCAGCAGTACTTCGGCACGTTGCCGGCGATTGCCGTTCAACCCGGCGCTGTCATCACGGCGCGCTACCAGCCGCGTGCGTTGATCGTTGGCGGCTGGATCATGCTGGGATCGGTCCTGCTGCTGGTCGCCGTGATGCTGGGTCTTCGGCGGCGACGGCATGCCGACACGAGTAGTGCACGGGGCGCCTGATCGCCGGCGTGCTACTCCAGCTGTTCCAGCCGGTGTTCGACCTGGCGGACGTGGCGCAGGATCCGCTCGGACAGCTTGCGGTTGGTCGCTATCAGGTCGGAGATCAACCCGATGGTGAACATGATGGCGGCCAGTGTCAGGCAGAACGCGCTGAACACTACGGACTGGACATGGCCGCCGCCTTCCCCGATTGCGTAGAACCAGGCAAAGCGCAGGCCGCCGACCAGTCCCAGCAGAAGCGGAACCGCACCGAGCAGGGAAAACACCAGCAACGGGCGGTAAATCATCAGTACCCGGGCGATGGTGACCAGTGAACGCACCACGTACGACGCGATGCTCTTGACCAGTCGGGAGGGGCGCAGGTCTGCATTGGTCCGGATCGGAACCGACGCCACCACAAGGCCGCTGAGGCCTGCCTGGATGATCGTTTCCAGCGTGTAGGTGTAGCCGCCGAAGACGTTGATACGGATCGCTGCCTCGCGCGAGATCGCGCGGAACCCGCTGGGTGCGTCATGCACATCGGTCTGGCTGGCCATGCGTACCGCCCAGCTGCCGATTCGCTGCAGCTTCTTCTTGATCAACGAGAAGTGCTCGGTCTCATCGATGGGACGCGCGCCGATCACCATGTCGGCGCGGTGCTCGAGGATGGGCTGGGTCAGCAGCGGAATGTCGTCGGCGCAGTACTGGTTGTCCGCATCGGTGTTGACGATCACATCGGCGCCCAGGCACAACGCCGCCTCAAGTCCGGACATGAAGGCGGTGGCCAGGCCACGGTTCACGGGGTGGCGCACGATATGGTCCACGCCCAGACGCAGCGCCAGCTCGGAGGTGCCATCGGTGGACCCGTCATCGATGATGAGGATCTTGACCTCGTCAAAGCCCGGCACCTGACGCGGAAGTGCATCGATGGCAATCTTCAGGGTGGCTGCTTCGTTGAGGCAGGGAATCTGGATGACGAGCACCTTCTTCCGGAGTGCCCCAGGGGCTGCAGTGTGAAGTTTCATCGGGTGAGTGCCATGTCGGAGGGAGGTGCAGGGTGCATCGTGATCAGGCCTGGCGTTTGCGGACGACCGCCACCAGGTTGAGCGAGGGCGACAACCCTGCCGCGATGCGGACCGGACCCGGCGCGAAGACGGCAGGATCGGTCGGCGTTCCAGCCGCCGGTCGTGCCTTGAAGCGGTGCACCAGGTTGAGCAGGCCAACGCGCAGGGCGCGTGGGTAGAAAGGCAGGGTGAATGGCAGGCTGAGCCACATCATCCGCCGGCAGCGGCGCAGTTCAATGCCGATGGTAGCGGCATCGCCGCCCATCCCGAGAATGCGCACGTCGTCGAACTGCTGGACCAGCTGCTGTCGCAGCGAGCGCTCGCTGTATTCGCGCAGGTGCCAGCGGTTCCAGGGCTGCTGCAGGGGAAGCAGCCGCGTGGAACGATCCGGCGTCACCAGCAACAGAGTTCCGCCCGGGACGAGAACGCGGGCAATCTCCTGCAGGTAGCGCTGCTCATGTTCGACGTGCTCGAAGACCTGGAACGAGAGCACGGTGTCGAATGAGGCATCGGCAAACGGCAGTCCGCCGTCGGCGGTGACGTGCCGGAAGTCCAGGTTGTCCGATCCATGTCGTTCGGCGGCATACGCCACCGCATCCGCGGCAACATCCACGCCGGTGACATGCAGTGCCGACCGGGCGATCATGGCCGAGCCGTAGCCGCTGCCACAGCCGAAATCCAACACCCGCCTTCCGCGCGTGTATGCCTCGGCAAACCGATAGGTTTCGACATGAAGATGGTAGATCAGTCGGTCCTCGGCGGTCGCCTGGTAGTCATCGACCATCATCCGTTCGCCGGTTGGTTCCAGTTGCACAGCGCTGCTCCCTACTCGTCAGGGGTTCTCATCGGGGGGTGTACGCAGGGTCCGTACGGCCAGCAGCGCGACGGCGAAGCAGAGCAGGTCCCCCAGCATGGTCGCCATGCGCAGGGCAACGACCAGTGGCAACAGCTCGGGCCCGCCGCCGGCGGCCTGTAGGATACCCAGCATTGCTGCCTCACGCACGCCCAACCCGGCGGGAGCACCGGGAAGCAGGAAGCCGAGGATCCACGACAGCGCGAATGCACCGGTGAGCAACCACGCCGAGGGCGGGTTCTCCAGCAGAAGGTGGGACAGCAGCCAGATCCCCGCCGCCAGGACGAGGTAATTTCCGACATAGCAGGTGAAGGCAAGCATCAATGCGCGCGCCGCCGGAACGGGCGCGCCGACGCTGCCCAGGCGCCGCACCGCGATGCGATTGATCAGTCGTGGGCTGGCAGCCACGATGCCGATGAGTGCGATGCTGGCCAGCAGCAGCAGGGGCAGCAGGTGTTCAGGCGCGGTGTCTGCCAGCACGCCGGTCGCGACCACCTGTGCGCCACCCAGCGCGCAGGCAAGCGCACCGAAGAACACGGCGGCAAGGATCGCAAGCAGGCTCTCCGATACGACGGTCGTGGTAAACGGTACGGCGGGAATACCGGCCTTGAGCGACATCGACAGGCGTCCGATGTGCTGTGCCACGTTGCCGGGCAGGTATTTGCCCAGCTGGGTCAGCCCCATGATGGTGGCAAGTTGGCCCCATGGACGGTGGACGCCGCAGGAGCGCAGCATGCGCATCCAGGCAAAGGCGCTGAGTGGAATGATCAGCGCCGAGGCCACGCCCGCCGCCAGGATGCCCAGCAGTGCAGAGGGCGTTCCCAGCCGCGTCCAGTCGATGCCGTCAGCGGCATGCCAGGCGTAGGCCGAGAAGCCGGCCACCGCAGCCGTGCCGATCACCACATTCAGCAGTCGCAGCAGGTTCTTTTTCATCCGGTGGAGACGTCCAACCCGTCAATGAGGGCACGATACTGCGCGCCCACTGCTCCTGCCCCGATCCGGTCACGCAGATCCGCGTGGGCGCTCGCCCCGCTGTGCAGATGCTGCATGCCGAGCACGGCATCGGCCAGTGCAGCGGCATCGCCGGCCGGCACCAGCACCGCATTGGCCAGGGCGTGTGGGAACAGCTCGCGGATCGCCGCCGAATCCCGGGTGATGAAGGGTTTGCCAGCGGCCACGATCTGGAAGAGCTTGTTGGGTATGACGCTTGCGGCTTTGTCCGATGTGCCGAATATCCCAAGGCAAACGTCTGCGTCGGTCATCTGCTCGATGAGCTGCTCATAGGCGACCCAGTGCACGCGTTGCACCTGCGGCAAGGGATCGGCCTCGAGCATGGCGTCGATGCGTGCCGTTTCCTGGCCGTGTCCCACGATGATCCACTCTACCGGCGCATCGCGCAGCAGGCGCGCGGCTTCGATGATCGTGGGCAGCCCGTGAAGTGGAATGAACTGGCCATAGAAGAGCATCCTCAGTGGCTGGCCGGGCAGGCGGCGCCGCGGGGGCAGCGCCGGAAACCGATCCAGTTCGGCGCCGACCCACACACTGCCCACGCTGCCAGCGGCAAGCGCGAACAGCGACTCGATTCGACGGGCATGCGTTTCGGTATCCATGAAGGCCAGGTCGGCACGACGCAGGCAGAAACCTTCAAAGCGGTGAAGTACGCGAGCGGCGGCCGAACCGGGGGAAAGCAGCCGGCGGTCCTGCACGATGGTGTCGTACAGCGACACAAAGACGTCGAAATGCAGCGGCACTTTCCAGCGTGCCGCCGCCACGCCCGCGACCAGCAGGTCGAGGGGGCCGGGATAGGAAACCATCACCACGTCCGGCCTTGCCGCGCGGAACAGCCGCCAGATCAGCCCCGGATACGCGCGCAGCATGCGGCAGAGGATGCCCACGCGTGCGGCCATGCCCCGCAGCTGTGATTTGTCGCTGACCTGGCTCCAGACATCGGCATGGATCTCATCGACCTCGATCCCATTGCCGCGCATCCCGTCAACCAGGATGCGCACGCGCGGCTTGCCGGTATCGTACGTTCCCCACAGCAGCACGCGCCGCCGGGCGGCGCGGCTGCGATCAGCGGAAGGAGAGGTACTTGTGCCCGACATAGCTTGAGAACACCGGAACGACGACACCGACCGCATGGGCGATTTCCATCCGAAGGACGTCGATGGACAGCCACGGCAGCACGTGGAATGCCAGCACCATGGAAACGATCCAGGTCTGGGCCACGGCGAACAGGTTGACCAGTACGAAGTAGAACGCCGAATGGTGGAGGGGGCGGGTGCTTTCCTTGAACACGAACATCCTGGACAGCACGAAGGCTGTCACCATCCCGGTAATGTAGGCAAGGACGATGGCCGGGGTGAAATCCAGCCAGTGGCTGTACAGGATGCGCGACAGGAAGTTGGCCAGCGCAGCCACGCCACCGACCAGGAGGAACATCATGAACTGGCGGGAAACCATGCCGCTTACTCCACTGCTTCCCGGGCCATCATCCGGCCGAACCCGATGCTCTCGGAAATGCCCCGGTCCTCCGGATAGTAATGCGACGTATCTGCCACCCACAGACCGGCAACCGGCAGTTTGCGCGGCGGCAGGTCATCCAGGTAGCCCGGATCGCAGATAGGTTGGGCGTGACGGTAACGGCTGACCCGGACGTCGATGAAGTCCTCTTCCACCAGCGCCGGGTTGATCATGCGCAGGTAGCGCTTCACCTTGTCGACAAACGCGTCGTTGTGTTCGGCGTACTTGGGATGCTCGCCCGGCATGTAGAACGGGACGTATACGATGTGGGCATCCATCGGGCGCAGGTTGGTGTATTCCACGATGCCCGGGATATCCATGTCCGGGTCGTTGGTGTTCACCCAGAAGTTGGCCGACACGGGCCGGCGGAGCTTGGCGATCACGCAGACCACTGCAATGTTCTTCAGCTTCTCGAACTGCGCGATGATCGGAGCAGGAAGATCGGGCGCGATCCGGGGTACGAAGGGCAGGGGCACGGTCGAGACGACGGTGTCGAAGGGCAGTACCTCGCCATTTACCTGGACCCCTTGCACCCGCGCGTCCTCGATGACGATGCGCTGCACGGGCGAGGAAAGTCGCACCTCGCCGCCGTGCTTGACGATATCCGCATGCAGGGCATCGAGCAGGGTCGACGAACCGCCGTCCAGATAGCCCAGCTTCTCGCGCATCAGGCTGTAACGGGAACGCCCGATCCGGCGGATACGGCTCCATATCCACGCTGCCGACAGGTTGTCTGCGTAGTGGTAGAACTTGTAGTCGAACAGTTTGCGCCAGAGGGTCTCGTAGGCTTCCGCACCCACCCAGCGCCGGATCCAGCCGGAGGCTTCGACATGGTCCAGCGGCTTCCAGTCCTGGCGCCGGGTGCACAGGAAGGCGTGGAGCCCGTAGCGGAACTTGGCGATCCAGCCCAGGCCCTTGAAGCGCAGCAGCGCCACCGGGTTTCCCCAGGCCTGCAACTGCTTGCCGAACCAGTAGCCCATGCGTGTTTCGGTCCAGCGCATGCGCGACGCCAGGCCAAGCTCGTCGAGCACGGCCAGGAAGTCAGCATCGGAAATGCAATGGAAATGGTAATAGCGCTCGATCTGCATGCCGCCGAAATCGAACGAGGCGGTCATGCCGCCCACCCGGTCGTCAGCTTCGAAGATCACCGGATGATGCCCATCCCGGGCCAGCTGGTAAGCGACAGCCAGGCCCATTGGACCGGCGCCGAGGACGGCAACTTTCTTGCCCATGATCAGTACCTCGTAAGGGTGTCGCCAGGTGCGGCACCGTGAATATGTAAGGCGGTCGCCTCGACCGTCATTCAGTTGGCCGGTGCCGCTGCAACCACCGCAATGGCCGACCATTCGCCCCAGCCGTCACCGTCATCGACCAGCGTGACGGTGAAGGTTTCCGGCAGCGAAGGCGCATCCAGCGACAGGCGGACCCACTCCTGTTCCGCCAGCGGCAGCTTGGCACTGCCCAGCCGGCCATCGTCAAGCTGGATCACCTGGCGGCCGACGGTCGGCCCGGAACGGTAGTAGAACGCATCACCGGGGTGTGCGGTGAAGCGCAGCGTGCCCTTGTCCGAATCGCCTCGCACCAGGCTGGCCATGATCTTCATGCCCGGGTAGGACGAGACATGGAAATCCTTGCCCAACCACGGATGGCCCGGCGTCACGGCAGCTTCGGTGATGATCTTCGTGCCGGGCGCCGGCACTTCCACCGTCTCCCGATACGCCATGACCGGAGCGACCGCCGGCAGCTGGCAACCGGCGCCCAGCAGTACCAGCGGGTGGCCCAGTTGGTCGCGGGGGACATACGCAACGAAGCCCGCGCGCGCGGCCGCTGCCGCGCCGGTGACTTCGGCGACGTCCGGTCGCGAATGACCGATCAACCCGTAGCCGACCACCTTGCCGTCGCGAACCACGCGCAGCGCGCCGCCCTCGGTGTCCGGCGCAGGCCCGTCCAGCCAGCCACGGATCCTGACGTAGTCCTGCTGGGACGGTGCTTCGCGGGATTCATCGATGTTGCCCCGGCACACCACGCCCGGCAGCGCGGGTGCGCTGCTGCCGATCACCGTGGGTGTTGCCTGCCACGGCGCGGCAGTAAAGATTGAAAGGTTTGCCGCGGCGGCGTCGCGGGCCAGGCGAAGCGCGTTCTCGGTGAAGGGGAAAATGATCTGTACCTGCGCATCGTCTGCAATGCCAAGTCCCATCGCAACGGCCGCGAGCGACTGCTCGTAGTGCTTGTCGGCCTGATCGTCCAGGGCGTGCTTCTGTTCGATCATCCCCACGCCCAGCGCGCCGGCCATCAGCACAAGCACGGCGGCATGCCAGCGGCGGCCGCGCAGGGCGACAAAGGACACCACCCAGATTGCCAGCGCGGCCCAGGCCATCACCGCTGGGGTGGTGTAGCGGCTGGCCAGGGCATGGATCTCACCACTGGCGGCGCGTCCCAGCGTCGTGCCTGCTGCGGTTCCACCGATGAAGACCAGGAACATCACCAGCGCCCACTGCGCATGGCGACCCTGCGGACGGCGCAGGTGGACCAGCGCCGCCAGGGCGGAGCCGATGACCAGCAGGGCGCCCATCGCTGCGGCAACCTCCCGCGCGTGCGGGGTCACGTTGCGGGCGATGTAGTAGAAGGGGCTGCCCAGGTAAAGCAGCAGGAAGCGCACGTACTGGTAGGGCTGCTGGCGCAGCAGCTCAAGTTTCGAGGGACCATCGCCGGTGGCGAGGCCACGCTGGTAGGCGGCACCCATGATCAGGGCCAGACCCACCAGCACCAGGAAGCGGCGCCACCCCTGCCGGGTGATCGCCGCGTACGCGGCAAGGATCGGCAGGGTGAGCACGCCATTGGCCATGGTGCCGAGCGAGGCAACGCCCAGCAGCACCGACAACAGGAACCAGCGTCGGCTGGAGGAGGTCGACACGCTGGCGTGGTACAGCGCCAGCAGTGCGGCCAGCGGCAGCAGCTGGGCAAGGATGAACTGGCTCTGGAAGCCCCATGTCAGGTTTCCTTCCTGGCACCAGCTGAACAACCAGGCCAACAGGAACAGGAAGGTGCCGGCGCGCAGCATCGCATCTTCGTGGCGTGGCATCGTGGCACGCAGGAACCGCCACATGACCAGCGCACTGGTGGCCACCAGCAGATAGTTGGCAACAATGAGGAAGACCGCACTTCCGCCAAACAGGCGCATGTCCAGCCAGAACAGCACGCGTGCGAGTACGATGCGGTGTTCGTTGTGCCCGGCCAGCCATATGCCGGCATCCCCCGCGCTCACGCGTCGATAGAAATCAACCGTGCCATCCCACATGTCGGTGAGCGGCACCGGCGTGTAGCTCTGCCTGGCTCCGACCACGGCCAGCCACACATACGCTATGGCCAGCAGCCCAAGCACCACGGTGAGCAGCCCGTTGAGGCGGTGGGTGAAGCGGGGGGAGGCGGTTGGGTTCAACGTACTATCCTTTGCTGGATGGTTCATCATCAACGACGCAGCACGATATGGCTGTAGCGCGGGTCGGTGTAGCTCTCGCGGATGGCTTCTTCGAACGGGGTCTGGCGTACGCCAAACACCGCCTCGGTATCCACGCCCTTGAAATCGTCGCCGGCGCTGAGCGCCTTGAGCTGGTCGGCGGTGAACGGCGGCTTGGCGCTGAACAGGGCGAACGTGCGCAGCAGGAAGGCGAAGAAGCCGATCGGGATGTGGACGATCAGCGTGTGCAGGTTCTTGACCCGCTTGATGGTCCGGATGATGTCCACGTAGTCCACGCGGGTGTCGCCGACGATGTCGAACACCTTGCCGTCCGGCTCGGTCTCGATGCATCTGGCGATGCAGCGGCAGAAGTCGCGCTCATACAGCGGCTGGCGCATGAACCTGCCATCGCCGGGAATCGGGAACACCGGCGTGCGCGCCATGAAGCGCGACAGCCAGCCCAGGTGCTTGGGGTCGAACCAGCCGAACATGAGCGTGGGCCGCAGTACGCAGTGGCGCTGTCCGCTGGACACCACCATCGCTTCCTGGTCGCGCTTGGTGGTGGTGTAGTCGTCCACCGCCACCGAGTTCACCACCGACGAGCTGATATGCACCATGTAGGGCACGTTGGCGGCCCGGGTGGCGGCGAGAACGTGCCCGGTGGCGGTGATGTTGTTGCGCACGAACAGGTCATTGGTCTTGCCGGTGATCTGCGCGTGCAGCTGCACGACGCAGGCAGCGCCTTCGAACTCGGCCGCCCACGGGCCAGGCAGGGCGAGGTCGGCGTCGACCGCGCGCACGTCCGGGTGCAGTTCGCGGAGTATGGCCAGGTTGTGGGCGTGCTTGTCGATGGCCACCAGCTGGCTGTAACCCTGCTGCTTGAGCTCGACGATCAGGTTCTGGCCGACAAGCCCGGCCGCACCGGTAATGACGATCTTGGCGTGTTTGTCGGTCATGTCAGAGCTTGATCCTGCGGAATACGAATTCAGGGATGGACTTGATGACGAACATGATCGCCCACCAGAAGCCCGGCAGGTAAGCCACCGGGCGGCGCTTGTCGATCGCACGGGCGATGCCGGTGGCCACCTTGTCCGGGGTGGCCCACAGCGCGCCCTTCTTGAACGCGGCGGTCATCGGCGTATCGACGAAGCCGGGCTTGATCGTCAGTACGTTGATCCCGGTGGCGCGCAGGCGCTGTCCCAGCCCGCTCAGGTAGGCGCTGACCGCCGCCTTGGCACTGCCGTACAGATAGTTGCTGGCACGGCCGCGGTCACCGGCGACGGAGGAAATCACGGCCAGGGTCGAGCCGCTCTGCAGCCGCTGGGCGAGTGCTGCCGCCAGCGCGATCGTCGAAGTGCCGTTGGTGGCGAACTCCTGCAGCGCAACGTCGACCGAGGCATCGCAGGCGGCCTGGTCGGGCAGGGTGCCATGCGCGATCAGCACGGTGTCGATCCCACCCAGCGCGGCCCACGCGGTATCCAGCACGGCGGCGTGGGCCCCGAGATCGTTGACGTCCAGCACGGCCGAATCCACCTGCCGGGCGCCACGTACGCGCAGATCGTCGGCGATGACGTCCAGCCGGGCCGCATTGCGTGCTACCAGGAACACCGCCGCGGCGCGTGTGGCGTAAACGCGGGCGACGGCTTCGGCGATCGCCGATGTCGCACCGATGATCAGGATCTTCTGCATGCTCACTCCATGACCCGGCTCCAGAAGCCGGATGAAAAACGGGGATCGATGAATCGGGAAAAGGACTGCCACTGCGGATAGGCCTGGCGGAACAGCGCTCCGCTCATGCGCGCATCCTTTGCCGGGTAGACCGCGCCACCGGCCTCGGCGACGATGCGGTCCAGCCGCTCCAGCATCCGGAACACGTCCGGGCCGTCGTTGGGGAAGTCCAGCGCGAGCGTGGTGCCGGGGCGTGGAAAGGACAGCATGCCCGGCGACGGACGGTTGCCGAACTCCTTCAGCACGGCCAGGAACGAACCGCGCCCGCTGCGCGATATCTCTGACAGCAGTGCCGCCGTGGCATCGCGCGCGACCTCGGGCGGCAATACGCACTGGTGCTGCAGAAACCCCCGCGGACCGTACATGCGGTTCCAGTGGTTGATGCCATCCAGCGGATAGAAGTAGCTCTGGAAGTGACTGACGTGGCGCTTGCGCCGGGCGGGCTGCCGCCAGTAGTAGAGGGTGTTGAACGGCTTCAGGGTCAGCCGGTTGACCAGCGATACCGGCGGCACCAGCGGCATGCTGCGGCGTGGCGCGCCTGGCGGCGTGGCCGCCTGCGCGTTGCCTGCGGCATGGTCACCGCGCAGGAAATGGCCGCGGCCCAGCTGCCTGCCCTTGGCCAGGCAGTCGATCCACGCGACGGTGTATTCGAAGTCGCGGGCCGATTGGCGCGACAGCTCGAAGAATTCATCCAGCCCATCAAAGCGGATCGATTCGGTCTCGATCCACGGGCCGGGGACGCGGCGCAGCTGCAGCTCGGCCCAGGTGACCAGGCCGGTCAGGCCCAGTCCGCCGATCGTTGCCGCAAACAGGCCGCTGGCGTCGTGTGCATCCAGCTGTTGCCGCGCACCATCACTGCGCAGCAGCTCCAGGCAGCGCACGTGGTGGCCGAAGCTGCCGGCGCGGTGATGGTTCTTGCCATGCACGTCATTGCCGATCGCACCGCCCACGGTCGCGTAGCGCGTACCCGGGGTGACCGGCAGGAACCAGCCGGCCGGCAGCGCCAGCTCGATGATCTCGGCAAGGGTCACGCCCGCCTCGCAGCGCAGCACGCCGGTGGCGGGATCGAACGCGATGAAGCGGTCCAATGCGCGCGTCATCAACAACGTGCCGCCCGGATTCAGGCAGCTGTCGCCGTAACTGCGGCCATTGCCGTGGGGCAACATGCTGCCGGCCACCGGCGGCAGGGCGGCGGCGCGGTCGCTGAGCGCAAGCAGCGTCTGCTGCGCGCGCGGATAGCGCCCCCACGACTGGCCGCGTGCCGAACTCATATCGCGGCGAGCACGATGACCACGCACAGGGCGATGACCACCTGGCTGACCCGGTCCATGGCAGCGAAAACGATGGGGTCGTCATCCATGTCGCCGCGGTGGGAAACGATCCACATTCTGCTGATCCAGTACAACAGCATCGGGCAGAGTAGCCACAGCACCTTGGGGTTGCTGTACAGCTCCAGGCTTTCGGGGCTGTTGATGTACAGCGCGAACACCAGCACGCCGATGTAGCCGGCTGCGGCACCCAGCGATTGCACCAGCGGCAGGTCCGCCACCGCGTAGCCGCGGCCGATCGCCATCTCCTTGCCGCTGGCCAGGGCGGCGGCCAGCTCGGTGTAGCGCTTGAGCATGGCCAGGCTGAGAAACACGAACATGGAGAACGCCAGCAGCCAGAACGACAGCTCCGACCCGATTGCGACGGTGCCGCCGATGATGCGCACGGTGTACAGCGCCGCCAGCAGCACCACATCGATCATCACGATGCGCTTGAGCTTGAGCGAATACGCCAGCGTCATCACGTAGTAGCACAGCAGCACGCCGGCAAACGCCGGACTGCACAGCCACGCCAGGGCGAAACCGAGTACGGTCAGCAGCGGCGCCACCAGCAGGCCATGCAGCAGCGGCAGCGTACCGGCGGCGAACGGCCGCTTGCGCTTCCGGGCGTGCATGCGGTCGGGGGTCAGGTCGAGCAGATCGTTGAGCAGGTACACACCCGATGCGCACAGTCCGAATGCCAGGAAGGCGATGCCGGCATCGAGCACCGCAGCCGGTTCGAGGAAGCGGTGCGCGGTAAGCAGCGGCACCAGCACCAGCAGGTTCTTCAGCCACTGGTAGATGCGCAGCGCCTTGATCCAGGTCAGCAGGCCACCGTTGCGGGCGGGCAGGTGGGCCAGCACCTCGGTGTGGCGGGCAGCATCGCGCGCAAGGCGCTCGCCGTTGTTGACCACGATGGCGCCGCCAGCATGCGCCCACACCTGGAGGTCGACCCGGCCGTTGCCCATGTAGTCGAAACCGCGTTCGCCGAAGCGCTCGGCCAGTGCCTTGCCCTTGTTGTGGCCGGACAGGTTGGTGTGGCCGTCGCTGGCGATCACCTCCTCGAACAGGCCCAGGTGGTCGGCGATCGGCTGGACCAGCAGCTGGTCCGAGGCGGTGCAGAGAACGCGCGGCCGCTGCGTCGTGGTGCGCAGGATGTCCAGCACGCGCTCGTCGTAGGGCAGCGTGTCGGCGGGCAGCTGGACACGCGAGGCCAGCTGGCGCTTGACCGCCGCCTTGCCACCCAGCAGCCAGAACGGCAGCAGGAACACGTACAGCGGATTGCGCGCCAGCAATGCCAGCAGCGATTCATACAGGATGTCGGAGCGGAGCAGGGTGCCGTCCAGGTCGACACAGAGTGCGCGGTTCTGGGATTTCAAAACGGGGTGACTCCTGCGTCGAACGAACCGGGGCTGTACATGGCGATGGCGTCTCATCCATGAAAATTGACCGCACAGTATAGCGTCGCATCTGGTTGGTTTAAGCCCGGGAATGCGCGTCTCTTCAGGGGTCCGGGCGTGCCTCCAGGCTCCCCATGGCCAGCATTCCCACCACCACGGCCAGCCACAGGCTGGCCAACCGGATCCCGATGGCCGCCGCCACGGCGACCTCCAGCCCGGCGCCGGTGCTGGTCAGCATGAGCACGATGGCCGCTTCGGTGGTGCCCACGCCCCCCGGCACGAAGGACAGGGCGCCCACCAGCATCGCCAGTGGGTAAATAGCGAGCGCGTGCTGCCAGGACAGGGCGATCCCCAGGCAATGGCAGAGCCAGGCGAACGCGGCAGCCGTCAGCAACCATGCCGCCGCACCGTAGGCGGTGCTGGCAAGCGTCAGGCCCGGTCGCAGCAGCGGGCGCAGGCCACACACCCCATCCAGCAGGAACCCGCACAGCTGGCGTACGCGTGGCCCGGGAAGCCGCGCGATCACCGCCCGCGCCAGCGCCTGCAGGCGCGGCCAGGCGGCCAGCAGACACAATCCCACCAGCAGGACCATGACAATCCCGGTCAGCGCACCGAACAGGGGCACCAGGCCTGCTGCGCCGGTGCCGAGCAGGGTGATCACGGCCAGGTCCAGCCCGCGCTCATACACGAACGTAGCCAGCGTGGCGCGCGATGGAATACCCAGCCGCGAGAAATAGCGGATACGCAGCAGCTCACCGGCCTTGCCCGGCGAGGCGGTGAAGGCAAAACCGGCGAGATAGGCGACCAGCCCCGCCCGCCACGAAGCGACCGGGTGCCCCTGCACGCGCAGCAGGACATGCCAGCGCTGATAGCGCAGCAGGTAGCTGCACAACACCAGCAGCGCGCAGACCGCCAGCGGGCCTGCCAGATCGCCCAGCCGCGACAGCACATGCTTGTCGCGGTCCAGGTACCACAGCGCCAGCAGGTACACACTGGCGATGCCGGCCAACCATCCCAGTGCCCGGCCCCGACGGGGCGGGGCGGGCGCAGCGGGGGAGGTGCCCTCGGTCACTTACAGCGCCGCTTCCAGCTCCGGCAGCAGGGTGAACAGATCACCCACCAGGCCGATGTCGGCGATTTCGAAGATCGGCGAATCCGGGTCCTTGTTGATCGCCACGATGGTGCCGGCGTCCTTGATCCCGGTCAGGTGCTGGATGGCACCGCTGATGCCGACCGCCACGTACAGCTCCGGCGAGATGATCTTGCCGGTCTGGCCGACCTGCAGGTCGCTGGGCACATAGCCGGCGTCCACGGCCGCGCGCGAGGCACCCACGGCTGCCCCGAGCTTGTCGGCCAGCTGGAAGATCACCTTGAAGTTCTCTTCCGAGCCCACGCCACGGCCACCGGAGACCACGCGCCTGGCGCTCTGCAGGTCCGGACGGTCGGTGGCACCGGCTGCCAGGCCGACGAAACGGGTGTGGGTCGGCAGGGCCGCGTCCACGCTGGCCGCTTCCACCGGGGCGCTGCCGCCGCTGGCGACTTCCGGCCAGGAGGCCGCGCGCACGGTGGCGACCACGATCTGGTCGGTCGGCACGTCCACGGTGATGATCGCGTTGCCCGCGTAGATCGGGCGCTTGAAGCTGTGGCTGCCTTCAACCGTCATCAGGTCCGAAACCTGGTTCACGCCCAGCAGGGCGGCCACGCACGGCATCAGGTCCTTGCCGAAGGTGGTCGAGGGACCGAACACGTGGGTATAGCCCTTGGCCAGCTGCGCGATCTGCGGGGCCAGTACCTGGGCCAGCGCCTGCGCATTGGCCGGGTTGGCCACGGTCAGTACCTTGGCCACGCCGGCCAGGCCGGCGGCCTGGGCCGCAACGGCGGCCGGGTCGGCAGCCATTACCAGCACGTCGATGCTGGCGCCGCTGATGGCGGCGGCCGCGCTCACGGTCTTGGCGGTGGCGGCGTTGAGCTTGCCGTCATGGTGTTCGGCAACAACGAGGATCTTGGTCATTACAGCAACCCCTTCTGCTTGAGTGCGGCAACCAGTTCGGCCGCGTCCTTGACCATCACGCCCTTGCTGCGCTTGGACGGCGCGGCGTACCGGGTGGTCTTGAAGGTATCGGCGGCGTCAACCCCGAGGTCGGCCAGCTGCAGCGTTTCCAGCGGCTTGGCCTTGGCCTTCATGATGTCGGGAAGCTTGATGAAGCGCGGCTCGTTCAGGCGCAGGTCGGTGGTGACCACGGCCGGCAGGTCCACTTCCAGCGTTTCCAGGCCGGCGTCGACCTCGCGGGTCACCGTGGCCTTGCCGTCGGCGATGTCCAGCTTGCTGGCGAACGTCGCCTGCGGGCGGCCCCACAGTGTGGCCAGCATCTGGCCGGTCTGGTTGGCATCGTCATCGATGGCCTGCTTGCCCAGGATCACCAGGTCCGGCTGTTCCTTCTCCACCAGCTTGAGCAGGGTGCGCGCGGCCGTCAGCGGCTGGATGGCCTGGTCGGTGACCACGTGGATGGCGCGGTTGGCGCCCATGGCCAGGCCGTTGCGCAGGTGCGCCTGGGCGTCGGACGGGGCGATGGTGGCCACGATCACTTCGGTGGCGATGCCCTTGTCGCGCAGGCGCAGGGCTTCTTCCAGCGCGATTTCATCGAACGGATTGGGGGACAGCTTGACGCCGTCGGTGACCACGCCGGAACCGTCCGGCTTGACCTGAATGCGGACGTTGTAGTCCACCACGCGCTTGTACGCGACGAGGATTTTCATCTGGTGCGGGATCCTTGTAGTGCCGACCGCTGGCCGGCTCAAAATCAGGGGGAACGTCCGGTTCCGCAAACAGCAACCGGTTCGGGGGGTGGGACCGCGATTCTAACTGCCTCCGGCCAACCATGCGAATGCGTATGGTGGGTGTCGGCCATTGCTGCGCCGCACAAACGACGCGGGCCCATTCACCTTTGGGCGACGCTGTAAAAGGTCCGGCGTTGTATCCTGTCCAGCTAACCAAAAAGGAGAACGGGTAGTGCCCACATGGCTTGTCACCGGCGGAGCCGGCTTCATCGGCGGTAACTTTGTTCTCGAGGCGGTCGCCAAAGGTGTCAGGGTCATCAACCTTGATGCGCTGACCTATGCCGGCAATCTCAAGACCCTGGCGTCGCTGGAGGGCAACCCCGCGCATGTCTTCGTTGAAGGCGACATCGGCGACCAGGCCCTGGTGGCCCGCCTGCTGGCCGAACACCAGCCCGACGCCGTGCTGAATTTCGCCGCTGAAAGCCACGTGGACCGCTCCATCGACGGGCCCGGTGCCTTCATCCAGACCAACGTGGTCGGTACGTTGGGCCTGCTCGAAGCCGTGCGCGACTACTGGAAGGCGCTGCCGGCCGACAAGGGCCAGGCGTTCCGCTTCCTGCACGTGTCCACCGATGAGGTCTACGGCACGCTGGGCGAGACCGGCAAGTTCAGCGAAACCACGCCGTATGCGCCCAATTCGCCGTACTCGGCGTCCAAGGCGGCTTCGGATCACCTCGTGCGTGCGTTCCACCACACCTACGGGCTGCCGGTGCTGACCACCAACTGCTCCAACAACTACGGCCCGTACCACTTCCCGGAAAAGCTCATCCCGCTGGTGATCGCCAAGGCGCTGGCCGGCGAACCCCTGCCGGTATACGGCGACGGCAAGCAGGTACGCGACTGGCTGTTCGTGTCCGACCACTGCGAGGCGATCCGTACCGTACTGGCCAAGGGCCAGGTGGGTGAGACCTACAACGTGGGCGGCAATTCCGAGAAGGAAAACATCGAAGTGGTGCACGCGATCTGCGCGCTGCTCGATGCCCGTCGTCCGCGCGAGGACGGCCAGCCGCGCAGCAGCCAGATCACCTACGTTGCCGACCGCCCCGGCCATGACCGCCGCTATGCGATCGATGCCTCCAAGCTGAAAGACCAGCTGGGCTGGGAGCCGGAATACACCTTCGAGCAGGGCATTGCCTTCACGGTGGACTGGTACCTGGACAACCAGGAATGGGTCAACGGCGTGCTCGATGGCAGCTACCGCCTGCAGCGTATCGGCACCACGGCCTAAAGGGATTCCCATGACGCAACGTAAAGGCATCATCCTGGCGGGCGGCTCCGGCACCCGCCTGTATCCGATCACCAAGGGCGTCAGCAAGCAGCTGTTGCCGGTGTACGACAAACCGATGATCTACTACCCGCTCAGCGTGCTGATGCTGGCGGGGATCCGCGATGTGCTGATCATCAACACCCCGCACGAGCAGGCGCTGTTCCAGGCGCTGCTGGGCGATGGTTCGCAATGGGGCATGAACATTGAATACGCCGTGCAGCCGAGCCCCGATGGGCTGGCGCAGGCCTACCTGATCGGCAAGGATTTCGTCGGCGGCAAGCCGAGCTGCCTGGTGCTGGGCGACAACATCTTCCATGGCCACGGCCTGCGTGAAGTGTTGCGCAACGCCGACCAGCGCGACAGCGGCGCAACCGTGTTCGGCTATTGGGTGAACGATCCCGAGCGTTACGGTGTGGCCGAATTCGACAAGGCCGGCAAGGTCATCGACCTGGTTGAAAAGCCGGCCAACCCGCGCTCGAACTATGCGGTCACCGGCCTGTACTTCTACGACGGCAACGCCAGCCACCATGCCGCCGAACTGAAGCCGTCGCCGCGTGGCGAACTGGAAATCACCGATCTGAACCAGCGCTACCTGCGCGAGGGAAATCTGCACCTGGAAGCCCTCGGTCGCGGTTATGCGTGGCTGGATACCGGTACGCACCAGTCGCTGCTGGAGGCGTCGAACTTCATCGAAACCATCCAGACCCGCCAGGGCCTGCAGGTCTGCTGCCCGGAAGAAATCGCGTTCGGCCAGGGCTGGATCAGCGCCGAACAGCTGGAGGCGCTTGCCGCGCCGTTGATCAAGAATGGCTACGGCCAGTATCTGCACGCGTTGGCCGTGCGTGGAGTGGTGCCATGAAAATCATCCAGACCAAGCTGCCGGGTTGCGTTGTGATCGAGCCGGCCGTATTCGGCGACGAGCGCGGGTTCTTCTTTGAAACCTGGAATGCGGAACGGTTCGGCCAGCATGGCCTGCCGACGAAGTTCGTGCAGAGCAACGTGTCCACCTCCGCCAAGGGCGTGCTGCGTGGGCTGCACTACCAGTGGCCGCGTCCGCAGGGCAAGCTGGTCAGCGTGCTGGAGGGCGAGGTCTACGACGTCGCCGTCGACATCCGTCGTGGCTCGCCGACCTTCGGCCAGTGGGAAGCTGTCGTGCTGAGCGCGGAAAACAAGAAGCAGTTCTGGATCCCGGAAGGGTTCGCGCACGGCTTTGCCGTGCTGTCCGAGCGCGCGGTGTTCAGCTACCTGTGCACCGAGGTGTACCTGAAGGACTTCGACGCCGGCGTGCGCTGGAACGATGCCGACATCGGCGTGGATTGGCCGATCAGTGGCCCGACCCTGTCGGCCAAGGATGAGGCAGCGCCGTTCCTGAAGGACATCCCCGAGGACCGTCTGCCGGTCTATACGCCATGAACGTGCTGCTTTTCGGCGCCAATGGCCAGCTTGGCCAGGAGTTGCTGCGCGCGCTGGCGCCGCTCGGGACGGTCACCGCGACCACCCGCAGTGGCAGCCTTGCTGATGGCAGCCCCTGCGACGTTGCGGATTTCAACCAGCCCGCGACCCTGGCTGCGTTGTTGGACCGGGTCCAGCCTGACGTGGTGGTCAACGCCGCCGCGTACACGGCCGTGGATCGGGCCGAAGAAGACCGCGACGCCGCGTGGCGGGCCAACGCCGACGCACCGGGCGTGATCGCGCGGTGGTGCGCTGCCGCGGGTGTACCGCTGGTGCATTACTCCACCGACTACGTGTTCGATGGCCAGGGCACCCGTGCTTACCTCGAAGACGACGCCACCGCGCCGTTGGGCGTGTACGGACAGAGCAAGCTGGCGGGCGAGGACGCGGTGCGTGCCGCCGGCGGCCGCCACCTGATCTTCCGTACCGCCTGGGTATATGCCTCGCACAGCGCCAACTTCCTGCGCACCATGCTGCGGGTGGGGGCCGAGCGCGAGGTGTTGCGCGTGGTCGCCGACCAGGTCGGCACCCCGACCCCCGCCGCCCTGATCGCCGATGTCACCGCGCAGGTGCTGCAGCACCCGGGCCGGTTGTCCGGGACCTGGCACCTGACGGCCAGTGGCCAGACCAGCTGGCATGGCTTTGCCGAGGCGATCTTCGCCCAGGCACAGGCGGGCGGCGTGCTGGCACGGGTGCCGGTGGTGGAGGCCATCAGCGCGGCGGACTACCCGACGCCTGCCAAGCGCCCGGCCTGGTCGGTGCTCGACAATGGCCGGCTGCAGCAGGACTTCGGCCTGCAGCTGCCCTCCTGGCAGGACGGTCTGAAGCAGGTGATGGCCGGGATTGCCCCGGCAGGCACCGCCACGCGCTGAACGGGAACGCTCGGAAACACGGATGACCCACGATAAAGACCTCCCGGGGCGGCTGCGGCCGTCCCCGCTTTCGTTTGCCCTCGCCACGGGCGTGCTGGCACTGCTTGCCCGGCTGCTGTACGTCCAGTGCTTCAGCACGCCCATGCCGTTCTGGGATCAATGGGACGGTGAATGGGCGACCGCGCTGCGGCCATGGCTGGAGGGAACGCTGCAGTGGGACACGCTGCTCTACCCGCACAACGAACACCGGATCCTGCCCACCCGGCTGGTGGCGCTGGCGTCCTACCTGGTGACCGGGGAGTGGAACAACGTCTACGAAGCACGCATCACGGCCGTGCTGTTCTGTTTCATTCCCGCCCTGCTGGTATGGCAGGCAACGCGCGATGAGGCATCGGCAGGCAGACGCTGGCTGATGATGCTGGTGGTGCTGCTGCTGTCGGTGCTGCCGTTCGCCCGCGAGAACTTCCTGGTCGGTTTCCAGAGCCAGTTCTACTTCCTGATCCTGTCCAGCGTGGTTGCCATTGCCCTGGTGGCCAGGCATCACCAGCGTCCGCGCGCGCTGCTTGCTGCGATGGCATTGAGCGTGCTGGCGATCGTCACCATGGCCTCGGGCCTGCTGACGGCGGTCGCCGCGGGCGCGGTCTGCGTGCTTGCCTGTCTGTGCCTGCCGGGGCGGCGCGCGCCGGCCCTGGCCGCCACGGCCGCGCTGGCGGTCATCGCGCTGGTCGCCTACCTGCTGTTGCCGATACCCGCGGCGCATAGCGGGATGCGCGCGCAAAGCGTGGGCGAACTGCTGCTGGCGGCCAGCCATGTCCTGGCATGGCCCGGGCGCTCCAACGGGCTGTTCGTGATCGTCTGGCTGCCTTCGGTGGTGATGGTTTCGCGCATGCTGATCCTGCGCAAAGCAAGCCCGACCGCGCTGTTCATGGCCGGGTTGTGCATCTGGTCGGCCCTGCAGGCGCTGTCGATCGGCTACGGGCGCGGTCACGACGGCATGCATCCGCCCGCGTCGCGTTACACCGAGCTGCTGGTGCCGGGCGTGGTCGGCAACGCCTGGTTCGCGCTGCAGCTGTGGGGCCTGCTGCCGACCCCGTCGCCGCGTCGCATCGCGGCGCGGTCGGTCGTGGTGCTGTTTGCATTGCTGTTCGCAGGCGGCTCGCTGAGCCTGGTTTCCAAGGACATCAAGCGGGCGAAGGCATTCAAGGTGGCAAGCGAGCTGCAGCAGGCGAACGTGGTGCGTTACCTCGCCAGCGGTGACCCGAAAGCACTGGAGGTAGGCGACTTCGAGTTGCCCTATCCCGATGCCGAACAGCTGAAGCGGCACCTGGACCACCCGGAACTTCGCCGGATCCTGCCCGCCGTGGTACGCGAGCAGGTGTCTTCGCACTGAGCGTGCCGTTGCGGCATGCTCAGCTGCGCCCGTAGGTATCCTCAAACCGCACGATGTCGTCCTCACCCAGGTAGCTGCCCGACTGCACCTCGATCAGCTCCAGCGGCAGCTTGCCTGGATTGCGCAGCCGGTGGGTGACGCCCAGCGGAATGTAGGTGCTCTGGTTTTCGCCCAGCAGGATCACCTCGTCGCCGCGGGTCACTTCGGCGGTGCCACTGACCACCACCCAGTGTTCGGCGCGGTGGTGGTGCATCTGCAGGCTCAGCGTGCCGCCCGGCTTGACGGTGATGCGCTTGACCTGGAACCGCTCGCCGTTGTCGATCGAATCGTAGGCACCCCACGGGCGGTACACCTTGCGGTGCCAGGTGGCTTCGGGCCGCTGCTCGGCCTTGAGCCGGGCCACCACCTGCTTGATCTCCTGCATGCGGTCGCTGCGGCCCACCATCACCGCATCGTCGGTCTCCACCACGATCACGTCGTCCAGCCCGACCAGCGCGATCAGGCGCTCGCCGTAGGCATAAGTGTTGCGGCAGTCGATGGCGATGACATCGCCGTGGTGGGCATTGCCATCGGCGTCCTGCGCCGATACGTCGCGCAGCGCCGTCCACGAGCCCACATCGTTCCAGCCGGCGTCCAGCGGCACCACCACGGCATCGGCGGTTTTTTCCATCACCGCGTAATCGATGGAGTCGGCCGGCACCGCGGCAAAGGCGTCCTTGTCCAGGCGGGTGAAGTCGGTGTCGCGGCGCGCCAGCTGCCAGGCATTGCGGCTGGCGGCCAGCATGTCCGGTTGGAACAGCTCCAGCTCGGCCAGGTAGCGGGAGGCCTTGAACAGGAACATGCCGCTGTTCCAGAAGTACTCGCCCGACTCGACGTACTGCCGTGCGGTCTCTGCATCGGGTTTCTCGACAAACCGGTCGACCGCCCGCACCGCACCGCCCGAGTAGGCCTTGATGTAGCCATAGCCGGTCTCCGGCCCGGTCGGCACGATGCCGAACGTGACCAGCTTGCCCTCCTGCGCGGCAGGCAGGGCGCTCAGCACCGCTGCGCGGAAGGCCGCTTCATCGGCGATCACGTGGTCCGATGGCAGTACCAGCAGCACCGGGTCGCCGTCTTCCAGTGTGGCTTCCAGTGCGGCCACGGCGATGGCCGGCGCGGTGTTGCGACCGACTGGTTCGAGCAGGATGGCCTGCGGCTCCACGCCCAGCTGCTGCAGCTGCTCGGCGGCAACAAAGCGGTGTTCTTCGTTGGCCACCACCAGCGGCGCCCGGCCGGCGATCGGCGCGACACGCTGCCACGTGGCCTGCAGCATGGTCTGCTCACCGGCCAGTGCCAGGAACTGCTTGGGGTAGGCTTCGCGCGACAGCGGCCACAGCCGCGTGCCGGAACCGCCGGACAGGATGACCGGAAGGATGTCGTTCATCAGGCTGTGCCTCAGGATGCCTTGAGCAGCTGGGAGATCTCATCGGTGCGCTGCTGCAGCAGTGCCGCATCGCCTCGCGATTCCACGTTCAGGCGCAGCAGCGGCTCAGTGTTGGAGCTGCGCAGGTTGAAGCGCCACTGGCCGAAATCCGCGCTGATGCCATCGGTATGGTCAAGGGTCGGGCCGTGCGCGGCGAAGTGCTCCATCACCCGCGCCACCGCCAGCTTGGCGTCGCTGACCTTGAAGTTGATCTCGCCGCTGCAGGGGAACTTCTGCATGCGTTCTTCGACCAGGTCGGCCAGCGAAAGCCCGGTTTCGGACACCAGCGCGGCAATCAGCAGCCACGGAATCATGCCGGAATCAGCGTAGGCGAACTCACGGAAGTAATGGTGCGCGCTCATTTCGCCGCCATACACGGCATCCTCGGCGCGCATCTTTTCCTTGATGAAGGCATGCCCGCTCTTGCACAGCACGGCCTGGCCACCGGCATCTTCCACCATCTCCACGGTGTTCCACAGCAGGCGCGGGTCGTGGACCACCTTGCCGCCGGGCTGGCGGGCCAGAATGGCCTTGGCCAGCAGGCCGACCAGGTAATAGCCTTCAATGAAGCGGCCGGTGTGGTCGAAGAAGAAGCAGCGGTCGAAATCGCCATCCCAGGCGATGCCGAAGTCCGCACCGTGTTCGAGCACGGCCTGCGCGGTCATCTCCCGGTTCTCGATCAGCAGCGGATTGGGAATGCCGTTCGGGAAGCTGCCATCCGGTTCGTGGGCGATGCGCACGAATTCAAACGGGAGGTGCGGGGCCAGCAGGTCGACGATGGTGCCGGCGCCGCCATTGCCAGCGTTGACCACCAGCTTCAGCGGCTTCAGGGCGGCGCGGTCGACGTAGCTCAGCAGGTGCTCGATATACGCGCGCTTGTCCGGATGCGACTGGATGCCGGCCTTGGGCTCGGCGGCCGGTGCGGTATCGGCTTCCACGGCATCGGAGATGGCGAACAGGCCGGTGTCCGAACTGATCGGCCGGGCCTGCTGCTTGACCAGCTTCATGCCGTTGTAGTCCATCGGGTTGTGGCTGGCGGTAACCATCACCCCGCCGGCGGCGTTGAGGTGGTCGACCTGGAAGTAGACCTCTTCGGTACCGCACAGCCCGATGTCCAGCACCTCGCGCCCGGCGCCACGCAGGCCGGCGGCCAGGGCGTCCTGCAGGGCGGGGCTGGTCAGGCGCACGTCATGGCCGACCACCACGGTGCCCGGCTCCAGCTGGGCCGCCAGCGCCACGCCGATCTTCCGCGCCAGGTCTTCGTTCAGCTCGTCCGGCACGCGGCCGCGGATGTCATACGCCTTGAATGCGGGGAGGGTCATCGGGGGTCCTTTCTGTAGTCAGTAGGCGAGTTTAGCCGCTGCGATGTATGGGAAGCGTTTTCAGCCGGGGACGCTACCGGCAATGGCTACAATGGGCCCTTACATCAACGAGGTGAGGGCGTAGATGAGCAAGTCCCCAGACAACGGCCGGCGCGGCAAACGCTATGCCAGCGCCGCCGAAGCGCTGCAGGGTGCGGTGGCCGATGGCCAGACCCTGGCCGTCGGCGGCTTCGGCCTGTGCGGCATTCCCGAGGCGCTGATCGCCGCGCTGCGCGACACCGGGGTAAAGGACCTCACGGTGATCTCCAACAATGCCGGCGTGGACGGGTTCGGCCTGGGCCAGCTGCTGGAAACCCGGCAGATCAGCAAGATGATTTCGTCCTACGTGGGCGAGAACAAGGAATTCGAACGCCAGTACCTGGCCGGTGAGCTGGAGCTGGAATTCAACCCGCAGGGCACCCTGGCCGAGCGCCTGCGCGCGGGCGGTGCGGGCATTCCCGCCTTCTTCACCGCCACCGGCTACGGCACCGTGGTGGCCGAGGGCAAGGAAACCCGGGAGTTCGACGGCAAGCACTACGTGATGGAAACCGCGCTGCGCGCCGACGTGGCGCTGGTCAAGGCGTGGAAGGCCGACGAAGCCGGCAACCTGGTGTTCCGCAAGACCGCGCGCAACT
Organism: Stenotrophomonas sp. CCNWLW57; assembly: GCF_037203925.1. Taxonomy (NCBI): domain Bacteria; kingdom Pseudomonadati; phylum Pseudomonadota; class Gammaproteobacteria; order Lysobacterales; family Lysobacteraceae; genus Stenotrophomonas; species Stenotrophomonas sp. CCNWLW57. The sequence continues at coordinate 86,017 of NZ_JBBCBJ010000007.1, forward strand.
TCAACCCAGCCTGTGCGATGGCCGGCAGGCTGTGCGTGGTGGAAGTGGAAGAAGTGGTGCCGGTGGGCAGCATCGACCCGGACCAGGTGCACCTGCCGGGCATCTACGTGCACCGCATCGTGCACAACCCCACCCCTGAAAAACGCATCGAACAGCGCACCGTGCGTGCGGAGGGCAACTGACATGGCATGGACCCGCGATGAAATGGCGCAGCGCGCCGCCCGCGAACTGACCGATGGTGCCTACGTGAACCTGGGTATCGGCCTGCCGACCCTGGTGGCCAACCACATTCCGGACGGCGTGGATGTGTGGCTGCAGTCCGAGAACGGCCTGCTCGGCATCGGCCCGTTCCCGACCGATGCGGAAGTGGATGCGGACCTGATCAATGCCGGCAAGCAGACCGTGACCGCGCGTGCCGGCGCCAGCTACTTCGGCAGCCACGACAGCTTCGCGATGATCCGCGGCGGCCACGTCAACCTGGCCATCCTGGGCGCCATGCAGGTCACCGACCAGGGCGACCTGGCCAACTGGATGGTGCCGGGCAAGATGGTCAAGGGCATGGGCGGCGCCATGGACCTGGTGGCCGGCGTGCAGCGCGTGGTGGTGCTGATGGAGCACACCGCCAAGAACGGCGAGCACAAGATCCTGCCGGAGTGCACGCTGCCGCTGACCGGCGTGGGCGTGGTCGACCGGATCATCACCGACCTGGCCGTGTTCGATGTCACCGACGCGGGCCTGAAGCTCGTCGAAGCGGCACCCGGCGTGAGCGATGAAGAGCTGAAGGAAAAGACCGGCGTCAGCTTCAGCTGACGGCGCACGCCTGCCGGCCAACACCGGCAGGCCGACCCTGCCGCGCGCATCGCTCCGGGGCGTCATCGGCGCAATGCTAGAATTTCCGGCTTGGCTGAACCTGGAACGCTGCCGTGATCAAACCCGGGAAGGGGAACATTTCTGTTCTGCAACGCGGGCTGGTCGGCCTTCTGATCGGCGCGCTGCTGCTGGTGGGGCTGCGTGGCATTGCCAGGGATGTGCACTTCAGTGGCGCCTTGTTGAACCAGGCATTCGTTGCGGATGCAGGTTGGATCCACTCGGTACCGCCGGAAGTGGTGGAGGCTCGCACTTTGCTTGCCCAGCATCATGACGGCGGGGTGCCGCTCGCGCTGGGGCCTGGCCTGAAGGACGATTCGCTGCTGCAGCAGCGACTGTGGGAAGGCCTGTATCCCATGCGCCTGCATGAGGCCGACAACGGCCGCATGCTGTGGAAGACGCCCGGACCGCAGCGTCCCGGCTGCACCCGGATCGCAGGGGGTGAGCGCCTTGTCCTCGTCGACTGCCACTGACGCCGGCGCCGCTGCCGCGCTGGGCATGCTGGCCGGCGTGCTGGCCTGTTATGCCTTTGCAGCCTTGGGCTGGGTCGGACTGCCGGCGCAGGCCGCGTTCATTGCCGTGCTTGGCTGCGCCGCATGGGCGCTGTCGGCCCTGCGCGATGCCCGCGCGGCATGGATGCTGGGCGTGATCGGGGTGCTGCTGGTGCTGGCCCTGGGCAGCCCGTCGGATGGGTGGGACCCGCGCTCCATCTGGTTGTTCCATGCCCGGCGCATCTTCCTCGATGGGTCGCTGTACACCCAGCTCGATGGCTACGCGCCTTTCAGCCACAACGATTACCCGGCCCTGGTGCCGGTCTGGATGGCCACCGCGGCGAAGGTGGTGGGCCATTGGAACGAGATCTTCCCTAAGGCCGCGGCGACGCTTTTGTTGCTGCCGGCGCTGTTGTTGATCGCGCGCAGCCTGCGCACCTGGTGGGTGGCCGGGCTGTTCGCCGTGGCCCTGCTGAAGGTCGGTGGCAGCTACCTGGTGGACGGTTACATGGACGCGCTGCTGGCGGTCTACGCGGTAGCCGCGCTGGCCGCCGGGATGCGTGCCGCGCGTGCGCCAGTCAGCGGAAGTGGCTGGTTCGACCTGGCTGCATACGCGGCGGTGTCGGCCATCCTCTGCCTGATCAAGAACGAAGGCGTGGTGCTGGCGGTCATCGTCGCCGTCGGCGTCGTGGCGGTGACCCTGCTGCGCGAGCGGCGCGTGGCGTGGGGCATCCCTGCGGCGTTCGCGCTGTCGCTGCTCCCCCTGCTGGCGTGGAAACTGGCGGTTTCCGCCGCACACCTGAGCAACGACCTGGCCGCCAGCGACCTCAGCGGCCAGCTGATGGCGCGCCTGCCGGATCTGGCGCAAAGCATGCTGATCGTGCAGAAGTTGCTGCGTGGCATCTTCTGGGTGCCGCTGGCGCTGATGCTGGTGCTGTGGTCGCGCACCTGGCGTACGCCGGTCGCGCTGGCCGGACTGGGGGTGGCCGTGGCCTATGCGTGCGTCCTGTACGCCGTGTACCTGGGCACCCCGCACGACCTGGAGTGGCATCTGGCCACGAGCGCGCGCCGGACCGTGCTGCCGGTGCTGCTGCTGTTGATGTATGCATTGCTGGTGCTGGTGGACCAGTGGAACCCGGCCGCGTCGCGCGTTGCCGCAGGAGAACGGAATGAACAAGGCAGCTGATGCGTTCGTGGTGGTCACCCCGGTGTACGAAGACCACGTGGCTTCCACCCGGTTGTTCTGCGAACTGGCACGCCTGTACGGCGACCGCGTGTACGTGGTGGCAGTGGACGACGGCTCCATCCGCGAGCCGTTGCAGCCGTCGCAGTTGTCCCGCTCGGGCGTCAGCGGCGTGGTGCTGAAACTGCGCCGCAACGTCGGTCACCAGAAAGCCATCGCGATAGGGTTGGGTTATGTGGAAGAGAATCTTCCCGACTGCCGGCAGGTCATCGTGATGGATTCCGATGGCGAAGACCTGCCCGAGACAATCGCCACCCTGCTGGACGCGGTGCGCAGCGACGAGGTGGATGTTGCGGTGGCGCGGCGCAGGAGCCGGGTCGAGACCCTGCGCTTCCGTGCCTTCTACGTGGTGTACAAGTTCATTTTCCAGCTGCTGACTGGGCGCACGATCAGCTTCGGCAACTTCATGGCGATCAAGGTCGGCGCGCTGCATCGCCTCAATGCCATGCACGAGGTCTGGACGCATGTGGCAGCCGGACTGATCGCCAGCAAGCTGCGCCTGGCCGTCTGCCCGATCGACCGCGGCCCGCGCTATGCCGGGCACAGCAAGATGAACTTCGTCGGCCTCACCCTGCACGGGTTCCGCGCGTTGATGGTGTTCGCCGAGGACGTGCTGGTGCGGGTAGGCCTGATGTGCGTACTGGTCTCCTCCGCTTCGATCGTGCTGGCGGTGGTGGCCACCCTGCTCAAGCTGGCCGGCTACGCTACCCCGGGTTGGTTCTCGATGGCGCTGGGGGTACTGTTCCTGGTGTTCCTGCAGACCGGCACGCTGACCCTGATGACACTGATGCTCAGTGGCATCGTCCGTGGCAGCATCCAGAAGCCGGGTGCCTACCGCGACTACCTGGCCGGTGTCATCGAGGTTGCCGCCGATGTCGCGCCGCGCTGACCTCCGCCAGCTGCTGCGTTACGTCATCAATGGGCTGGTGGCGACCGGCGTGCACTTCGCGGTGCTGAGCCTGCTGGTGGAAGTGGTGCACGTGCCGTCCAAGGGCGTGGCCAACCTGCTGGCGGCAGCGGTGGCGATCGTGGCATCGTTCCTGGGCAATCGCTTCTTCGTGTTCGCCGCCACCCAGGCGCGCGCCAGCAAACAGCTGTGGCGGTTCGTGCTGCTGTATGCCGCCATCGCGCTGTTGAACGGCGGCCTGATGGCGCTGTGGTCGGACCTGTTGAAGTTCGACTACCGGATTGGCTTCGTGCTGATCAGCATCATCCAGTTCATCCTGTCCTTCCTCGGCAACCGCCTGCTGGTGTTCAAGCCATGAAATCCCTGCGCAACGCACTGCTGCTCACCGCCCTCTACGTGGCGCTGCTGCTGGGCATCCACTTCCTGCACGTGCGCTTCTTCAGCGTCGACGTGGTGTTCTACGCGGCCATCGGCGATGCAGTGCTGGCGGCCGTGCTCGCCGGCCTGTTGCTGCTGCTGCCTGCGCTGCGCCGTTTCACCCTGACCGAGAAGGTGCTGCTGGTCCTGGTGTGGCTGCTCGGTGGCTACGCGTTCGCCATTTCAGTGCCGACGGTGATCGATCGTTCGCTGTCGTTCTACATCCTGGAGAAGCTCGACCAGCGCGGCGGGGGCATCCGCCAGGACGCCTTCCAGGACGTGTTCACCAAGGAATACATGGTTGAGCATCGCCTGGTGGACGTGCGCCTGACGGAGCAGGAAAGCTCCGGCACGATCCACATCGAAAACGGCTGCGTGCTGCTGACCGACAAGGGCCGGCGCGTGGCGGGCATGAGCCGCTTCTACCGCCAGCATTTCCTGCCAAAACAGCGCCTGCTGCTGGGCAAGTATTCCGACGACCTGACCGACCCCTTCCGCCACAGCCGCCAGGACGTCACCTACCAGTGCGGCCTCACGAAGCAGCGGCGGTAGAGCGGACTGTCAGTCCGCTGCCTTTCGCGCCAGAAAACAGCCGCCCAACGGGCCGCGCAATCCATATGAAGCAGCCGTCCAACAGACGGCTCTACCGGGCCTCGCCCAGCAAGGCGTCGAAGTAGGCAATCGTCCGCCGCAACCCGTCTTCCAGCTTCACCTGAGGCTCCCACCCGCCGAGCCTGCTCTTCGCCAACGTGATATCCGGCTGCCGCTGCATCGGGTCATCCTGCGGCAACGGTTTGAACACCAGCTTCGAGCCCGAGTTGGTCAATGCAATCACGGTCTCGGCCAGTTCGCGGATGGTCATCTCTGCCGGATTGCCGAGGTTGCAGGGCCCGGTGAAATCCTTTTCGGTGGCCATCAAGCGGATGAAGCCGTCGATCAGATCGTCCACGTAGCAGAACGAACGGGTCTGCTGGCCTTCGCCGTAGATGGTGATGTTCTCCCCGCGCAGTGCCTGCACGATGAAATTGGACACCACGCGTCCATCATTGGGGTGCATGCGCGGGCCATAGGTGTTGAAGATGCGCGCCACCTTGATGTCCAGCCCATGCTGGCGGTGGTAGTCGAAGAACAGCGTTTCCGCGCAGCGTTTGCCTTCGTCGTAGCACGAACGCGGACCGATCGGGTTGACGTTGCCCCAGTACTCCTCGCGCTGCGGGTGCACGCTCGGGTCGCCGTACACCTCGCTGGTGGAGGCCTGGAAGATCCGGCAGTCCAGCCGCTTGGCCAGACCCAGCAGGTTGATCGCCCCGTGTACCGAGGTCTTGGTGGTCTGTACCGGGTCATGGCTGTAGTGCACCGGCGAAGCCGGGCAGGCCAGGTTCCAGATCTCGTCCACCTCGATGTACAGCGGGAAGGTCACATCGTGGCGCAGGAACTCGAAATGCGGGTTCGGCAGCAGGTGGGCGATATTGCGCTTGGTGCCGGTGAACAGGTTGTCCGCGCACACCACTTCGTGGCCCTGGTCGAGCAGGCGCTCGATCAGGTGCGAACCCAGGAAACCGGCGCCCCCGGTAACCAGGACGCGCTTGCTGCTGTCGTGACTTCTCATTGCTGATCCTTTGCGGGTGGCCGGCGATTGTAGGCCGCTCAGCCTGGCCGGGCGTAGGGGTAGGCTGCTGCATCCGTCCCGGCGGTGCCGCCCAGTGCGGTGACGGTATCGCAGATGCGGAACCCGGCGGCGTTGACAGTGGCGCCGGTCAGCCGTTCCAGCGCGTGCGCAAGCGTGCCGTCGATCTGCCCCCGCTCGGTATCGAAATCGCTGGGCGAGAGGTGCGCGTCCAGCAACGGCCGCAGCGCGGCCAGCCGGACCCAATACATGCTGCCGGCGGCGAACACGGCATCGTTCTTCGCCGCGGGCAGGCCCAGGCGTGCATGCAGGTACGCCAGTGCCTCTGCGTTGCCGCCGACATAGTCGGCGGTGTTCAGCAGATGCCCCGCGGGCGCGACCAGGCCCAGTCCGGGGTCTGCCTGGAAGGCGGCCACCATGGCGCGCGCACGCTCGCCACCCAGCAGCGCGCCGAGCATGTCCTGCCGCCACTGGTTGCCGTTGTCGCGGTGGGTCGAACGCTTGGTGTGCAGCTTCAGCACCAGATCTTCGTTCTCGTTCAACAGCCGGTCGGCAACGTGCAGGAAGGGAAGGATGTCGCGGCCATGGTTGTCGTACGCCAGGATTTCGGCGGCGGTCCCCACCTGTTGGAGCATCGCCTGCACCGCCTCCACGCGGTCCGGCGTGGTGGTGACCAGCAACCGCGCTTCGATGCCGCTGGCAGCGACCTGCTGCAGCAGTTCTTCCAGCACCTCCAGGTACCAGGCATGGATCACCACGCAGGGGCGGCGCGGCGCGGGCTGGCGGGACTGCAGGGCGCGCCGGGTGGCGGCCAGCCACGCGTGACCCAGGCGCTGGTCCGGCTCCAGAACGGCGCTTTCGGCCCATTCGTTCCAGGCGTTGATGAAGACCAGGCGCTGGTCGACCGGCGTATCGGCCAACCGGCCGTGGATGGTGGCGTGCAGCCAGTCGCCATAGGCGCGCGGCGATGCATGCAGCAGTACCCGGCCGCGGCCGGGACGGCGTGCTTCGTTGTCCCACCCCGGGTTGACGCCGGGATGCAGGCGGTAAGGCCGCGCGGGGGCAGCCAGGCTTTCTGCTGCCAGCTCGCGCCAGTCGCGCACATCACCTGCATAGTCGGGGTTGATCAGGAGCTGGTTGGCCGACAACGAGGTCGGGTTGACCACGTTGGGCGGGAACTCCACGGCGGAATCAAAGCCGATCTCGCGGGGGTCGGGGCGCTCGAAACTCTGCACGTAGGCCAGGTGGATCTCGCCAATGTCGTGGTTGCGGCACCAGTCGCGCCAGCGTTGGGCGGTCGCCTTGGGATCGGGCAGCAGCTGCGGGCGATACACCAGCAGCATCGGTTTGCCATCCACTTTCAATGCGCGGCGGTCGCGCAGGTATTCGGCGACATGGGCAATGAACGCAAGGTCGTCTTCCGGCGTGTGCTGCTGGCCGATCAGCACGTCCTGGTTGCGCCCGTCCCAGCGCCGGGTCCAGTTTTCATTGGCCCAGCACAGACAGAACGGCAGCGCGATGCTGGCGTCAGCCAGCCACTGGCGCAGCGGCGCCTCCATCAGGGTCTGGCCGGAGAACCAGTAGAAGTAGAAGCAGAATGCGCCAATGCCATGGTCCGCCGCGAGCCGTGCCTGGTCGCGCATCACCTGCGGGTTTCGCAGGTCATAGAACCCCAGGTCGGCCGGCAGCCGTGGCTGGGCATGGCCTTCGAACTGGGGCAGGGCGCGGGTGACATTGCGCCATTCGGTGAAGCCGGTGCCCCACCACGCGTCGTTCTGTGCGAACGGATGGAACTGGGGAAGGTAGAACGCCACCAGCGTCGCCGGCAGCGGCGAGGGCAGGGTGCCGGCCAGCCCGGCCGGCACATGGCCGATGGCCGCTTCGTCCGCCCGCACCAGTGCACGCCCGCTTAGGCGAGCTGCCCGTACCTGGCCGCGCGGCGGCGGCGGGCTCCAGTCGCCTACCCGGCTCAATGCCCGGTTGCGCAGCCGGTCGCGGGTGGCCTCGGGCAGCGGCAGGCGGCGGAACACCGCGCGCATGAAGGCGAATGCCTGCTGCCGGATGCGGGAGGCGGCGCTCATGGGGTCCGGGGCGGCAGCAGGGGCAGGGTCATTCAAGGGTCGCGTGGCAGGTGACACCCGGCATTGTCTTGCAACACACCGCGCGGGGGCAAACCTGCCAACGCCGGGCGTTCACCCTGCCCATTCCCTGCATTTTTCGTACGCCTCCACGCTCTCCCAGGCCTTGCCGTCCGGCGGCGCCGTGATCCGGCCCATCAGCTCCCGGGTCTTGGGCTTGTCCAGCGCGCGGCAGGCGAAGAAGGCGAAGTTCTGCAGGTTCCAGTCGGTGGGATACCGGGCCAGCACATCGTCGATGCCCCGGCGCATCAGTGGCCAGTCCACGTAGGAGTCGGTGAACAGATCGCTCCCGTACTGGTTCTGCGACGCTACCCAGTAGATCCGCGTGTACAGGGCGGCGCGGTCCTTGCGGCGGACCTTCTTCAGCGCGTGCCGTGCAAAGGACTCGATGGCTTCGGCACTGCCACCCCATTTGGGAGAGAAGTTGTTCACGGCGCCGAAGTAAAGCGGGTAAAAGCGCGGATACCGTGCCACGGCCTCATCGAAGATCGCCATGTAGGTCGCATCATCCATGCTGTCGCGCTGCCCCAGTCGCAGCGTCAGCTCGTACCAGTAGGGATCGCGCGCGGCAACCGATTTCTGCTTGCTGATGAACGCGAAGGCTTCGGCATTCTGCCGACGGAACGCTTCCCAGCGGTCAGGCGGCACGGTTCGGACGTAGCCGCCGCCGCGGTAGCTCCAAGCGGTGTTGGCCAGCAGCTGCGCGGTAACCAGGCGCGGCGTCGGCGAATCCGGATAGGCGTTCCACCATGCCTCCGCCAGCGCGGCGCGGTCGTTCCAGATGACAGCGTCCCTATCGCGGGTGTTGAAGTAGTTCGACACGCCGTCGTAGTACTGGGTCAGCATGAAGACGCCACTGCCGGTACGTGCTTCGGTGCTGCGATATTGCTCGGCCAATGCTTCCAACGTCTCGAAGTCGCGGGCTTCCATCAGCGCGCCGACCATCGTCATTACCTCCGCCCGCTCGGCGTGTTCATCGGCGCGTACGGGCACGACCGACACCACCCCGACAAGCAGAACCACGGCTGCAATCCATCTCTGGAACATCGACATCGCCCCCCTGGCGATCAACAGCCGTCGAGTGTAGCCGAGGCCGGTGCGGCGCATGCGGCGCGATCCGGGCCATGCTAGCGTGCCGCCATGGACCTCCATCTTCCCGATGCCCAGGTGCGCTGGCACCGCCATTGGTTGGCCGCACCTGCCGCCGATGCGCTGCAGCGCCAGCTGCGCGGCGAGGTGCCGTGGGAGGTGCACAGGATCAAAATGTTCGGCAGGCGGGTGGATTCACCACGGCTGAGCTGCTGGATGGGTGACCCGGCGGCCCGTTACCGCTATTCGGGGACCGAGTTCGTGCCGCACGCCTGGCATCCCGCCCTGGTCCCACTCCGCGATGCGTTGGGCAGTTTCTGCGGCCAGCCATTCAACAGCGTGCTGCTCAACTGCTACCGCGACAACGACGACGGCATGGGCTGGCACAGCGACAATGAACCCGAACTGGGACCCACGCCGGTGATCGCCTCGCTCAGCCTCGGCGCCGCCCGCCGGTTCCTGCTGCGCCGGCGCGACGACCACGCGCGCAAGGCGGAGGTCACCCTGGGTCATGGCGACCTGCTGGTGATGGGCGGGCGCACGCAGACCTTCTACCAGCACGCCCTGCCAAAAAGCGCCCGGCCCTTGGCCGAGCGCATCAACCTCACGTTCCGTTGGATCAACGCAACCGCGTCGGGATGACTGCGGCCGTCTTGCTGTCGGCCTGGCCGGTGGTGAGGGTCCACCCGACCAGTTCGGTGGTGACCGCCTGGAGGCCCTGCTCGAGCGCCCGGGCGACATCGCCGGTGGCGGTGCTGCCTACCGGCTGCTCCTGGCGGAACGTGCGATCGGCGACCACGCGCTGGTCGATCACGTGGATCAGCTTGGCGTTGATCTCGATGAAGGCGGTCGGGGTCGGCTGGCCGCGGTAATCGGATTCGAAACGGCGTACATCCAACGCCAGCTTGTAGTCGGCGCGGATGCCGGTGGTGGCACGCGCCACGCCGGTGATGCGGCCGGAATCCTCGAACGCGCGCACCAGCGCGTCGTCGACCATGTCGGTGGCCGGCTGCGCCCAGCTCACGCCCTTGTAGACCTCCAGCTCACCCGGGTTCGGCCGCACGTTGATGCGCGGGCTGTCGACCACGCGCGCGGCGGTCGGCTTGACCAGCACCAGCGCCCAGTCGACCTTCGGCCAGGACGGGTCGGGCTGGATCTTCACCACGGGCGAGTAGATGGTGACCTGGCTGCGCTCGCCGCCGCCCAGCAACGACGAGCAGGCGCCCAGCGCGATCATCAGTGCCGCCGGCAACAGCAGGCGGGGCAGGGAGGCGGGCAGGAGAGGGAAGCGGCTCATTTGGGTTCGAACTCCTTCGGCGCGTCGCGGCCCAGCAGGTAGCGGGCCGGGTTGTTGTCGAGTTTGTCGCTGACCCGGCGCAGGTCGCGGATCAGCCCGCGCAGCTCGGTCAACGTCGGCCCGAGCTGGGCCAGGCCATCGTTGGCGAAGCTGTTGATGGCCGCGCGGTTCTCGCCGAGGATCGAATCGGCACTGCCGGCCGCCGAATCGAGCTTGGTCAGGGTGGTTTCCAGCTTGTCCAGGATCGGCGGCAACTGTTGCACCAGGTTGGTGTCCAGGCGCTGGATGGTGCCGTTGGTGGTCTTCAGCGTGCTGTCCAGGCTGCGCGCGGCATCGCGCGCGCTGAGCAGCAGCGCCTGGGTGCCCTGGTCGCGGTCAGCCAGGCCGCCGCTGATGGTTTCCAGGTTGGCCAGGGTGGCATTGATGCTGGCCACGTTGCGGTCGCTCAGCACCTGGTCCATGCGCTCGACGATGCGGTTGGCCACGTCGGTGATGTTCTGCAGCGCCGATGGCGTGGTCGGGATGATCGGCGCCGGGTCCTTGTTCACCGCGGTCAGCGCCTGCGCCTGCGGCGTGCCGCCGCTGAGCTGGATGATCGACGGCCCGGTCAGGCTGGTGATGGCCAGCTTGGCGCGGGTGTCGGTCTTGACCGGCGTGTTGGAGTTCAGGCGGATTCGCGCGACCACCTGGCGCGGGTCATCCGGCACCAGGTTCAGTTCGGTGATCGAGCCGACCGCGATGCCGTTGTACTGCACCGGGCTGCCCACCGACAGGCCGGTGACCGCCTCTCGGAACACCACCCGGTATTCGGTCCAGGTGCGGTCGGAGGAGTACTTGGCCGCCCAGAGGCCGAAGGCCAGCAATGCCAGCCCCACGATCAGGGTGAACGCGCCGATCAGTACGTAATTGGCTTTGGTTTCCATGGCTTACTCGCTCTTCTGCTTGGCGGCGCGTGCAGCACGCGCACGCGGTCCGTGGAAATATTCCTGGATCCACGGATGCTCCAGTTGTTCGATCTCATGCAACGGTGCGTTGGCGATCACCTTGTGGTCGGCCAGCACCGCCACCCGGTCGCAGATCGCATACAGGGTGTCCAGGTCATGGGTGATCAGCAGCACGGTCAGGCCCAGCGCTTCCTGCAGGGTCTTGATCAGGCGGTCGAAGGCGGCCGCGCCGATCGGGTCCAGCCCGGCGGTGGGCTCGTCCAGGAACAGCAGCGGCGGGTCCAGCGCCAGCGCGCGGGCCAGGCCGGCGCGCTTGCGCATGCCGCCGGAGAGCTGCGACGGCAGCTTGTTGATCGCGTCAGCGGGCAGGCCGGCAAGCTTCACCTTCAGCAGCGCCAGTTCGTAGTGCCAGCGCTCGGGCAGTTCGCCGTGGTGTTCCTTCAGCGGCACCTGCACGTTCTCGCCCACGGTCATGGACGAGAACAGTGCGCCATCCTGGAACAGCACGCCGGTGTTGCGTTCGATGTGCAGGCGGTCGGCGCGGTTGTCCGAGCGCGCATCCACGCCCAGCACCTCGATCTCGCCGGCATCGGGATGGCGCAGGCCCAGGATGCTGCGCATCAGCACCGACTTGCCGGTACCCGAACCGCCCACCACGCCGAGGATCTCGCCGCGGCGCACGTCCAGGTCCAGCCCGTCATGCACGGTCTGGCTGCCGAAGCGGTTGGTCAGCCCACGCACGCGGATCGCCAGGCCGTCTTCATCGGCCAGGTCCACGCGGGTGTCTTCATCAGGGGCGGCTGTGGTCGTCATCACCAATCCATGTGCATGAACCACAACGCGGCGAACGCGTCGATGATGATCACCAGCGAGATGGTCTGCACCACGCTGGAGGTGGTGCGCTCACCCACCGACTGCGCGGTGCCTTCCACCTTCAGCCCTTCCAGGCAGCCGATCAGGCCGATCACGGCGGCGAACACCGGCGCTTTGGACAGGCCCACCAGCATGTGCCGCACTTCAATGGTGTCGTGCAGGCGCGCCAGGTACATCTGCGGCGGAATATCCAGGTCGAACGCGCCCACGGTGACGCCACCGGCCAGGCCGGCGATCATCGCCACGAAGGTCAGCAGCGGCAGGGTGATCAGCAGCGCGATCAGGCGCGGCAGCACCAGCAGGTCGACCGGGTCCAGGCCCAGGGTCTGGATGGCGTCGATTTCCTCGCGCGCCTTCATCGAGCCGATCTGCGCGGTAAACGCGCTGGCGGTGCGGCCGGCCAGCACGATCGCGGTAAGCAGCACCGCGAATTCGCGCAGGAAGGCGATGCTGACCAGCTCCACCACGTAGATCTCGGCGCCGAAGTCACGCAGGATGGTCGAGCCCAGGAACGCGATCACCGCACCCACCAGGTAGGACAGCAGCGCCACCAGCGGCACCGCATCCAGCCCCACCTGCTCCATGTGGTGCACGGTGGCGGTAAGTCGGAAACGGCGCGGCTCGCGCAGCAGGCGGCCGCCCTTGACCAGGTTCTCGCCCAGGAAGCTGGCCAGCGCCACGATGTTGTGGCCGGTGGCATGCACGCTGCGACCCAGCCGCTCCAGCGCGGCCAGCACGCCGAAGTCGCGCTTGGCCTTGGGGCGGTCGTCGGCCACTTCTTCGATGGTGCACACCAGCGCGCGGTGGTCCTCGCGGAAGGTCAGTGCATCCTCGGCCAGGTCGGCGCGATGGGCCACCCGCAGTACCTGCAGCACGCCAGCCGAATCCAGCTGGGTGATGCCGCTGGCATCGATGCCGGTGACTTTTTCGGGTGCCGCGCGCAGCACTTCGGCCGCGTCCAGCGCGGTGCGCAAGGTCCACTGCCCGGACAACCGGATGAGACCGGGGTCCTGTGGATCCTGTTCAAGTTTGGGGGTCTGGTCTGGCGTCATGGGGCGTCCTCCACGCAGCATAACCTTTCTGCGTGGATGCCAAGTGTGTGCGCGCCCCGACATCGGGTAATACTACGCCGCATGTCTGCCGACGCACCCGCCATTGCCACCCCTCCGGCCACCTACGCACAGCGGGTGGCCTTCGTATCCGAGATCGCCGGACGGCTGCACAGCTACGGCACCACGGCCCAGCGGCTGGAGGCGGCGGTGGTTGCGCTGTCGCAGCGGCTGGACCTGGACTGCGAGCCGTGGTCGAACCCGACCGGGCTGATCCTGAGCTTCAGCGACCCGACCAAGGCCATCGGTTCATCGGACATCACGCGCGTGATCCGGCTGGCACCGGGCGAAAACGACCTGCACAAGCTCAGCATCGCCGACCAGATCACCGAAGCGGTGGCCAACGGCACCATGAGCATCGCCCAGGGCCATACCGCACTGCGGCAGCTGGACAAGGACCCGGGCCGGCGCGGCAAGATCCGCATGATCCTGTCCTACAGCCTGGGCGCGGCCGGCGTGGCCGGGCTGTGGAAACTGCCGTGGCTGGATATCGCCACCGCCGGGGTGATCGGCTTGCTGATCGGGCTGATGACGCTGGTCACCGACCGCCGCCCGGCCAGCCGCGAAGCCAGCGAGGCATTGGCGGCACTGCTGGCCGGTACGGTGGCGGCGCTGGTGGCCTCGTTCGTGGGCGCGCTCAACCTCAATACCGTCATCATCGCCTCGCTGGTGGTGATGCTGCCCGGCATGTCGCTCACCAACGCGGTCAACGAACTGGCCAGCCAGCACTGGGTATCGGGCACCGCGCGTTTTGCCGGTGCCATCACCACCATCCTCAAGCTCACCGTCGGCGCGGTGATCGCGGTGACGCTGTCGGGCATCATCGGGCTGGACCCGGTGGTGCGCGCATCGCGCCCGCAGGCCGACTGGGTGGAATGGAGCGCGCTGCTGATCGCGGCGTTCGCGTTCGCGATGCTGTTCAAGGCCCACCGCCGCGATTACCCGTGGGTGATCGCGGCCTCGGTGGCCGGCTATGCGATCTCCAAGTTTGCCGGCCAGGCGTGGGGCCTGCCGGCCGGCATCTTCATGTCGGCGATGGTGATGACCGCCGCAGGCAACCTGTTCGGCCGCCTGGTGCAGCGACCGGGCGCAATCATCCGCCTGCCCGGCATCATCATGCTGGTGCCCGGCAGTACCAGCCTGCGCGGCGTGCTCACGTTGGTGCAGCAGCAGGACATGAGTGCCGGCCAGACCGTACTGATGACCGTGCTCAACGTGGTAATGGCACTCGTGGCGGGATTATTGTTCGGCAACCTGCTGGTGCCGGCGCGAAAGAATCTGTGAGTTTCTGAGAGTTTCCGAAAGCCTGCGCACGTAACCCCAAAAAAAAACGCCAGCCATCCCGGCCGGCGTTTCAATGCGCGCGCCATCGGCGCATCGCTTACTTCTTGATCAGGAAATCTTCCAGCTTCTTGCCCTTGGTGGTGTGCGCGGCCAGCCAGCGCGGCTGCTTGCCACGTCCGGTCCAGGTTTCCTTCGGGTTGGCCGGGTTACGGTACTTCGGGGCAACCTTGCCCAGCTTGCGCACGGCCTTGGCCGGTGCTGCGCCGGCGGCCTTGCTGGCGCGGCCGCGGGTGGGAGCGGCAACGCCCGCCACTTCTTCCAGGGTGTATCCGTTTGCCTTGGCCAACTTGGTCAGCTGTGCGCGGACCTTGGTGATGGCCGGGCGCTTGGCGACGATCGTCTGCTGCTTCTTGGCGTTCTTGATCAGGGCGCCCAGCTCTTTGGCGGACAAACCACTCAGGTCAATACTCATCAACTGCTCCGGAATCTAAAAATAGAAGGACGGGGTTGAGCCAGTCCTTGGCGCGGCAACAGCATACATTCTCATTTCGAAGATGCACAGCGCGCAGAAATAATCAATGGAAACGGGACAATAAAATGCCGGGATATCCCACCCGGCACTGTCATCACTTCGTCAGCTTGGCCATCAGCGCGTCGCGGTCCAGGCTCTCCGCTTCGCTGGCACTGCGCGCGCGGTACTCGAACGTACCGGCGGCCAGGCCGCGTTCGGACACCACCACCCGGTGCGGCACGCCGATCAGTTCCATGTCGGCGAACATCGACCCCGGGCGCAGCCCGCGGTCGTCCAGTGCGGCATCCAGGCCGGCGGCCTGCAGCTCGGCCAGCAGTTCGGCAGCGGCATTGGCCACGGCGTCGTCCTGCTTGGGGTTGATCACGCACACCACCACCTGCCACGGCGCCATCGCGTCGGGCCAGATAATGCCGGCATCGTCATGGTTCTGTTCGATCGCCGCGGCAACGATGCGCGAGATGCCGATGCCGTAACAGCCCATCGCCATCACCGCGGCCTTGCCGTTTTCGTCCAGCACGGTGGCATTCAACGCCTGCGCATACTGGCGGCCCAGCTGGAACACGTGGCCCACTTCGATGCCGCGTGCCACGCGCAGTTCGCCACCATCGGCGGCACGGTCGCCTTCCTTCGCATTGCGGATGTCGGCCACTTCCGGCTCGGGCAGGTCACGGCCCCAGTTGACGCCGGCAATATGGAAACCAGCTTCGTTGGCGCCGATGACGAAATCGGCCATCGCGGCGACGTCGCGATCGGCCACGATGCGGATCGGCTTGGCCGGATTGAGCGGGCCCAGGAAGCCCGGTTCGCTGCCGAGGTGCGTGGCGATTTCCGCCTCACCGGCCATGCGGTAGCCCTGCAGGCCCTGGACCTTGCCCAGTTTGATTTCGTTGACGTCGTGGTCGCCGCGCACCAGCGCCAGCACGAAGCCGGCTTCGGTCATGATCGCGATCGATTTGACGGTACGCTCCAGGCCCAGGCCGAGCAGGGCGGCGACCGCCTCGCAGGTTTTCTGGGTGGGGGTGTCGACCTTGCGCAGCGCTTCGCTGGCGGCCGGGCGCGGGCCCGGGGCAGCGGCGACGGCGGCTTCCATGTTGGCCGCGTAATCGGAGCCGGTGGAGAACACCAGCGCGTCTTCGCCGGAATCAGCGATGACGTGGAATTCCTGCGAGGCGTCGCCGCCGATCGCGCCGGAATCGGCCTGCACCATGCGGAAGTCCAGGCCCAGGCGGGTGAACACGCGGGCATAGGCGGCCTTCATGTTTTCGTACTCGCGCACCAGGCAGGCATCGTCCAGGTGGAAGGAATAGGCATCCTTCATCAGGAACTCGCGCGCGCGCATCACGCCGAAGCGCGGGCGGATCTCGTCGCGGAACTTGGTCTGGATCTGGAAGAAATTCACCGGCAGCTGCTTGTAGCTGTTCAGTTCCTGGCGCGCGAAATCGGCGGCGGCCTCTTCAGCGGTAGGGCTGTAGCAGAACACCTGCTCCTTGCGGTCCTTGATCTTGAGCAGCTGCGGGCCGAACTTTTCCCAGCGCCCGGTGGCCTCCCACAGGTCCTTGGGCTGGATCGTCGGCACCTGGAATTCAATGGCGCCGGCACGCTCCATTTCCTCGCGCACGATGCGCTCGACCTTGCGCAGCACGCGCAGGCCCAGCGGCGACCAGATATACAGCCCCGAGGCGAGCTTGCGGATCATGCCCGCGCGCAGCATCAGCCGGTGGCTGGTCAGCTCGGCGTCGCCGGGGGTTTCCTTGGTGGTGTGCAGGTGGAACTGGGAGAGGCGCATCGTCGGCTTCGCTGAACGGCTGGGAGGCAATATTCTGCCAGCCCGGCCGGCGACGTGCCCAATCCGCCGCAATTCCACCGCCCCTCCGGTAGCCCCCGACCGTTGGTCGGGGGGGAGACCGGTCAGGCCGCAGGCTTGCAGTACGCCTTGATGCCGGCTTCGGCCAAGGTCTTCTGCGCTTCGCGCTGGCCGTCATCCAGCGGGGTATCCGGCTTGCCGTCGCCATTGGTGTCCTGCAGCACCGCGCCCTTGCCGTTGAGCAGGGACAGGTTGGTGCGGGCGGTGGTGCAGTCGGCCGATTCGGCGGCGGCGGGCTCGGCTGCCGCGGTGCGGCCGGCCGGGTCGCGGGTCTGGATCTTGCGCTCTTCGGCCTTCTGGCCGGTGGGCGGCTTCTCCGAATACTGGGTTACGCCGTTGGCGTCCTTCCACTTGTAGACGGTTCCGGCGCTGGCCGAAGCGCTGGCAAGCAGCAGCAGGCAGCACACGAGGGGCAGGGCACGCATGGCAACTCCGGGCAGCGGGGGACAGAGGCGCGATTGCAGCATTCCCGCCCCGTGCTGGCAAGCCTCCCCCCAAACCGGGCCGCAGCCACTAAACTGGCGGGCATGGATCAGATGAAACCCCCGCCGCGCTCGCGCAGCATCTATTTGCTGCCCAACCTGTTCACCACCGCCGGCCTGTTCGCCGGGTTCTACGCGATCATCGCGGCGGCCAACGGCGATTTCGTCAATGCCGCCATCGCCGTGTTCGTGGCGGCGGTCATGGACGGCCTGGATGGCCGGGTGGCGCGCCTGACCGGGACCAGCAGCGAATTCGGCGTGCAGTACGACTCGCTGGCCGACCTGGTGAGCTTCGGCATGGCCCCGGCGCTGGTGATGTACCACTGGTCGCTGTCGTGGTTGAAATTCGACGACCCCGTGCTCGGCCGGGTCGGCTGGGCGGTGGCGTTCCTGTATGCGGCGTGCGCCGCGCTGCGCCTGGCCCGCTTCAATACGCAGGTCAGCGTGGTCGACAAGCGCTGGTTCATCGGCCTGGCCAGCCCGGCCGCGGCGGGGCTGATGATGTCCTTCGTGTGGGCCTTTGCCGATGGCCAGCTGGGCTGGGATGGCAATGAGCTGCGCTACGTGGCGCTGGCCGTGACCCTGGTGGCAGCGCTGCTGATGGTCAGCCGGATCCGCTTCTGGAGCTTCAAGGGCAGCGGCGAGAAAGGCCCGCGTGCCGATCGCGTGCCGTTCCTGGCGTTGGCGCTGGTGCCGATCGCCATTGCCATCATGGTCATCGACCTGCCGCGCGTGCTGTTCGCGGTGGGCGTGATCTATGCCCTGTCCGGGCCGGTCAGCTGGCTGTGGCAGCGCACCCGCAAGACGGCCGAGCCCGGCGCGTGAGCACCCCGGCCGACCCGTCACTGTGGACCCCGGCGCAGCAGTCCTGGCTGCAGGCGATGGGCTACACGGTGTTCGTGGACGGCAGCGTTGAACCGGCGCCGGACGTGCAGATCGAACTCGGCGCGGCACCCGCCACCGACCAGGCACTTCCGCCCGCCCCACGGCGCGACGCACCGCCGCGCATGGAAGACGCTTCCCCGCCAGCGCGCGGCAACGCGCCCAGCGACGATGCTCCCGCCGCGCAGCGCCGCACCGCGCCCGCTGCCGAAGCGCCTGCCGCGCCCGTGCGCGCCGGCGCCCGCCGTCCCGCCGTCCGCATGCCGCCGCCGCTGCAGATCGCGCTGTTGCGCGCCTCGGGCTGCAACCCCAATGATCCGGACACCCAGGCGCTGATGGCCGGCTGGAACCTGGACGAACTGCGCGGCAATGCCGCCGCCAAGCGCGCGCTGTGGCCGCAGTTGAGGGCACTGCGCAAGCGGGGACGCGGGTGAGCGCGGTCAGTTCGCCGCGGCCGATGTCGCTGCGCGCGCTGCGCGAAGTCGACCTGGATGCGGTGATGGAAATCGAGCTGCGCGGCTACCCGTTCCCGTGGACACGCGGCATCTTCGTCGATTGCCTGCGCGCCGGTTATCCGGCCTTGGCGCTGGACGACGACGGCGTGCTGGTGGGCTATGGAGTGCTGAGCATCGCTGCCGATGAGGCGCACGTGCTCAATGTCTGCATCGATCCGGCCTGCCAGACCCGTGGCCTGGGCCGGCGGCTGTTCCGCGCGCTGGTGAAGCTGGCGCGCGACCATGGCGCGCACCGGGTGTTCCTGGAAGTGCGCCCGTCCAACACTCCGGCGGTGGCGCTGTACCACAGCGAAGGCTTCAACGAGATCGGCCGGCGCCCACGCTATTACCCGGCCCGTGATGGGCGCGAAGATGCGCTGGTGATGGCGATCGAACTGGTCGACGACGACATCCAGACGATGCCGCCGTTGTAAAGGCAGCCACGCCCTGCGTGGCTGCGAATCCCGGTAGGTGGCGACCGTTGGTCGCCACGCTCCAACCCGTTACAGCTTCGCGCGCTGGGCGACCAGGCCTTCGAGCTGCGCGGTCCAGTCGACCAGACGCACGCGCTCCTGCTCGATCACCGCCGCCGGCACCTTGTCGGTGAACCTGGACAGCTTGGTGGCGCTCTTTTCCTTCTCCGCCTCCACCCGCGCGATTTCCTTGTCCAACCGGGCGCGTTCGGCGCCCAGGTCGACCAGGCCTTCCAGCGGCACCAGCAGCTTCAGCTCGCCCACGATCGCGGTGGCGGCCGGCGGGGTGTCCGCATCGCCGGCCAACCACTCGATGCGCTCCAGCTTCAGCAGGAACGACAGCGACGAGGTGAAGCGGGCCACGCGGTTGCGGTCGTCCTCGCTGCCACCCTGCAGCAGCAGGCCCACCTGCTTGGCCGGCGGCACGTTCAGTTCGCTGCGCACGCGGCGGAGCGCGCTGACCATCGACTTCAGCCATTCCACGTCGGCCTCGGCACGCGCGTAATCGCCGGCGAATTCGTCCGCGGTCGGGTAGGCGCGCAGCGAAATGGTGTCACCGTCGATGCCCAGGCGCGGCGCCACCTGGCGCCACAGCTGCTCGGTCACGAACGGGGTGAGCGGGTGCAGCAGGCGCAGCAGCGCTTCCAGCACGTACAGCAGGGTGTGGCGGGTGCTCGCTGCGTCTTCGGCGTTGTCGCCGTTGAGCGCCGGCTTGGTCAGTTCCAGGAACCAGTCGCAGAACTCGTTCCACGCGAACTCGTACAGCGCCTGCGCCAGCAGGTCGAAGCGATAGTTGGCGTAGTGCGCCTGCGCTTCGGCCGACACCGCCGCCAGGCGCGCCAGGATCCAGCGCTCGGCATCGGTGCGCGGCTGCGGCACGCCGGTGAACTGCACGCCTTCGGTGTTCATCAGGGTGAAGCGGCTGGCGTTCCACAGCTTGTTGCAGAAGTTCTTGTAACCCTCGGCGCGGCTCATGTCGAACTTGATGTCGCGGCCGTGGGTGGCCAGCGCGGCGATGGTGAAGCGCAGCGCGTCGGCACCGTGGGCAATGATGCCGTCCGGGAAGTCCTTGCGGGTGGCCTTCTCGATCTTCGGCGCGTCCTTGGGCTTCATCAGCCCGGTGGTGCGCTTGGCGACCAGGTCGTCGATGGAGATGCCGTCGATGATGTCCAGCGGGTCGAGCACGTTGCCCTTGGACTTGGACATCTTCTGGCCCTGCGCATCGCGGATCAGGCCGGTGATGTAGACGTCCTTGAACGGGATCTTGCCGGTGAAGCTGTCGGTGGCCATGATCATGCGGGCCACCCAGAAGAAGATGATGTCGAACCCGGTGATCAGCACCGACGACGGCAGGTAGCGCTCGAAACCGCGCTCGGCCATCGCCTGTTCGTTCGGCCAGCCCAAGGTGGAGAACGGCCACAGCTGCGAGGAGAACCAGGTTTCCAGCACGTCGCTGTCCTGGGTGAGCACCACATCGGCCCCCAGCCCGGCGCGCGCGCGCGCGTCCGCTTCATCGCGGCCCACATAGCAGGTGCCGGCCGCGTCGAACCACGCCGGAATGCGGTGGCCCCACCACAGCTGGCGGCTGATGCACCAGTCCTGGATGTTTTCCATCCAGTGGCGGTACGTGTTGATCCAATTGGCCGGGACGAACTGGATGGAACCATTTTCGACCAGTTCCAGGCCGCGCTGGGCCAGCACATCCATCTTCACGAACCACTGGTCGGTCAGGTAGGGCTCGATCACCTGCTG
Organism: Stenotrophomonas sp. CCNWLW57; assembly: GCF_037203925.1. Classification (NCBI taxonomy): domain Bacteria; kingdom Pseudomonadati; phylum Pseudomonadota; class Gammaproteobacteria; order Lysobacterales; family Lysobacteraceae; genus Stenotrophomonas; species Stenotrophomonas sp. CCNWLW57. The sequence continues at coordinate 106,782 of NZ_JBBCBJ010000007.1, forward strand.
GGTGCGGTCGCCGCGCGGCACCTGCAGCTTGTGCGCCTTGGTCTCGACCAGGATGCCCAGTTCTTCCAGTTCGGCCAGGATGACCTTGCGCGCTTCGTAGCGGTCCAGCCCGCGGTACTTTTCCGGGGCGTTGTCGTTGATCGCCGCCACCGGGGTGAACAGGTTGATCATCGGCAGGTTGTGGCGCAGGCCGACCTGGTAGTCGTTGAAGTCGTGCGCCGGGGTGACCTTGACCACGCCGGTACCGAACGCGCGGTCGACATAGTCATCGGCGATCACCGGCACGCTGCGCCCGGTCAGCGGCAGGGTGACGCTGCGGCCGATCAGGTGCGCGTAGCGCTCGTCTTCCGGGTGCACCATCACGGCCGTATCGCCCAGCAGGGTTTCCGGGCGGGTGGTGGCGACGACGAGATACGGGCGGGTTTCGCGCAGGGTCTCGTTGCCGTCGGCGTCGCGCTCGACATGCTCATAGCTGGCGCCGTCTTCCAGCGCGTAGGCGATCGACCACAGGAAGCCGTCTTCCTCCACGCTCTCCACTTCCAGGTCGGAAATGGCGGTCTTCAGCACCGGGTCCCAGTTGACCAGGCGCTGGCCACGGTAGATCAGGCCCTGCTCATGCCAGCGCAGGAATGCTTCGACCACCGCTTCGGACGGTTGCGGGTCCATGGTGAAGGTGCTGCGCGACCAGTCCGCCGAGGTGCCCATGCGGCGCATCTGGCGTTCGATGATGTCGCCCGACTGCGCCTTCCATTCCCATACCTTTTCGATGAACCCGTCGCGGCCCAGCGAATCGCGGCTCTCGCCGTTGCCGGCCAGCGCCAGGTTGCGCGACACCACCATTTCGGTGGCGATGCCGGCGTGGTCGGTCCCCACCTGCCACAACGTGTCGTAGCCGCGCATGCGGTGGTAGCGCACCAGCGCATCCATCAGGGTCTGCTGGAAGGCATGGCCCATGTGCAGCGTGCCGGTCACGTTCGGCGGCGGCAGCAGGATGGTGTACGGCTCGCCCTTGCCGGACGGCTTGAAGTGCCCGGCCTTCTCCCAGGAGTCGTACAGCTCCGTTTCGAAGGTCTTGGGGTCGTAGCTGGAGGCAAGTTGGGTCATGCGGGGGCAACCAGGAGGCAATCGGTAAAGGATCAGGGCACCGGCGGCACCGATCAAGGGTGCCGGGCCGGGCTTACATGTCGTACTTGTTCAGGTCGAAATCCAGCGCCTTGTACTGGCGCCAGCGCTCGCGCAGCGGCTCGCGGGCTTCGGGGTCGGCCGGCACCACTTCCAGCACCCGGTCGCAGGCGCCCAGGTAGGGGTCGTCGCGCAGGTTGATCACCAGCGGGCGCGACGGGGCGTCGGTACCGGGCACGGCGATCAGCACCAGCGCCTCTTCCTCGTCCACGTCTTCACCGGCGATCTGGTGCGGAATGTAGGCATCGTCGTCGAACGACCACAGCAGCTCGTCCAGCTCCTCGGCCTGGGCCTGGTCGCGCGCCAGCACCAGGGTGAACAGCCCGGCGTCATTGGCCTTGCGGGCCAGTTCGCAGACCAGGCGCAGCGGTTCGGTCAGGAACCGCGGCTTGGCGATCAGGTAGAAATCAGCCCGCGACATGGGCGTGGCCGACCTGGTCGAGCAGCCACTGGGTCAGAAGGCCGACCGGGCGGCCGGTGGCCATGCCGCGCTTGCCTTCGTCGCTGGCCACGCCGGCGATGTCCAGGTGCGCCCAGCGCTGGCCTTCGGTGAAGCGCGACAGGAAGCAGCCGGCGGTGATCGCGCCGGCCCAGCGGCCGCCGATGTTGTAGACGTCTGCGAAGCTGGAATCCAGCATCGGCTGGTATTCGTCCCACAGCGGCAGGCGCCAGGCGCGGTCGAACACGTGTTCGCCGGCGGCCAGCAGCTCATTGGCCAGGTCGTCGTGCTTGGTCATCAGGCCGGCGGTCTGGTGGCCCAGGGCGACCAGGCAGGCACCGGTCAGGGTGGCCACGTCGACCAGCGCGGCCGGCTCGAAGCGCTGCGCGTAGGTCAGCGCGTCGCACAGGATCAGGCGGCCTTCGGCGTCGGTGTTGCCCACTTCAATGGTCTTGCCCGACATCGAGGTGATCACGTCGGACGGGCGGTAAGCGTTGCCGTCGATGGCGTTTTCCACCGCCGGGACCACCACCACCAGGTTCAGCGGCAGCTTGGCGGTGACCGCCGCGACGAAGGTGCCGATGACATTGGCGCCACCGCACATGTCGTACTTCATCTCTTCGATGCCGCCCTGGGTCTTCAGGTTCACGCCGCCGGTATCGAAGGTGATGCCCTTGCCGACCAGCACGTACGGCTTGGCGTCGCCGCCGTTGTTCCACTTCAGCACGACCAGGCGCGGGCGGTTGGCCGAGCCACGGGCCACGGCCAGCAGCGAACCCATGCCGAGCGCTTCCATCTGGGTCTCGTCCAGGATCTCCGCTTCGGCACCGGCATGGGCCTGGGCGAAGGCCACCGAAGATTCGGCCAGGTAGGCCGGGGTGCACAGGTTCGGCGGCAGGTTGCCCAGCTCGCGGGCGTGCTGCACGCCGGCGGCGATGGCCTGGCCCTGGGTCAGTGCCTGGCTGTCGGTGCCGGCGATGGCCAGCGTGGCCAGGCCCGGGGCCTCGGCCTTTTTGGTGCCCAGGGTGGCGGTGTAGCGATAAGCGGCGTGGTCGGCGCTGATCACGGCCTGGCGGATGTTCCAGGCGGCATCGCGGCCCTTGACCTCGATCTCGGCCAGGGTGAACAGCGCGTGGCGGATGACCCCGCTCTTCAGCGCGCGGCTGGCATCGCCCACCGCCTTGAGGTACTGCGGCACGCCGAACTTGGCCGGCTCGCCCAGCCCGACCACCAGCACGCGCGGGGCCTTCACGCCGGGCACGTCATGCAGCAGGGTGGTGGCGCCGGTCTTGCCGCTGACATCGCCGCGGGCGACCAGGGCGGTCAGACGGCCGCCCGACGCGGCGTCCAGGGCCTGTGCCGCGGGGCTCAGGGTCTGGTCGGCATAGGCGCCAACGATGACGCAGTCGACCTCGGCCGAGGCCGGGGCAGCGTGGTTCAGGGTGAATTCCAGGGCCATTGATCAGATTCCGTTGGCAAAAACGTACAATCGCGAGCTGTTTACGTCCCGTCAGTAGACTGGGCAGCCACGCGAACGAATCCGAGAGTTTAAACCACCGCCCCATGTCGAAGCTCGATCGCTATCTCCTGCGTGATTTCGTCCAGAGTTTTCTGGCCACCCTGATCGTATTGCTGGTAGTAAGCGTGGGCGGCGTGCTGGTGGACATCCTCGGCAACATCGCCGACGGCCGCCTGCCTGCCCGCCTGCTGTTCTCCCAGCTGGGCCTGCAGTTCATCGTCTACATGCCGCTGATCCTGCCGCTGGCGCTGATGCTGGGCCTGCTGCTGGCCACGGCGCGGCTGTACCGGGATTCGGAAATGGCGGTGCTGACCGCCATTGGCGTGGGCCCCAAGCGGCTGCTGCGGCCGGTGCTGATGCTGGTGCTGCCGGTGGTCGGGCTGATCGCCCTGTGCTCGCTGTGGCTGGGCCCGTGGGCCGACCGGACCAGTGAGCAGATGGTTGAAGACGCCAACAAGAGCCTGGTCATGGCCGGGCTGGAGTCGGGCAAGTTCACCATGCTGTCCAATGGGGGGGTGGTCTACCTGTCCTCGGTCTCGGCCGACGGCAGCGGGCTGGGGCGGATCTTCGTCCAGCGCAGCCGCGGCGACCGTATCGAGGTGATGTCGGCCGCGACCGGCAAGATGTTCTTCGAGGGCGACCGCCAGCGCTACCTGCAGCTCAATGACGGCCACCAGATCGAGGGCCCGGCCAACGGCGCGCTGGATTACCGGCTGATGACCTTCGTCCGCAACGACGTTGCGCTGCCCGATGGCGCCATCACCCGCGACGAAAACGACCCCGAGCTGCTGCCGACCGGCCGGTTGTTCGGCGACCCCCGGCCGGAAGCCCAGGCGCAGCTGCACTCGCGCATCACCCCTCCGCTGATCGCCCTGGCGTTTGCGTTGATGACCCTGCCGCTTGCGCGCAGTTCGCCGCGCCAGCAGCGGTACGGCAGGATGATGTTCGCCTTCCTTGCCTACATGGTCGGCATGAACCTGATGTTCATTGGTACCCGTTGGATCGCGGACGGCAAGGTGCCGGCGACAGTGGGGTTGTGGTGGTTGAGCCTGCCGTTGCTGGCGCTGGCCATCTGGATGTACCTGCGCGACGGCAAGCTCTCGCGCCCGCGGAGGACCGCATGAAGCTCCACCCGATGCGGTTTGATTTCTACCTGGGCCGGGCGGTGTTCGGCACGGTGCTGTTGACCTGGGCCGTGCTGGTCGGCCTGGACGTGGTGATGGCGTTCTCCGGCGAGTTCAAGGACGTGGGCAAGGGCGGCTATACGCTCGGCCATGCGGCGGCCTCGGTGCTGTATACCGTGCCGCGCCGGGCCTACACCTTCTTCCCGACCGCAGCGGTGATCGGTGCGCTGATGGGGCTGGGCCAGATGGCCGCCACGTCCGAGCTCACCGCGCTGCGCGCGCTGGGGCTGTCGCGCAAGCGGCTCAGTGCCTCGGTGGCGATCGCGTTGTCGCTGATGACGGCGGTGATGGTGGTGAACGGCGAGACGCTGGCACCGTGGGCGCAGAACCGTTCCGACAGCATCCGGGCCAGTGCGAAGTCGGGCCAGAACCTGTCTGCGTCGCGGTACGCGGGCATCTGGGTACGTGAAGGCGACACCTTCCTTACCGCGACCAGTGGCGAGGAGCAGCTGCTGCCCGGTGGCGGCACGCGGCTGGTGCTCAGCGACGTGCGCCTTTACCAGATCGCAACGGACGGCAACATTGCGTCGGTGACCCATGCCGGCACGGTCGAGCACACGGCCGACGGCTGGACCTTGAACAAGGTGCGCCGCGATACCTTCGGCGAGCGTTCGGCCACCCGTACCGCCGTGGACACCGAAAAGTGGGATTCCAAGCTGGATGCGGGCGCGCTGGCCGCCGGTTTCTCCAAGCCGCGCAACCTGGCCGCGCGCGACCTGCGCACCAGCATCGAGTACCGCAAGCGCAACGGGCTGGACGCGCGCGATTACGAGGACATCTACTGGAGCCGCTGGTTCTACCCGCTCAACGTGCTGGCGCTGTGCCTGGCCGCCGTCCCGTTCGCGTTCGGTTCACTGCGTAGCGGCGGCATGGGCAAGCGCCTGTTCCTGGGCATCCTGTTCGCGCTGGGCTTCTGGCTGCTGCAGCTGTTCTTCGGGCGCATGGCCGGCGCGCTGAAGTTCGATTACCGCATCGCGTACGCACTGCCGCCGATCGTGATGCTGGTGGTATCGGGCATGTTGTTCCGGCGCAAGTCGGGGTGATGGGGTGACGGGCGGTTTCGGTTGGGTCTGAACGTCGGTGGGGTGGTCGCAACCGGCGTTGGATCGGTGTTGGATGCTTGAGCCGCGCTGCGCGCGGTTTCCGGCCAGCGGCCGGGGCCACGAATTCATACGGGCCCATTGGGATCGGGATCAATCAACCCTGGGCGCCGGTTGCATTTCGATGGTTCACCATCGGCTCCGGATGCATGGCGCCAATGCAACACGAGCCCCTGCGAACCCCCAACGAACGTTGACCTGCCCGGTAGCGCCGACCGTTGGTCGGCCCAGGCGGTCTGCGCCGCGTTCTTATCGCTTCGGCAATCGCAACAACCGGGTGCCGCTTGCCCGGTCGTGCCACGTCAGCCGTTGCCGATCCACCAACGCCCACCACAGCCCAAACCCGGCCAGCAGCACCGACACGGTTCCTACCGCATAACGCACCCACAACTGCCCCAGCGTAGGCGCACCCCCATCGGCCCTCACCACCTGCAACCGCCACGGCCGCATGCCCAACGTCTGGCCGCCGCGCCGCCAGCTGAGTGTGGCGTACAGCCCGGTCACCGCCCAGCAACACCCCCACAGCAGCCACTGCAGCGCACTGAACGGCGCGATGTTGTCGCGCGCGGCGTGGCCGGCCGCGTAGCCGGCGGTGAACAGCGCGCCGACCAGCATCCACAGCGCCAGCGCCGGGAAGAAGTCGTACAGCAGCGCCAGCAGCCGCCACACCAGCAGCGATGCAGGGCGGGCGGTATCCGTGGCCACAGCGGTAGGTGCGCTCATGCGCCGAGCATACCCGCGCCGGCGTCCGCTGTGGATGGCCGGCGCGGCCCCGTCTCCGTATCCTGTGGGCATGTCCGACACCGCCACCCCCGCCGCGCGCCGCCAGCTGGTGCAGCACCTGCCCGAACTGCGCGCTGACGACAACGCGCACATCCAGCGTTTCCTCGACGCGGTCTGGGCCGAGCAGGGCCTGGCCCGGGCCAGCCTGGACAGCTACCGGCGCGACCTGGAAGGGCTGGCGCGCTGGCGCGACGGCGCCGGCAACGGGCTGGCCGGGATCGACCGCGCCGGCCTGTTCGACTACCTGGCCTGGCGCTCGCGCCACGGCTGGTCGCCGCGCAGCAACGCGCGGCTGCTGTCGGCGCTGCGCGCGTTCTTCGCCGATGCAGTGCGGCGCGGGCAGCGCAGCGAAGACCCCAGCGCGCTGCTTGATCCGCCCCGGTTGCCACGATTGCTGCCCAAGGCGCTGGCCGAGAGCCAGATCGACGCGCTGCTGGCCGCACCCGAGGTGGAACAGCCACTGGGCCTGCGCGACCGCGCCATGCTCGAGCTGATGTACGCCGCCGGCCTGCGCGTAAGCGAGCTGGTGGAGCTGCCGGCCAACGCGGTGAACCTGCGCCAGGGCGTGCTGCGGGTGACCGGCAAGGGCAGCAAGGAACGGCTGGTGCCGCTGGGCGAGGAATCCCAGCACTGGCTGGAGCGCTACCTGCGCGAAGCGCGGCCGCAGCTGGTCGGCACGCGCACCGTGCTCGCGCGCGACGGCGAGGTGCCGTTGTTCCTGGAACCGTCGCTGCAGCCGCTGAGCCGCCAGCAGTTCTGGTCACTGGTGAAAAAATACGCCGCGCTGGCCGGAATCGACCCGGTGCGGATCAGCCCGCATGGGCTGCGCCACAGCTTCGCCACCCACCTGCTCAACCGCGGCGCCGACCTGCGCGCGCTGCAGATGCTGCTCGGCCACAGCTCGCTGTCCACTACCCAGATCTACACGCTGGTGGCACGCGAGCACCTGCAGAAGCTGCACGCGCGCCACCATCCCAGGGGGTAGTGGCGCACGACACTGCCGCTCAGGCGTAGCTTTCCCGGGGCTCGCCGATTGCCACCCAGGCGGTGGAGGCGGTGCTGCAGCTGCCATCATCGGACACCACGTCGCTGTCCGAACCCGCCGACGCATCGGCCAGCATCGCGGTGTTCCACCACCGGTTCACCGCGTCGTTGCGCGAAGCGCGGCTGGGCGACAGCGACGCAACCGAAGGACGGTGCTGGGGCGCCACGCGGGCCCCGAAAGAAAACAGCAGCGCTTTCTGATCGTCGTGTTCCACCGCTGGCGCCTGTGCGTACAGCTCTTCCATGGCGGCCCGGTGCAGGTCGGCCGCGCGGGCCGGGTCGTTGATGTCCGGTGGGTTGGCACGCAGGTAAGCGGCTTTGAAGTCAGGAAGCGTGGTCAGCTCACCCTGCCAGAACAGCGTGGCCAGTGCGGCGCGCGCGCGAGCGAGCACCGCATCGGGCGCGACCAGTGCCTGCATGGCCTGCGCGCGTGGCCCGATGTTGGACACCCAGCGCGGCCGACGGTCGCCACAGCGGTTCAGCACCTGCTCCAGCCGCTCGACGCGGTCGGCGACGTGGTGGGAGGGAATGAGCTGCTCGCGCAGCCGGGCCAGCTGGGCGGCGCGGTCCACCAGCTTCGGCGCGCTGAGCGCGCCGCTCCAGAAACGCCCGGACAGCCGATCTTCGCTGTTCTGGATGCTGTTCATGGCGCGATGGAAGCGCCCGCCGTCGTGGGAGCCGGCCGCCAGCGCCACGCGGGCGGAGGTGCGGCGGAGGACATGGGCCTTGAACGAAAGCGTGATCGATGAAAGGGAATGCACGGGAAAGGGGCAGGGCGGACGGAGGGGCAGCGAGCGTGCACGCACTGATGGGCGAGCGCTTTCACGATTCCCTCGCCGCACCCGCAGGCGGGCCGAAGGCGCCCGCCGTGACGTCGCCGCGGGAGCGGCTGTGCGAGAATCGGGCACCTTTTACCGTGGAACTGCAGATGCTTCGAGTCCTTACCGTGGCGCTGTGCGGTGCGCTCAGCCTGACCGCCTGCGCCCAGCCGGCGCCGCCGGCCGCCAAGCCTGGCGCCCAGCCGGCCAGCAGCGCCGCGCCGGCCAATGCCAACGCCGACCAAACCGTGCGCAGCGCACTGGCCGGTCTGGACCCGAAGTTCAAGCCCGACTACATCGGCGCCGCCCCGTTCCCGGGCTTCCGCGAGGTGCTGGTGGGCGGGCAGGTGCTGTACGTGTCCGACGACGGCCGCTACCTGATGCAGTCCCAGCCGTACGACATCCAGAACCGCGCCCCGGCCAGCAGTGCCGGCCTGCTGGCCTACCGCAAGCAGCTGCTGGACAAGGTGCCGCGCGGTGACCGCATCGTGTTCGCTGCGGCCAATCCCAAGCACACGCTCACCGTGTTCACCGACATCGAGTGCGGGTACTGCCGCAAGCTGCACCAGGACCTTCCCGAGCTGAACCGCATGGGCATCACCGTGGAGTACGTGGCGTTCCCGCGCATGGGCCCGGGCAGCAAGGACTTCACCGACATGATCTCGGTCTGGTGCGCGAGCGACCGCCGCAAGGCGCTGACCAGCGCCAAGCAGGGCCAGCCGGTCACGCCGAAGAACTGCACCAGCCCGGTGGCCATGCAGTACAACCTCGGCCAGCAGGTGGGCGTCAGCGGCACCCCGGCGGTGTTCGCCGCCGACGGGACCCAGCTGGGCGGCTACGTGCCGCCGGCGCAGCTGCTCAAGGCGCTGGAGCGCCAGGCCAATTGAGCCCACGCCGCCCCGGGATCACCCCGGGGCGGACCGCAGCGTCATGCTTCGGAATCGCTCCAGCCGTGGTCGGAGTCCGCGCCCGCATCAAGCAGATGGCTGCCGCGACCGGAATCGGAGCTGTAGCCGGACAGCGATTCCTTGTGCGTGTCCGTCATCAGCTCGAAGCCCTTGACCAGGCCTGCAGCGACTGGCGACGGAGGAGCGCTGGCCGCGCTCGAAACGGTGCTTTCCACGCTCGCCTGGCGCGCCTGGCGTTGTGCAACCGCGATGAGCATGTCTGCCATCAGATCGTCGTGGGAAGGGGATGAGAACAGGGCGTGTGCCATCCTGCCCGGCGATGGCCGCGGCGATGGCGGACCGGGAGTGCCGGTCGCAGGAGGCAGCGGCGGAGGCGGCGGTATGTCGACCGCAGGCGCAGCGTTGTCGTCGCTGAAGGCGTTCAACATTGCCTCGAATGCCTCGATTTCGCGTGTCTCCTTGTCGAACCGCACGTCGGCAGCGATGCGTTCCTCAGCCGAGACTGGATCCCACTCGTCATCTGAATCGCTGTCGCTCAGCAACGACGGTGATTCAGCGTCATTGGCGTCGGCCGAGGTCGTATCGTCGATCTGGTTGGCAAGGGTCAGAGGGCTGGCGACATCGATTGCTTCGGCATCGTACCCATCCACTTCGCCGAAGAAGCTGCCCAGGTCTTTCTCCCCTTGAACAAGCGCGGCGGCCTGTCGATCCAATGCATCCATTGCCACAGATGGTTGGGAGGTGAGACCTGCTTGATCGAAGCCCAGGGGATGACGTTCATTGCCGCTCTTCGGCACCGGAATGCGCGCGCCCGGTCCGTGGTGCAACCAGCTGGTGCCTTTGGTGGTGACGATGCACGCGAGACGGTTGGAAACGGACGTTGGGGAGCACGGTTGAACCTGCTGCGGCGCTTCATGCCGCTCCGGCTGAAGTGGCAGTGCTGTGAGCCTGGCGCGGGGAAGGGTGACCACAACGCCGGGATCGATGCGGGGTGCTCGCGACCATCCGGTGGGCAGGTGGTTGCGGATCTGTTTGAGCGTGAGTGGCTTGAGCTGATCCCGGATCGAGACCTTTTCTCTGGCGTTCTGGTTGCCGAGTAAAGCGCAAATGCGCAGCAGGGCGGTAGGGGTCCGCATGGGATGCAATGCGCCATAAGGGAAAGGACCGCCATTATTGAATGGCGGTCCCCGACGGCTTTCAGAAAATGCTCAAGCCCGTGCGCGTGCGCACGGCTGCGTCGTCCTCAGTCGCGATTGACCCTTTCCTGCGTGGGCGGCGCAAACCAGTGGCGCTGCGCGTTGGCTATATCCAGCGCCTCGCGCGCAAAGCGCACATCGAATTCGGCCAACTCCGTTTCGGTGTAGGCCACATCATCGAAGTCACTGCCCCAAGCGTCATCTTCGAGAGATGCATCGGGACAGCCCGCGATGGTGTTGGTCCGATCGCGTAGCGGGGTGGGCTGGTTCGCGACGCTGCCGAGCGTCACGGAAGGCGGTGCTGCCGGTGGCGCGGTCGGGCGCGGCGGAACCGGTGGCGGGACACTGGAGAAGGTGTGCAACCGGGTAACGGTAGCGGCTGTGCTGGCAGCAGTGACAGGCGGGCTGGGCATGCGGGCATCCCGAGGAGGGCTGAGTCGTTGACCGCATCATTCTGTCTACTGCACTTGGCCGCTACTTTCAAAAACGATTCACTTTGCGGCGGTCGCGACATGGACAATACGAAGCGAAGCGCCCGGAGCGATGCCGCTCCGGGCGCACTGCCGTTTACTTCAACCCATTGCTGATCGTGTTCACCAGCGTGCCCTGGGTGTCATCGCCGCTGAACTCCCAGAAGAACGCACCGCCCAGTCCCTGGGTTTTCACGTAGCCCATCTTCTCGGTCACCATCGCCGGGGTGTCGAAGCTCCAGAACGTGGTGCCGTTGTAGCTCCAGGTGGCCCGCGCGGTGGCATCGGTGAAGACCGGATGGTTGAGGTTCTTCAACACCTTCCAGTCTTCGATGCCCGCCTCGTAGGTACCCGGTGCGGCCGTGCCGGTCTGGTACAGCCCGTTGTTGACGTTGGGCACGTTGGTCCAGCCGCGGCCGTAGAAGCCGATGCCCAGGTTGAGCTTGCTGGCCGGCACCCCGCGGGCGAGGAAGGCTTCCATCGCATCGTTGCTGTTGTACAGCTTCACATCACCGGTGGACGGATCGGCCGGCGAATCGAACAGCGCCGAATGGTGCCCGGTCTTCGGATCGAACGCGCCGTGGAAGTCGTACGTCATGACGTTGATGAAATCCAGGTACGGGTGATACGCCGCCGGATCGGTCACGCGGATCTTGTCGATGCCCGCACCGACCGCCACCGTGAGCAGCAGGCCCGGGCGCACCGCATCGAGCTGGCGGCGGAATTCGGCCATCAGCGCGGTGAAGTTGGCATTGTCGGCCGGGGTCCCGCAGGCGATGCCGCACGCCACCGGGTATTCCCAGTCGATGTCGATGCCGTCGAACACGCCTGCCGCCGCGCCCACGCCACCGGCACCGTCGGTCACCGGCAGGTTGCCCTTGATGTAGGCGTCGATGCACGAGGCCACGAAGGCCTGGCGGTTGGCCGGCTGCGCCGCGCTGGAGAAGCCGCGCGACCAGGTCCAGCCACCGAGCGAGATCAGCACCTTCACGTTCGGGTGCTTGGCCTTGAGCTGCTTGAGCTGGTTCCAGTTGCCGCGCAGCGGCTGGTCCCAGGTATCGGCGCTGCCGCTGACGCTTTCACCAGCCTGGAACGCCTTGGTGTAATCAGCGAACGCATCGCCGCCCACCCCGGTGTTCGGGTCGGAGGCCTGGGTGACGCCCACTTCGCAGCGGTTGTTGCGCACGTTGCCGAAGGCATAGTTGATGTGGGTCAGCTTGCTGGCCGAACCGCTGGTGTCGATGTTCTTGACCCGGTAGTTGCGCCCGTAGATGCCCCACTGGGTGAAGTAGCCGATGACGCGCTTGTTGCCGCCACTGCCGCCCCCTGCACTGGTGGTCACGCTGATGGTGGCACTGCGGGCCGAGGCGTTGCCGGCGTTGTCGCGGGCCCGCACGGCGTAGGTATAGGCGGTGGTGGCGGTGAGCCCGCCATCGGTGTACTGGGTGGCGTTGGGCGAGCCGACCAGGGTGCCGTTGCGGTACACGTCATAGCCGGCCACGCCGCTGCCGCCACTGTTGTCGGTGGCCGCGCTCCAGGCCAGGTTGACGGTGGTGGCGGTCTTGGACGGCGACGACAGGCCGCCCGGCACGCTGGGCGGGGTGGTGTCGTTGCTGGCGGCGTTGACGGTCACGCTGACCGTGGCCGACGAGGTCACGGCGTTGTTGTTGTCGGTTGCCACGGCCTTGAAGGTATGGGTGCCGGCCGCCGCGTTGGCCCAGCTCACGCTGTAGGGCGCGCTGGTGTCGATGCCGAGCGAGGTGCCGCCACGGAAGAATTCGACCTTGCTCACGCTGCCGTCGGGGTCACTGGCGTTGGCGCTGACGGTGATGGTGCTGCCGGCGCTGAAGCTGGCGCCGTTGGCCGGCGAGGTCAGGCTGACGCTGGGTGGCTGGTTGCTGCCGCCGCTGTCGCAGGCGCCCAGGTTGGTGTAGTACGGCGCACCGGCCGGGTGGTCGGGCGGGGCATTCCAGATGTCCTGGTTGGCCCGGTACAGCACGCCGCCCTTCTGCAGGGTGCTGCCGGCCAGGTAGATCACGTTGCCGTTCCACTCCGGCACGCCGGTACAACTGGCGGCCAGGGCGAGGCCGGGGCTCAGGGCCGCCGAACCCAGGGCGAGGGCCAGCAGCCAGCGGCGGGGCCGGGCGGGGCGGCGGGGAGATAACGATGTCACCGTACTGCGCGCAATCGGGTCAGCCATGTCGTACTCCGATCAGGTGGTGGGCGCTGGGCGGCAGGGTGTCGCCAGCGTTGCAGCAGGTCCGGGGCCGGTGAGAGAGGCCGGCAACAGCAGAGGGGGCGGACGCGGGGCCCGCCGGCGATGTGCCGGGCAGGTGGTGGCAACGTTGTCATGGTTTGCCCGCCCAATCCGTGCGCCAGCGCAAGGTTCGGGGCGCCGGTTCGTTCAGGCGGAGCACCGCGAGTCGGCCGCGACCGACCCCGGGACCGACCACCGGCCGGCACGGACCGGTACAATAGTGGGCCCCGTTCCCAACCACGGTTCCCCGGACATGATGGTCCTCGAGGGCGCATCCGCCCTTTCGCCGTTCCGCCGCGAACGTCTTGAATCCCGCCTCCAGTCCCTGGCCGCCGATCTGCGCATTACCGGTGCCTGGCATGTGTACTTCATCCAGACCGAGGGCGATGCCGCCCCGGACCCGGTGGTCCTGACCCGGATCCTGGAAGCCGAGCCGGCCCCGGCAGTACGCGAGGACGGGGCGATCAGCCGCTTCGTGGTGCCGCGCCTGGGCACGCTGTCGCCGTGGTCGAGCAAGGCCACCGAACTGGTGCGTGGCGCCGGGCAGCCGATCCGCCGGGTGGAACGTGGCCTGCGCATCGACCTGGCCGGCTGGCCGGCCGACGCGGCCGCGCGCGAGGCGGTTATCCGCGCGCTGCACGACCCGATGACCCAGTCGGTGCTGGACGATGCCGCCCAGGCCCAGGCGCTGTTCACCGCGCCGGCCCGTGGCGAGCTGGAGCGGGTAGCGCTGGAAGACCTGGAAGCGGCCAACCGCCGCCTGGGCCTGGCCATGGCCCAGGACGAGATCGACTACCTGCGCCAGCGCTTCGGCGAGCTGGGCCGCAAGCCGTCGGACGTGGAACTGATGATGTTCGCGCAGGCGAACTCGGAGCACTGCCGGCACAAGATCTTCAATGCCAGCTGGACCATCGATGGCGCCGACCAGGCCCATTCGCTGTTCCGCATGATCAAGAACACCCACCAGCAGACCCCGCAGCACACGCTCAGCGCGTACAGCGACAACGCGGCGGTGGTGGCCGGCTTCCCGGCCGCGCGCTACCGCCCGGACCCGGCCACGGGCGAATACCGCAGCGAAGCGGTGGTCGATTCGGCGTTCTGCATCAAGGTGGAAACGCACAACCACCCGACCGCGATCGCGCCGTTCCCGGGGGCCTCCACCGGCGCCGGCGGCGAGATCCGCGACGAAGGCGCCACCGGCCGCGGCGGCAAGCCCAAGGCCGGCCTGACCGGCTTCTCGGTCTCGCATCTGCGCATCCCGACCCTGCCGCAGCCGTGGGAAGCGCCGCGCGCGCTGAACCCGCGCATGGCCCCGGCGCTGGACATCATGCTGGAAGGGCCGCTCGGCGGCGCCGCGTTCAACAACGAATTCGGCCGGCCGAACCTGCTGGGCTATTTCCGCAGCTTCGAGCTGCCCGAAGGTGACGGCCTGACCCGCGCCTACGACAAGCCGATCATGCTGGCCGGTGGCCTCGGTGCGATCGACCAGGTCCAGGTCGAAAAGCTCAAGCTGCAGCCGGGCGATGCGGTGATCGTGCTCGGTGGCCCGGCCATGCTGATCGGCCTGGGCGGCGGTGCCGCCAGTTCGGTGGCCTCCGGCGAAAGCGCCGAGGACCTGGATTTCGCCAGCGTGCAGCGCGACAACCCGGAAATGGAACGCCGTTGCCAGGAAGTGATCGACCGCTGCGTGGCGCTCGGTCTGGACAACCCGATCCGCTGGTTCCACGACGTGGGCGCCGGTGGCCTGTCCAATGCGATTCCGGAGCTGCTGCACGACTCCGGCGTGGGCGGGGTGATCGACCTGGGCAAGGTGCCCACCGATGACCCGTCGCTGTCGCCGATGCAGCTGTGGTGCAACGAATCGCAGGAGCGCTATGTACTGGGCGTGCCGCAGGCGCGCCTGGCCGAGTTCGCCGCGCTGTGCGCGCGCGAGCGCTGCCCGTTCGCCGCGGTCGGCGTGGCCACGGCCGAAGAACGCCTGGTGGTCGCCTATGGCGCGACGGTCGGCAACATTCCGGCCGACGCCCCGATCGACCTGCCGATGGACGTCCTGTTCGGCAAGCCGCCGAAGATGCACCGCGACACCGCGCACCCGCCGGCGCCGCGCTGGCCTGCGCTGAAGACCGGCGGCCTGGACCTGCACGAGGCAGGCCTGCGCGTGTTGGCGCACCCGTCGGTGGCGTCGAAGAACTTCCTGGTCACCATCGGTGACCGCAGCGTCGGTGGCCTGACCGCACGCGAACAGATGATCGGTCCGTGGCAGCTGCCGCTGTCCGACGTTGCCATCACCCTGGCCGGCTTCGATACGCTGGCCGGCGAAGCGATGTCGATCGGCGAGCGCACCCCGCTGGCGCTGCTCGATGCCGCCGCCTCGGCGCGCATGGCAGTGGGCGAAGCGATCACCAACCTGTGCGCGGCCCCGGTCGATGCGCTGGAAACGGTGAAGCTTTCTGCGAACTGGATGGCCGCGGCGGGCCACAACGGCGAAGACGCGCTGCTGTACGACGCAGTGCGCGCAGTGGGCATGGAACTGTGCCCGCAGCTGGACTTGAGCATCCCGGTCGGCAAGGACTCGCTGTCCATGCAGGCGCAGTGGCACGACGCCGGTGAGGCGCACAAGTCGGTGTCGCCGGTGTCGCTGGTGATCACCGCGTTCGCGCCGGTGGCCGATGCCAGCACCCAGCTGACCCCGCTGCTGGACCGCGAGACGGAAAGCGAGCTCTGGCTGATCGGCCTGGGCGCCGGCAAGCAGCGCCTGGGCGGTTCGATCCTGGCCCAGGTGCACGCCGACCACAGCGCGCTGCCGGCGTTTGCCGGTGCCGTGCCGGACCTGGATGATCCGCAGCGCCTGCGTGCGTTCTTCGAACTGATCCGCGACGCACGCCAGTCCGGCCTGCTGCTGGCCTACCACGACCGCAGCGACGGCGGCGCGTTCGCCGCGCTGTGCGAAATGGCCTTCGCCTCGCGCCAGGGCCTGGACATCACCCTGGATGCGTGGGGCGATGATCCGTTCCGCAGCCTGTTCAACGAAGAGCTGGGTGCGGTGGTGCAGATCGCCCGCGAAGACCGTGCGGCCTTCGCCGACCTGGTCGAGCGCCATGCGCTGACCGAATGTGCCCAGCGCATCGCCCGCCCGACCACGGCCCCGGTGGTGCGCGTGTCGCTGCAGGGCGAAAGCCTGGTTGAATGGCGCTGGGAAGCGCTGTTCGATGCCTGGTGGTCGGTCACCCACGCCATGCAGAAGCTGCGCGACAACCCCGACAACGCCGACCAGGAGCGCGCCATCGCGCGCAGCTTCACCGCGCCGGGCCTGAAGCCGAAGCTCAGCTTCGACCTCAATGAGGATGTGGCCGCCCCGTTCATCAACACCGGCGCGCGTCCGCGCGTGGCGGTGCTGCGCGAGCAGGGCGTCAACGGCCAGATCGAAATGGCCAACATCTTCGAACGCGCCGGCTTCCGCAGCGTGGACGTGCACATGAGCGACCTGATCGCCGGCCGCGTCGACCTGGCCGATTTCACCGGCCTGGCCGCCTGTGGCGGCTTCAGCTACGGCGACGTGCTGGGTGCGGGCCGCGGCTGGGCCACCTCGGTGCTGGAGCGCAGCGCGCTGCGTGATGCCTTTGCCGGCTTCTTCGCCCGCCAGGACAGCTTCGCGCTGGGCGTGTGCAACGGCTGCCAGATGCTGAGCCAGCTCAAGGACATCATCCCCGGTGCCGAGCACTGGCCGCAGTTCCGGCGCAACCGCAGCGAGCAGTTCGAAGCCCGCACCGCGCTGCTGGAGATCGTCGAATCGCCGTCGATCCTGCTGCGTGGCATGGCCGGTTCGCGCCTGCCGGTGGCGGTGGCGCACGGCGAAGGCCAGGCGGTGTTCACCAATGCCGTCGACCAGGCCGCCGCCCGCGTGTCGCTGCGGTATGTCGATGGCGACGGCAACGTGGCCACCCAGTACCCGCTGAACCCGAACGGCTCGCCCGACGGTATCACCGGCCTGACCACCACCGATGGCCGCGTGACGATCATGATGCCGCACCCCGAGCGCACCCCGCGCGCGGTGAACCTCAGCTGGCGTCCGGCGGACTGGAACGGCGACTCGCCGTGGCTGCGCATGTTCCGCAACGCAAGAGTATGGTGCGGCTGAACGACGGTGCACGCCGTGTGAAAGTCGAGTGAAAGAGAAGTGAAAAAAAGACCGCCGACCTGTTCGGCGGTTTTTTTTGGGTGGCGTTCAAGTCGAGCACAGCCAACGAGTTACAGCGCGTTACATGTGTGAAGTCGCGTGATGGCGAATGCTCACATCGATCTAACAAAATGCGTTGATGAATAGTCGAATGTGTGACGCCTTGCGCGTTCGAACACTTTCGTCTGTCAAAGTCTTGACGCCACCGAAACCGTGCGTTAACACTGAGTTCTCAGTTTGCAATCGTTCAGTTCGGAATCAACCGCAAGGATGGCGAGTTCTCTGTTCGTTGATCGCGCCGATAGCGCGCCATCCGGCACAACGCAGTAAATCAAGCGGAAAACGCCCCCAGGGGACGTTGGGCCACGCGGCCTGGCGTTGGCGTCGCTTTGCCCAAAACCAGCCAACCAGGAGTCGCATCGATGAATCGGATTTATCGCAAGGTCTGGAACAAAGCACTGGGGCAGATGGTCGTTGCCTCCGAACTCGCCAGCAGCCAGACCCCGGGCGTGGTCATCGATCAGCGACGATCTTCCGACACGCGCAGTGGCGCCGTGCTCTCGGCCGCCATTGCGTTGACGCTTGGATTGGGCATGGCCGGCGCGCCCTCCAGTGCGCAGGCGCAGTCGGTGGAAGTGGGGGGCAACGCCAACTGCGTGGTGCTCAACAGCAACGTGATCGACAGCTGCGTGGTGGATGGCAATGCGACCGCATCGGGCGCGAACGCCGTGGCCATCGGCAGCAACAGCACCGCCTCGGCGGCCAACAGCGTGGCGCTCGGTGCCGGCTCGCGCGCTGCACGCGCCAACACGGTGTCGGTCGGTGATGCCGGCAAGGAACGCCAGGTCACCAACGTGGCCGCCGGTACCGCGGCGACCGATGCGGTGAACAAGGCGCAGCTCGACACCGTCGCTGCAACGGCGGCCAGCGCAACGCGCTACTTCAAGGCGGACGGCGAAGGCAACGACAGCGATGCAGCCCGCATCGAGGGCGAAGGCGCACTCGCTGCCGGCGCCAGTGCCAATGCAGACGGCGACGGCGCCACCGCGCTGGGCCGCAACAGCCAGGCGCTGGCCAACGCCACCACGGCGGTAGGCAGCGATGCCGTTGCCGCCGGCCTGGGCGGCAGCGCATTCGGCCAGAACAGCCTGGCCATCGGCGACGCCACCGTTGCGGTGGGACAGAGCGCGATGGCGTTCGGACTGGGTGACGTGGCGCTGGGCGCATCCGCGTTTGCCGCCAGCGAAAATGGCGCAGCCACCGCGATTGGCGGGCTGGCCGAAGCCAGCGCCGATGGCGCCACCGCCATTGGTGGCGGCGCACTGGCGATCGGCGCGGGCAGCACCTCGCTCGGCCGCGGCGCCGGCAGCGGCGGCGAAGCCTCGATTGCGGTGGGTGCGTTCAGCACGGCGGTGGCCGACTTCAGTGCGGCGCTGGGTTCCAACTCCGCAGCGGTTGCGGTCGGCAGCGTCGCGCTGGGCGCAGGCTCCTACGCCGATCGCGTGGACACCGTGTCGGTCGGCAACAACAACGGCCTGCAACGGCAGATCACCAACGTCGCCGCCGGCACCGAAGCCGGTGATGCGGTGAACAAGGCCCAGCTCGATGAGGTGGGCGAGGTGGCAGGCACCACCGCGAAGTACGTGCAGGCTACCGGCAGCGCCGAGAGCGACGCAGGCGCCTTTGCCGACGGCGACAACGCCACGGCCGTGGGCGAAGCCACCAATGCCCTCGGCGCCGGCACCACCGCGCTCGGCAGCGGCGCCACCGCGGTGGCGCAGAACGCCACCGCGGTGGGCTACAACGCGCTGGCCAGCGGCCAGAACAGCGCCGCCTTCGGCACCAACGCGCAGGCCAACGGCCCGGGCAGCGTGGCGGTGGGCGGCACTGCCGTGGATGAAGACGGCAACCCGCTGATCACCAACGGCGGCGTGCCGGTCGATACCGGCGCCACCAGCGCCGGCGTCGGCGGCACCGCCGTCGGCGCCAGCGCGGAAGCGGCGGGCTTTGCCGCCTCGTCGTATGGCGTCGGCGCCTATGCGGCCGGCGCACAGTCGTCGGCGTTCGGCGCGGTGGCCAATGCCACCGGCGACTACGCCACGGCGGTGGGCACGCAGAGCGCGGCCAGCGGCACCAGCAGCACCGCCATCGGCGGTCCGGTCGACCTGATTCCCGGCCTGGGCTTCTTCGTCGACACCCAGGCCAGTGGCGAGGCCGCCACCGCGGTCGGCGCCGGTGCGATTGCCAGCGGCGATTACGCCGTGGCCAACGGCACGCTCAGCGAAGCCTCGGGCACAGAAGCCACCGCCGTGGGCTACTTCGCCTACGCACCGGGCAAAGGCGCGTCCGCACTCGGTGCGGAAAGCTGGGCCAGTGGCGAACTGAGCACGGCCGTCGGCTTCTACAGCACCGCGCGCGGCGCCAACAGCGTCGCCCTGGGGGCCAATTCCACCGCCGTGCGCGACAACACGGTGTCGGTCGGCGATGTCGGCAACGAACGCCAGATCACCCATGTCGCCGCGGGCAGCGAAGCCACCGATGCGGTCAACAAGGCGCAGCTGGATGCCGTCGCCGGGACCGCGGACGGCACCGCCTACCGCTTCAAGGCCAACGGCTCGCAGGACAGCGACGTGGGCGCGTTCGCCGATGGCGACGGCGCGCTGGCTGCAGGCGAGGCCAGCAATGCCATCGGCGCAGGCGCCACTTCGGTGGGCAACGGTGCGTCCGCAGTGGGCGATGACACGGTGGCCGTGGGCCGCAATGTCGCCGCCACCGGCAACGGCAGCGTCGCCATTGGTGGCGTTGGCCAGGCCTACGACCAGTACAACTCGCCGATCGTGGATGCCGATGGCAACGCGGTGACAGTGGGCACCACCGCCGCGCAGGATGCCGTTGCCGTCGGTGCAGGTGCACAGGCCACCGGCGCGCAGAGCAACGCGTACGGCAGTGGCGCACAGGCCACCGGCGACAACAGCCTGGCGCAGGGCTACAAGTCGCGCGCTACGGGTGAGTACAGCGTGGCGCAGGGCGACAACGCCTTCGCCAGCGGCAGCGAGAGCACCGCTACCGGTGCGTACGCATGGGCCACCAGCGATGGTGCCACCGCGTTCGGTTCCAGTGCGTGGGCGACCGAGGCCAATGCCACCGCCGTGGGCTATGCGGCGTGGGCCGATGGCAGCGGTGCTACCTCGATCGGCTACAACAGCTGGGCGCGCGGCAACAGCGCCACCGCGCTCGGCCGCGGTGCGTTCGGCTACGGCGACAACAGCGTCGCGGTGGGTTACCAGGCGCTGGGCAACAGCATCAACACCATCGCTATCGGCACGAATGTCGTGGCCGGCGGCGAAAGCGCGATAGGCATCGGCGCGGGCAGCAATGCCAGTGCCGCCAACGCGGTGGCACTGGGCGCTGGCGCACGCGCCGACCGCGCGTACACCGTATCGGTCGGCAATGACGACCAGCAGCGCCAGATCACCCAGGTCGCGGCCGGCACGGAAGGTACCGATGCCGTCAACGTCGATCAGCTCACGGCCGCCACTAACAAGTTCCAGGCAAGCGGCGATGGCGTGGCGGTCGTCGGCGGAGCGGAAAGCGTGGCGGCCGGTTCCAACGCCGCCACCGATGGCGACTACGCCACGGCAGTGGGTTCCAGCAGTTTCGCCAGCGGCACCGGCGCCTCGGCAGTCGGTAGTGGTGCGTTCGCGCTCGCTGACGGCGCCACCGCGGTTGGCCTGAATGCACTTGCCAGCGCAGGCAATGCCACCGCCACCGGTGCCGATGCACAGGCCACTGCCGAATACGCCACCGCCAACGGTGCCGAAAGCCTGGCGTCGGGTGAGCAGAGCACTGCCAACGGTGCGGCCAGCATCGCCTCGGGCGCCGGCAGCCTCGCCAGCGGCGCACTGTCCGAAGCGGCCGGTGAGGAATCGGTGGCGCTGGGTTACTACAGCACCGCCAGCGGCTCGGGCGCCACTGCGGTCGGCGCGGAAAGCGTGGTCAGCGGCACCCTGTCGGCCGGCTACGGTTTCGCCTCGGAAGCGACTGCCGGCTACACCACCGCGATCGGTGGCTATGCCGCCGCCACCGCGTTCAACGCCACCGCGCTGGGCAGCTTCGCCCAGGCCACCGGTTCCAACAGCGTGGCGCTCGGCGGTGACGCCGAAGCCACCGGTGCCTACAGCACCGCCACCGGCCAGGGCAGCCTGGCCAGCGGCACCAACAGCGTGGCCATCGGCGGTG
Organism: Stenotrophomonas sp. CCNWLW57; assembly: GCF_037203925.1. NCBI lineage: Bacteria > Pseudomonadati > Pseudomonadota > Gammaproteobacteria > Lysobacterales > Lysobacteraceae > Stenotrophomonas > Stenotrophomonas sp. CCNWLW57. The sequence continues at coordinate 128,098 of NZ_JBBCBJ010000007.1, forward strand.
CGCTGTTCGGCCTGCTGCCGACCGAAGCCTCGGGCAACTATTCCACCGCCGTGGGCGGCGGTGCGTGGTCGCCCGGGTTGAACAGCACCGCGCTGGGCAACGCGGCGACGTCCGAAGGCGAAAACAGCGTGGCGCTCGGTGCGGATTCGATCGCCGACCGCGACGACAGCGTGTCGGTCGGCAGCGCCGGCAGCGAGCGCCAGGTCACCAACGTGGCTGCCGGTACCGAAGGCACCGATGCGGTGAACCTGGACCAGCTCAATGCGGTGGCCGATACGGCCGCCACCACCAGCAAGTACTTCCAGGCCAGCGGCAGCGATGCCAGCGATGCCGGTGCCTTCGTCGACGGCGATGATGCGCTGGCCGCCGGTGAGGCCAGCAATGCCATCGGCAACGGCGCCACGGCGCTGGGTGCGGGCAGCACGGTGGTTGCCAACGAGGCGACGGCAGTGGGCTTCAATGCCACGGCGACCGCCGATTATGCGGTTGCCATCGGCAGCAACGCGGCCAGCAGCGGGCAGGGCGCGGTCGCCCTTGGTGACCTGAGCACCGCCAGTGGCGGTGCCGCCATCGCCATTGGCGGCGGCGCGCTGTCGCAGGGCTTCGGCTCTGTGGCGGTCGGTGCGGGCGCGGAATCCAGTGGCCTGGCATCCACCGCAGTAGGGTACGGGGCGTGGGCGCTGGGTCGTGAAACCACGGCGATCGGCAACTTCGCCACCGCCGACGGCTGGGCCGCCAGTGCGTTCGGCGCGGGCGCCACGGCTGCCTTCTTCGGCACCGCGATCGGTACCTACAGCTACGCGGACGAAGTAGCCACCGCAGTGGGCCAGGGCACGCGTGCCAACGTGGCCGGTGCGGCGTTCGGCGTGCAGGCCAATGCCGGTGAGTACGGCGTGGCGCTGGGCAACAACGCGGCCACCGCACAGAACGGCGTGGCGGTCGGCTTCAACGCCCTGGCCGGCGCCGATGCCAACAGCAGCACCCAGGGCATCCAGACCACGGCCGTCGGCAGCGAGGCGTGGGCCACCGAAGATGGCGCCACCGTGGTTGGCTACAACAGCTACGCCCAGGCGCTGAACTCGACCGTGGTGGGCAGCAACACCTGGACCACCAAGGACGCCGAAAACAGTGTCGCGCTCGGCGCCGGCACGCTGGCCGACCGTGCCAACACGGTATCGGTCGGTGCGGCCGAAGCCTGGACCGATGCGGCCGGCGTGGTGCATGACGCGATTGACCGCCAGATCACCAACGTGGGTGCCGGTACCGAAGACACCGATGCGGTGAACGTGGCTCAGCTGAAGGAAGTGGCTGCGGTGGCTGAAACCACCAGCAAATACTTCCAGGCCAGCGGCAGCGACGACAGCGATGCCGGTGCCTATGTGGAAGGCGACAACGCACTGGCGGCGGGTGAAGCATCCAATGCGATCGGCGATGGCGCCAGCGCACTTGGCAGTGGTGCCAACGCGCTGGCCAACAATGCCACCGCCATCGGCTTCAACGCGCTTGCCACCGGCGAAGGTGCGGCCGCGCTGGGCAGCGAGGCCCAGGCGACCGGCGAAAACAGCGTGGCCATCGGCAACGGTGCCGCCGCCAGCGAGATCGGTGCCAGCGCGGTGGGTGCCGGTGCGCAGGCCTCCGGTGCGTACAGCACGGCCGGCGGCAGCGAAGCCATCGCGTCGGGCCAGCAGGCCACGGCGAACGGCTTCCGCTCCACGGCGTCGGAAGCCGGTGCATCGGCGTTCGGCGGGTACAGCGAAGCCACCGGTGAGCTGTCCTCGGCACTGGGTTATGGCGCAGTCGCCTCCAACGCTTATGCAACCGCGGTGGGTGCAGCCGCCACGGCGTCCGGTGCCAGCGCGGTGGCGGTGGGTGAGTTCAGTGAAGCCACCGGCGACGAAAGCGTCGCCGTCGGCGGCAGCACCTTCTTCGGCTTCATTCCGGCGCGCGCGTCAGGCACGGGTGCATCGGCCTTCGGCGCCGGTGCCTGGGCCACCGATGACTACGCCACTGCGGTCGGCTGGAATTCATGGGCCGATGCCGCCAGCGCCACCGCGCTGGGCGAAAGCGCCACCGCCACCGGCGTCAACAGCGTCGCGCTGGGTGCGGGCTCCAGTGCGGACCGCGACAACAGCGTCTCGGTCGGCACCGCCACTGCGCAGCGGCAGATCACCAACGTGGCCGCCGGTACCGAAGGCACCGACGCGGTCAACCTCGACCAGCTCAACGCCGTGGCCGATACCGCCGAGGAAACCAACCGCTACTTCAAGGCTTCCGGCAGCGGCAATGGCGATGACGTGGGCAGCTATGTCGATGGCGCCTATGCCACGGCGGCAGGCGAAGCGTCCAACGCGTTCGGCACCGGCGCGTCGGCCTACGGCAGCGGTTCGCTGGCGTCGGGTCGCTATGCGTCGGCATCGGGCTACAACGCCTCGGCCACCGCCGATTCGGCCACCGCCATCGGTGGTTCGCTGTACTACGAAGATGCCAACGGCAACGTGCTGCTCGACAAGGCCACCAGTGCCAGCGGCACCGGCGCCACCGCACTGGGTGCCGGCGCACAGGCCACCGGGGTGTTCAGCACCGCCAGCGGTGCCGGCGCGACCTCGGCCGGGCTGCAGTCGTCCGCCGTCGGCTACAGCGCCGAAGCGGGCAGCGACTACAGCACGGCAGTGGGTGCGTTCAGTGCTGCCAGCGGGCTGCGCACCACCGCGCTCGGCTACGGTGCCGAAGCCAGCGGCGACTACGCCTCCGCGTTCGGTTGGGGCAGCACCGCCTCTGGCGCGTATGGCATCGCCATCGGCAACAGCGCGCAGGCCAGCGGCGCCAACAGCTTCGCCGGCGGCGCCAGCGCCTGGGCCACTGCGGCACAGACCACCGCCGTGGGCCAGTTGGCGTGGGCCACCTCGGCCGGCTCCACCGCGATCGGCCAGGACAGCTACGCCTACAGCGGCATCAACGCTACCGCGCTGGGCAAGAGCGCCTGGGCCAGCGGCACCGGCAGCGTGGCACTGGGCGCAGGCTCGCGTGCCACCGAAGCCAACGTGGTCTCGGTCGGTGGCGGCAACGGCACCACTGGTCCGGCCACGCGCCGCATTACCAATGTCGGTGCGGCAGTGAATGCCAACGACGCGGTCAACAAGGCGCAGCTGGACAGCGTCGCGGCGACCGCCGATGCCGTGGGCCAGCACTTCGACGCCAGCGGCAGCGGCGTGGCCAACGCCAGCGGCACCGATGCACTGGCCGCCGGTTCGGGCGCCACCGCCAGCGGCACCCGCAGCAGCGCGGTGGGTACTGCGGCCACCGCGTCGGCCACCGGCGCCACGGCGCTCGGTGCGGATGCCTCGGCACGCGGTGACAACAGCACCGTGGTCGGCCGCCTGGCCTCGACCAACGCCACCAACGGCGTGGCCGTGGGCAACGGTGCCTTCGTCAGCAACGGCGCCAACGGCATCGCCATCGGGTCCGCTGCCGGTGCGTCCGGTGCCAACTCGGTGGCGCTGGGTGCAGGGTCGCGTGCGGTGGAGGCCAACGTGGTCTCGGTCGGTGGCGGCAACGGTACCGATTCGCCGGCCACCCGCCGCATCGTCAACGTCGCGGCCGGTCGTGTCGCCGCAGGCAGCACCGATGCGGTCACCGGCGGCCAGCTCAACACCACCAACCAGCGCGTGGGCGCCGTGGAAACCCGGGTCGGCGACATCGATGACCGCATCGGCTCGGTGGAGAACGTGACCGCCAACGCGCTGACCTACGACGACAGCACCCGCGACAGGCTCACCCTGTCGGGCGTGGAGGGCACCACCCTGGACAACGTCGCCACCGGTTCGATCGCCAGCGGCAGCCGCCAGGCCGTCAATGGCGGGCAGCTGTTCCAGGCGCTGACCGACACCGCCAGCTTCCTCGGCGGCGGCGCCAGCGTCGGCATGCAGGGCGTGTTCGTCGCGCCCAACTACGTGATCCAGGGCAGCACCTACAACAACGTGGGTGACGCGCTTGGGGCGCTGGATGCCAAGGTCAGCGAAATCGACCAGCGCGTGGCCGGTGGCAGCAGCAACGCGGCACGTGCGCGCTCCGCGTCGGTGTCCACCGCCAGCGTGGCGGCCACGCCCGAGGCGGCCGATACGGCGGCGGCCACGGCCGAAACCACCGCCGCCAGCACCGACACCGCCCGCGTGGCCAGTGCCGATGCTCCGGTCGTGCAGGGCACGCCGACCGCTGCCAGTGTCGGTGCGCCGCAGCCGGTCGCGGCCGTCGTCGCACCGGTCACCTCGGTGGCGATGGGCGACGGTGCCGTGGCCAGCGGTGCCTCGGCGACCGCGATCGGGCAGGGGGCCAGCGCCACGGCCGCCAACTCGGTAGCGCTGGGCCAGGGCTCGGTCGCCGACCGCGCCGACACGGTCTCGGTGGGTGCCGTCGGTGCCGAACGCCAGGTCACCAACGTGGCCGCCGGCAGCGCGGCCACCGATGCGGTCAACAAGGGCCAGCTGGACGGTGGCATCGCCACCGCCAACAGCTACACCGACCAGCGCTACAGCGCGATGGCCGACAGCTTCGACATCTACAAGGGCGAAATCGATGAGCGCCTGCGCCACCAGGACCGCCGCATCGACCGCCAGGGCGCGATGAACGCCGCGATGCTCAACATGGCCACCAGTGCCGCCGGCATCCGCACGCAGAACCGCGTCGGTGTCGGTGTCGGCTTCCAGAGCGGCGAGTCGGCGTTGTCGCTGGGCTACCAGCGGGCCCTCAGCGACCGCGCCACGGTCACTGTCGGCGGCGCATTCAGCAGTGATGACAGCTCGGTGGGCGTGGGTGCCGGCTTCGGCTGGTAACGCGCCCGATGCAATGCAAGGCCTGAGGGGGCGGGTCACGGAGACCCTGGCCAGGGCCGGCCGGGGTTTCCGCATGGAGTGTTGGCCTGAACAGTCGTTTGATCCATGACCTTGAAGAGGATTACACCGTGACCAAGAAGCAGAACCTTCGCATCAACGTGCTGGCAGCCGCCGTGCTGTCGCTGTCCGTGGGCGCCAGCGCCTATGCCGCCGGTTTGCCGGTCAAGGAACCGGCGAAGCAGGCCAGCACCGCCCAACAGGGTTCCGAACGCATCATCGTCAAGTACCGCACCGGCACCGCTGCGGCCTCCGACCGCTCGGCCAAGCTGGCCACGGTGACCTCGGCGGTTTCGCGCGCCAGCCTCGGCGCCACCACCGCGCGTGCCGCGGCAGCCAGCCCGCAGGTAGTGCGCCGGCTCGGCACCGGTGCCGATGTGATCCGCCTGCAGGGCAAGCTCAGCCAGGCCGACCTGCAGAAGGTGCTGAAGGAAATCCAGGCCGATCCGTCGGTCCAGTACGCCGCGGCTGACGTCAAGCTGCAGCGCGCCGACCTGCGCGCCAAGGAAACCGCGCAGCTGGTGCCCAACGATCAGTACTACGCGCAGTACCAGTGGCACCTGCACAGCGCCACCGGCGGCGTGAACGCGCCGGCCGCGTGGGACGTGGCCCAGGGCGAGGGCGTGGTGGTGGCGGTGCTGGATACCGGCATCCTGCCGCAGCACCCGGACTTCGCCGCCGGCACGCTGCTGGAAGGCTACGACTTCATCAGCGACGCCGAGACCTCGCGCCGCCCGACCGATGAACGCGTGCCCGGCGCGCTGGATTACGGCGACTGGGTAGAGAACGACAACGAGTGCTACGCCGGTTCGCTGGCCGAAGACAGCTCCTGGCACGGCACGCACGTGTCGGGCACCGTTGCCGAAGCCACCAACAACACCGTCGGCATGGCCGGCCTCGCTTACAAGGCCAAGGTGCTGCCGGTGCGCGTGCTCGGCAAGTGCGGCGGCTACCTGTCCGACATCGCCGATGCGATCACCTGGGCCTCCGGTGGCACCGTAGCCGGCGTGCCGGCCAACCCGAACCCGGCCGAAGTGATCAACATGAGCCTGGGCGGCGGCGGCGCGTGCGACCCGGCCTACCAGGATGCGATCAACGGCGCGGTCTCGCGCGGCACCACCGTGGTGGTGGCCGCCGGCAACCAGGCCTCCAATGCCTCGGGCTACCGTCCGGCCAGCTGCGCCAACGTGATCGCCGTGGGTGCCACCCGCATCACCGGCGGCATCGCGTCGTACTCCAACTTCGGCGCGGCCGTGGACCTGTCCGGTCCGGGCGGCGGCGGTGGCGTCGACGGCAACCCGGGCGGTTACGTCTGGCAGGCCGGCTACAACGGCCTGACCACCCCGACCTCCGGTGCCTACAGCTACATGGGCATGGGCGGCACCTCGATGGCCTCGCCGCACGTGGCCGCCGTGGCCGCGCTGGTGCAGGGCGCGCTGGCCTCGGCCGGCAAGGACCCGCTGACCCCGGCGCAGCTGGAGACCCTGCTCAAGCAGAGCGCACGCAACTTCCCGGTGACCATCCCGGCGGCCACCCCGATCGGCAGCGGCATCGTCGACGCCAAGGGTGCACTGGACAAGGCCCTGGAAGAACCGTGCACGGTCGATTGCGCGCCGGATGCGACGCCGCTCACCAACCGCGTGGCGGTCAGCGGGCTGACCGGTGCCGGTGGCAGTGAAACGCTGTACAGCTTCGAAGCGACCGCGGGCAAGACGCTCAGCGTCCTCACCTACGGCGGCAGCGGCAACGTGTCGTTGTACGTCAGCGCCGGCGCCGAGCCGACCGCGACCGACTTCGATGCCAAGTCCGCGCGTCCGGGCAACAGTGAAACCGTTCGCTTCACCGCGCCGGTGGCGGGCACCTACTACATCAAGCTGGTGGGTGAATCGGCTTACAGCAACGTGAGCATCCAGGCCGTCCAGTAACAGCCGGGAAGAACTGCGGGAGCCCGTCATGTGACGGGCTCCCGTTTTTCATTGGCCACCACCGCATGTGGCATCACGGCGAACTGCTAAAGTCTGCGGGTCGCCAGGAGAGCTTTCGTGAATGCGGTAACCCACGATCTTGCTGAAGAGTCAGCCATGGATGCGGAAACCCGCATCGTGGCGCTGTTGCTGCGCAACGGGCGGCTGAAGGAGGCCGACCTGGCCCGCGCGCGGCCGCTGCAGCGCGAAGCCGGTGGCAGCCTGCTGCCGCTGCTGGTGCGGCTGGGCCTGGTGTCCGAGCGCGACCACGCGCAGGCCTGTGCCGAGGTGCTGGGGCTGCCGCTGCTGGAGGGCAAGAGCGTGGCCGAAGCGCCCCCCGAATCCCTGATCGATGCGCTGCCGCTGTCGCTGCGCTTCCTCAAACAATTCCATGCCTGCCCGCTGGCGCTGCACGACGGCGTGCTCGACCTGTGGCTGAGCGACCCGCAGGAGCCGTACACCGCCGATGCGGTGCAGCTGGCGATGGCGGTGCCGGTACGCCTGCACGTGGGCCTGCGCTCGGAGATCGATGACGTCATCGAACGCTGGTTCGGCCAGGGCCGCAGCGCGATGGGCGCCATCATCGAAACCGCTGACGGCGAAGGCAGCGTGGTCGACGACATCGAGCACCTGCGTGACCTGGCTTCCGAAGCGCCGGTGATCCGCCTGGTCAACCTGGTGATCCAGCGTGCGGTGGAACTGCGCGCGTCGGACATCCACATCGAACCGTTCGAGAACCGGCTGAAGGTGCGTTATCGCGTCGATGGCGTGCTGATCGAAGGCGAAAGCCCGCCGGCCAACCTCACCGCTGCGGTGATCAGCCGCATCAAGATCATGGCGCGGCTGAACATCGCCGAGCGCCGCCTGCCGCAGGATGGCCGCATCATGCTGCGCGTGCAGGGCAAGGAACTGGACCTGCGCGTGAGCACCGTGCCCACCGCGCACGGCGAAAGCGTGGTGATGCGCCTGCTCGATCGCGACACCGTGGTGTTCGATTTCCACCGGCTCGGCTTCACCGATGCGTTCCTGCCGCAGTTCCGCAAAGTGCTCGAGCAGCCACACGGCATCCTGCTGGTCACCGGCCCCACCGGCTCGGGCAAGACCACCACGCTGTATACCGCGCTGAGCCAGCTCAACACCGCGGATGTAAAGATCATCACCGTAGAGGATCCGGTCGAATACCAGATCGAAGGCATCAACCAGATCCAGGCCAAGCCGCAGATCGGTCTGGACTTCGCCAACGCGCTGCGCAGCATCGTGCGCCAGGACCCGGACATCATCATGATCGGCGAAATGCGCGACCTGGAAACCGCGCGCATCGCGATCCAGTCCGCGCTGACCGGCCACCTGGTGCTGTCCACGCTGCATACCAACAACGCCGCCGGCGGCATCACCCGCCTGCTCGACATGGGCGTGGAAGACTACCTGCTCACCTCCACCATCAACGGCATCCTGGCCCAGCGCCTGGTGCGCCGGCTGGAACCGCAGCACGCGCTGCGCTACCTGGCCTCACCGGAGGAGATCGACAAGTTCGGGCTGCGCCGCCTGCAGCCGGAAGGAGACATCTACCTGTACCGCGCGCAGCCCTCGGCGATCGCGCCGACCGGTTACCTCGGGCGTACCACCATCATGGAATTCCTGGTGATGAACGACGAGCTGCGGCGCGCGGTGATGCGCCGCGCCGGCATGGGCGAAGTGGAACAGATCGCCCGCGCCGCCGGCATGCGCACCATGTATGAGGATGGCCTGGCCAAGGCGCTGATGGGCCACACCACGCTCGAAGAAGTGCTGCGCGTGACCGAGGAAAGCTGAGCATGGCGCAGTACCGCTACAAGGCCCTCAACGCGCACGGCGAACTGTTCGACGGCCAGATGGAGGCTGCCAGCGAAGCCGACGTGGCCGCCAGGCTGCAGGACCAGGGCCATCTGCCGATGGAAGCGCGGCTGGCCAGCGAGGGCGGTGCGGGCGGCACCCCGTGGGCGGCGCTGCTGCGGCGCAAGCCATTCGACGGCGGCGCGCTGGTGCAGTTCACCCAGCAGCTGGCCACCCTGCTCGGTGCCGGCCAGCCACTGGACCGCGCGCTGACCATCCTGCTGGAACTGCCCGAAGACGAACGCAGCCGGCGGGTGATCACCGACATCCGCGACGTAGTGCGCGGCGGTGCCGCGCTGTCGACCGCGCTGGAACGCCAGCACGGGTTGTTTTCGCGGCTGTACATCAACATGGTGCGCGCCGGTGAGGCCGGTGGCAGCCTGCACGACACCCTGCAGCGTCTGTCCGATTACCTGGAGCGCAGCCAGGAGCTGAGGGGCAGGGTGATCAATGCGCTGATCTACCCGGCGATCCTGCTGGCGGTGGTCGGCGGGGCGCTGCTGTTCCTGTTGGGCTACGTGGTGCCGCAGTTCGCGCAGATGTACGAAAGCCTGGATGTGGCGCTGCCGTGGTTCACCCAGTGGGTGCTCACTGCTGGCCTGGTGGTGCGCGAGGGCTGGCTGGCGATGATCGTGGTGCCGGCGCTGGCGCTGCTGGTGATCGAACGCAAGCTGCGCCAGCCCGCGGCGCGCCTGGCGCTGGATGGCTGGCTGCTGCAGCGCAAGGGCATCGGCGGACTGGTGGCCAAGCTGGAAACCGCACGGCTGGCGCGCACGCTGGGCACGCTGCTGCGCAACGGCGTGCCGCTGTTGGCTGGCCTGGGCATCGCACGCAACGTGCTGGGCAACCGCGCGCTGGCCGCCGACGTGGACGCGGCCAGCGACGAGGTCAAGAACGGCAACGGCCTGTCCGCCTCGCTGGCCAAGGGCAAGCGCTTTCCCCGGCTTGCGCTGCAGATGATCCAGGTCGGCGAGGAATCCGGCGCGCTGGATGTCATGCTGCTCAAGACCGCCGATACCTTTGAACAGGAAACCGCACGCGCCATCGATCGGCTGCTGTCGGCGCTGGTGCCGGTGATCACCCTGGTGCTGGCCTCGGTGGTCGGCCTGGTGATCGTGGCCGTGCTGGTGCCGCTGTACGACCTCACCAATGCCATCGGCTGACCGCCGTGGCGCATTTCGTTCCGACATGCTGCAAGGAGCTTCCATGATCCACCGTCGCAAGCTGGTCCGCTTTTCCTCTCCGCGCAACCAGTCGGGCATGAGCCTGCTGGAAATCATCATCGTCATCGTGCTGATCGGCGCGGTGCTCACCCTGGTCGGCAGCCGCGTGCTCGGTGGTGCCGATCGTGGCAAGGCCAACATCGCCAAATCGCAGGTGCAGACCATGGCCGGCAAGATCGAGAACTACCAGCTCGATACCGGCAAGCTGCCGGCCAAGCTGGACGACCTGGTCACCCAACCGGGCGGCAGCAACGGCTGGCTGGGCCCGTATGCCAAGGCCAGCGAGCTGAACGATCCGTGGGGCAACGCACTGGAATACCGCGCACCGGGCGAAGGCCAGCCGTTCGACCTGATCAGCCTGGGCAAGGATGGCAAGGTCGGTGGCACCAGCTACGACGCGGACATCAAGTACGAGTAAGCACGCTTGCGCATGCCCGTCGTGCCGTGCCCCACCCGACGCCCGCGCGCCCTGTCGCGACGGCGTGCCATGCGCGGCGTTTCACTGCTGGAAATGCTGCTGGTGGTGGCCTTGATCGCGATCATCGGGGTGCTCACCGCCACCGCCATGAACGGCGGCATCGACGGCGTGCGGCTGCGCAATGCCGGCAAGGAAGTGGCCAGCCAGCTGCGCTACACACGCACCCAGGCCATTGCCACCGGGGAACGCCAGCGCTTCCTGATCGATCCGCAGGCGCGCACCTGGGAAGCCGCCAACGGCCGCCACGGCAGCCTGCCCGCTGCACTCGAGGTCCATTTCCGGGGTGCCGGCCAGGTCGCCGGCGTGGCCAACGGCAAGGGCGGCATCGCCTTCCATCCCGACGGCGGCTCCAGTGGCGGCACCATTGAACTGGGTATGCGCGATGCGCTGTGGCGCATCGACGTGAGCTGGATCACCGGCGAAGTGCGCTCGAGTCCAGTGCGGGGCGCGCCATGAAGCACCAGCGTGGTTATTCGCTGCTCGAAGTGATCGTCGCCTTCGCGTTGCTGGCACTGGCGTTGACGCTGCTGCTGGGCAGCCTGTCCGGGGCCGCACGCCAGGTGCACAACGCCGACCTGCGCACCCGCGCGATGCTGCACGCGCAGTCGCTGCTGGCCGCGACCGGCATCGAACAACCGCTGCAGGAAGGGCGTTCGCAGGGCGACTGGGAAGACGGCCGCTACCGCTGGGAGCTGCAGGTGGAGCCGTACGTGGATGCGCGCGCCAGTGCGCTGCCCCAGACCGCTGCCACTACCGTCAGCGGGCCGACCCTGGCCCAGCTGACCCTGCAGGTGCGCTGGGGCGAAGGCAACGGCGAACGCCTGCAGTGGCGTTCGCTGCGGCTGTTGCCCAACACGCCCGAGGCGCCGCGATGAGCCGGCGCGGCGCACGCGGCTTCACCCTGATCGAAGTGCTGCTGGCCACCGTACTGCTGGTCGGCGGACTGACGCTTGCCTTCGCCACCGTGCGCTCGGCGATGCACATCGCCCAGCGGGGCGAGCGCGTGGCTGCGCAGAACGAGCGCATGCGCGCGGTGGAAGGCTTCCTGCGCCGCCGCCTCAGCATGGCGCTGCCCACCGCCGCCGAGCCGCCCGATCCCACCCGCGAACCGCTGTATTTCCAAGGCGAGCCCCAGCGCATGCTGTTCGTGTCCGAATTGCCGGGTTATCTCGGCCGGGGTGGGCCCTACGTGCATGAGCTGCAGGTCAATCGCAACGGCGATGCACTGCGGCTGGACGTTGCGCTGACCCTGGTGCAGAACGGCGAGCGCATCGACGAAACCCCGCCGCGCGCGCCAGAACTGCTGGCCGACGCGCTGCGCGAGGTCGCGTTCCGCTACCGCGGCATCGATCCGCGCAGCGGCCAGCTGGGCGACTGGCAGACGCGCTGGGAGGACACCCGGCGGCTGCCGTTGCTGGTGGAGATCCGCATCGTGCCGCAGCAGGGCCCGGCATGGCCGCCGATGGTGGCCGCGTTGTCGCAGTCGCGCGGGCCCCGCTCGTGAGGCGCGCGCGCGGTGCCGCGCTGGTGCTGGTGCTGTGGCTGATCGCGCTGCTCACCGCCGTGGTCGGCGCATTCGCGCTCAGTGCGCGCGTCGAGCACCTGCAGCAGCGGGTGATCGGTGACGATGCAATCGGCCAGGAGCATGCACGCGCCGGCCTGGAATACGCCCTGTTCCGCCTGCGCCCCTCCGCGCTGCAACCGCCATGGCAGGCCGACGGCCGCCGCTATCGCTGGACCTTCGATGGCCGCCAGATCGACCTGCGGATCATCGACGAGAACGGCAAGATCAACCTCAACCTGGCTGATACCGCCTTGTTGACCGCCTTCCTGCGCGCGCTGGAGGTGGAACCCGGGCGCGCCCAGCAGCTGGCGGGTGCGATCGCCGATTGGCGCGATCCCGACAGCCTCAAACAGCCCGGCGGCGGTGCCGAGACCGCCGACTACCAGGCCGCCGGCCTTCCGTATGGCGCGCGCAACGGGCGCTTCGAGACGCTCGGCGAGCTGCAGCGGGCGCTGGGCATGGACGCCGACCTGTATGAACGGATGGAACCGATGCTGACCCTGTACAGTCGGCAGTCGCGTCCGGATCCCCGGTTCGCGGCCGGGCCGGTGTTGAACGCGCTCGGGCTGAATGCCGAACGCCTGCTGGCCGAACGCGAGCGGGCCGAAGCGGCCGGCGACGAAAACGTGACCGGCGCGCTTGCCAGTGGCAGCGGCACCTATAGTATCGAGAGCCGCGCGCTGGATGAGCGCGGACGGGTTTCGGTGTTGCGTGCGGTAGTGCGCATGGGCGCGGCAGGCACGCCGGGAACGACTTACACAGTACTTCGCTGGGAACAGGGAATGGCAGCACGATGACGGCATGGCGGGACAGTCTGGTGCAGGCACGGGGACGGTTCGCGCCCGGCGTGGCCAATGGCCTGCGCTGGTGGCGGCGTTCGCTGCTGGCCTGGCTGCCGCTGCGCTGGCAATGGGCCATGGGCTGGTCGCGTTCGCGCCTGCTGCTGTCGCGGCATGCCGAACAGCTGGTGTTGCGCCGCGATACCGCGACCCAGCTGCAGGCCGTGGCCGAACTGCCGTGGCCCACCACGCCGGCCGACCTGGAGCGGGTGCTGGATGCGCGCCTGCGCGCGCTGCCCCGGCACTGGGTGCTGCCGGCCGCCGCGGTGCTGCGCCGCCCGCTGCGCCTGCCGGCCGCCGCTGCACCGCGCCTGCGCGACGTGGTCGGCTTCGAGATCGACCGGCAGACCCCGTTCGAGGCCAATCAGGTCCACTACGACGTCCGCGAACTGGACACATTGCCCGACGGCCAGCTGCAGGTGGAACTGGTGGTCATTCCGCGCCAGGCGCTGGAGCAGTGGTCGCAGCAGGCCGGCAGCTGGGCGCAGCAGCTGGCCGGCGTGGATGCCGACGATGGCGCGGGGCAGCCGCTGGGCGTGAACCTGCTGCCGCCGACCCAGCGCCGGGTCACCCACGACCCGATGCGGCGCTGGAACCTGCTGCTCGCCGTGGCCACCGTGGTGCTGCTGGCCCTGGCTGGCACCCAGCTGCTGGACAACCGCCAGGCCGCCGCCGATCGCCTGCGCGGGCAGGTCGATGCCGCCGCACACGACGCGCGCCGCGTCGCCGCGCAGCGCCAGCAGCTTCAGGAGCTGGTGGATGGCGCCGCGTTCCTGGAAGGCAGGCGCGCCGAACATGCCAGCACCGTGGAGCTGTGGAACGAACTCACCCGGCTGCTGCCCGATGGCACCTACCTGGAAAAACTTTCTGTTGAAGGCAACACGCTGCAGCTGATCGGACTGAGCCGCGAGGCCTCGCAGCTGGTCTCCCTGCTGCAGGATTCACCGCTGTGGCGCAAGGTCAACCTGACCGGCGTGCTGCAGGCCGATGGCGGCGCCGCCGGCCGTGACCGCTTCACCCTCACCGCCGAGCTGCAGCCGCTGCCCGGTGCCCCGGCCGCCGCCACGCCCGCCCCGGAGGTTGCCGATGGCAATGCCGCCAACACGCCGTGACCGCTGGCTGGCACTGGCGTTGCTGCTGGCGGTGATCGCGCTGGCGTACCTGCTGCTGGTGCATCCGTGGTTCACCCGGCCGCTGCTGGACATCAACCAGGGCATTGCCGAGCTGCAGGAACGCGAGCAGCGCGTGCAGTCCCAGCTGCAGCAGCGCACCGCCGTGCAAGAGCGCCTGCAGCAGGTGCAGGCGGCGCTGGAAGGGCGTCCCGGCTTCCTGCGCGAACCCACTGCTGAATCGGCCGCCGCCGCCTTGTCGAGCCGGTTGCAGGATGCGGTCGCGTCGGCGAGCCCTGGCAACCGCAGCTGCACCATCAGCAACCGCTCACCGCTGACCGACACCGCGCGCGATGCGCAGTTCCCGCGCGTGGCCCTGCAGGTCCGCCTGCGCTGTGGCGTGCCGGAAATGGCGGCGGTGCTGCACACCTTGGAAACCGGCAGCCCGCGCCTGTTCGTGAACAACCTCAACCTGCTGGCGCAGCGCTTCCAGGCCTCGCCCAACGAGACCGGCACCGGACTGGACGTGTCCTTCGAACTGGTTGGCTACCTCCGCCCGGGTGCAGGCAGCGATGCCGCCGCCGCGCCGGTCGAGCCTGCACACGAACCCGCGCCAGCAGGTCTGGAACCGGTCGGCTCGGCGATGGCGACCCCGGCCGATCCCGGCACGGCCGAACCGGTCGAGGAGGGCACCCATGAAGATTGAACTGGCCCCCCTGCGCAGCTGGTGGCTGGGCGGCGTGGCCGCCTGGGCCGCCGCGATCTGGATCGCCACGCTGTTCGGCGTGGGCGGTCGCATCGCCCCGGCCGGTGCCGGCGACCGTGCCCCACCGCCGCTGCCGACCCTGGCCGCGGCCGCGCCGGAACGGATCGCCTCGGCCGAGGCGTATGCCAGCATCGGTGCGCGGCCGCTGTTCGCCGAAGACCGCAAGCCGCGTCCGTACCTGCTGGGCGGCAGCGAGCCGGGCAGCAGCGCCAGCGCGGTCACCCTGACCGGCGTGCTGCTCACCTCCGAATTCGGCATGGCCATCCTCACCACCGACCAGAAGCAGTCGCTGCGCCTGCGCCTCAACGGCGATGCGGTCAACGGCTGGCAGCTGCTCGCGCTGGAGCCGCGCAGTGCGACCGTCAGTGGACCCGGCGGCACCCAGACCCTGGAACTGGTGACCTTCAGCGGGCAGGGCGGCGAACCGCCGACCGTGCTGGGCACCGCCGCCGGCGCAGGCCAGGCCAATGGCGCGCGCCCGCCGGTTCCCGCGCCCACGCAGAACGCGGGCCGCGGACCCACGACGAACTTCACCGGCGCTCCGCCGCCAGCGGCGCAGGCAGCGGCGGAAGCCGCCGCCAATGCAGCGGCGAATGCGGCCGCTGCCGCAGCGCAGAAGCCGGCCACGCAGGGCCCGAGCGAAGAACAGATGCAGGCCATCCGCGCGCGCATCCAGGCGCGTCGCCAGCAATTGCAGCAGCAACAGTCGCAGCAGCCGCCCGCGGGCGGCTCCGGCCAAACCAAATAGAGTGAAAGCATGACATTGCGTCTTTTCTCCCTGTCGTTCGCCGTGGCCCTGCTTGCAGGCTGCGCCTCCGTGCCCGGTCCCGAAGTGCGCCGCGACGCGGTCCTTGATGGCAAGCACCAGGTGGTGGCCGGCGACGGTTCGCACGATGGCGTGGACGCGCAGCCGCTGAACGCCGACGGCGCACCGCAGCCGGTGATCCGCCGCGGCAGCGGCACCATGATCAACCGCAGTGCCGCCGCCGCGCCGTCGCCGGCGTTGTCGCAGGCCAGCACCGGCACCGCCACCTTCAACTTCGAAGGCGAATCGGTACACGCGGTGGTCAAGGCGATCCTGGGCGACATGCTCGGCCAGAACTACGTGATCGCGCCCGGCGTGCAGGGCACGGTAACCCTGGCCACGCCCAAGCCGGTGTCCTCGGCGCAGGCGCTGAACCTGCTGGAGATGGTGCTGGGCTGGAACAACGCGCGCATGGTCTACAGCGGCGGCCGTTACAACATCGTGGCCGCCGACCAGGCATTGGCCGGCACCGTCGCACCCAGCACCGCGCCGGCGGCCAACGCACGCGGTTTCGAGGTGCGCGTCATCCCGCTGCAGTACATCTCCGCCACCGAAATGAAGAAAGTGCTCGAGCCGTACGCGCGGCCGAACGCGATCGTCAACGTCGACAGCGGCCGCAACGTGATCACCCTCGGCGGTACCCGCAGCGAACTGGAAAACTACCTGCGCACCGTCGAGATCTTCGATGTGGACTGGCTGTCGGGCATGTCCGTGGGCGTGTTCCCGATCCAGACCGGCAAGGCCGAGCAGGTCGCGGCGGATCTGGAGAAAGTGTTCGGCGAAGAGAGCAAGACTCCCAGCGCCGGCATGTTCCGCTTCCTGCCGCTGGAGAACGCCAACGCGGTGCTGGTGATCACCCCGCAGGCGCGTTACCTGGACCAGATCCAGCAGTGGCTGGAACGCATCGATACCGCCGGCGGCAGCGCCCGGCTGTTCTCCTACGAACTGCGCTACGTCAAAGCCAAGGACCTGGCCGAGCGCCTGGCCGAAGCCTTCGCCAGTGAGAACAGCCGCGCGGGGCGTGGCGGCAGCAGCTCACTGGCACCCGGTGCGAACGTGCAGGAGCTGGGCAGCCGCGACGGCACCAATGGCAACAGCCTCAACAGCACCGGCAACACCGGTACCACCCGCACCGGCGGGATGGGCGACGGCACCATGAACCTGCCGCAGCGGCAGCCGGGCAACGCCAGTTTCAACCTGGAAATCCAGGGCGATTCGGTCGGCGTATCGGCGGTGGAGGAAACCAACACGCTGCTGGTGCGGTCCACCCCGCAGGCGTGGCGTTCGATCCGTGAAGTCATCGAAAAGCTCGATGTGATGCCGATGCAGGTGCACATCGAAGCGCAGGTCGCCGAGGTCTCGCTCACCGGCGACCTCGCCTATGGCGTGAACTGGTTCTTCGAACAGGCGGTGGCGACCGGCAAGACCGAAAGCGGCATCGACCTGCCCAGCGCACTGGGCCGCTCGATCTGGGGCAGCATTTCCGGGCGGGTAGGCGAAGGCGGCCTGGGTTGGACCTTCCTGGGCAAGAACGCCGCCGCGGTAGTGACCGCACTGGACAAGGTGAGCAACCTGCGCCTGCTGCAGACCCCGTCGATCTTCGTGCGCAACAACGCCGAAGCCACTCTCAATGTAGGCACGCAGATCCCGATCAACTCGGTGTCGGTCAACACCGGCGTGGGCGGCGACAACACCTACAGCCAGGTGCAGTACCTGGACACCGGCGTGATCCTGAAGGTGCGGCCGCGCATCACCCGCGACGGCGTGGTGTTCCTGGACATCGTGCAGGAGGTGAGCTCGGCCGGCGCCATCCCATCCGGCTGCGACGCCACCCGCACCACCTGCAATCCGCCGATCAACACCCGCAAGATCTCGACCGAGGCGGCGGTGCAGAGCGGGGACACCATCATGCTGGCCGGCCTGATCACCAATTCGGACGAGAACGGCGCCAACGGCGTGCCGGGCCTGAGCCGGATCCCGGTGCTCGGCGCGCTGTTCGGCAGGAAGACCCAGAACACCGACCGCTCCGAGGTGATCGTGCTGCTGACCCCGACCATCGTGCGCAACGCGCAGGAGTCGCGGAACCTGACCGACGAATACAGCAACCGCTTCCGCGCCATGGAACCGTTCCCGTCCCGCCCCAAGCGCTGAGTCCTGCTACGCTGCGGTCACGACGCCGCACACAGGGGGACGGATGGGAACGATCGTGTTGCTGCCGATCGGGGTCGATGACAGCGCGCTGGACCGCTGCCTGGCGGCGCTGGATGCCGGCACGCCGGCGCAGACGCCAGTGTGGCTGGCCGACGATGGCCAGGCCGGGCCGCGTGCGCAGGCGGTGATCGCGCACTGGCTGGAAAGCACCCCGCTGCGCGCCGAGTACACCCGACGCGCGCGTGCCATCGGCGAAGTGGCGCACCTGGATGAAATGCTGCGCGCCTGCGAAGGCAGTGAGGTGGTGGTGCTGGCGCCCGATGCGGTACCGGCGCCGGGCTGGCTGCAGCAGCTGGATGCCTGCTTCGCGCGCGATGCCTCGATCGGTTCGGCCACGCCGTGGTGCAATGCCGGCGAAACCGCGGCCTGGCCACGGCTGGGCGAGATCAACCCGGTGCCGGACGACCTGGACGCGATGGCGCAGGCCTGCGCCGCACTGCCGACCCTCGACCCGGAACTGCCTTCGGCGGTGACCCACGCGGTCCTGCTGCGGGCCAACGCGCGGCGCAAGGCCGGCGGCCTGGACATGCACAGCTATGGATCCTGGAACGCGGCGTTGATCGACCTGAGCCTGCGCATGGCCGGCCTGGGCTGGCGCAACGCGCTGTGTGCCAATGCCTATGTCGCGCGCGACGGTGAAGCACAGGCGCACGACGGTGACCTGGAAGCACTGGGCACGCGCTGGCCGAGTTGGCAGCCGCGGCTGGCCGGGTTCCTGATGGGCGACCCGTTGCTGCAGGTCAGGCAGGACCTGCAGCGCCTGCACCAGCAGGCGATAATGCCCCGGTCGCAGGGCGATCTGTTCGGATCGCCCGCCGCAACCGCCCCGGAGCCGCCTGCTTGAATCCCTGCATTGCCGTCATCATCGTCAGCTACCAGAGTGCCAGCACGCTGGACCAATGCCTGACGCGGTTGCGCGCGGCCGACGAGGTCGCCGAGATCCGCGTGGTCGACAACAATTCCGACGATGGCACGCTGGACATCGTGCAGCGCCATGCAACTGCCGACCCGCGCCTGCACTTCATCGCCAACCCCGACAACCCGGGCTTTGCCGCCGCCAACAACCAGGGCGTGGCCGACAGCCGGGCGCCGTGGTTGGCCTTCATCAATCCGGACCTGATGGTCCAGGCCGGTACGCTGGCGCAGCTGCGCGCGCGCGGAGAGGCTTTGGGCGATTGCGTGCTGGGCGTGGAGCAGGTGGACGAGCAGGGCCAGCCCGATGCGGCGGTGCGCCGCCGCGATCCCGATTTCGGCGCCATGCTGCGCCACCCGGGGCAGGGCGCAAAGCTGGCCATCCCGGCTGACCCGACGCAGGTGCTGCAGACGGTGCCGGCGCTGTCCGGGGCGCTGCTGTTGATGCCGCGCGCGCTGTTCGACCGCATCGGCGGCTGGGATGCCGGCTACCGCCTGCATGCCGAAGACCTGGACCTGTGCCGCCGCGCGCGCGAAGCCGGGGCGGTGGTGGCCATCGCCAATGACCTGCAGGTGGTGCATGTGCGCGGCGTGTCGAGCCGTTCGCGGCCGTTCTTCGTGGAATGGCACAAGCATCGCGGTCTGTGGCGTTACTTCCGCCGGTTCGAGGCGCCGCGGCGCAACCTGCTGGTGCAGGCCGCCGTCTGGGGCGCGATCTGGGCGCACGCCGCGGCGCAGGTGCCACGGTTGCTGCGCGGTCGCTGAAAGGCGGCGGATGGCGCAGCCCGGCAGGTACCGACCGTTGGTCGGTACATGCTGGCAGGCGCATAATCCGGGCATGATCATCCAGTCCCTGCTCGACACCGACCTGTACAAATTCACCATGATGCAGGCGGTGCTGCACCAGCACCCCGGCGCGCAGGTCCAGTACCGGTTCAAGTGCCGCACGCCGGGCATCGACCTGGCGGCGTTCATCGACCAGATCAACGCCGAGATCGATCATCTGTGCAGCCTGCGCTTCAGCCCCGAAGAGCTGGACTACATGCGCGGGCTGCGCTTCGTGAAGCCGGACTTCGCCGACTTCCTCGGCCTGTTCCACCTGGACCGCAAGTACATCGACCTGCGCCCGTCGCAGGCCGTGCCGGGCGAGATCGAGCTGGACATCACCGGGCCGTGGCTGCACACCATCCTGTTCGAAGTGCCGCTGCTGGCGATCATCAACGAGGTCTGGTTCCGCAACACCAGCACGCCGGACTTCGCCGAAGGCGAGCGTCGCCTGCGGGCCAAGACCGCGCTGCTGCGCGATACACCGGGCTTCGAGCTGTGCCGCATTGCCGACTACGGCAGCCGCCGCCGCTATTCGCGCGACTGGCACGCACGCATGCTGCCGATGATGCGCGATGCGCTGGGCGACCAGTTCGTGGGCACCAGCAACGTGCATTTCGCGCGGCTGTACGGCATGACCCCGCACGGCACGATGGCCCATGAGTACCTGCAGGCGTTCCAGGCGCTGGGCCCGCGCCTGCGCGATTCACAGGTGGCGGCGCTGGAATCGTGGGCGCGCGAGTATCGCGGCGACCTGGGCATCGCGCTGTCCGACGTGGTCGGGCTGGACGCGTTCCTGCGCGATTTCGACATGTACTTCTGCAAGCTGTTCGATGGCGTGCGCCACGATTCGGGCGACCCCTTCAGCTGGGGCGACCGGATGCTGGCGCACTTCAAGGAGCGTCGCGTGGACCCGCGCAGCAAGGTGCTGGTGTTCAGCGACGGGCTCAACATCGAAAAGGTGATGCGCCTGTTCGATTACTTCCGTGGCCGCTGCCAGGTTGCGTTCGGGGTGGGCACCCACCTCACCAACGACCTGGGCCCGACCCCACTCAACATCGTGATCAAGATGGTCCGCTGCAACGGCCAGCCGGTCGCCAAGCTGAGCGATTCGCCGGGCAAGAGCATGTGCGACGACCCGGGCTACCTCGCCTACCTGCGCCAGGTATTCGAGCTGCCGCCAGCATGAGGCGGGTCACGACCAACGGTCGTGACCTACCGACCAAGCACCGGCCGTAACCTCCCCGTCCCACCACCGGTAGGTCACGACCGTTGGTCGTGACGCTCTCGTCCCACCACCGGTAGGTCACGACCGTTGGTCGTGACGCTCTGTATCATTCCAGCGCGTAGCGCAGAACGAACAACCCAGCCACCAGCCACACCGCCGGATGCACGTCGCGCCAGCGACCGGTACCGGCCTTCAACACGGCATAGGCGATGAAGCCGAACGCCAACCCGTTGGCGATCGAATAGGTAAACGGCATCGCCAGCGCGCACAGCGCAGCGGGCACGGACTCGGTGAGGTCGTTCCAGTCCACGTCCACCAGTTCGCGCAGCATCAGCCCGGCCACGAACAGCAGCGCCGGTGCGGTGGCGTAGCCGGGCACCATGCCGGCCAGCGGCGAGAACAGCAGCGCGGCCAGGAACAATGCGGCCACCACCAGCGCGGTGAGGCCGGTACGGCCACCGGCCTGCACGCCGGAGGCGCTTTCGGCAAAGGCGGTGGTGCTGCTGGTACCCAGCAGTGAGCCGGCCACGATGGCGGTGCTGTCGGCCAGCAGCGCACGCCCAAAGCGCTTCTGCGCGCCCGGCAGCTTGAGCAGGCCGGCACGGCCGACCACGCCATACAGGGTGCCGGTGGCATCAAACACTTCAACCAGCACGAACACCAGCACGACCTGCAGCAGCACGGCGATGGGTGCGCCGCCGTCGTGGTGCAGCAGGCCGGGCAGGTCGAGCTGCAGGAAGGTGGGCGCCAGGCTGGGCGGCAGCGAGATGACACCCTGGTACTGCACGGCGCCCAGCAGCCAGGCGGCGCCGGTGACGGCAAGAATGCCGATCAGGATGGCGCCGCGCACGCGACGTGCTTCGAGGATGGCGATCAGCAGGAAGCCGGCCAGGGCCAGCAGCGGCGGGGCGGTGTTGAGCGGGCCGAGCGCAACCAGGGTGTCGGGGTTGGCGATGATCACGCCGGACTTCTGCAGGGCGATGATGGCCAGGAACAGGCCGATGCCGGCGACGATGGAGGCGCGCAGCGAGGCGGGAATACCGGCCACCAGCCAGGCGCGGACGCCGGTCAGCGACAGCGCGAGGAACACCAGTCCCGAGATGAAAACAGCGGCCAATGCCTGCTGCCAGGGCAGGCCGGCGGCACCGACCACGGTGAAGGCGAAGAACGCATTCAAGCCCATGCCCGGCGCCATGCCCACCGGGAAGTTGGCGGCGAACGCCATCACCAGCGAGCCGAGCGCGGCGGCCAGGCAGGTGGCGACGAAGACGGCGCCCGGGTCCATGCCGGTGGTGGACAGGATGTCGGGATTGACGAAGACGATGTAGGACATCGTCAGGAACGTGGTCAGCCCGGCCAGCAGTTCGGTCCGCACGGTGGTGCCGTGCTGTCTGAGCTGGAACAGGTTTTCAAGCAGTTTCATGGCGGGGGTCCAAATCAAGAGCCTTCGTCTGGTGCATCTCTGGCTGAGGGCCGACGGGTGCGGGGGTACGGGGGGCGCCGTGAACCCTTCCATGGGGGCTCTTGCGAAACATCCATGTTTCGCAAAGCCCCCGTACCCCCGCACCCGCCGGCCCTCCCGAATTCGGTCGGTGGCCATGGAAGATCAAATGCCGTTTCGATCATTTCCATGTGGTGCTGCGTAGGGACACGCCACGCGTGTATGCCTCTGCCAACCGCATACGCGATCTGTCGAGGGAGGCCGGCGGGCAGCCCCTGTAGGGACTGTCAAAAAAATGGATGTTTTTGCCAAGCCCCCAAGGGTGAAGGCGCACTGCTTGCGAGGCACTGCCTCGCGTGCGACTGAACGCCCAGCCGCTGGCGGCTGGGCCGGGGCCCGGAGGGCGGTTTACGGCGTGTCCCGTAAGGGGCTGCCCGACGGCCTCCTGCAGGCAGCAATGAAACGCTGCCGTTGACCTTGCGCCAGAATGCAAAACGGCCGCGCGAGCGCGGCCGTTTTTCCTTCTTACTTCAGCGCCTTGAAGCGCAGGCGCTTCGGGGCGGCGTCGTCGCCCATGCGGCGGCGCTTGTCTTCTTCGTATTCGCGGTAGTTGCCCTGGAAGAACTCCACGTGCGAATCGCCTTCGAACGCGAGGATGTGGGTCGCGATGCGATCCAGGAACCAGCGGTCATGCGAAATCACGAACGTGTTGCCCGGGAATTCCAGCAGCGCATCTTCCAGCGCACGCAGGGTTTCGATGTCCAGATCGTTCGACGGTTCGTCGAGCAGCAGCACGTTGCCACCCTGAAGCAGGGTCTTGGCCATGTGCAGGCGGCCACGCTCACCACCGGACAGCGAGCCCACCAGCTTCTGCTGGTCCTGGCCCTTGAAGTTGAAGCGGCCGATGTAGGCGCGCGACTGGATTTCGATGCCGTTGATGTTGAGGATGTCCAGGCCGCCGGCGATTTCCTGGAAGACGTTGTGGTTGCCCTCCAGCGCGTCGCGGCTCTGGTCCACGTAGGACAGCTTGACGGTCGGACCGACCACGATCTCGCCGGAATCCGGCTTTTCCTGGCCCGTGATCATCTTGAACAGGGTCGACTTACCAGCACCGTTGGGGCCGATGATGCCCACGATCGCGCCGGCCGGGACCAGGAAGCTCAGTTCGTCGAACAGCAGGCGGTCGCCGAACTTCTTGGACACGTTCTTGAACTCCATCACCGAATTGCCCAGGCGCTCGCCCGGCGGGATGAAGATTTCATTGGTTTCGTTGCGCTTCTGGTAGTCGACCGACTGCAGCTCTTCCAGGCGGGCCAGACGCGCCTTGCCCTTGGTGCGGCCGCCCTTGGCGTTCTGGCGCGACCACTCCAGTTCCTTCTGGATCGCCTTCTGGCGCGACTTCTCCTGGTTGTCTTCCTGCTTCAGGCGCTCGTCCTTCTGCATCAGCCAGTCGGTGTAGTTGCCCTTCCACGGAATGCCGCGGCCGCGGTCCAGTTCCAGGATCCATTCGGCGGCGTTGTCCAGGAAGTAGCGGTCATGGGTGACGGCCACCACGGTGCCGGTGTAGCGCGCCAGGAACTGTTCCAGCCATTCCACCGACTCGGCGTCGAGGTGGTTGGTCGGTTCGTCGAGCAGCAGCATGTCCGGCTTCTGCAACAGCAGGCGGCACAGCGCCACACGGCGCTTTTCACCACCGGACAGCTTGCCCACGATGGCATCCCACGGCGGCAGGCGCAGCGCATCGGCGGCCACGTCCAGCTGGTTTTCCAAGGTGTGCGAGTCACCGGCGGCCAGGATCGCCTCCAGGCGCTCCTGTTCCTTGGCCAGCTTGTCGAAATCGGCACCTTCCTCGGCATAGGCCAGGTACACCGCGTCCAGCGCGGCCTGGGCCTGCAGCACTTCGCCCACGCCTTCCTCGACCGCTTCACGCACGGTCTTGGTCGGGTCCAGCTCCGGTTCCTGCGCCAGGTAGCCGACCTTGATGCCGGCCTGCGGGCGGGCTTCGCCCTCGAAGTCGGTGTCCACGCCGGCCATGATCTTCAGCACCGTGGACTTGCCGGCACCGTTCAGGCCCAGCAGGCCGATCTTGGCACCCGGGAAGAACGACAGCGAGATGTCCTTGATGATCTGCCGCTTGGGCGGGACCACCTTGCTGACTTTGTTCATGGTGTAGATGTATTGCGAGGACATGAGCTCTCCGAAGGCGCAACCCTGCGCCCGTTCCGTCAGGAACAAGCACAGATGAAAAGGGATGGCGCCAATTATAGCCCGAAGCGATGACCCCCGCCGGCCGGCCCGTGGGGCGGGCCTTGCCGCTGCCTGAATGGGTCGTCAAAGCGGTTGAATTGGAAACCGTTTCCAGCCGGAAACCGTTCAGACGACGTCAGCATGATGGAGCCATCACTCACCAAGCGAGGCCAGACATGCGCATGAATCGAATTGTGGTCGGGACCGTGGCCTCGCTGCTCGCGCTGGGCAGCATCGCCCCGGCCTTCGCCGACGACCATCGCGGCCGTGGCCACGACCGCCACCATGATGATCGTCATGACCGTCGCCATGACCGCCACGACGACCGCCGCGACTGGCGCGACGACCGCCGTGAAGCCCACCACGATCGCCGCTACTACGACAACCGGGGCTATTACCGCCCGGCACCGCCGCCGCGCGTGGTCTACCGGCCGGCCCCGGGCCGGGGTTATGGCTGGGCCCGCGGCCACCGCTACAACGAGTACTATCGGGGCCCGGTCTACGTGGTCAATGACTACAGCCGCTACTCGGTGCGCCGCCCGCCGCGTGACCACCACTGGATCCGAGACGACCGTGGCAACCTGCTGCTGGTCGCCATCGCCACCGGCATCATCGCCGACTACGTGATCAACAACCGGTAACCCGGGGCCCTGGCCCCAAACCGAAAGCGCGCCCCAGGGCGCGCTTTTTTTTCGCGTGGCCCCCCGGGGCCGCTTACAATCAGGGGCCCGCTGTTTCCCCCTTCTGCCTGGAGTAAGCGATGTTCCCGCGTGACGTCCGCATCGAAACCTACGATCCCGAACTGGCCAAGGCCATCGCCGCCGAAACCCAGCGCCAGGAAGACCACGTCGAGCTGATCGCCAGCGAGAACTACACCAGCCCGGCGGTGATGGAAGCCCAGGGCAGCCAGCTGACCAACAAGTACGCCGAGGGCTATCCGGGCAAGCGCTACTACGGTGGCTGCGAATACGTGGACATCGCCGAGCAGCTGGCGATCGACCGCCTCAAGCAGCTGTTCGATGCCGACTACGCCAACGTGCAGCCGCACAGCGGCTCGCAGGCCAACCAGGCGGTGTACTTCGCGCTGCTGCAGCCGGGCGACACCATCCTGGGCATGAGCCTGGCCCATGGTGGCCACCTGACCCACGGTGCCAAGGTCAACGCCTCGGGCAAGCTGTTCAACGCCGTGCAGTACGGGGTGAACGAGCAGGGCCTGATCGACTATGACGAGGTCGAGCGCCTGGCCCTGGAGCACAAGCCGAAGATGGTCGTGGCCGGCTTCTCGGCCTATTCGCAGGTGGTGGACTGGGCGCGCTTCCGCGCCATCGCCGACAAGGTCGGTGCCTACCTGTTCGTGGATATGGCCCACGTGGCCGGCCTGGTCGCCGCCGGCGTGTACCCGAGCCCGCTGCCGCACGCGCACGTGGTCACCTCCACCACGCACAAGACCCTGCGCGGTCCGCGTGGCGGCATCATCATCGCCAAGGGCGCCGGCGAAGAGATCGAGAAGAAGCTGCAGTCGATCGTGTTCCCGGGCATCCAGGGTGGCCCGCTGATGCACGTCATCGCGGCCAAGGCCGTGGCCTTCAAGGAAGCGCTGGAGCCGGGCTTCAAGGCCTACCAGCAGCAGGTGGTGAAGAACGCCCAGGCGATGGCCACCACGCTGATCGCGCGCGGCTACAAGATCGTCTCCGGCGGCACCGAGAACCACCTGATGCTGGTCGACATGATCGGCAAGGACGTCTCCGGCAAGGATGCGGAAGCCGCGCTGGGCAAGGCCCACATCACGGTCAACAAGAACTCGGTACCCAACGACCCGCGCTCGCCGTTCGTGACCTCGGGCCTGCGCCTGGGCACCCCGGCGGTGACCACCCGCGGCTACCAGGAAGCCGACTGCGTCGAACTGGCCAACTGGATCGCCGACGTGCTGGACGCCCCGGCCGATGAAGCGGTGATCGCCCGCGTGCGCGATGCGGTCAGCGCGCAGTGCCGCAAGTACCCGGTCTACGGGTAATGGGCGAGACCCTGCAGCGGCGCCTGTACATCGCGCAGGCGCTGCTGCTGGGGTTGCCCGCGCTGGTCGCCGGTGGCGGCGTGGCCGGGCTGGCGTTGTACGTCTTCTTCGACCGCCACGGCTACATGGCCAATCGTGAAGGCCTGTTCCTGCTGGGATGGGCCTTGGCCGGGGTGTGTGGCCTGCTGGGCTGGGCCTGGCTGAGCGTGGTCTACCTGCGCAGGGGGCGAACCGCCCTGCGCAGCACCGGGCTGCTGCCGTGGGTGGGGCTGGGGTTGGGCGTGGTGGCCGCGCTGGGCGTGGTCGCACTGGTCGCTTACAACTCGCTTTCCGGCAGCTCGTGGCGGGCGCTGGGCTATCTCATCGTGGGTCCGCCGCTGCTGGTCTGCAGCGCGCATCTGCTCTGGTTGCGGGCGGTTCCGGCGGCTGCCGGCGAATCCTGATCGACATCGCGATTTGTACGCTGGGGTCTTCTCAGGTACCGTTGCGACGCTGCCGTGACCACGGCATGACGTTTCTCCGATGCAAGGCGTTCCATGTACTGTCCGTTCTGCCAGCATGCCGATACCCGGGTGATCGACTCGCGCGTCTCCGAAGACGGTGCGACGATCCGCCGTCGGCGTGAGTGCGAGGCGTGCAGCGAGCGCTTCAGCACCCTGGAAACCATCGAATTGAAGCTGCCGGCGATCGTGAAGAGCGATGGCAGCCGCGAGCAGTTCGATGCGCGAAAGCTGCGGGTCGGCTTCGACCGCGCGCTGCAGAAGCGCCCGGTGCCCGAAGACAAGATCGAACTGGCGGTGCGCGCGGTGATGCAGCAGCTGCGCATGTGCGGCGAGCGCGAGATACCATCGATCAAGGTCGGCGAGTTCGTGATGAACGAACTGCGCAAGCTCGATCATGTGGCGTACGTGCGGTTTGCGTCGGTTTACCGAAGCTTCGAGGACGTGGCTGATTTCCGCGAGGAAATCGAGAAGCTCGAACGCGAGCTGCCGTCCAGTACCGAACAGCTGCAGCTGCTGGGCGATGTGATCGCCCTGACCAAGAAAAAGAAGGGGTAGAGCGGACTGTTAGTCCGCTTCTTGCCGAAGCAGCGGACTAACAGTCCGCTCTACCACGCGTAGGCGGCAGCGGACTGACAGTCCGCTCTACCGGGGGTTGGCGTTACCATGCCCGCCATGAGCGAGTTCTCCACGTTGGATCATCTGCACATGGCCCGCGCGCTGCGCCTGGCCGAACGCGGCCGGTTCACCGCCCGGCCCAACCCGATGGTCGGCTGCGTCATCGCGCACGGCGACCGGGTGGTCGGCGAGGGCTGGCACCAGCGCACCGGTGGCCCGCACGCCGAAGTGTTCGCGCTGCGCCAGGCCGGCGAAGAGGCGCGCGGTGCCACCGCCTACGTGACCCTGGAGCCGTGCGCCCATCACGGGCGCACCCCGCCGTGCGCGCTGGCATTGATCGAGGCCGGGGTAGCAAGGGTGGTGGCGGCCATGCGCGACCCGTTCCCCAAGGTGGATGGCGGCGGCTTCGTGCTGCTGCGCGAGGCGGGCATCGAGGTGGCTGAGGGTTTGATGGCGGCACAGGCGCGTGAGTTGAATCGTGGCTTCCTGTCGCGCGTTGAACGTGGCCGGCCGTGGCTGCGGGTCAAGCTGGCCGCCAGCCTGGACGGGCGCACGGCGATGGCCGATGGCACCTCCAAGTGGATTACCGGCGACGCGGCCCGCACGGACGTGCAGCGCTGGCGCGCACGTGCCGGTGCGATCCTGACCGGGGCCGATACCGTGTTGGCCGATGACCCGCAGTTGACCGTGAGGCTGGCCGATACCGAGGTCATGCCGCCTTTGCGGGTGGTGCTCGATACGCGCCTTCGGTCGCTCGAATGCGCGCGGGTGCGCGAGGGTGGGGCGCCGACCCTGTACCTGCACGATGCGTCGGTGAGCCCGCCCGATGCGGCCGATGCCGAGTTTGCCTGCGTGCCCAGCCAGGACGGGCGACTGGATCTGGGTGCCGTATTGGCGCTGTTGGCCGAACGCGGCATCAATGAAGTGCATACCGAAGCCGGGGCCACGCTGTCCGGCGCGCTGCTGGCCGGCGGCTGGGTCGATGAGCTGCTGCTGTACCAGGCGCCCACGCTGCTGGGAGAGCATGGCCGGCCGCTGCTGGGCGGCCTGGGCATTCACGACATGGCGCAGCAGCGACGGCTGCGGGTCGTCGATCAGCGGCAGGTGGGGGCGGATCTAAGGTTGTTGCTGCGCGTGTGAGGCTTCTGCCACGCAGGGTGTGGCACTACGCCTCGGGTAGGCCGGTAGCACCCGACCGTTGGTCGGGTGGCGCCGCACGGCGGCGGGCAGATCAGGAGGCGACGTCCGGCTGCAGCGCCTCCAGGTGGCGAACGGTCTGTGGAAACTGTTGCACCAGTCGAATGAGGGTCGATGCCTGCGCGTTGGGACGCGCGCGGCCCTGCTCCCAGTTCTCCAGCGTGCGTGCATTGGTACGCAGGTACATGGCAAACACCGGCCGTGACATGTTCAGCTGTTCACGGATGGCGACCAGCTCTCCCGCATGGAGCGGGGGCAACGGCTGCAGTCGAACCTTGTGCGTGCGCAGCGTGGTCTTGCCCGCGCGCTCGTCCTCCAGCGCGTGCAGCCCTTCGACCAGCTCGGCAAATACGTCGCGTTTCATCATGTGGTCCTCGCCAGAAGTTCGGCCTCAAGCATTTTTTTCAACAGTCTTTTCTGCATCGCGTCCAGGTCGTCCTGGACGCCCTTGCCGTAGAGGGTGAACAGCCAGAACTGCGAACCCGCCGGCCAGTGGAAGTAGATCACCCGTAGTCCGCCGCTTGCCACGCTGCCTGCGGTCGTCGGAAAAGCGCAGCTTGCGGAGACCGCCAGTGCCTACGATCACGTCGCCAGCCTCGGGCGCCCGCAGCAGGAACTGCTGAAGCGCGCAGAGCCCATCGTTGTCGAGGTAGGCGGCACGGTGGCGCGAGAACGCCGGCATCTCCACGAACACGGCGTGCATAAGTATACGTTATCTGCGTAGGGTTGCCAGCCACCTTACCTTGCACCATCACACCAGAAGGGGCAGCCGTTCACACCTCACTCTGTGTATTTTTCGAGTATTCGATCAAGTTCCGGAAAGCGATAGGTGGCCACCGCTTGCCAAAAAAAACGGGCCCCTTGCGGGGCCCGTCGATCATGGCGCGGGTTAGCGCTGCCCGATCAGTAACTTAGAAGCTGGCGCGCACGCCGACCGAGTACTGGGTGATGTCGTCGAAGTACTGGACTTCGCCGATGAGGCCCCAGTTGCGGTTGAAGCTGACCTGGCCGCCCAGGGTGCCGATCCACTCGCCGTCCATGTCGCTGCCGTCGATGTAGCCGGCTTTCAGCCAGGCTTCGGTCGCGCGCGAGGGCTTGCCACGCAGGCCCAGCGAACCACGGCCGGCATTGGTATGCACCTTCTCGGTTTCGCTGAACTCGCCGTCTTCGAACTTCACTTCGTTGTTGATGCGCATCCACGCGATGTCCGCGGTGAAGTCCAGGCGGTCGGTGAACGGCATGTGGTAGCCGATGCCTGCCTCCGGCTGGTCGATGGTGTTCTTGATGCGGTACTCGCCGATGCTGTCTTCCAGGTGGTAGGTCTCGGAAACAGTGCTGTAGCCGCCGAACACGTACACCTGCTCGGCAATGGCGAACGAACCGCGGATGAAGCCGCCGTCCAGCTTGGGGTTGCTGCCGGGGGTGCTGACCTGCATCTGGGTCCAGCCGCCTTCAACATAGGTGTAGCTCATGGCGTCGGCAGCAGAGGCGGCCATCGGAGCGGCGGCCAGCAGGGCGGCGGCCAGGACGAGCATCTTGCGCATCGGGTTTCCTTGGAAAGTGAGGTCCATTTCAGCCAGCCCCGTCGTGGGCGGCAGGGCGGCGATCATCGCCGCGCGGCGCATCTTAACAAATTGTTTACAGAAAGCGAGCGCTCAGCCAGCGCTGCTACAATGGCCGCGCCGGTTCGCCGGTATACAAACGTCTTCAGGGCGGGGTGCGATTCCCCACCGGCGGTAGGTGCGCAAGCACGAGCCCGCGAGCGCTTCCGGCCCCGCCGGAAGGTCAGCAGATCCGGTCCGATGCCGGAGCCGACGGTATAGTCCGGATGAAAGAAGACGGTGCTACAGGGCCTGCATGGCCCTGCGCCCGCCTGTTTGCCTTGCGGCGTTTTTCGCTCACTTTTCGCGGAGAACGTTAGTGTTTACTGGAATCATCGAAGGCGTCGGCCATCTGGCCGCACGCGATCCCCTCGGCGGCGATGTCCGCTTCACCTTCCATGTCGGCAACCTGCCGTTCGAGCACGTGCAGCTGGGCGAGAGCATCGCCATCAACGGCGTGTGCCTGACCGTCATCGCCCATGACGCCACTTCGTTCCAGGCCGATGCCTCGACCGAGACGCTGGGCCTGACCACGCTGGGCCAGCTGGCGCCGGGTGGGGTGATCAACCTGGAGCGCGCCATGCGTCCGACCGACCGCCTCGGTGGCCATCTGGTCAGCGGCCATGTGGACGGCCTCGGCCAGGTGCTGTCCATCCATGAGGACGCGCGCGCCCAGCGCTGGCGCTTCGCGGCGCCGGCCGGTCTGCTGCGCTATATCGCCAAGAAGGGCTCCATCTGCGTGGACGGGGTCAGCCTGACCGTCAACGAGGTGGATGACGCCGGCTTCGAGGTCGCGCTGATCCCGCATACCGTGGCCAACACCGCCTTTGCCGCCACCGGCGTGGGCAGTGCGGTCAATCTCGAAATCGACCTGGTCGCCCGTTACGTCGAACGGCTGGTCGCCCCCCAGGTACAGGACACCCGCGCATGAATTTCGCTCCCATCCCCGAGATCCTAGAGGACATCCGCCTGGGCCGCATGGTGGTCATCGTCGATGACGAAGACCGCGAAAACGAAGGCGACCTGATCATGGCCGCCGAACTGGTCAAGCCGTCGGACATCAACTTCATGGTCACCCACGGCCGTGGCCTGGTGTGCCTGCCGTTGACCCGCGAACGTGCCGCCGACCTCGGCCTGGCGCCGATGGTGCAGGCCAATACCGCCCAGTTCCAGACCAACTTCACGGTCAGCATCGAGGCCGCCGAAGGCGTCACCACGGGCATTTCGGCCTACGACCGCGCGCATACCATCCGCACGGCGGTGAAGCCCGATGCCAAGCCGGCCGACCTGCACCAGCCGGGCCACATCTTCCCGCTGATCGCCCAGCCGGGCGGCGTGCTGACCCGTGCCGGCCATACCGAAGCGGGTGTGGACCTGGCCATGCTGGCCGGGCTGGAGCCGGCCGGGGTGCTGGTGGAGATCCTCAACCCCGATGGCAGCATGGCGCGCCGCCCGGAGCTGGAGGTGTTCGCGCGCGAGCACGGCCTGAAGATCGGCTCCATCGCCGACCTGATCGCCTACCGCCTGGCCACCGAGAAGACGGTCGAACGGGTCGATGAGCGTGAGATCGACACCGAATTCGGCCCGTTCAAGCTGGTGACCTACCGCGACCGGATCGCGCACGACCTGCATTTCGCCCTGGTCCGCGGGACGCCCGACACCCAGCCGACCCTGGTCCGGGTGCAGGTGGAGAACCCCTTGGCCGATCTGCTGCACTGGCGGCGCGACGATTTCGGCGTGGCGTCCACTGACGCCCTGCGCGCCATCGCGGCCGCCGAACGCGGCGTGATGGTGGTGCTGTCGGCCCCGCGTGACAGCAACAGCCTGCTGGCCCGCCTGCGCCAGCAGCCGCAGCCGGTCACTCCGGGCAAGGACAAGGACGTGAGCCAGTGGCGCCGCAACGGTGCCGGCGCCCAGATCCTGTCCGACCTGGGTCTGGGCCAGCTGCGCGTGCTGGGCACCCCGCGCCGCCAGATCGGCCTGGCCGGCTACGGCCTGGAGATCATCGAAACGGTGGGGAGCCCGTCATCGCATGCGCGCTGACGCCCCACGATTTGCTTCGCAAACCGCGGGCCCCTCTTACCATCACCCAGACCCCCGCCGCTTTGCGGCAGCCCCCTGACTCAGGGGGCTTTTCCACCCGACCCGTCCCGCAGCGTGCCGCAATCCGGCTACGCGCGGCCATGCGCTAGAATATTCATCTATTAAATGGACCCCACGCCGATCATGAGCCACTACGAAGGCGATCTCCGGACACCGGAACAGGCCCGTTTCGCCATCCTCGCCAGCCGCTGGAATGCCCGCATCACCGACGTGCTGGTGGCCGGCGCGCGCCAGAGCCTGGCCGGCAACGGGATCCAGGAAGCGGCCATCGACGTGATCCGGGTGCCGGGCGCGTGGGAACTGCCGCTGGTGGCCGCGCGCCTGGCGGCGGCGCACGAACATGCCGCGATCATCGCCCTGGGCTGTGTGATCCGTGGCGACACCCGCCACTACGAACACGTGGCCGACCGCTGCGCCGAAGGCCTGATGCGTGTGCAGCTGGATTTCGGCGTGCCGGTGCTCAATGGCGTGCTGGCGGTCGAACGCGCCGAGGATGCCGAGGCCCGCGCCGGTGGCAGCCACGGTAACAAGGGTGAGGAAGCCGCACTGACGGCGTTGGAAATGGTCAATCTTCTGGAGCAGTTGCCGTGAACAAGTCAAACCCGGGCAAGCCCTCCGGCAAGCCGGTCCGCCGCGATGGCATCGACCCGGTGCTGCGCTCGCGCGCGCGTCGTCGTGCCCTGCAGGCGATCTACGCCTGGCAGATCTCCGGCGGCAACGCGCAGGCCCTGATCGCCCAGTTCGCCCACGAGCAGGCGCGCGAGATCGCCGACCTGGCGTACTTCGAGGCGCTGGTGAGCGGCGTGCTCGACCACCGCAAGGACCTCGACGAGGCGCTGGATCCGTTCGTGGACCGCGGCATCGAGGAAGTGGACGCCATCGAGCGTGCCGCGCTGCGCGTGGCCGCGTTCGAGCTGCGCTACCGCATGGACGTGCCGTACCGCGTGGTGATCAACGAAGCGATCGAATCGACCAAGAAGTTTGGTTCCGAACACGGCCACACCTACGTCAACGGCGTGCTGGATCGCGCTGCGGTGGAGTGGCGCAAGGTCGAAAGCGGGCACTGAGCCGGGTCGGGGAACGCCCATGTCCCTCGCCGAATTCTCCCTGATCGAACGCATCCGCACGCGCACCCGCGCGCGTGCCGATGTGGTGCTCGGCATCGGCGACGATGCCGCGCTGCTGCAGCCGCGTGCCGGCGAGCAGCTGGTGGTCACCGCCGATACCCTCAACAGCGGCGTGCATTTCCCGGCTGAAACCCCGCCCTACGACATCGGCTGGAAGACCCTGGCGGTGAACCTGTCCGACCTGGCCTCGATGGGCGCACGCCCGGCCTGGTGCGTGCTGGCGCTGTCGCTGCCGGACGCCGATCCGGACTGGATCGATGCCTTCGCTGATGGCTTCTTTGCCCTGGCCGACGCCCATGACATCGTGCTGGTTGGTGGCGACACCACGCGCGGCCCGTTGTCGCTGTCGGTTACCGCGATGGGGCAGGTGGCGCCGGGTGCGGCACTGCGCCGCGATGGCGCGCAGGTGGGCGACGATGTCTGGGTCAGCGGCACGCTCGGCGATGCCGCCGTAGCCCTGCGCGCCTGGCAGGGCGGTACCCTCGATGTGCGTCGGCCGGCCGAAGATGCGCCGGTGGACTACCTTCGCCAGCGCCTGGCCCGGCCCACACCGCGGGTGGCCCTCGGCGCCGCGCTGGTGGGTGTGGCGCATGCGGCCGTCGATATCTCCGATGGCCTGCTGGCGGACCTGGGACACATCTGCGAACGCAGTGGCGTAGGCGCGCGCGTGGACCCCGAGCGCCTGCCGGTGTCCGACGCAGCGCGGGCACGGGTGGGTCTGACCCATGCGCGCGAGGCCGCGCTGCGTGGCGGCGATGATTACGAACTCTGCTTCACCGCCGCCGCTGCGCAGCAGGGGGCGGTCGAGGCCATCGCCGCGCGCCTGGCGCTGCCGCTCACCCGCATCGGCGCGATCGTGGCAGGCCAGGGCGTGGATGCCGGTGGCGAAACCACCGGCCATCGCGGCTACGAGCACTTCACCGAGCTGTAGCGCCGGGCCGAAGCGCTCACCAATCGCAGGACAGCCCCAGCTGCGCGGCGGTTTCGCGGTAGCCGCCATCGCCGCGCGTCAGCGCCAGCCCACCCCATGCCGAAACGCCCCGGCCGACACCGACGCGGGCGCCCGCGCCGAGCGCGTAGCGGTTGCGCGGGGTGCTGGCGCGCAGCGCCTCGTCGTCGAAGGCGAGGCCGTTGCCGGCCCCGTCGCGGTACCAGTTCGCCGTTGCGTACGGCTGCAGGGACATGGTGCCACTGCTGCGCTCGGTCGCGCCTTCCAGGCGCATGCCCAGCCGGCCCGACAGGCCGTGGTCGCCCAGGCTGCGTACCGTGGTGCCGTTTCCCTCGCGATGCACGTCCATGGCAGCATCGGTATGGAGAAGTTGCAGCTCCGGCTGCAGGCTCAGCGCCGTGGCGCCGATGCGACCGACATCCAGGCGGTAGCCGACTTCCAGCGACGACTGCCACAGGTCCGCGTCGTAGCGCTCGGTCTCCAGGCCATCGCCTTCCACGCGGTTGCGGAACCTTCCGCGCTGCACCGATGCATCCACGGACACGGCGTCATTGCGCCAGCTGCCGTACACACCTGCCGCGCCGCCTTCCACCTTGCCGCGTGCGCGGTAACCGGTGAGGGACGAGCGCGAGGTCGCCTGCGACTGCGCGGCGGTGAGCATCACGCCCACGCGGCCCCGGTCGGCAGCGAACGCGCCGATGTCGGTGCCGACCAGCAGGCGCGAGCGGTCCACGTCAAGGGCAAGCTGGTCCTTGACCGCGCCCAGGCGGGTATGGGTTCCATCCAGCGTCGCCCACGCGCGCACGTTCCCACGGGTAGACGCGTGCTGCGCGGTACGCTCGCGCGCACTGTGGCGCAGCAGGTGGTGGAGCGCGAACTGGTTGGCCAGGTAGGCGCCGGTTTCGGGGCGAAGCACGGGAGCCGGCTGTCCGGGATCGACGGGATCCGCAGGCTCATCGGGATCGACCGGATCCACTGGATCGACGGGATCTACCGGATCAATTGGGTCCACCGGGTCCACCGGATCGACGGGATCGACTGGATCAATCGGATCAATCGGCTCGCACTGCGGCAGGCTGGGATCAACGTCGCACGGATCCGGCGTGGGGCCGCCCTCCGAGCGCAGGTACCAGCTGCCGTCGATGCCCTTGACCAGGAAATACTCGTACTGGCCGCCGACGGCACGCCCGACCAGGTCGAACTGCGCGTTGGATTCGCCGACGATGCTGATCAGCGCGATGCCACGGTCGGTCTTCGCGCCGGCGCCGCCCACGTTGAGCACGCGCACGTTGGCCTGGCCGTTGGCGTTGCCGCTGATGACCAGTCGGTCCGTGCTCGAGGCGTCGTCCCCGAGCACGGTGTTGAAGGCCAGGGTGCCGCCGTTGCCCACGAAGTTGTCCACGCTCAGCGTGTTGAATGCGGCGCCACTGCCCAGCGCAACCGTGCCGGCAACGTCCAGCTGCAGGTGGCCGACGCTGCTGTCGCCGGTCAGCAGCCAGCTGCTGCCGCTGCCGATTCCCGCCGAGGTCACGTTGGACAGGCGGCCCTCGATGCGCGCGTTGTTCTCCAGCAGCAGGTCGATACGCCCGCCAGCGGCACTGTCATCGAGGGTGATGTCACCCTGCAGGCGTGCGTTGTCGACCACCACGTTGACATGCGGTTGGCCGCCACCTGCGGCGCCGGTCGAGTTGCGCACGCGCAGCAGATGACCGTCGCCACCGGTGAGGCGGGCGTCGTTGGCAATGCGCACGTCATAGGTGTGATTGGCATCCAGGACCTCGATCGCCGCACCGCGGCGGGAAAGGATCGTCGAATCCTCGACGATCAAGCGGCCGTCGCCACGGGTGTCGTGAAGCATCACCCCGACGTTGCCCGCATCGATGTGCGAGCCGTTCAGCAGTTCCACCACGCCCGCGCCGTGGCGAATGCCGATGCCCGTGGCGTAATTCGGGTGGTCCGGCCTGTCCACCACGCGGAGGGTCGAGGCATCCAGCGTCACCCGGGCGTCGGCGGTGCTGTCGATCATCATGATGCCGACCGTCGGGACGGACTCGGGGGCATCCTCGCCAACGGTGACTCGGCTGTAGTGGAGGTATACCGAAGAGCTGTCCCATGAGCGGATGCCGCCGTGCTCGATGCGCGAGTAGCTGGACAGCAGCGCGGAGCCACCGCGCAGTTCGATGGCTTCAGGGTTGGAATGGCCGCGCTCGACCTGTGCATTCATGAGCGTGACCAGGCTGCCGTCCCGTGCGCTGATGCTGTACGTGCGGCCTCCATTGACCAGAAGGTCCGCGCCGTTGGTCAGCAGCCACCATTCCTGGGGATCGCCCTGCGTGACTTCGTGCGCTTCGCCGTCGAGTTCGCGTGCGCTGGCATCGCCCGGTGGGAGCATCAGCAGGGCCAGCATCAGGGAGGACGCGAGCGGGCGCATCGAAACACGGGCGGAGGAGGAGCGGTTTGGCATCATCGTCGGGCGGTCTGGTCGGAGGGCAGAGGGACACCCGACCATCGGCACAGCGTTGGGATGCAGGCAGGCCGGTCGCGCAGCACGCTGCTGCGCAGGCAGGCCGGATGTCCAGGGGGCGACAAGAATGCGCAGCGATGCGCGCGTGGCCCATGCAAGGAATTGCAAAGCATCACACTTTGCGCGTGACGCGCTCCGCCCTTTGCGACGACGTGGCGAAAACGTCGTCGATTACAGCGGCGGCAGCACCTTGCCCGGATTGAGGATGTCGTCCGGGTCGAGTGCGTGCTTGATCGCGCGCATCGCCGCCAACGTAGCCGGCGTAAAGGCCTGCGTCATGAAGTCGCGTTTGGCCAATCCGATGCCATGCTCGCCCGACAGCGTGCCGCCCAGCGCCAGGGTGAGTTCGAAGATCTTCGGCAACGCCGCCTGCGCACGCGCGTTCTCGTCCGCGTCGTCGGGGTGGTACAGGATGTTCACGTGCAGGTTGCCATTGCCGGCATGGCCGAAGGTGACGATGGTCAGCGTGTACTGCTGCGCCAGTCCCTGCACACCGGCCACCAGGTCCGGAATGCGCGACACCGGCACCACCACGTCTTCGTTGATCTTGCCCGGCGCGATGCTGCGCAGTGCGGGTGACAGTGCTTTG
Source organism: Stenotrophomonas sp. CCNWLW57 (assembly GCF_037203925.1). Lineage (NCBI taxonomy): Bacteria > Pseudomonadati > Pseudomonadota > Gammaproteobacteria > Lysobacterales > Lysobacteraceae > Stenotrophomonas > Stenotrophomonas sp. CCNWLW57. The sequence goes on from NZ_JBBCBJ010000007.1 coordinate 165,690, forward strand.
CGCGCGGCCCACAGCTTCTCGCGCGCACTGCCTTCCATTGCCACATCCAGCGCCAGCATGCCGTCGCCTTCGGCGGCCGTGGCCAAGGCCTGCAGCAGGTAGGGCAGGGTGTCGTGGTCTCCATCGGCTTCGACCAGCAGCATCGCGCCGGCCTCCGGCACCTCGGCGCCATTGCGGCGCAGCAGCTCCAGGCTGCGCGCATCCATGAACTCCAGCCGGGTCGGCACCACCGGCTGCGCCATCAGCCGCGACACCGCCGCCGCCGCCGCGTCCGCGTCGCGGTACAGCACCCGCAGCCCGGCCTGGGCCACCGGCAACGGGGTCAGCTTCAAGGTGGCTTCCACGATCAGCGCCAGGGTGCCTTCGCTGCCCACCAGCAGGTGGGTCAGGTCGTAGCCGGTGGCGTCCTTGGTATAGGCGCCGCCGCACTGGATCAGTTCACCGGCGCCGGTGACCGCAACGAGCCCAAGCACGTTGTCGCGGCTGGTACCGTACTTCACCGCGCGTGGGCCGCCCGCGTTGCAGGCCAGGTTGCCACCGATGCTGCAGATATCGGCGCTGGATGGATCCGGTGCCCAGAACAGCCCGTGCTCGACCAGGGCGTGCTGCAGGTCGCCGTTGAGCACGCCCGGTTCCACCACCGCGCAGCGGTTGCCCGGCTGGATGTCGAGGATGCGGCCCATGCGCGCGAACGACAGTACGATGCTGCCGTTGACCGGTACCGCCGCACCGGTGGTGCCGGTACCGGCGCCGCGGGCCACCACCGGCACCCCGTGTGCGCGGCACGCGCGCACGATCTGCTGCACCTGCTCGCGGTCGCACGGCAGCGCCACGCCGTTGGGCAGCGCATGCCGCCAGGAGTTGTCCTGTGCATGTGCAGCCAGCGTGGTGGCATCGGTGCGCCAGCCATCCTCACCGAGCAGCGCCTGCAGGGTGGCGGAAAATTCAGCAGGCAGGGTCGTCGTCATTGCAGCCATCCGGTAGCGCCGCCCGTTGGGCGGCCCTCATAGTCATCGATCGAAACCGCAGTCTTCCAGCCGGAAGGCGTCGCGCAGCCAATCCAGGCGGGGTGGGTCGCCACTGGCATCAATCACGTCGAAACGGCAGGGTCCCTGCGCCAGCGTGGGATGCGACTGCAGGAACAGCTGTGCGGCCAACACCAGTTTGCGGCGTTTGCGCAGGTCCACCGAGGCCGCGCCACCCCCAAAATCGGCGGTGGCGCGATAGCGCACTTCCACGAACACAGTGGTGTCGCCATCGCGCATCACCAGGTCCAACTCACCGCCCTTGTAGCGGACGTTGCGCGCAACCGGAACAAGCCCGGCGCGCCGCAGGTGCGCCAGCGCGGCGGTTTCCACCGCCGCCCCGCGCTGCGCCCGCTGGGTGGGCATGGCCTTAGTTGTTGCTCACCGGCATCGGCCGGCCGCCGCTGAAGGTCGACCACGCCGGCACCCGCAGCACGTTGCCGTTGCTGTCCAGGAACAGGGTGCCGGTGGCACCGGCCAGGCCGCCCTCCGTAGCGACCTTGTCCAGGTAGGCGCTGATCTTCCAGGCGTCGAAACCGAACGCGAACAGGCGACCGGCCGCGCCGCGCGCGGTCGGCAGGATCTGCCCGGCGGTCGCGGCCGAGGGCAGGCCGGCCACGCTGCGCACGTTCCAGGCTTCGTTCGGGTAGACGATGCCGTCCAGCGCCATGTCTTCTTCCGGCTTGCCGGTGCCCAGGGTCAGCTGCGAGGTGCCCACGCGGGTGGCGCCGCCCACACCGGCCAGCGCCAGCTGCGGGGCCAGCACGCGTGCCTGCGGTGCCTTCACCGCCAGCAGCACGCCGTCCACCGCGCCGGCGGCACGCAGCTGCGCGCCGATGTCGCCCACGGTGTCGCTCACACCCACGGTGGCCAGCACCTGGCCGCCGCGCTGGGTGAAGCGCTCGCGGAAGGCGGCGGCGGTACGGCGGCCGTTGTCGTCATTGCTGTGGAGCACCAGCACCTTGCTGCGTTCGCGGCTGCGCAGGTACTCGGCGGCGATGATGCCGTCGTCTTCCGGTGCCAGCGAAAAACCGGCGCTGCCGGCCGGCGGACTGCTCTTGCCGCGGTTCAGCGCCAGCACCGGCACCGGCAGTTCGGTACGGCCGAACACGGCGTCCACTTCATCGCGGCCCAACGGCCCGACGATGAAGTCCACGCCGGCAACGACGGCCTTGTCATACGCGGCCACGGCGCCGGCCGGAGTACCGGCGGTATCGATGAACTGGATATCCGGGCGCTGCCTGCTTTCACCGTAGTAGCCGCTGAGCAGGCCGTCGCGCACGGGCTGGGCGGCGGTGGCCAGGCGGCCGCTGAGCGGCAGCAGCACAGCCATCTTCACCGGCGGGCGGTAGCCATCGCTCATCGCCGGCGGACGCTTGCTGGTGTCGAACTGGGCCACGCCATCACGGTCGAACGGGCGCGGCAGCGGCAGCCCACGTGCGATCAGGGCGCGGCCGGCGAAGTTGTACAGCGGCTCGTTGGCCGGCAGCGCGGCCGCGCGGGCACGCAGGGTGGCATCGTCCAGCGTGCCGAGCAGGCCGGCAATGGCCTGCTGGTTGTCGGTGCGTGCCTGGCCGGTCAGCGCGGCGTGCGCACGGGCGCGCTCGGTGGCCGCACCCATCGCATCGCCGGTGGCCTGCAGCGCGTTGGCGCGCGCCAGCTGCCAGCGCGTGCGCAGCGGCGCGGAGACGGTGTCGGAGGATTCGTTCAGGAAGGCCAGTGCCTGGGCCGGCTGCTTGTCGGCCAGGGCCAACTCGGCGCTGGTCAGCTGGAAACGCTGCAGGCTGGCGCCGCTGAGCTGGCGCGCGGTGACCTGGGCCAGCAGGCTGCGCGCGCGGGCGTTGTCGCCGGCCTCGCGCCAGGCAAAGGCCGCATCGGCCAGCGCGGCGCCGCGGGCGTTGCCGCGCAGGGTGTTGGCCAGCGCTTCCAGCTGTACGGCGGCGTCACGCGGCTTGCCCTGGTCGATCAGCGCCAGGGCCTGGCTCTGCGCCGGCGATTCCGGGGCGCTGGTCAGGCTGGTCGTGGCGCAGCCGGCAAGCAGCAGCAGCGACAACGACAGGGCGGAGATGCGTGCGGCGGGCTTGTTCATCATCAGGTCCATTCGAGGGTGGCTCGTACACGTTAGGATTCTACCCTTGACCTGTGAGTGCCGTTGCGATGAGTGCTGTCCCCACGCTGTATGTCGTTGCCACCCCGATCGGCAACCTGTCCGACCTGACGCCGCGGGCGCAGGAGGTGCTGCGTTCGGTGGCCGCGATCTGCGCCGAGGACACCCGCCGCAGCGGCCAGCTGCTGGCCCACTTCGGCATCCAGCAGCCGCTGGTAGCGCTGCACGACCACAATGAAGAGGTGCTGGCCCAGCGCATCGTGGCGCGGCTGCAGGCGGGCGAATCGCTGGCGCTGGTCAGTGATGCCGGGACGCCGCTGGTCAGCGATCCCGGCTACCGGCTGGTCCGTGCCGCGCGCGAAGCCGGCATCCGGGTCAGCCCGGTTCCCGGCGCCTGTGCGGCCATTGCCGCGCTCAGCGTGGCCGGGCTGCCCAGCGACCGCTTCACCTTCGAAGGCTTCCTGCCGGCCAAGGGGTCCGGCCGACGCGAACGCCTGCAGGCGCTGGCGGGGGAAACCCGCACGCTGGTGTTCTACGAATCCTCACACCGCATCGCGGAGTCGCTCGCAGACATGGTGGCCGCATTCGGCCCAACACGGCCCGCAGTGCTGGCGCGCGAGCTGACCAAGCTGTTCGAGACTGTGCTCGACGGCGACCTGGCCAGCCTGCTGCAGCAGGTCGAAGCCGACGACAACCAGCGCAAAGGCGAATTCGTGGTGATGGTGCAGGGCGCGGCCAACGACGAAGAAGCCCAGCTCGCGCAGGGCCGCCGCCTGTACGCCAAGCTCAGCGAACACCTGCCACCCTCAACAGCCGCCAAACTCGCCGCCGAACTCACCGGCGCCCCGCGAAAAGCGTTGTACGGCTCGTAAACGGCATCGCAATGGATTCGTGGAAATTTCCGGGCGGCTGGCTGATTGATCCCGACCTGCGGACGTTACGTAACACGTCGTAGCCCCGGCCGTTGGCCGGACACCGCGCGCAGCGCGGCTCAAGCGCCCGGAGACGGTAACGCAACAACTGCGGCCAACGCCCCGGCGTTCAAAGGTTCCGTAGCCGCCGGTCAGGGTTCATGACGCCGGCACGAAGAGCAGCCGGCCAACGGCCGGCGCTACGAATTGATACGGGCCCATTGGGATCGGTATCAATCAACCAGGGGCCAGCATCCGTTACGGTGGTAGACTACCCACGGCAGAGCCGGCCAGACAGTCGCGTCATTCCTTCGGGAATGCCGAGGAAAGTCCGGGCTCCGCAGGGCAAGGTGCCAGGTAACGCCTGGGCGGCGCGAGCCGACGGAAAGTGCAACAGAAAGATACCGCCTACGTTCCCTTCGGGGAGCCGGTAAGGGTGAAATGGTGCGGTAAGAGCGCACCGCGAGTCTGGCAACAGACCGGCACGGCAAACCCCACCTGGAGCAAGACCAAATAGGGTCCTCATGGCGCGGCCCGCGTCGGGACCGGGTAGGTTGCTTGAGCGCCACGGTGACGTGGCGCCTAGAAGAATGACTGTCCACGACAAAACCCGGCTTATCGGCCGGCTCTGCCGCTTTTTCCGCCGACGGCGAAGAAGCCCCCTCAGCTAAGGGGGCTCCTCGTTCGTCAGGCTTGCGGGCCCATTCGATACTGGGCCGCCGAGATGAACTGGCTGAACGCTTCGCACCACACCACCACGGTGGTGTAGTCGTCGATGTCCACGTGGTCGGGCACGTCCAACAGGAAGCGGTTGAAGGTCTTTACGTCACCGATCAGCGTGGCGTCCTGCTTGATCCGCAGGAAATCGCCGCGGGTGTCGACGTATTCGCGCGACAGGTACACCTTGTAATCCGGGCCGGGGCCCATGCGGCCATCGAAGGCGATCTGGCTGTGGCTCACGCTGACCTTGCCGTCGGCCCAATGCACCGCGTCACTGCCCTTGAGGTCGCGGCGGAAGCGGGCTTCATGGGTGCTGTTGGCCATCGCCTCGGCAACGCTGGACGCGCTGGGCCCATCCGGTGCGGTAAGGATGGGCAACAGGTATACCCCGCTGCCGAAGCCTGCTGCCAGGGTCAGCACATGGGTGGCCAGGAAAACGCTAATTCGTCGATTCATCAAGGGTCTCGGCTGGAGGCGCCAACTGCGCCGGTACCAGACAAGAGCGACGAGCGGGCCGGATCGATCCGGGCCGTGCCCCGCTTCATTCACCCTGCAGCGGGGCGGGGCAGCGGCCCGGGCGGGCCGACCGTGAGCGCGGTTTCCCCCACGCACGCGCCCGACGGGTCGAACCGACGCTCGCGGATGAAGCCCTGGCCCTGCGCATCCAGTGCGATCACGGTGCTGGCCCGGGTGCCGTACTCCGGGCTGCGGATGAAGGCGGCCGACAGCCAGCGCTCCCGCTCCAGGCCAATGCCGGTGTCGGGCAGGCGGGCGTCGGCAGCGCGGTTCTCGTCGGCCAGTGCCGCCCACAGCGGCGCCAGGTCCTCGCGGCCGGCGTCCACCCAGTCCTGCAGGGCGGCATTCAAGGCCAGGGTCTTGGGCCATGGCGCGTCCAGCGGGCCGTTGGACATGCCGTGGATACCCGGCGCCAGGGTCTGCCGCAGCAGCGGGTGGTTGCCCAGGAACTGGCAGCTGTCCCGATCGGCCAGCAGCAGGTTGAACGGAGCAAAGGCCGGGGCGTTGCCGGCCAGCGCGTCGGCAAAGGCGGCCGCAGAGCCGGTCCCGCGCAGGTAGTCCGCTACGAGTGCACCGCGTGACGGGCCGGTCTGCCGGGCCAGCGGGTCGCGCACGTTGGTCACCACCGCCATCCGGCCATCCAGGCCAACGCCGGCCCAGGTGCCGCCCGAACGCAGGTCGCGCCCGGCCAGCACGCCCAGGTCCGGTGCGGGCCACGCCGCCAACCCGGCGGTGGGGCGTGCATGGAATTCATCGCGGTTGCCGGCCATCAGCAACTGCCAGCGGGGGTGGACCTTCCAGGCCAAGGCAAGCAGACACATGCCCGGCATTGTGCCGGTTTTGCGCAGCAACGGGTCGCTTGGGACATGGGGGCGGATGAATGCGCGGGGATGTTTCACGCCACCTCCACACCCCTGAACTTCGCCCCAATCTCAAAAAATGAGACGAAACAGCAACTTGTGGATAAGCCTTGAACAAGTCTCTAAACATTGCTGCAAGCCCTTGATGTCCAAGGTGATTTCCCCTTCGCAAAACTGTTGACAACCCAATCGGCACTGCTAAGGTGGGCAACAGAGGGGAAACCGGGTTTTTTGTGGTTTTTCGTGGTTCAATGTTTCATCCAGGCGAAGGAAAGGTGTACGCGTCGTGTTTCAGGGCGAGACGGCCATCACGGTTGACGATAAAGGACGCATGGCGGTTCCCACCGCGCATCGCGACCTCGTCGCGCGTGTGAGCAACAACCGCCTGGTCCTGACCTACAACCCCTTCGAGTCCGGCTGCCTGTGGCTGTATGCCGAGCAGGAGTGGGAACGGGTCCGCGACGACGTCATGGCCAAACCCAACACACAGCGCGTCGTGCGCCTGCTGCAACAGAAGCTGGTCGGTTCGGCCGCGCATCTGGAGCTGGATGGCAACGGCCGCATCAGTATCCCGGCAAGCCACCGCAACGCTGTTGGCATTGAAAAGAAGGCGGTGTTGCTCGGCATGGGCGACAAATTCGAATTGTGGAGCGAGCAGGCTCATCGCGCACTGATCCAGCAGACGTTGTCTGACGAGGATCTGGGCGATGGGTTGCTCGACCTGAAGTTGTGACCCGGGGTGCCCGGGTGCGCGGAGGCGCGCAGGCCGGTCACCTTCCGGTGTCGCAGTCGCCGGCGGGCCATCTGCCGGTGCTGTACACGCAGGTCCTGGACGGCCTGAGGGTGATCGAAAACGGAACGTATCTCGATGGCACGTTTGGTCGTGGCGGTCACGCCCGCGGCGTGCTCGAGCAACTCGGTCCTGGAGGCCGGCTGCTGGTCATGGACAAGGATCCGGAGGCAATCGCGGTAGCCGAGCGTGATTTCGCGCCGGACCCGCGCGTCTTGATCTTCCGTGGCAGTTTCGCCGACCTGCTGCACTGGAACGCAACCGCCGACGGCCTGGACGGGGTGCTGTTCGACCTCGGCGTGTCCTCGCCGCAGCTGGACGTGGCCGAGCGCGGTTTCAGCTTCGGCAAGGACGGCCCGCTGGACATGCGCATGGACCCGGACAGCGGCGAAAGCGCGGCGCAGTGGCTCAACCGTGTCGAAGAGCGCGAGCTGATGGATGTGCTGTGGACCTATGGCGAAGAACGCCAGGGGCGCCGCATCGCCCGGGCGATCATCGCCCGCCGCGACAAGCAGCCGTTCACCCGCACCGCCGAGCTGGCTGAACTGATCGCTTCGGTGATGCCGCGTGGCAAAGACAAGATCCACCCGGCCACGCGCAGCTTCCAGGCCATCCGCATCCACATCAACCGCGAACTGGCCGATCTTGAAGCTGGCCTGGACGCGGCGATGGCGCGCCTCAAGCCGGGTGGCCGGCTGGCGGTGATCAGCTTCCATTCGCTGGAAGACCGCATCGTCAAGCAGTTCATGAACCGCCACGCCAAGGCCCCGCCGACCAATCGCCGGTTGCCCGAGCTGGCGGCGTTCGTGCCGACGCTGGACCTGATCGGCGGCGCCATCAAGGCCGAAGACGACGAGCTGGCGGTCAACCCGCGCTCGCGCAGCGCCGTGCTGCGCGTGGCCGAAAAGCGCGGGGTGGCGTGATGAGCCGCCTGCTGCTGGTCGTGCTGCTGGCCTGCACCATCGCCTCGGCGATCGGGGTGGTGTTCATGCGCCACCGCCACCGGCAGACCTTCGTGGAGCTGTCGCGCGTGGAGCGTGCCCGCGACGAACTGAACATTGAATTCGGCCGCCTGCAGCTGGAACAGGCAACCCTGGCCGAAGCCACCCGCGTTGACCGCGTGGCCCGCGAGCGGCTGGGCATGAAGTTCCCCGAAGCGGCCGACGTCGTGGTGGTACGGCCATGAACAAGACCGGCCGCAACCGCACCCGCAACGCCTTCAACCTGCGCCAGCGCCTGAAGTGGGTCGGCCTGGCGCTGGGCCTGTGCTCGGTGTCGCTGGTCGGCCGCGCCGCCTACGTGCAGATCATCAACAGCGATTTCTACCAGCGCCAGGGCGAAGCCCGCTACCTGCGCGAGCTGCCCATCAACACCTCGCGCGGCATGATCACCGACCGCAACGGCGAACCGGTGGCGGTGTCCACCCCGGTTGCCTCGATCTGGGTCAACCCGCAGGAGCTGATGCGCTCGCCCGACCGCATTCCGGAACTGGCCACCGCGCTGGGCATGCCGCTGGACGAGCTGACCTCGAAGCTGAGCCAGAAGGCGGACAAGGAATTCATGTACCTGCGCCGCCGGATCAATCCCGACGACGCCGAGAAGGTGGTTGCCCTGAAGATCCCGGGCGTGGCCTCGCAGCGCGAGTTCCGCCGCTTCTACCCGCAGGGTGAAGCGATGGCGCACGTGCTCGGCTTCACCAACATCGACGACCGCGGCCAGGAAGGGCTGGAGCTGGCCTTCGACGAATGGCTGCGCGGCAAGGCCGGCGCCAAGCGGGTGATCCGCAACCGCAAGGGCGAGACCGTCGAAAGCGACCTGCTGCGCGCCGCCGAGCCGGGCAAGGACCTCACCCTGAGCATCGACCGCCGGATCCAGTTCCTGGCGTTCAAGGAACTGCGCAACGCGCTGATCGAGAACAAGGCCGCGGGCGGTTCGATGGTGATCATGGACGTGGCCACCGGCGAAGTGCTGGCCATGGTCAACCTGCCGACCTACAACCCCAATTCGGTGGGCGGCGCGGCGCCGGACACCCGCCGCAACCGCGCCGTGACCGACCTGGTCGAGCCGGGTTCGACCATGAAGCCGCTGACCATCGCCTCGGCGCTGCAGTCCGGCGTGGTGACCAAGGACACCACGGTCGACACCAACCCGGGCTACATGGCGATCGGCCGCTACACCATCAAGGACGTGCCGCGGAACAACGGCGTGCTCAACGTCACCGGCGTGATCACCCGCAGCTCGAACATCGGCGCGGCCAAGATCGCGGCCAAGATGCCCGACCAGGTGTTCTATGACCACGTCCACAGCTTCGGCTATGGCAGTGCCCCGCACAGCGGTTTCCCCGGCGAATCGGCGGGCGTGCTGCCGCGCCCGGCGCGCTGGAGCGGTTCGTCCAAGACCACCATGTCCTACGGCTATGGCCTGAATGTCACCCCGCTGCAGATCGCCACGGCGTACTCGGCGCTGGGCAACGGCGGCAAGCTGATCGCGCCGACCTTCGTCAAGGGCCAGCGCAACGAAGGCAAGCAGATCATCGACGAGAACATCGCCAAAGAGGTCGTGGCGATGATGGAAACGGTCGTCACCCAGGGCGGCGCCAAGCAGGCGGCGGTGCTGGGCTACCACGTGGCCGGCAAGACCGGTACCGCACGCAAGGCCGGCCCCGGCGGCTACGAGCGTGGCCACTACAACGCGCTGTTCGCCGGCGTGGTGCCGGCCAGCAACCCCCGCTTTGCCACGGTGATCGTCATCAACGACCCGCAGGCCGGCAAGTACTACGGCGGCCTGGTGTCCGCGCCGGTGTTCCACAACGTCATGGAAGGCGCGCTGCGCCTGATGGACGTGCCGCCGGACGACATCGATTCCTGGCTGGCGGCCCAGCAGTCCGGAAAGATGGGCCACGCCGCCTCCTCGCTGCCGACCCCGCCGCCGGCCGAGGCGGTCGTTGCCCCGGACGCCGCCGCTGAATTCGATGCCGCGCTGCCCAGCGCGCACGCCACGTTGCCGCCCGCGCAGGGAGGCACGCAATGAGCCAGATGATGTTGCTTTCGCAGTTGCTTCCCGATGTGGTGCTGAGCCACGACCCGTCCATCACCGGCCTGGTGCTCGACAGCCGCGCGGTGCGCCCCGGCAATGCCTTTGTCGCGATTGCCGGCTTCGGCGCGCACGGGCTGGGCTTTGTCGACCAGGCCCGCGCCGCCGGTGCGGCCGCGATCCTGTTCGAACCGCCGGCCCCGGCGGAGCTGCCGGCACCGGCCGATGCCATTGCCGTGCCGGGCCTGCGCACGCGCATGGGCGCCATGGCCGACCAGTTCCATGGCCAGCCCTCGCGCGCGATGACCATGGTCGGCGTGACCGGCACCAACGGAAAAACCTCCACCGTGCAGCTGCTGGCCCAGGCCTGGCACCTGCTCGGCACCGCCAGTGGCAGCATCGGCACCTTGGGCGTGGGTCTGTACGGCGATGTGGTGCCGACCGGCTTCACCACGCCGCTGGTGCTGCAGATGCATGAAGTGCTGGCGCAGCTGCGTGACCAGGGCGCCAGGGCGGTGGCCATGGAAGTGAGCTCGCATGCGCTCGACCAGGGCCGCGTGGATGCCGTGCACTACGACGTGGCGGTGTTCACCAACCTCACCCGCGACCATCTCGATTACCACGGCGACATGGCGCAGTACGGCGCGGCCAAGGCCAAGCTGTTCCACCGTGCCGGCCTGAAGGCCGCGGTGGTGAACCTGGATGACAGCTTCGGCAGCGAACTGCTGCGCACGGTCGATGCCGGCGTCGCCCGGATCGGGGTCAGCTCGCGCGGTGCGCAGCAGGCCACGCTGCGCGCCGACTCGCTCAAGCTCGATGGCCGTGGCATCGCCTTCGACCTGGTGGTCGACGGTGCACGCCACCCGGTGCAGTCGCCGCTGCTGGGCCGCTTCAACGTGGACAACCTGCTGGCCGTGGCCGGTGTGCTGCATGCGCTGGGCCATGCCCCCGAGGCGATCGCCGCGCTGGTGTCGCAGCTGCAGCCGATCGCCGGGCGCATGAACCGCCTCGGCGGCGAACGCGGCCTGCCGACCGTGGTGGTCGATTACGCGCATACCCCCGATGCATTGGAGCAGGCCCTGCAGAGCCTGCAGGGCCACCTGCAGGGCAGGCTGTTCTGCGTGTTCGGCTGCGGCGGCGAACGCGACGCGGGCAAGCGCCCGCAGATGGCGGCCATCGCCGAACGCCTGGCCCAGCAGGTGATCGTCACCGACGACAATCCGCGCGGCGAGGATGGTGACGCCATCGTCGCCGACATCCTGGCTGGTTTCACTGCCCCCGACGCGGTCACCGTGCAGCGCAACCGCGCGCGCGCGATCGGCCTGGCGGTGAAGCTGGCCGGCCCTGGCGACATCGTGCTGCTGGCCGGCAAGGGCCATGAGCCCTATCAGGAAGTGCGCGGGGTCAAGCACGACTTCGACGACACCCTGGTGGCCGCTGCCGCGCTCAGCGCCAAGGAGGCCATCCTGTGAAGCGCACGCCGCTCTCGCTGATCGCCCATTGGGCCGGGGGTGACATCCATGGCGATGACACCGCCATCGACGCCATCAGCAACGACACCCGCACGTTGGCGCCGGGCAGCCTGTACGTGGCACTGCGTGGCGAGCGCTTCGACGGCCATGATTTCGCTGCCGACGCGGTCGCCCGTGGCGCCAGCGCGATGCTGGTCGAACGCCTGCTCGACGTGGCCGTGCCGCAGATCGTGGTCGGCGACAGCGAGCATGCGCTTGGCCGGATCGCGGCCGGCATGCAGCGCGACCGCGCCGCACGCGTGTTCGCCATCACCGGCAGCAACGGCAAGACCAGCGTCAAGAGCCTGCTGCTGGCGATCCTGCAGCAGGTCGCGCGCGAGCAGCGCGCGGTGGTGTATGCCAACCCCGGCAACCGCAACAACGAGATCGGCCTGCCGCTGGCGGTGATCGATGCGCCGGAAGATGCCGATTACGCCATCTACGAGATGGGCGCCGGCAAGCCGGGTGACATCGCCTACCTCACCGACATCGCGCGCCCGCAGTACGCGCTGGTCAACAACATCGCCCCGGCCCACCTGGAGCGGATGGGCAGCCTGCAGGGCGTGGCCAGCACCAAGGGCGCCATCTACGCCGCACTGCCGGCCGATGGCGTAGCGGTGATCAATGCCGATGACGCCTTCGGCATCTGGTTTGAACAGCACATCGTCGGCCAGCCGCCGCGCAGCCGCGTGCTGCGTTATGGCCTGGACCACAGCGCAGACGTGACCGCCCAGGACATCCGCGCGACCGCCGACGGCAGCCGGTTCCTACTGGTCAGCCCGGCCGGCAGCGTGGATATCGCCTTGGCGCTGCCGGGCCGCCACAACGTCAGCAACGCCTTGGCCGCCGCATCGCTGGCGCTGGCGGCGGGTATCGGCCTGGATTCGATTGCTGCCGGCCTGGCCCGCGCCGAACCGGTACCCGGCCGCCAGATCGCGCACCGGCTGCCCAATGGCGCCGTGCTGATCGATGACAGCTACAACGCCAACCCCGGTTCGCTGGCCGCTGCCATCGATGCGCTGGCCGCGTCGAAGGACGAGGCCTGGCTGGTGCTGGGTGACATGCGCGAACTCGGCCCGGATGGCGAGGCACTGCATGCGCAGGCCGGGCGCCGTGCCCGCGATGCCGGCCTGAAGCGGCTGTACACGCTGGGCACGCTGAGCGCGGCGGCATCGCAGGCGTTCGGCGACGGTGGCCGTCATTTCCAGAGCCACGACGCGCTGGCTGCCGCGCTGGCCGACGAACTGCATGCTGGCGTGCGCTGCCTGGTCAAGGGCTCGCGCGGCAGCGCCATGGACAAGATTGTAAAAGCGCTGTTGGCGCGAGGAGAGGAAACCCCCCATGTTGCTTGAACTGGCCCGATGGTTGCAGCAGTTGGAGAGCCTGTTCGGGCTGTTCGGCTACCTGACTCTGCGAGGCATCCTGGCCGCGCTTACCGCGCTGTTCCTGTCGCTGTGGCTGGGCCCGGCGATGATCCGCAAGCTGGCCCAGTTCAAGGGCGGCCAGCCGATCCGTACCGACGGCCCGCAGACCCACTTCTCCAAGGCCGGCACGCCGACCATGGGCGGTTCGCTGATCCTGCTCACCATCACCCTGTCGGTGCTGCTGTGGGCCGACCTGCGCAACCGCTACGTGTGGGTGGTGCTGGCGGTGATGCTGTGCTTCGGCGCCATCGGCTGGTACGACGACTGGATCAAGATCGTGCGCCGCGACCCGAACGGCCTGAAGTCGCGCTGGAAGTACCTGCTGCAGTCGATCTTCGGCCTGGCCGCCGGCCTGTTCCTGTTCTACACCGCCGACGTGCCGGCCGCGCTGACCTTCTACATCCCGATGTTCAAGTCGGTGGCGCTGCCGCTGGCGGGCATCAGCTTCGTGGCCATTGCCTACTTCTGGATCGTCGGCTTCTCCAACGCGGTCAACCTGACCGACGGCCTGGATGGGTTGGCGATCATGCCCACGGTGCTGGTGGCCTGCGCGCTGGGCGTGTTCGCCTATGCCTCGGGCAACGTGGTGTTCTCCAACTACCTGCAGATCCCGCAGATCCCCGGGGCGGGCGAACTGGTGATCATCTGCGCGGCGATCGCCGGCGCGGGCCTGGGCTTCCTGTGGTTCAACACCTACCCGGCCATGGTGTTCATGGGCGACATCGGCGCGCTGGCGCTGGGCGCGGTGCTGGGTACCATCGCGGTGATCACCCGCCAGGAACTGGTGCTGGTGATCATGGGCGGCGTGTTCGTGATTGAAACGCTGTCGGTGATGATCCAGGTCGCCTCGTTCAAGCTGACCGGCAAGCGCGTGTTCCGCATGGCGCCGATCCACCACCACTTCGAACTCAAGGGCTGGCCGGAGCCGCGCGTGATCGTGCGCTTCTGGATCATCTCGGTGGTGCTGGTGCTGATCGGCCTGGCCACGTTGAAGGTCCGCTGATGAACGACCTGTCGCGCCAGGCAACCCGCCTTGAAGCCATCGGAGGCCACTTCGACAAGTGGCTGCTGGGCGCGATCATCACGCTCACCGGGCTGGGCGTGGTGATGGTCGCGTCGAGCTCGATCGCCCTGATGAGCAGCCCGTTCTACTACCTCAACCGCCATCTGATCTTCCTGGCGGTGGGCATCGTGCTGGCCGCGCTGGCCATGCGCACCGAGCTCAAGAGCATCGAGCAGTACAACCAGATGCTGCTGCTGGGCTGCTTCGCGCTGCTGGTGGTGGTGTTCATTCCCGGCCTGGGCAGCAGCGTCAACGGCGCCCGGCGCTGGATCAACCTCGGTTTCTCCAAGTTCCAGACCGTCGAAGCAGTGAAGGTGCTCTACATCGTGTGGCTGTCCAGCTACCTGGTGCGCTTCCGTGACGAGGTCAACGCGACCTGGCCGGCGATGCTCAAGCCGCTGGGCGTGGCCGGCGCGCTGGTGGTGCTGCTGCTGCTGCAGCCCGACTTCGGTTCCTCCACCCTGCTGCTGGCGATCACCGCCGGCATGCTGGTGCTGGGCGGGGTGAACCTGCCGCGCATGTCGATGCCGATCGTGTTCGGCCTGGTGGCGATGAGCGCGCTGGCGATCATCGAACCGTACCGCATGCGCCGCATCACCTCGTTCTGGGACCCGTGGGCCGACCAGCAGGGCGACGGCTACCAGCTGTCCAACGCGCTGATGGCGGTGGGCCGTGGCGAGTGGACCGGCGTGGGCCTGGGCAATTCGGTGCAGAAGCTGTACTACCTGCCGGAAGCACACACCGACTTCATCTTCTCGGTCACCGCCGAAGAACTGGGGTTCGTCGGCACCTGCCTGATCGTGGCGCTGTACGCGCTGCTGGCCGGCCGCGCGTTCTGGATCGGCATGCGCTGCGTGGAAATGAAGCGGCACTTCTCCGGCTACATCGCCTTCGGCATCGGCCTGTGGGTGAGCATGCAGAGTTTCGTCTCGATCGGCGTGAACCTGGGCATCCTGCCGACCAAGGGCCTGACCCTGCCGCTGATTTCGTCTGGCGGTTCGAGCATCCTGATGACCTGCGTGGCGATGGGCCTGCTGCTGCGCGTGTCCTACGAACTGGACCGTGCCGAGCGCCGCCAGGCCGTGCGCATGGGCGCGGCAGAACTGGATGATGCCGCGCCGGTTGATGCGCCGGCCCGTGCCAGCGCCGTGGCCGCTGCCATGCAGGAAAGCAATGCACGTGCTTCCGCGCAGCGCGACAGCGCCCCGCGTGGGACCAGCCGCATGCAGCAGCGGATCGAGCCGACCCTGGGGAGGATGGGATGAACGCCCAGCATTCCCCGCGTCCGGTGATGATCATGGCCGGCGGTACCGGTGGCCACATCTTCCCCGGCCTGGCCGTGGCCAAGGTGCTTCGCGAACGTGGCATTCCAGTGACCTGGCTGGGCAGCATCGGCGGCATGGAAACGCGCCTGGTGCCGCAGCACGACATTCATATCGACACGCTGGCGATCAGCGGCCTGCGTGGCAAGGGCAAGCTGGCGCTGCTGACCGCGCCTGGCCGCCTGCTGCGCGCCGTGCGCTCGGCCGGCTTCCTGATCCGCGACCGCCAGCCGCGCGCGGTGATCGCCTTCGGCGGCTTCGCCTCCGGTCCCGGGGGCCTGGCCGCACGCCTGCACGGCCTGCCGCTGCTGGTGCACGAACAGAACCGCGCGCCGGGCCTGACCAACCGCGTGCTGTCGCGCTTCGCACGCCGCGTGCTGACCGGGTTCCCGGGCAGCTTCGCCCAGCGCGAAGAAGCGGTCGGTAACCCGGTGCGGGCCGAGATTGCCGCCATTGCCGGACCCGAACAGCGCCTCGCCGGTCGCGAAGGCCCGCTGCGGGTGCTGGTGCTCGGTGGCAGCCAAGGTGCGCGTGCCCTCAACAACGCCGTGCCCCAGGCACTCGCCGCACTGGCCGGCCGCATCGCCGTCGACGTGCGCCACCAGAGCGGTGAAAAGCTGCACGCCGAAGCGCTGCAGGCGTACCAGGATGCAGGTGTCACTGCGCGCGTCGAGCCGTTCATCGCCGACATGGCCGAAGCGTTCGCCTGGGCCGACCTGGTGGTCTGCCGCTCCGGCGCGTCCACCCTGGCCGAGCTGTGCGCGGTCGGCGTGGGCAGCGTGCTGGTGCCGTTCGCGGCGGCCGTCGACGATCACCAGACCCGCAACGCGGAGTACCTGGTCGAACGTGGTGCGGCCGTGTTGCTGAAGCAGGACGAAACGCTGGCCACGCGCCTGCAGGACGTACTGCGCGATCTGTCCGAAAATTCCGCCCGCCGCATGCAGATGGCAACCGCCGCGCGTGCCCTGGCCAAGGTCGATGCCGCCGAGCGCATCGCCGACATCATTCTCGAGGAATCCAAATGAACACCGTTACGCGAGGCCGCGCATGATCCGCCGCCTGCACGACACCAATGACCTCGTGCGCGCCTTCCCGCGCGTGCACTTCGTCGGCATCGGTGGCACCGGCATGAGCGGCATCGCCGAAGTGATGCTGACGCTGGGGTATGAGGTGTCCGGTTCGGACAATGCCGACAACGCCGCTACCCGTCGCCTGGCAGGGCTGGGCGCGCGCGTGATGCGCGGCCATTCGGCCGCCAATGTGCTGGGCACCGACTGCGTGGTGGTGTCCAGCGCGATCCGCGAGGACAACCCCGAACTGATGGAAGCGCGCAGCCAGCGCATTCCGATCATGCCGCGCGCGGCCATGCTGGCCGAACTGATGCGCTTCCGCCGCGGCATCGCCGTGGCCGGCACGCACGGGAAGACCACCACCACCAGCCTGACCGCGGCGGTGCTGAGCGAAGGCGGGCTGGACCCGACGTTCGTGATCGGTGGCCAGCTGCTGGCCGCCGGTGCCAACGCCAAGCTTGGCAGTGGCCAGTGGCTGGTGGCCGAAGCCGACGAAAGCGATGGCAGCTTCCTGCGCCTGAATCCGCTGGTGTCGGTGATCACCAACATTGATGCGGACCACCTGGAGAACTACGGCAACGACTTCTCCCGCGTGCAGGCCGCCTTTGCCGAATTCCTGCAGCGCCTGCCGTTCTATGGGCTGGCGGTGCTGTGCATCGACGACCCGGAAGTGGCCGCGCTGGCCGCACAGACCCCGCGCCATGTCATGAGCTACGGCATGAGCAGCAATGCGGACGTGCGTGCCGAAGACGTGGTCCAGGATGGGCCGCGCATGCGCTTCACCCTGCGTCTGCCCGAAGGCAGCAGCTACCCGGTGACCCTGGCGCTGCCGGGCGCGCACAACGTGCTCAACGCGCTGGCCGCCGCTGCGGTGGGCTGGCAGCTGGGCGTGGCCCCGGATGCGATCGCCCGCGCGCTGGAAAGCTTCGCCGGCATCGGTCGCCGCTTCAACGACCTGGGCATCGTCACCACCCGCACCGGTGCCAAGGTGCGCGTGATCGACGACTACGGCCATCACCCTCGTGAGCTGGCTGCGGTGTTCGCCGCCGCGCGTGGCGGCTGGCCGTCGCAGCGCCTGGTGGTGGCGTTCCAGCCGCACCGCTACAGCCGTACCCGTGACCAGTTCGACGCGTTCGCCGCGGTGCTGTCCGAAGTGGACGCCCTGGTGCTGAGCGAGGTCTACCCGGCCGGCGAAGCGCCGATTCCCGGTGCCGATTCGCGCTCGCTGGCCCGCGCCATCCGCGCGCGCGGCCGCAGCGAACCGGTCGTGGTCGGCCAGGCGGCCGAACTGCAGCACGTGCTGCCTGACGTGCTGCAGGACGGCGACCTGCTGCTGATGATGGGCGCGGGCGACATCGGCCACGTTGCCCACCTGGTCGCCACCGATGGCTTCAACGAGGCACCCGCCGCATGAGCACGCTGACCTTCCCGCCGCTGCGCACCACCGACCCGGCCGTGTTCGGCCGCGTTGCCGTGCTGCTGGGCGGCACCTCCAGCGAACGCGAAGTGTCGCTGGATTCCGGCCGCAACGTGATCGAGGCGCTGCGCGCGCGCGGTGTCAACGCCACCGCGGTGGACGGCATTCCGGCCCTGGCCCTGGCGCTGGTGGAAAAGCGCTTCGACCGCGTCTTCAACATCCTGCACGGCCACAACGGCGGCGGTGAGGACGGCATCGTGCAGGGGCTGATGGAAGCCTTCGGCGTGCCGTACACCGGTTCGGACGTGCTCGGTTCGGCGCTGGGCATGGACAAGATCCGCACCAAGCAGGTGTGGCTGTCGCTGGGCCTGCCGACCCCGCAGTACCGGAAGGTGGACAGCACCAATGTCCATGCGCTGGCAGCCGAACTCGGCCTGCCGGTGGTGGTCAAGCCGGCCAACGAAGGCTCCAGCGTCGGCATCAGCCGGGTCACCGACGAGGCTGGCCTGGATGAGGCGGTCGCACTGGCGGCCCGCTACGACGGCCAGCTGCTGATGGAGCAGATGGTGGTCGGCGACGAACTCACCGTGGGCATCCTCGGCGACCAGGCGCTGCC
Source organism: Stenotrophomonas sp. CCNWLW57 (assembly GCF_037203925.1). Classification (NCBI taxonomy): domain Bacteria; kingdom Pseudomonadati; phylum Pseudomonadota; class Gammaproteobacteria; order Lysobacterales; family Lysobacteraceae; genus Stenotrophomonas; species Stenotrophomonas sp. CCNWLW57. The sequence continues at coordinate 184,075 of NZ_JBBCBJ010000007.1, forward strand.
GTCGATCCGCATCGTGCCCAAGGGCCAGTGGTACGACTACAACGCCAAGTACATTGCGGAAGACACCCAGTACCTCTGCCCGGGCCTGGAAGGCGACGACGAAGCGGAGATCCGCCGGATCGCGCTGGCTGCGTTCCGCGCCGCCGGCTGCCGTGGCTGGGGTCGCGTTGACGTGATGCGCGACCGCAACAGCGGCGCGTTCTACCTGCTCGAAGTGAACACCGCGCCGGGCATGACCAGCCATTCGCTGGTGCCCAAGGCGGCTGGCCAGGCCGGCATCGGGTTCGAAGAGCTGGTCTGGCGCGTGCTGGAACAGACGTTGCCGCAAGGCTTCGGCACCTCGGAGGCCACCTACGCATGAATGCGGTGCTGCGCATCTTCGTCTGGTTGCTGGCCCTGTCGCTGGTAGCGCTGCCCGTGGTGGCGGTGCTCAACGGCTGGGTCGGTGCCGAACGCTGGCCGTTGGCCAAGCTGCGCGTGCACGGTGAATTCAAGCGGGTGCCCGCCGAGCAGCTGCAGCAGGTGGTGCTGCCGTATGCGAAGTCCGGCTTCTTCGCGGTAAAGCTGCAGGACGCGCAGGACGCCATCGAAAAGCTGCCATGGGTGGAAAGCGCGCAGGTGCGCAAGCAGTGGCCCGACGTGCTGGAAATCACCCTGGTCGAGCACAAGCCGTTCGCGCGCTGGGGCAAGGACCGGCTGCTGTCCGAGCAGGGCAAGCTGTTCGCCACCCCGCAGAAGCTGCAGGACCTGGCATTGCCGGACCTTGATGGCCCGGACACGCAGACCGAAGAAGTGGTGGCGCTGTACAACGACGCACGCGCGCTGTTCGCGCCGGCCGGGGTGGATGTCACCCGGGTCAGCATGGATGCGCGCGGCAGCTGGTCGCTGCAGCTGAGCAACGGCACCGAAGTGGTGGTCGGCCGCGATGACGCGCGCTCGCGCCTGCAGCGCTTCGTGCGCGTGCTGCCGCAGCTGGCCAACCAGCAGTCGCCGATCGAACGCGCCGACCTCCGTTATACCAATGGTTTCACGCTGAGCTGGGGTACTCCCCCGGCCCCGGCCGCGCCGGCCAATGTGGCGCAACGCACGCAGGACAGGACATGAATCGCAAGGGTGACAAATCGCTGATCGTCGGGCTCGATATCGGCACCTCCAAGGTGGTGGCGCTGGTCGGCGAGTACTCGCCGGGCAATCCCATCGAGGTGATCGGCATCGGTTCGCATGAGTCGCGCGGCCTCAAGCGCGGCGTGGTGGTGGACATCGAATCGACCGTGCAGTCGATCCAGCGCGCGGTCGAAGAGGCCGAGCTGATGGCCGGCTGCGAGATCCGCTCGGTGTATGCCTCCATCTCCGGCAACCATGTGCAGTGCAAGAACTCGCCGGGGATCGTGCCGATCCGCGACGGTGAAGTGACCTGGGGCGACCTGGACCGCGTGCTCGACGCGGCCAAGGCCGTGGCGATCCCGGCCGACCAGAAGATCCTGCACGCGATCCCGCGCGAATACGTGCTGGACGATTCGCAGGAAGGCATCCGCAACCCGGTCGGCATGACCGGCGTGCGCCTGGAGGTGCATGCGCACCTGGTGGTATGCGCGCAGTCGGCCGCGGCCAACATCAGCAAGTGCGTGCAGCGCTGCGGCCTGCAGGTGGATGACCTGGTCCTGTCCTCGCTGGCCTCCAGCGTGGCCGTGCTGACCGCCGACGAGCGCGAACTGGGCGTGGTGCTGGTCGACATGGGCGCCGGCACCACCGACCTGGCCGTGTTCGTGCAGGGCGCGATCTGCCACACCGCCTCGCTGCCGATCGCCGGCGACCACGTCACCAATGACATCGCGCACATGCTGCGCACCCCGACCCCGGAAGCCGAGCAGATCAAGGTGCGCTACGCGTGCGCGCTGGCCCAGCTGGCCACCGCCGAGGAAAGCATCCAGGTGCCCAGCGTGGGCGACCGTCCGCCGCGCCGCATGCCGCGCCACGCGCTGGCGCAGGCAGTGCAGGGCCGTTACGAGGAAATCTTCGAGATGGTGCAGGCCGAACTGCGCCGTTCCGGCTTCGAGGAACTGGTACGCGCCGGCATGGTGCTCACCGGCGGTGCCTCGAAGATGGAAGGCGTGGTCGAACTGGCCGAGGAAATGCTGCAGATGCCGGTACGCGTAGGCATTCCGCAGCATGTCACGGGGCTGGGCGAAGTGGTCGGCAACCCGGTGCATGCCACCGGCGTGGGCCTGCTGCTGATGGGCAGCCAGATCGAACACCCGCGCCGCCCGTCGCTGCCCACCGGGCGCGCAGGCAGCATGTTCAACAAATTGAAAACCTGGTTCCGCGGCGAATTCTGACGCGGCACCACAACGCGGCAACGCGTGTTCCAAACCGGCCCCCGCCGGCGCAACAGAAAAGCAACACACAACCCACACAGCCGCAACGGCAACATGCAGCGCGAAGGCAGGACGCCAACACGCCCATGCCAACCACAAGCGGATACAACGAGGACACGGACATGGCGCATTTCGAACTGATTGAGAAGATGGCACCCAATGCGGTGATCAAGGTGATCGGCGTGGGCGGCGGCGGCGGCAACGCCGTGGCGCACATGGTCAGCACCAGCGTGGACGGCGTGGAATTCATCACCGCCAACACCGACTCGCAGGCCATCAAGAATTGCGGTGCCAAGCTGCAGCTGCAGCTGGGTACCAACGTCACCAAGGGCCTGGGCGCAGGCGCGAATCCGGAAGTGGGCCGCCAGGCCGCGCTGGAAGACCGCGAACGCATCATGGACGCCCTGCAGGGTGCGGACATGGTGTTCATCACCGCCGGCATGGGCGGCGGCACCGGCACCGGCGCTGCACCGGTGGTGGCACAGCTGGCCAAGGAGATGGGCATCCTGACCGTCGCCGTGGTCACCAAGCCGTTCCCGTTCGAAGGCCGCCGCCGCATGCAGGTCGCGCTGAAGGGCATCGAGGAACTGAGCCAGCACTGCGACTCGCTGATCACGATCCCGAACGAAAAGCTGATCACCGTGCTGGGCCGCAACGCCACCATGATCCAGGCCTTCCGTGCCGCCAACGACGTCCTTCAGGGCGCCGTGCAGGGCATCGCCGACCTGATCGTGCGCCCGGGCCTGATCAACGTCGACTTCGCCGACGTGCGCACCGTCATGTCCGAAATGGGCCTGGCGATGATGGGTACCGGCACCGCCCGTGGCGATGACCGCGCCCAGGCCGCCGCCGAAGCCGCCATCCAGAACCCGCTGCTGGACGATGTGAACCTGGCCGGTGCCAATGGCATCCTGGTCAACATCACCGCCGGCGCCGACTTCACCATGGCAGAGTTCGACGAGATCGGCCGTACCATCGATGGCTTCGCCTCCGAAGACGCCACCGTGGTGGTGGGTACCGTGCTGGATCCGGACATGCAGGACGAAGTCCGCGTCACCGTGGTTGCGACCGGCCTGAACCGTGCCGTGGCCGCCAAGTCCCAGCGTCCGGGCGAGCGCGCGCCGATCAAGCTGGTCCGCAACGCCACCACCGGCCAGCCGGAATTCGGTGATTTCGACAACGGCGGCGACGCTGTCTCCAAGGCCGTCGGCGGCATGGGCCTGGGCCTGCGCCGTCCGAGCGCCGACACCGTGGCCCCGTCCGCACCGTCGGCCTCGGGTCCGGCCGCGGCTGAGCTGCCCAACGATTACCTGGACATCCCGGCGTTCCTGCGCCGCCAGGCGGACTGAGGAACGCGGCCGGGGTCTTGTCCTCCCCGGTAAGCGCCTCCATGTCCCTTGCTGCCGGGCCAGGATAGGCCCGGCAGTCTGCCGCCCCCGGTTCAGAAAGGAGCGGTGGTAGTGCGTGTTATTCTTGTTTGTCACTGTCGCGTTGACTGCGCGCTTTCCCCCGGCTGGCCCCCATGATTCCGCAACGCACCCTCAAGAACACGATCCGCGCCACCGGCGTTGGCCTGCACAGCGGTGACAAGGTCTACATGACCCTGCGCCCGGCACCGGTCAACCATGGCATCGTGTTCCGTCGCGTGGACCTGGACCCTGTGGTGGAAGTGCCGGCCCGTGCCGACCTGGTCACCGAAGTAACCCTGTGCACCGGGCTGACCTGCAACGACGCCAAGATCCAGACCGTCGAACACCTGATGTCGGCCCTGGCCGGCCTGGGTGTGGACAACATCATCGTGGAACTGTCCTCGGCCGAGCTGCCGATCATGGACGGTTCCTCGGGCCCGTTCGTGTTCCTGCTGCAGTCGGCGGGCATCGCCGAACAGGACGCGCCCAAGCGTTTCATCCGCATTCTCAAGACCGTGGAAGTCACCGAAGGCGACAAGGTCGCCCGCTTCGAGCCGTATGAAGGCTACAAGCTCGGTTTCACGATCCAGTTCGACCATCCGATGATCCCGGCCAAGCAGTCGCGCGCCGAGATCGAGTTCTCCACCGCCGCCTACACCAAGGAAATCTCCCGCGCGCGCACCTTCGGGTTCATGCGTGATCTGGAGTACATGCGCGAGCGCAACCTGGGCCTGGGCGGTTCGATGGACAACGCCATCGTGCTCGACGAATTCCGCGTGCTCAACGACGACGGCCTGCGTTACGCCGACGAATTCGTGCGCCACAAGATCCTCGACGCGATCGGTGACCTGTATCTGGCTGGCGGCCAGGTGCTGGGCGCCTACGAGGGCTTCAAGTCCGGCCACGCGCTCAACAACAAGCTGGTGCGGGCCCTGCTGGCCGATGCCAGCGCCTGGGAATGGGTGAGCTATGACGCACCCAGCAGCGCAGTGCCGGTCGTCTACAGCGTCCCCGCATACGCATAACTAGTTGAAATTATTGAAAAAGAACGGCGCCATGGGCGCCGTTCGTCGTTTTCGGCGGTGTGCGCGGCGTGACGTTGACGTCAATGAACCGTGTACGTACCTGGGTCACGTTTTTGTGAACCCGATCCGGTTTCGAGCTGAATTTAACGAACTTTTAATAAAAGACTAACGACTCGACGACCCAGCACGGCTACGATGGCCGCCGGCTCCCAACCAGATTCACGTGATCGTGACGACGGTAGGGAAGGGGCGGGATGCCCCGATGGCTTCAGGACCTGGTCGAATCCACGTCCTTTAGACAGGCCAACGCGTCGCGTAGCCCTTTGTGCGTGGCGGCTGAAACTGCGTGGGGGCCATTCCTGTTATCGATCGCTGGGGAGCGTGGAGGAGCGGCAGCCGCGGTTTTGACGGTCACCTTGGTGACCTTCAGCCCGATGGACCGGGCCGCGTCGATCAACTGAGCCTCGGCAAGCCGCACTTTGGCGTGCCAGACAGGGGATTCGACGAGAAAAACGAGGTGTTCGCCGTTCACATTCGCCAACCGGCAACGGGTGGCCAGGGTGGGCGGCAAATGGGGGCGCAACTGACGGTCCAGCGCATCGAGCCACAGGGCACGACGCAGCGGATTGCCAGCTTTGTCACCCATGACTGCATCCAGCGCCGGCTTCGGCGTTGACGCAGGACGGGCACTGGATTTCGGCTCAGACATGAAAACTCACTGATGGCATTCAAAAAGATCGTAATCAAAACGCGTGAAGGACAGGCCAAGACGCCGCTGGCGCGTTTGCGTTTCTACTTCGAGGACAGGCCCCGCGCCCTGCTGGGCAGCGTACTCGGGCTGGGCTGCCTGATCGGCTTCGGTGCCGGTCTGGGTGGCAGCATGTTCAACGATTCCCGGCTCCACGCCAAGGTCGCCCAGCAGGAACGCGACCTGGCGCAGGCCCGCAAGGACGCCCAGACCCAGGTCAACGCCCTGGCCGCCCGCATGGGTGAGCTGCAGGCGCAGGCGACCCGGCTCAATGCGCTGGGCGAACGGCTCACCCAGATGGGCAAGCTGGAAGACGGCGAGTTCGACTTCAACGAGACCCCCGGCCTCGGTGAAGGCGAGCCTGGCCCGACCCAGGACATCCCGGTCAGCGCGGTCAACGCCGACTTACAGGTGCTGGAGCAGCGCTTCGCTGCTTCAGGCCGCCAGTTGTCGGTGATGGAATCGCTGATGTTCGACCACCAGCTGGAGCAGGACGCCGTGCCGGGTCGCATGCCGATCCGCAACAGCTACATCACCTCCAGCTTTGGTGGTCGCAACGACCCGTTCGGTCGCGGTCGCGGCAACCACAAGGGCATCGACTTCCATGCCAAGGTCGGTGACCCGGTCATGGCCGTGGCCGATGGCGTGGTCAGCTTCGCCGGCGTGAAGGGCGGCTACGGCAACGTGGTCGACGTGGACCACGGCAACGGCTACGTGACCCGCTACGCGCACAATTCGCGCCTGTCGGTGAAGCCGGGCGACCTGGTGCGGGCCGGCCAGGAAGTGGCCAAGGCCGGTTCCACGGGGCGTTCCACCGGTGCCCATGTGCACTTCGAGGTCTGGGAACGCGGCCAGGTGGTCAACCCGCGCAAGTTCCTGGGCGATGGCGGCAACACCCCGGTCGGGCGGGTTTCCCGCGGCTGAGGGCGCCATCTGGCGGATCGCGGGCGCTTGAAACCAAGTGCCCTCGTCCCAAGCTACAATGGGTGTTGCCATAGACAGGGCGCGATGCGCCCTGTTTCGTTTGCGGCGGGCGGCTCCCGAGGGAGCGTCGCCGTTGGGGCGTCTCATTCCAACCGGTTCCTTCAATGATCAACAGCCTGCTTACCCGCGTCTTTGGCAGTCGTAACGAACGCCAGCTGCGCCAGCTCAACCGCATCGTCGCCAAGATCAATGCGTTGGAGCCGGACATCGAAAAGCTCTCCGACGAGCAGCTCAAGGCCAAGACCCCGGAGTTCAAGCAGCGCATCGCCGACGGTGAAGCCCTGGACAAGGTGCTCCCGGAAGCCTTCGCGGTCTGCCGTGAAGCCAGCCGCCGCGTGCTCGGCATGCGCCACTACGACGTCCAGCTGATCGGCGGCATGGTCCTGCACCTGGGCAAGATCGCCGAAATGCGCACCGGTGAAGGCAAGACCCTGGTGGCGACGCTGCCGGTGTACCTGAACGCGCTGGAAGGCAAGGGCGTCCACGTGGTCACCGTGAACGACTACCTGGCCCGCCGCGACTCGGCGCAGATGGGCAAGCTGTACAACTGGCTGGGCATGAGCGTCGGCGTGGTCTACCCGGGCATGCCGCACAGCGACAAGCGCGAGGCCTACGCCAGCGACATCACCTACGGCACCAACAATGAGTTCGGCTTCGACTACCTGCGCGACAACATGGCGCTGTCGCGGGCCGACCGTTACCAGCGTGGCCTGCACTACGCCATCGTCGACGAAGTCGACTCGATCCTGATCGACGAAGCGCGTACCCCGCTGATCATCTCCGGCCCGGCCGACGATTCCCCGGAGCTGTACATCCGCGTCAACCGTGTGGTGCCCAGCCTGATCCGCCAGGAAGCCGAAGAAGGCGAGGGCGATTTCTGGGTCGATGAGAAGGGCAAGCAGGTGCACCTGTCCGAAGCGGGCATGGAGCACGCCGAGCAGCTGCTGGTCGAAGCCGGCATCCTCAGCGCCGAAACCGAAGGCCTGTACGCGGCGCAGAACCTTACCGTGGTCCACCACCTCAATGCCGCCCTGCGCGCGCATGCCATCTACCAGCGCGACGTGGATTACATCGTGCGTGATGGCGAAGTGGTGATCGTGGACGAATTCACCGGCCGTACCCTGGCCGGCCGCCGCTGGTCCGATGGCCTGCACCAGGCCGTGGAAGCGAAGGAAGGCGTGCCGGTCCAGCGCGAGAACCAGACGCTGGCGAGCATCACCTTCCAGAACCTGTTCCGCATGTACAAGAAGCTGTCCGGCATGACCGGTACGGCCGACACCGAAGCCTACGAATTCCAGAGCATCTACGGCCTGGAAGTGGTGGTCATCCCGACCAACCGCCCGACCATCCGCAAGGACTCGCCGGACCAGGTGTTCCTCAACCGCAACGGCAAGTTCAACGCCGTGCTGGCCGACATCCAGGAATGCAACAAGCGTGGCCAGCCCGTGCTGGTCGGCACTACCTCGATCGAAACCTCGGAAATGCTGTCCGAGCACCTGCGCAAGGCCGGCGTGCACCACGAAGTGCTCAACGCCAAGCAGCATGACCGCGAAGCGACCATCATCGCCAACGCCGGCATGCCCGGTGCGGTGACCATCGCCACCAACATGGCCGGCCGTGGTACCGACATCGTGCTGGGCGGTTCGCACGAAGCGGAGCTGCACGCGCTGGGCGAAGACGCCACCGCCGAGCAGCGCGCCAAGGTCAAGGCCGATTGGCAGGTCCGCCACGACCAGGTCAAGGCCGCCGGCGGCCTGCACATCGTGGGCACCGAACGCCACGAATCGCGCCGTATCGACAACCAGCTGCGTGGCCGTTCCGGCCGCCAGGGTGACCCGGGTTCGTCCCGCTTCTACCTGTCGCTGGAAGACAACCTGATGCGCATCTTCGCCTCGGACTGGGTCCAGAAGGCGATGCGCATGATGGGCATGAAGGAAGACGACGTCATCGAAGACCGCCTGGTCAGCCGCCAGATCGAAAAGGCGCAGCGCAAGGTCGAAGCGCACAACTTCGACATCCGCAAGAACCTGCTGGACTTCGACGACGTCAACAACGACCAGCGCAAGGTGATCTACGCCCAGCGCGATGAGCTGCTGGACGCCGAGTCGGTGAAGGACAACGTCGACGGCATCCGCGGCGATGTGATCTACGACATCGTGGCCCGCTTCGTGCCGCCGAACTCGATCGACGAACAGTGGGACCTGCCGGGCCTGGAAGCCACCCTGGCCTCCGACCTGGGCGTGCAGATGGACGTCACCGGCCTGGTCAAGCAACACGAAGAACTCGACGCCGAAGCCATCGCCAACAAGGTGCAGGCCCGCGTGGACGAGCACTTCGAGCAGAAGGAAGCCGGCGTCGGCGAAGAGACCATGCGCGCGCTGGAGAAGCACGTCATGCTCACCGTGCTCGACCAGAGCTGGAAGGAGCACCTGGCCCGCATGGATTACCTGCGCCAGGGCATCTACCTGCGCGGTTACGCGCAGAAGCAGCCCAAGCAGGAATACAAGAAGGAAGCCTTCGAGCTGTTCTCGGAAATGCTGGAGAACGTCAAGCGCGAAGTGGTGACCCTGCTGGCCCGCGTGCGCATCCGCAGCGAAGAAGAAGTGGCGGCGCTGGAAGCGGCCGAACGCCAGCAGGCCGAAGCGCGCCTGCTGCAGTCGCAGTTCCAGCACCAGAACGTGGGCGGCTACGGCGCCGATGAAGAGGCAGCGGACGTGGAAGCCCAGCGCAACGGCGTCGTCGGCCAGGTGACCCGCGAAGAGCCCAAGGTCGGCCGCAACGATCCATGCCCCTGCGGCAGCGGCAAGAAGTACAAGCACTGCCACGGCCAGTTGAGCTGATCAGAAAAAACCCCGCGGAAGCGGGGTTTTTTTTGATCTCTGTTCGCAGGACGCAAGCGATTGTTGGCATCGATCTGTGACCGAAGTCCCCGATGTGGACCTTTCAGAGAAAACTGACACGGAAGCGTGGTGCATCCCCACGCGAGTGTCAGATGCGACCCACGTGTGGATATACGACAGAGGGTTAACGTGTTCAGCGCTGTCGCGAATGCATTGCATTCGGGGCAGGCTCGACGCGCATTGCGCTCCGCAGGCTGCGGCAGCGTCGCGTTTCCCCTGAGTCGCCATCCATGGAGTTTCATGAACAGGATTTATCGCCTGGTGTTCAACCGCACCACCGGCCTGATGCAGGTCGCGTCCGAACTCGCCACGTCCCCCTCTTCCTCCTCTCCCGCGACCGACAGCCGCCGCCGGCGTTCGCCGCTGAGCGCTGCCATGCTGGTTGCGCTAGGCCTGTCGGCCGCCTCGCTGCCTACCGCCTTCGCGGCGGTGTATGACTTCGATGCGAGCGAGACCGTCACCGATCCGCGCGCTTATGTCGATGGTTTCCGCGTCGGCCCGAACGGCGCGGTGGAAGTCCAGCTACGCAACGGCGGCACGTTCACCTCCAACGGCCTGGTCTCGCTGGGTACGCTTGCCGGCAGCAATGGCGAACTGCAGATCTTCGGGCCGACCTCGTCGCTGACCGTCAACAGCGCCGTCGTGCGCGTGGGTGAAGCAGGCACCGGCGCGTTGCGTCTTTACGATGGCGCAAAGGCCACCCTGGGCTCGACGCTGTCGTTCGGCTATGCAGCCGGTTCCAGCGGCATCGGCCAGGTCGATGGCACCGACGCACTGCTTACCGCCCGCCAGATTCTGGTCGGTCGCGAAGGCAGTGGCATGCTCACCATCCGCAATGGTGCCCGCGTGGAGACCACGCTGCAGGCACCGCCTATCGGCGATTCGTTTGGCATGAGCGTGGGTACCGAGGTCGGCAGCACGGGCACCATCAACGTCACCAGTGGCGGCCAGCTGCTGGTCACCGGCAATGACCTGCGCGTCGGTGAGGGCGGTACCGGCGCGCTGTTCATCAACAATGGTGGCGTGACCGCCGGGCGCGACGTGCTCATCGGTGCTGCCGCCAGTGGCAAGGGCGAAGTCATTGTCCGCAACAGCGGCACCTTGGCGTCGCAGCTGGTCAGCATCGGTGAAGCACAGGAGGCCAGCGGCTCGCTTCTGGTGACCGGCGCAGGTTCGACGGTCACCACCGATACCCTGCGGGTGTCGGGCAACGGCGACGGCCTGCTGCGCATCGAAGATGGCGCGCTGGTGGCCGTGACCGGCAACGTGACCGCCGAAGACAACCAGGGCCTGCCAAGCACCGCCGCACGCTACGGCCGCATTGAAGTGACCGGCGCCGGTTCGGTGCTGAGCGGCGACCGGATCATTGCCAGCACCCAGCTGCTCGTGGAGAACGGCGGCCAGATCCAGTCCAACACCGCGCGCATCCGCGACTCGCTCAGCGCTACCGGTACCGCCACCCTCACCGGTGCCGGCAGCCGCTGGACCAACCAGGGCGAGCTGGACATCCGCACCGGCGTGGACGTGCTGGACGGTGCGGTGATCGGTACCGACACGCTGCTGGTGTCCGGCGGCGCCAACACCATGACCTTCAAGATCGGCGCGGTCGATGAGCAGGTCCGCGTCAGCGGCGCGGGTTCGGCCATTGAGGCCACCGGCGACGTCACGGTGGGCAGCCACCTGGTCGGCGAACCGTTCGGCATCCTCAACGTGGCCAATGGCGGCCGTGTTGCCGCCGGCGGGGACCTCAAGCTGGGCACCCTGGGCTTTGTCGTGGTGGGCGGCGGCCTGGAAACCTGGTCGGTCGCCGATGGCGCCCCGACCTGGGCGGCGGCCGAAGCGGCCGGCGAACTGGGCGCGGCCGATATCGTCATGGACGGTGCGCTCAGCGCGCTGGTGTTCAACCACACCGGCGACATCAGCCTGGCCAACACCGTCAGCAGTACCAATGGCACCACCGGCGGCGTGACCAGCGTGGCCGGCACCACCACCTTGACCGGCGACCTGGCCGACTTCGGGGGCAAGGTCACGGTCAACGGCGGCACGCTGCGCATCGATGGCGACATGTACACCGGGCGCAGCTATACCGGTACCAGCCAGGCTGCTGCACAGCAGATCGAGGTCACCGGCGGCACCTTGGTGCTCAACGGCAACTCCGGCTTCGACCAGACCATCAACTACGGCAGCAGTACCGGCGTGGTGCGCAGCTCGAACTTGATGGTGCGCAATGGCGGCATGCTCGCCGGCAATGCGACCGTGGGCACCACCCAGGTCTTCAATGGCGGCGTGCTGTCGCCGGGTGATGCCGGCATCGGCACGCTCACCATCAACGGTGACCTGTACATCAATGCCGCGGGCGCGGTGCCCGAAAGCGTGGCCGACAAGGCCTTCTACGACGTGGACCTGCTTGGCAACGGCCAGTCCGACCGGGTTGCCGTCACCGGCAAGGCCTACATCGGCCATGGCGTCGGCATCGCCGGCACCACCGGTGCCACCGGCGTGCGCGTGACCGGGCTGGACCCGAATGCCAGCTACCAGAACGGCCAGACCTACGCGATCCTCGACGTGGCCGGCGGCATCAATGGCGGCTTCGACGATGTGATCTCGCGCTCGGCCTTCATCACCCCCACCCTGACCCAGACCGGCAACCAGGTCGTGCTGACCATCGCGGTCAACACGCCGGTGACCCCGGTGGATCCGGTCGACCCGGGTACCCCGGTCGATCCGGGCACGCCCGTCGATCCGGGCACCCCGGTCGATCCCGGCACGCCGGTGGATCCGGGCTTCCCGGGCACCCCGGGCGTTACCCCGCCGATCGTGTTCGGCGCCGTCGCCGTCACCGGCAACCAGCGCGCCACGGCCGCGGCGCTGGATTCGCTGCAGCAGTCCGGCGACGCGCTGGCGCTCTACAACGGCCTGCTGATGCTCGATGAGGCCGGTGCGCTGGTTGCCTTCGATGACCTCGGTGGCGAACTGCATGCCAGCAACCGTGCGCTGCTGCTGGACGACCGCTTCCTGCGTGAAGGCATCTCCCAGCGCCTGCGTCCGACGCCGGACACCAAGCTCAACGGCTCCTCGGTGTGGGTGGCCGGCAGCGGCGCGTCCAAGCGCCAGGACAGCGATGGCACCGCCTCGCGCACCCAGGAAACCCGCCAGGGCCTGATGGTGGGCTACGACTGGACCTTCGGCGACCGCTGGACCGTCGGCGTGGCCGGTGGCCCGGAATCGCTGCGCCAGCAGATTCGCGACCGCAACGCGATCACCGAGGTCGACGCGGTGCACGGTGGCCTGTACGCCGGCTTCCGTGGTGAGCAGGCCTGGATCAACGGTGGCGCCAGCTACGCCGACTACGAGCTGGATACCCGCCGTGAACTGGGTGCCGGCACCTCCTGGGAACAGAGCCTGGGCAGCCAGCATGACGCTCATTCGGTACAGGCCTTTGCGGAAGGCGGTTGGGACATCCAGCTCAGTGCGCTGACCCTGAGCCCGTACCTGGCCGTGGCCTACACCCGCCTGTCGAGCGAGGCCGCCACGGAAACCGGCGGCACCGCAGCCCTGTCGGTGGCATCCAGCAAGGATGAGGTCTGGACCACCACGGCCGGCATCCGCGCCGCGTGGGACATCAGCGGTGGTCAGACCGACGGCGCCCGCCTGGAGGCAGGCCTGGCCTGGCAGAACGCGGCCGGCGAACTGCGTGCCGACTCGCGCAACCGCTTCGTGGCCGGCAGTGACAGCTTCACCGTCAGCGGCCTGCCGCTGGCGCGCAACGTGGGCATCGCCGAACTGGGCGTCTCGCTGAACACCTCCGACAACAGCCGCCTGTCGATGTTCGCGCAGGGCCGTGCCGGCGATGGCCAGCGTGAAGTGGGCGCCCAGCTGAACTGGAACGTGGTGTTCTGATCGAACCCGCCTCCTGAACCACCCGAAGGGCCCCGCATGGGGCCCTTCGTCTGTTCGGCATTGCGCATGCCCGGGCCGATTGGGCATTCTGGTCGCATGCCATCCCCCAAACGATCGATCCACGTCGTGGCCGGCGTCATCACCGACGCCCGCGGCCGCATCCTGCTCAACCGCCGTACCGAGAACCGCGACATGGCCGGCCTGTGGGAATTCCCGGGCGGCAAGCGCGAAGAGGGCGAGAGCTCCGAGCAGGCGCTGGTGCGCGAACTGCGCGAGGAGCTGGGGATCGAGGCCGAGGTCGGCGACTGGATCATGGACGTACCGCAGCTCTACCCGGACAAGCACCTGCGCCTGGAAGTGCGGCACATCCGCAGCTGGAAGGGCTCACCGCGCGGCCGCGAAGGCCAGGCCATCACCTGGGTGGCGCCGGACAAGCTGTCGCGCTATTCGATGCCGCCGGCCGATCTGCCGGTGGTGGCCGCGCTGCGCCACCCGGACCGCTACCTGATCACCCCCGAACCGGACACCGACGAGGATGCCGCGCACCAGGACTGGTACGCACGGCTGGCGCGTGCGCTGGAGGCGGGCGTGCGCCGCGTGCAGCTGCGCACGCCGAACAGCCCGGCCCGCATCGCCTTGGCCGAACAGGCCGTGGCCCGGCACCGCGGCGGAGTGCAGTGGCTGCTCAGCCGCGATATCGAACTGGCCCGCCGGCTTGGCGTCGGCGTGCATCTGGGCGGCGAGCAGTTGCTGCAGCTGGAGGCGCGGCCATTTCCGGCCGACCAGCTGGTGGCCGCGTCCTGCCACGACCTGGCCCAGCTGCAGGCCGCGCAACGACTGGGCTGTGACTTCGCCGTGCTCGGCCCGGTCCAGGCCACCGACAGCCACCCCGGCAGCGTGCCGATGGGCTGGGACGCCTTTGAAACCCTGCGCGCACAGGTCTCGCTGCCGTTGTACGCGCTGGGCGGCCTGCACCCGGACGACATCACCCAGGCGCGCCGCCACGGCGCGCAGGGCATCGCCGCCATCCGCGCGTTGTGGCCTACAGCGTGATCCAGAAACAGCCGTACTGACGGCGCAATCCAAACACCGTCCGCGCCGGCGTGGCGGTCGTACCGAGTGTCTGCTCCAGCCGCAGCCCGATCGGCCGCGGCCGGCTGGCCTGCGGCGCGGCCGCTTCCACTGCCTCGACCAGGGTCGCGTTCGGGTCGACCGGCAGCGGCGTCGGCGCGGCGACCTCCGGGTATACCGGGGCGATATCCAGCAGGGGCCGCTGCACCACCGATTCCAGTCGCCCGATGATCTGGTTGGCGGCGGCATTGGACACGTTGCCCCACAGGTAGATCGACGACAGCCGGTTGACGTCCTGCAGGCTCACCGCATCGCGGATCTGCCCGGTCAGCTCGCTCAACCGGCGCGCGCAGCCGGCGCGGTAGATGCCGGTATTGCCCACCGAATCACCACGCGGCGGCATCCGCGCCGTCGCGCCCAGCGCATCGCAGCTGCGGTCGGTGAACACCGTTTCGCCCTGTGCAGTGGTGCAACGGTTCACGCGCTGCGCCTGTGCCTGCGCCCAGGGGGCCCAGCACAGCATGCACAGCGACAGCAGCAACGGAACGACCGGTCTCATCGCAGCAGGGTAGCGGGACGCGCGTTATCTGCAAGCAGTGGCGTGCGCGATGTTCAGCGGCCCAGCAGCTTCAATACCTGGGTGGTGGGCTTGGCCAGGTTGAGGGTGTAGAAATGCAGCCCCGGTGCGCCACCGGCCACCAGCCGCTCGCACAGCTGGGCCACCACTTCGGCGCCGAAGGCGCGCACCGCATCGGCGTCATCGCCGTAGGCCTGCATGCGCTTGCCGATCCAGCGCGGGATCTCGGCACCGCACTGTTCGGAAAAGCGGCGCAGCTGGCTGAAGTTGGAGATCGGCATGATGCCCGGCACGATCGGCACCTGCACGCCCAGCTTGCGCACCGCATCGACGAAGTGGAAGTAGGCGTCGGCATTGAAGAAGTACTGGGTGATGGCCGCATCGGCACCGGCGTCGATCTTGGCCTTGAAGTACTTCAGGTCGCGCAGCGCGTCGTCGGATTGCGGGTGCGTTTCCGGGTAGGCGCCGACCTCGATGTGGAAGGCGTCGCCGTGCTCGGCGCGGATGAAGGCGATCAGTTCCGACGCGTAGCGCAGGTCGCCGGGGTGGCCCATGCCGGAGGGCAGGTCGCCGCGCAGCGCCACGATCCGCCTGCAGCCGATGGCCCGGTACAGCTTGAGCAGTTCGCGGATCTCCTCGCGGCTGCCGCCCACGCAGGACAGGTGCGGCGCGGCCTCGAAGCCGTGGTGCTGCTTGAGGTGTCGCACCGTTTCGGAGGTGTAGCTCAGGGTCGAGCCGCCGGCGCCGAACGTGCAGGACACGTATTCCGGCGCGTACGCCTTGAGCTTGGCCGCGGTACGGTCGAGCTGGGCGCGCTGGTCGTCGGTCTTGGGTGGGTAGAACTCGAAGCTGAGGGCGGTCATGGGCGGCGGCGGCAGCGGATGTGGGTCCATCATATCGCTTCATCGCGATGAATGTAAAAGGTGGCGGGCGTTGCGTTTACACCTTGGCGGGTAAAGTGGCCTTCCCCAAGGAGAGCACGCATGGACATCCTGATCACCGGCGGCACCGGCTTCATCGGCCAGCGCCTGTGCCAGCGGCTGCTGGCGGCCGGGCACCGGGTCACGGTGCTGACCCGCAGCCCGGGTCGGCCCGGCCAAGCCGGGGTGCAGTACGTCGGTGCACTGGGCGATGTGGGCCCGGTCCATGCGGTGGTGAACCTGGCGGGTGAACCGCTGGTGGAAGGCCGCTGGAACGCGGCGCGCAAGCAGGCCATGCTCGAGTCACGCATCGGCACCACCCGGGCCCTGCTGGACTGGATGCGCGGGTTGCCGACTCGCCCGCAGGTGCTGGTGTCCGGCTCGGCGATCGGCTACTACGGGCCGCGCGATGCCACCCCGCTGGATGAAGCGGCCTCGCCCGGGCACGACTTCGCCGCCATGCTGTGCCGGCGGTGGGAGGCCGAGGCGCTGAAGGCCGAAGACCTGGGCGTGCGCACCTGCCTGCTGCGCACCGGCATCGTGCTCGACCGCGAAGGCGGTGCGCTGGCGCGCATGCTGCCGCCGTTCCGGATCGGCGCGGGTGGGCCGATGGGCGATGGCATGCAGTGGATGAGCTGGATCCATCGCGACGACCTGGTGGGGCTGATCCTGTGGCTGCTGGCCGATCCCGAAACACGTGGCGCCTGCAACGGCACTGCGCCGGCGGCGGTCACCAATGCGGAATTCGCCCGCACCCTGGCGCATGTGCTGAAGCGGCCTGCGTGGGTGCGGACGCCGGCATTCGCATTGAAACTGGCCTTCGGCGAGATGGCGGGCCTGCTGCTGACCGGGCAGAACGTGGTGCCGGCACGCGCGCTGCAGGAAGGCTATCGGTTCCGGTACCCGACCCTGGAAGCGGCCCTGCGCGCGATCCTCGGCTGAGGGCGGTTACCCTGTGCACCTGTTTCCAGCTGCGTACGCCATGTCGATTGTCCTGACCGAATTCGCCCGCCCCCGTCTGTTCCCGCGCGTGCCCCGAGGCAACACCATCCAGGACTGCACCGCCGAGCAGTTCCAGGCGCACCTCAACGCGCATGCGCCGTTCAAAGTGCTCGATGGCTATGCGCCGTTCTGCAAGCTGTTCGTGTACGAGAACTGGACGTCCACGCGCTGCCTGACGGTGCCGGTCACCGATGCCAACCGCCACCAGCTGCGCAGCGCCTACGAGGCGCGCAACCGCCATGAACTGCCGGTGCTGGTGCGCTGGTTCGAGGGCGTGCAGTCGCCGCGCGCCAATTACCTGGTGGTGATCCTGTACAGCGCCGAACAACTGGCGAAAGAAGGCTCGCCCATCGAAGCGGACTGGGGCATCGTCGGCTGCATCTACACCGCCGAACCGGAAGAAGTGCCGATGGCGCCGATCACCATGATGCGCAATGCGCTGGGTGTGGAGGAGGGCGGCTCCGGGGTGCCGCTGGATCGTGAGGCCTACCAGCGCGCGGTAGCGTACTGGGAAAGCCACGCCAACTGGCGGCCGTAAGGTTACGGCCGACCGATACCCGCCATTTCTGCTTCGGTCAGCGCGACCAGATCGGCCAGCGCCAACGCCACCTCCAGCCCGCGCCGGCCGGCGCTGACGTGCATCACCGGCAGCGCCTGCGCACTGGCATCGATGAAGGTGCGGTGCTTCTTCTTCTGGCCCAGCGGACTGATTCCGCCGACCAGGTAGCCGGTGGCACGCTGTGCCGCATCCACCGCCGCCATCTCGCACTTTCTACAGCCTGCTGCCTCGGCCAGTGCCTTGAGGTCCAGCGTGCCGCTGACCGGCACGATCGCCACCAGCAGCTCGTGCTTTTCGGTGCTGGCCAGCAGGGTCTTGAACACCAGTGCGGGGTCGAGCCCCAGCAGCTCTGCCGCTTCGCCGCCATAGGAGGCGGCGTTGGCATCGTGGTGGTAGGACAGCACGCGGTGGGCGATGCCGTGCTTCTTGAGCAGATTGATGGCCGGGGTCATGGGCATGCAGCTGGCGTGGTCGCACTACCTTAGCGTGGGCGCGACCGCAGAATCTTGACCCGGACTCTCGGGGGCGGTTCCAGGTAGTGATCTATCCCGCTGCTGCCGGCACTGGGGCCGCCAGCAGCAGGAATACAACCTCAACCCATGGGCGCGCAATCGACATGGTCGACTTTCCCGGCCCCGTACTTCGCTTCCGCCTTGGTTCTTGCCAAGCCATCGGCCACGTCACCGTTGCTGGCAGCGACCTGGAAGTAACCCTCCGCCTCGCCCTTGAGCACATTGCCGTCCGCATCGTGCACGGCACACCGGTAGTCCTTGGTTGCACCTGTCGCTAGGGTAGATGGAGCCGTTGGCGTCGGATCGGTTGTCGTGGCCGGTGCCGACGTTGCAGTGCTCGATGCTCCTGCCACCACCGCATCGCATTGGGCCTTGGTCAGCGTGACGCTGTTCTTCTTGTAGCTCGTGGCGGCAGCCAGCGCACCGGCCTCCGCTGCCTTCAGGTCGGCCGCCTTGATGGCGTATTTCCCGTCCGCGTTGGAGCTCGCTTCCGGCGTTTTGCCATCTGCACCGGAAAACACCATGCACCGATAGTCGGCGGCGTGGACCGGGGACATGCAAGCGGCACCGCACAGCACCAGCAGTGCGGGAACTAGGAACTTGATATTCATGGAAATCTCCGGAATGCACCCAGATATTCCCCCGCGCGCTGATGATCCCGGCGCGGATGTGAGGGCAAGGTGCAGACCGGGTGAAGCCCGGCTAACAAAAACGGGCGCCCGAAGGCGCCCGTGGTATCCGGTAGTGCCGACTGTCAGTCGGCAACCGTCCGATCAGTAGCGGTAGTGCTCCGGCTTGAACGGACCTTCCACCGGCACGCCGATGTAATCGGCCTGTTCCTTGGTGAGGGTGGTCAGCTTCACGCCGATCTTTTCCAGGTGCAGGCGCGCCACTTCCTCGTCCAGCTTCTTCGGCAGCAGGTACACCTTCTTCTCGTAGCTGTCCTTGTTCGCCCACAGGTCGATCTGCGCGAGCGTCTGGTTGGCGAACGAGTTGGACATCACGAAGCTCGGGTGGCCGGTGGCGCAGCCCAGGTTCACCAGGCGGCCTTCGGCCAGCAGGAAGATCGCGTTGCCGTTCGGGAACACGTACTTGTCCACCTGCGGCTTGATGTTGATGTGCTGCACGCCCGGGAAGCCCACCAGCGCATCGACCTGGATTTCGTTGTCGAAGTGGCCGATGTTGCAGACGATGGCCTGGTCCTTCATCGCGCTCAGGTGCTCGATGCGGATGATGTCCTTGTTGCCGGTGGTGGTGACGTACAGGTCGGCACGGCCCAGGGTGGATTCGATGGTGTTGACCTCGAAGCCTTCCATCGCCGCCTGCAGGGCGCAGATCGGATCGATTTCGGTCACCACCACGCGCGCGCCGTAGGCACGCAGCGACGCGGCGCAGCCCTTGCCCACGTCACCGTAGCCGCAGACCACGGCGACCTTGCCGGCCAGCATCACGTCCATCGCGCGCTTGAGGCCATCGGCCAGCGACTCGCGGCAGCCGTACAGGTTGTCGAACTTGGACTTGGTGACCGAGTCGTTGACGTTGATCGCCGGGATCAGCAGGGTGCCGGCCTGGGCCAGCTGGTACAGGCGGTGCACGCCGGTGGTGGTTTCTTCCGAAACACCCTTCCAGTCCTTGACCACGCGGGCCCAGTAGCCCGGGCGTTCCTTGGCCACGCGCTTGAGCAGGTCCTTGATGACCTGTTCTTCGTGCGAGGCCGCCTTTTCGTCGACCCAGGTGCTGCCGTTCTCGAGCTCATAGCCCTTGTGGATCAGCAGGGTGACATCGCCACCGTCATCGACCACCAGTTCGGGGCCGGTCAGGGTGCCGTCGGGCAGGGTGAAGGTCAGCGCGTCCAGGGTGCAGTCCCAGTACTCTTCCAGCGACTCGCCCTTCCAGGCGAACACCGGGGTGCCCGACGCGGCGATCGCCGCAGCGGCATGGTCCTGGGTGGAGAAGATGTTGCACGAGGCCCAGCGCACGTCGGCGCCGATGTCCTTCAGCGTTTCGATCAGCACGGCGGTCTGGATGGTCATGTGCAGCGAACCGGTCACGCGCACGCCCTTCAGCGGCAGCGTGGCGGCATGCTTGCGGCGGATCGACATCAGGCCCGGCATTTCGTGCTCGGCGATATCCAGTTCCTTGCGGCCCCAGTCGGCCAGCGAGATATCGGCGATCTTGTAATCACCTTCGGTGGAGAAGGTCTTGGCAACAGCGTTCATGCAAAAGCTCCGGTAATGGACGAATGGCTCGTCTTCGCCGGGCGCCGTTGGAACCAGCCCTGCCACCGAGCCTGGCCGTGCGGAACAGGTCCGGCAGCGGTCGCAGCGCCCCTCGGTGGAGGGGATGCCCATTATATCCCGGCGCACCGCCCGGGCATGAATCGGCGCACGCCCCCAACCATCGGCAGGGGGGCAAATCGCGCCCCGCTGTTAAGGTCCAAGGTTTGCACAGGATGGGGTGGGAAGATGACAGGCACTGACCGTACGCGCCGCGCGCGCTGGAGCAGCCGGCTGATGGTGGGCATGGCCCTGCTGGCGGTGGCGCCACTGGCGCTGGCGGCAACGCCCACGGCCGGCAAAAAGGCGCCCCAGGCCACTGCGGCCCCGGCCGCGCAGGGTTACCAGCTGCCGTCGGCGGCGCTGCAGGCGGTGGCCAACGCCCCGCGGGCGCCCACCCTCAGCCTGTCGCCGCGCCGCGATATCGCCGCCCTGCTGCAGACCCCGCCGCTGCCTTCGATCAACGAGGTGGCCCAGCCCGAGCTGAAGCTGGCCGGCGTGCGGATCAACCCGGCCACGTATTCGGCCAGCACCTTCACCTTCGCCGACAAGCTGTGGCTGATGAACATCGCCGACGGCAAGGAGCGCCAGATCACCGGCCTGCCGCAGCCGCTGTCGGTGGCCTCGCTGGCGTGGTCGCCGGACCAGCAGTACCTGGCTTTCAACCAGGTGCATGCCGCCAGCGGTGCCAATGAGCTGTGGATCATCGACGTGGCCAGCGGCACGGCGCGCCGCCTGCTGGCCGACCTCAACACCGTGTTCGGCAGCGGCTACGACTGGCTGCCCGACAGCCGCGGGCTGGTGGTCACCCAGCAGGTCAAGGGCCAGGGTCCGGCGCCCGCCGCGGGCGGCATCCCGACCGGCCCGGCGATCCAGCAGACCCAGGCCGACGCAGGCGTGCGTGCGATCCGCACCTACCAGGACCTGCTCAGCAACGAAGCCGATGCGCGCCTGTTCGATCATTACGCCAGCTCGCAGCCGGTGCGCGTGGCGCTCAATGGCGTGACCGCGCCGCTGTCCACCGCTGGCGTCTACCTGGACGTCAGCATCTCGCCCGACGGGCAGCATGTGCTGGCCCAGCGCGTGCAGCGTCCGTATTCCTACCTGGTGCCGGCCGATGATTTCCCGCGCCGCATCGAAGTGCTGTCCGCCGCCGATGGCCGGCTGCAGCACACCGTGGCCACCCTGCCGCTGGTGGAGGGCCTGCCCACCGGCAACGACGCGGTGCCGACCGGGGTGCGCGAGGTGAGCTGGCGCGCCGATGCGCCGGCCACGCTGGTCTGGGCCGAAGCGCAGGACGGCGGCGATCCGGCCCGCGATTCCAAGGTGCGCGATGCGGTGCTGATGCAGGCCGCGCCGTTCGAGGCGCCGCCGGTGACGCTGGCGCAGCTGGGCAGCCGCTATGCCGGTATCCAGTGGGGCCGGGGCGACCTGGCGCTGCTCAACGAGTCGTGGTGGAAATCGCGCGTGGTCAAGCAGTGGCGAATCGCGCCGGACCAGCTCGACCAGGCCCCGCAGCTGCTGTCCGAGCGCTCATCCCAGGACCGCTACAACGATCCCGGCAAGCCGGCGCTGGTGCGCGATGTGAACGGGCGTTCGCGCCTGCAGATCACCGCCGATGGGCGCAGCATCTTCCTGATCGGCCAGGGTGCTTCGCCGGAAGGCGACCGACCATTCGTGGACCGCTTCGACCTTGAGAGCCGCACCGCCACCCGTCTGTTCCATTCGCAGGCGCCGACCTATTCGCTGCCGCAGGCACTACTCGACCAGGAAGGCACCTCGGTGCTGCTCACCCGCGAGTCGCCCGATACGCCGGCCAATTACTTCGTACAGTCCCTGGCCGATGCCACCGCCGCGCCACGCGCGCTGACCCGCTTCGAGCATCCGCTGCCGCAGCTGCGCGGGGTGAGCAAGGAACAGATCCGCTACAAGCGCAACGACGGTGTCGACCTGACCGCGACGCTGATGCTGCCGCCGGGCTACAACGCCAGGAAGGACGGCCCGTTGCCGATGCTGATGTGGGCCTACCCGGGTGAGTTCAAGACCGCTGCGGCGGCCAGCCAGGTGACCGATTCGCCCTATCGTTTCAACGCCATCGGTTATTGGGGCCCGCAGGCGTTCCTTGCCAAGGGCTATGCGGTGCTGGTGAGTCCGTCGATGCCGATCATCGGCGAAGGCGACAAGGAACCCAACGATACCTACCTGCCCCAGCTGGTGGCCAACGCCGAAGCGGCGGTGGATGAAGTGGTGCGGCGAGGGGTGACCGACCGCGAGCACATCGCCATTGGCGGGCATTCGTACGGGGCGTTCATGACCGCGAACCTGCTGGCGCATACGCGGCTGTTCAAGGCAGGTATCGCGCGCAGCGGTGCGTACAACCGCACGCTCACCCCGTTCGGGTTCCAGGCCGAGGAGCGCAACTTCTGGCAGGCGCAGGACGTGTACCTGAAGATGTCGCCGTTCAACTTCGCCGACAGGATCAAGGATCCGATCCTCTTCATCCACGGCGGGGACGACAACAATTCCGGTACGTTCCCGATCCAGAGCGAGCGCATGTTCGCGGCGGTGAAGGGGCTGGGCGGTACGGCGCGGCTGGTGATGCTGCCCAACGAGTCGCACCATTACCGCGCGCGTGAGTCGCTGATGACCATGCTGGCGGAAAGCGAGCGGTGGTTGGAGCAGACCATCGGGCCGGGCATGAAGATCAAATGATGCCGCGCCGGGCGTTGCCCGGCGGCTGCAACACATGCAATTGAAACCATTTGCGCGGCAGGGATTGCCGCGCAATCTGGGTTAGGCTTGATGCGATTCCGTTCCCGAGGCCAGTGCGTCGCAGATGAACGAGTACCGCAGCAGCATCGTCTTTGCCACCCCCGACATTCCCCTGCGTGACGACGTGCGCCGACTCGGCGCACTGGTCGGTGACCTGCTTGCCGAGCAGGTCTCCACGCAGTTCTTCGATGATGTGGAACAGGTGCGTACCCGCGCCATCGCGCGCCGTGAAAGCGAGGCGCCGCTGTCCGACCTGAATGATGCACTGACCGGGCTGCCGCCCGAACGTGCCGAAGCGATGGTGCGTGCGTTCAGCACCTACTTCCAGGTGGTCAACATCGCCGAGCGCGTGCACCGCATCCGCCGACGCCGCGACTACCAGCGCGCCGGTACCGCTGCGGCCCAGCCCGATGGCCTGCAGGACGCGCTGCAGCGGCTGAAGGCGCAGGGCGTGACGCTGGAAGAGCTGGGTGAGTGGCTGCCGCGCATCGACATCGAGCCGGTGTTCACCGCGCACCCGACCGAAGCGGTGCGCCGCGCACTGCTGGAAAAAGAACAGCTGATGGTGGCCAGCCTGGTCGACAACCTCGACGGCCAGCGCACCCCGGGCGAAGCCGCGGCCGATGCAGCGCGCTTCCGCATGGCACTCACCGCGTCCTGGCAGACCACCGATTCCTCACCGGTGCGCCCCACCGTGGACGACGAGCGCGAACACGTCGGCTTCTACCTGGTGCAGGTGCTGTACCGGGTAATCCCGGTGCTGTACGAATCGCTGCAGCAGGCACTGCTCGATACCTACGGCGACAGCGTGCCGCTGCCCCGGCTGCTGCGCTTCGGTACCTGGGTGGGCGGCGACATGGACGGCAACCCGAACGTGGATGCCGGCACCATCCGCAACACCCTCGATGCGCAGCGCCAGGCCGTGCTGGGCCGTTACCAGAAGGACCTGCTGCAGCTGGCCAGCCTGCTCAGCCAGTCCACCGAGCGGGTGGCGGTCAGTGACGCGCTGCAGGCCCGGGTGGCGCATTACCAGCAGCTGCTGCCCAAGGTGGTCTCGCGCCCGCGGCATGCCGACATGCCCTACCGCCTGCTCAACGACCGCATGCGCGCGCGGGTGCAGGCCACGCTGGAAGATACCGACGGCGCTTACGCCTCGCCGCAGGAACTGGAGGAGGACATCACCCTCATCCTCGACAGCCTGCATGCCAACAAGGGCGACCATGCCGGTGGCTTCGCGGTGCGCCGGCTGTTGTGGCGGGTGCGCACCTTCGGCTTCCATCTCGCGCGGCTGGACGTGCGCCAGGAGTCGAGCGTGCATGGGCGCGCGCTGGCCAGCGTGCTGGATGGCCAGGACGTCTGGGACGCGGCCGACGCGATCGCGCGCGCGCAGCGGTTGGCGCCGTTTGCCAGCGGCGAGCAGGCACTACCCGCCAGCACCGAGGAGGGCGGTCAACGCCTTGATGCGGTGTTCGCCGCACTGGCCGATGCTCGCCGCCGCCACGGCGCCGATGCGTTGGGCAGCTACATCATTTCCATGGCGCATGATCGCAGCGATGTACTGGCCGTACTGGCGCTGGCGCGACGTGGCGGACTGGTGGACGACGCCGGTGCGGTGCCGCTGGATATCGCGCCGCTGTTCGAAACCGTGGACGACCTGCAGCGCGGCACGGATACGCTGCGCGACCTGCTGGCCGATCCGGTGTACCGCGCGCACCTGGCCGCGCGCGACGATGTGCAGATGGTGATGCTGGGCTATTCGGACAGCGGCAAGGACGGCGGCATCGCCGCCTCGCGCTGGGGCCTGCAGCGGGCCCAGGTGGAGCTGCTGGAGGTGGCCGCGGAGAGCGGTATCCGGCTGACCTTCTTCCATGGCCGTGGCGGCTCGATCAGCCGCGGCGGTGGCAAGACCACCGACGCGGTGGATGCATCACCGCGTGGCAGCATCGATGGCCGCCTGCGGGTGACCGAACAGGGCGAAGTGATCCACCGCAAGTACGGCATCCGTGCGCTGGCGTTGCGCTCGCTGGAGCAGTCCACCGGTGCGGTGCTGCGCTCGAGCCTGCGCCCGCGTGCACCCGAACCGCGCGAGGCGCAGTGGCGCCCGGTGATGGACCTGGTCGCGGGGAAAAGCGCGGAGGCCTATCGGGCATTCGTCGGCCAGCCCGATTTCATGCAGTACTTCCGCCAGGCCACCCCGATCGACGTGATCGAGCGGATGACGCTGGGCTCGCGGCCCTCGCGCCGCCTGGGCCAGGACGCGGCGCTGACCAACCTGCGCGCGATTCCGTGGGTGTTCGCCTGGAGCCAGGCACGCGCGGTGATTCCGGGCTGGTATGGCGTGGGCAGCGGACTGCAGGCGGCGATCGATGCCGGGCATGCGGATACGCTGCAGGAGATGGCGCGCGACTGGCCGTTCTTCAGCACCTTCCTGGACGATATCGCGATGGTGCTGTCCAAGGGCGACATCACCATCGCCGAGCAGTTCTCGCGCCTGGCCGGTCCGCTGCACGGCCGGTTCTTCCCGCAGATCCAGCACGAACTGGCCCTCACCGGCAGGCAGATCCTGGCCATCACCGGGCAGGACGAGCTGCTGCAGCACGACCAGCGCCTGGCGCTGTCGATCCGCCTGCGCAATCCCTACATCGACCCGATCAGCGTGCTGCAGGTGGACCTGCTGCGGCGCTGGCGGGAGAGCGGCGGCGAGGATGACGAGGTGCTGCGCGCGCTGGTGGCGTGCGTCAACGGCGTCTCCCAAGGCGTCCAGAACACGGGATGAGGCAGGTCACGACCGTTGGTCGTGACGCTTATTCGGGCGACGGCGGATTGGACGCCAGCAACTCACGCTGGCGCTGCTCCATCTCCGCGCGCAGCTGCCGGCGCAGCAGCGCGGCGGCCTGGCGGCGGCGCTGGTCGCTCGTTTCCAGCTGCAACGGCGGTACCGGGGTCGGCTTGCCGTCGTCATCGACGGCCACCATGGTGAAGAAGCAGCTGTTGGCGTGGCGCACGCTGCGCTTGAGGATATCCTCGGCCACCACTTTCACTCCGACTTCCATCGACGAAGTGCCGGTGTAATTCACCGAGGCCAGGAAGGTGACCAGTTCGCCCACCGCGATCGGTTCGCGGAACGTCACCTGGTCCACCGACAGGGTGACCACGTAGCGACCGGCATAGCGGCTGGCACAGGCATAGGCGACCTGGTCGAGCAGGCGCAGGATCGCCCCGCCATGGACCTTGCCGGAGAAGTTGGCCATTTCCGGCGACATCAGCACGGTCATGGTCAGCTGGTGGGATTTGATGTCGGTAGGCATGCAGGGATTGTAACGACGACGGCCCGCTTTCGCGGGCCGTCGGTTTCACATGCTGCGCGGGCGGGTGGCCCTTATTTCAGCTTCGCATCGGCGCGCAGGGCGGCGGCGCGGTCGGTCTTCTCCCAGGAGAAGGCCGTTGCGTTGACCGTTTCACCGGCAGCGTTGAGGTAGCTGAAGTCCTTCGGCTTGCGGCCGAAGTGACCGTAGGCCGCCGTCTGCTGGTACATCGGGTGGATCAGGTCCAGCATCTTGATGATGCCGTACGGGCGCAGGTCGAAATGCTTGCGGATCAGCTTTTCGATCTTGTCATCGCTGATCTTGCCGGTGCCGAAGGTGGTGACCGAAATCGAGGTCGGCTCGGCCACGCCGATGGCGTAGGAGACCTGCACTTCGCAGCGGTCGGCCAGGCCGGCGGCCACGACGTTCTTGGCCACGTAACGGGCCGCGTAAGCCGCCGAACGGTCGACCTTGGACGGATCCTTGCCCGAGAATGCGCCACCACCGTGACGGGCCCAGCCGCCGTAGGTGTCGACGATGATCTTGCGGCCGGTCAGGCCGCAGTCGCCCACCGGGCCGCCGATCTCGAACTTGCCGGTCGGGTTGATGTGGAACTTGGTGCCCTTGTGCAGCCACTTGGCCGGCAGCACCGGCTTGATGATCTCTTCGCGGACGGCCTCGATGAGGTCCTTCTGCTTGATGCCCGGGGCATGCTGGGTCGACAGCACGACGGCGTCGATGGCGGACACTTCGCCGTTTTCATAGCGCAGGGTGACCTGGCTCTTGGCGTCCGGGCGCAGCCACGACAGCGGCGAGTTCTTCTTCTTGCGGATCTTGGCCTGCTGCTCGACCAGGCGGTGCGACAGGTGGATCGCGGCCGGCATGTAGCTGTCGGTCTCGTTGGTGGCATAGCCGAACATCAGGCCCTGGTCGCCAGCGCCCATTTCTTCGGGCTTCTTGCGGTCCACGCCCTGGGCGATGTGCGGCGACTGCTTGCCGATCAGGTTCAGCACGCCACAGGTGGCGCCGTCGAAGCCGACGTCGGAGCTGTCATAGCCGATGTCCAGGATCACCTTGCGGGTCACCGCTTCCAGGTCGATCCAGGCGGAGGTGGTGATTTCACCGGCCACGATCGCCACGCCGGTCTTGACCATGGTTTCGCAGGCCACGCGGGCGCGCTGGTCCTGGGCAAGGATCGCGTCCAGCACCGCATCGGAGATCTGGTCGGCAATCTTGTCCGGATGGCCTTCGGAGACCGATTCGGAGGTGAACAGGTAGCTGGACATCAGGCGTAATATCCTTTGATTCGGATGGAAAGATGGGCGCGAATGATACACGGCAAGTCGCGCCATTGCATTGTGGCCCAGCGGGGGTTGCCCGTGGTTAAGCCGGCGTGCCCACCGTGAAAGGCCGCCGCAACGCGATTGACCCCCAGCCTCGGGGCCCAGTGTTCCACCAGCGTGACAACGCCGCCCAACCCGCGCGGCCCCCAACCCGCGCGACTCCCAACCCGTGCGACCCCGGATCGTAGTGACACGCCATGCGTGTCAAAGCCATGACCCTGCGCACGGAACCCGCCATGCGTGTCAAAGCCATGCCCCCACGCACGTAAACGCGCGGACCTCCCGTACCATCGCCGGATGGATTCCCTAAGCCAGATCGTTCTGGGCGGCGCCGTCGCCGCCGCCATCGCCCCTGCCGGCCACCGCCGCGCCGCGCTGCTTGCCGGCGCCGCACTGGGCACCCTGCCGGACCTGGATGCCCTCTTGCTGGCCTTCACCGCCACCGACCCGGTGGCGCTGATGACCGAGCACCGCAGCTACAGCCACTCGCTGCTGGTGCTGCCCTGGGTGGCGCTGTTGATCTGGTGGGGTTTCAAACGCTTTGGTCACGGCCGCGTGGCGCAGGCACCCGCGCGCTGGTTCTGGGCGATCCTGCTGGCGCTGATCACCCATCCCCTCCTCGATGCGTTCACGGTGTACGGCACCCAGCTGTGGTGGCCGTTCACCCCGCCGCCGACGATGTGGTCCAGCGTCTTCATCATCGACCCGCTGTACACGGTGTGGTTGCTGCTGGGCTGCGCGGTGGCATGGTTTGCGCGCAGCCGCCCCTTGGCGCAGAAGGCGCTGCTGGCGGGGCTGGTGCTGAGCACCGGGTACCTGGGCTGGTCGCTGCTGGCCAAGTACCAGGTCGACCGCGAAGCCGACCGTGCGCTGGCGGCGATGGGGCTGGGCGATGCGCCCCGGTTCTCGGTCGCCACGCCGTTCAACACGCTGCTGTGGCAGGTGGTGGCGATGACGCCCAGCGGCTATGTGATCGGCGAGCGCTCGCTGGTGGCCGACAGGGGCCCGATGACGTTCCGCGGCTTCCCCTCGAACGTGCAGGCGCTGCGCCAGGCCGCGCACATTCCCGCCGTTGCCCGGTTGAACTGGTTCAACCGGGGCTTCATGCGCGCGCAGGTGGTCGATGGCCAGCTGCAGCTGAGTGACCTGCGCATGGGGCTGGAACCGGATTACACCTTCACCTTCGCGGTGGCACGTGCGGAGGGCGAGCGTTGGGTGGCGATCCCGCCCGAGCAGCTGCGCCCGGCGTACGACGGCGAGCAGGGCCGGGCCCGCGCCAAGCGCCGCCTCGGGGCGATGTGGCAACGCATCTGGCACGCCCCGCAGACGCAGGACCGGTAAGCCAACGGGTAGAGCCGACTGTCAGTCGGATCTACCACCGTCAGCAGTACCCGCCATTCTTTTCAGTACACCGTCGCGCGGGCCTGCACGAACGAGAAGAAGAACACGGCGTTGGGGTCGTTCTGCACCAGGCTGAACTCGCGGCGCATGCCGTCGACGGTTTCCTGGTCCACCAGGCCGGCTTCCAGCAGCGGATCGGCGGCCGACAGCAGCAGCTGTTCCCAGAAGGCGATCATGGTCTTGCGCCGGGCCGGTTCGCGGTTGTCCAGGTGGATGGTCTTGATCTCGGTGTGGACATCACGGAAGCCGCCGGCCAGCAGCAGGTTGCCGAGCTTGGCGCCGACGAACGGGTCGCCGCCGTGGTCGTACTGGAAGTCGTTGAAGGCCATCCAGTAGCGCCAGATGTGCGGCGAGTACGGGTCGAGCAGGAACGAGGCGTTCATCACTTCGGTGACGTAGACGGGCGAGCCGGGCACCAGCACGCGGCGCACTTCGTTGAGCACGCGGGCCGGCGAGGGCACGTGTTCGAGCACCCAGCACAGGAAGGCTGAATCGAACTCGCGCGCGCCGAACGGCAGGTTGCCGGCGTCGGCCTGCAGCAGGGTGTAGCGCTCGCTGCACCACGGGGTTTTCTCGAGGTTCTGGCGGGCGGTGGCCAGCTGCGTTTCGCTGAGGTCCACGCCGGTGACGTGCAGTTCGGGGAAGCGGCGCAGCAGGATCTCGGTCTGCGCGCCAACGCCACTGCCGACTTCAAGCAGGCGCTGGGCGCCGCTGTAGTCGATGTTGTTGAAGATCGACGATTCCAGCAGGCGGGCCTGGGTGACCAGGCGATGCTGTTCGGTGCTGGAGAAGCCGTGCAGGTAGGTGGGGGCGGCAATCGGGGTCATGGCGGTCACGTGGCGCGGGGCAGGCCCGGCGATGGGGGGATCAGGCGGCGGAGGACAGCGGTTCGCCGGCGGCCAGTGCGGTGAAGTAGTCGGTGGTCAGGGCGATCTGGCCTGCGGCGTCTTCGGCGCGGTTGACGACGGCGCGGAAGGCGGCATTCTCGGGGCGGTCCTTGGCGTACCAGCCAAGGTGCTTGCGGGCGATGCGCACGCCCTGGGGTTCGCCGTAGAAGTCGTGCAGGGCATGCAGATGGCCGAGCAGGATGTCGCGCACTTCGTCCAGCGACGGCGGCGGCAGCAGGGTGCCGGTGGCGAGGTAGTGGGCGACTTCGCGGAAAATCCAGGGGCGGCCCTGTGCGGCGCGGCCGATCATGACGGCGTCGACGCCGGTCTGGGCGAGCACGTGGGCGGCTTTCTGCGGGGAGTCGATATCGCCGTTGGCGATCACGGGGATGCGCAGGGCGGCCTTGATGGCGGCGATGGTCTCGTATTCGGCGCTGCCGGTGTAATGCTGGTCGCGGGTGCGGCCATGCACGGCGAGTGCGGCGATGCCGCTGTCTTCGGCGATGTGGGCGATGCGGGGGCCGTTGCGGTGGTCGCAGTCCCAGCCGGTGCGGATCTTGAGGGTAACGGGGACATCGACGGCGCCGACGACGGCGCTGAGGATGCGGGCGACGAGGTCTTCGTCGCGCATCAGGGCGGAGCCGGCCCAGGCGTTGCAGACTTTCTTGGCGGGGCAGCCCATGTTGATGTCGATGATCTGGGCGCCGTGGTCGACGTTGTAGCGGGCGGCGTCAGCGAGCTGCTGGGGTTCGGTGCCGGCGATCTGGACGCTGATGGGGTCGGGTTCGCCGGCATGGTCCATGCGGTGGATGGATTTGCGGGTGGTCCAGAAGCGCGGATCGGAGATGGTCATTTCAGAGGCAGCCAGACCCGCGCCCAGGCGCTTGCACAGCAGCCGGAACGGTTTGTCGGTGACGCCGGCCATGGGGGCGAGCACCACGTTGGGCTGGATGTTGTAGGGACCAATCTGCATGCGGGCATTGTAGTGCCGGCCCATGGCCGGCAACCAAGCAGACCCCTGCGATCCGGCCCCACATTCAGGCCGATCCGGAAGGCCCTGATGCCGTACGGGCATGAGCAGATGCTTGACGGTTGCTTCCTGCGCCCCCAGCGGTGGGTGATCGTGGACGGTTCACCGGGGCCAACAGCCGAATGCCAGATCAAGTGCCACGTCAACGGCGTCGGCTCTGCCGGGTCCTACGGCTTGGCAGGTCGGTGTGGGTTTGCGGGGGACGCCGTGAACCCATCCTTGGGGGCTTGGTCGCCGCATCCATGCGGCTCACACCCCCGCAAACCCACCCCGACCTGCCTTTGACACTTGGTCGGTGACGGAGTGGAAGGCAGAGGCGAAGGGCAACTGCATAAACAAAAACCGGCGCTTTCGCGCCGGTTTCTTTGTTACATGCTGCGCTCGTGCTGTCTTACGCGTCTGCCGGCGTGTAATGCGGCATGGCTACGGCGGCGCCTTCCTTTTCGGTGGAGCGGCCGGCGAACTGGTTGGCGAAGCGGACATGGCGGGCGAAGGCGGCGTCCGGGTCCTGGGCCAGGGAGGCGACGAGGGCGCCGTTGAAGGCATCGCCGGCGCCGGTGGTGTCGAGCACCTGGACCTGTTCGGCGCCTACGCGGTAGTAAGGCTGGGTGTCGCCGCGCAGGTTCTCTTCGGCGTGCGAGACGAACACGCCGACGGCGCCGAGGGTAACCACGACGGTACCGTTGCCGACCAGCTTGCGGCACAGGGCGTGCAGGCTGGCGCCGTCGAGGGCGGCCACGTCGTCGGCGTCGACGCGTTCGCCGACATGACGGCCGAGCAGGGCGGCGAATTCGGTTTCGTTGGGGGTCAGCACGTCGGCAAGCTTGAGCAGGCCGATGCTGGAGGGCGCGTCGGCCGGGGCGGCGTTGAGGACGGTGGTGGCACCGGCTTCGCGGGCGATGGCCAGGGCCGCTTCGATGGTTTCAACCGGGGATTCGAGCTGGGCCAGCACGACCTTGGCCCCGGCCAGCAGCGCGCGCTGCTGGTCGATGTAGGCGGTGCTGAGCGCGGCATTGGCGCCGGGGCCGATCACGATGGTGTTGCGGCCGCGGCTGTCGACGTAGATGCCGCCGGTGCCGGTGGGCTCGGTGCTGGCTTCGGCGCTCAGGGCGAAGCCGTCCTGTTCGGCCAGGCCACGGGCCATGGCACCGCCGGCGTCATCGCCGAGGGCGCACAGGAACGTGGTCGGGGCGCCGGCACGGCGGGCGGCCACGGCCTGGTTGAAACCCTTGCCGCCGGGGCCGGTGCTGTAGCGGCCGGCGATGGTCGCACCCGGGGCCGGGAGCGATTCGCAACGCCACACATGATCCACGTTGAAGGAACCGACAACGACGACACTGCTACTCATAAAGACTGTTTCTCGGGAACGGATATCAGCTGAAATGCGTCAGCACGCCGGCGATGGTCGCCGTCATGAAGGTGGCAATGGTACCGCCCAGCACGGCCCGCAGGCCGAACTTGGCCAGGTCGTGGCGGCGCTCCGGTGCCAGCCCACCAATACCACCGATCTGGATGGCGATCGAGCTGAAATTGGCGAAACCGCACAGGGCGTAGGTGGCGATCAGGCGGCCTTCAGCCGACAGCGACACGCCGGGGACCTGGCCGTTGACGATTTCGGAGAGCTTGGAATAGGCGACGAACTCGTTGATGACCACTTTCTGGCCGATCAGCGAGCCGACGGTGGTGGCATCGGCCCACGGGGTGCCGATCACCCAGGCGATCGGGGCCAGCAGGTAGCCGAAGATGGTCGACAGGTCGGTCGGGCGGCCGATCATGGCCTGCAGGCCGGTGATTTCGCCGAACCAGGTCAGCGGGGCGTTGAGCAGGGCGATCAGGGCGATGAAGGCAAGCAGCATGGCGCCGATGTTCAGGGCCAGCTTGAGGCCGTCGCCGGCGCCTGCGGCGGCGGCGTCGATGATGTTGCTGGAGGTCTTCTCCACTTCCATCTTGACGGTGCCACGGGTCAGCGGGGTGCCGGTTTCGGGCACCAGCAGCTTGGCCACCACCAGGGTGGCCGGGGCGGCCATGATGCTGGCGGCCAGCAGGTGCTTGGCGTAGAAGGCCTGCTGCACCGGGTCGTTGCCGCCGAGCATGCCCACGTAGGCGGCCAGCACGCCGCCGGCGATGTGCGCCATGCCGCCGATCATCATGGTGATCAGCTCGGACTGGGTCATCTTGGCGATGTACGGGCGCACGGTCAGCGGCGCTTCGGTCTGGCCGATGAACACGCTGGCGCAGACGCTGGTGGTTTCGGCGCCGGACACGCGCATCACCTTGGTGATCGCCCAGGCCATGCCGCGCACGATCAGCTGCATCACGTTGAGGTGGTACATGACCCCCATCAGCGCAGAGAAGAAGATGATCGTCGGCAGCACCTGGAAGGCGAAGATGAAGCCGAACTGGTTGGTGTCCATCAGGCTGCCGAAGATGAAGCGCGAGCCTTCGTTGACGAAGCTGAGCACCTTGACGAAGCCGTCGCCGAGCAGCGAGAACGCTTCGCGCCCACCGGGCATCAGCAGCACCACCGCGGCGAAGGCGATCTGCAGGGTGATACCGGTGATCACCAGCCGCCAGTCGACGGAACGCTTGTTGTTCGAGAACAGCCAGGCGATGCCGATCAGCACTGCCAACCCGAACAGGCCGAAGCCAATCCTGCCCAAACCTTCGACCATCAGACTTCCCCTAGGGCGCCGCGAAAAACGGGAAGCCTAGAGCAGCGGCAGGGGCGGGGCAAGGAAAAGCAGCGTGCGGGGGCCGATCGGCCGCGATCGGGCAAGTATCCACAGGGGTTCGGGCCCGCCGGGCGATACACTGATGCGACTCATTCCGGCCGCGCCCCGGTGTCCTGGCGCAGCCATCCAGCAGGAGAAAACGCATGCATTACCGCCGCCTGGGCTCGTCCGGGCTGAAGCTGTCGGCCTTGTCCTTCGGGGCCTGGGTCACCTTCGGCGACCAGATCAGCCGTGACGAGGCCCGCAACCTGGTTGCCTGTGCCTGGGACCACGGGATCAACTTCTTCGACAACGCCGAGGGCTATGCGCGCGGCCGCGCCGAGCAGGTGATGGGCGACGTGATTGCCGACCTGCGCCTGCCCCGCGATGGGGTGTGCGTGTCCAGCAAGGTGTTCTTCGGCGCGGTGGACGAGCCCCGGCCGACCCAGCACGGCCTCTCGCGCAAGCACGTGACCGATGCCTGCCACGCCGCGCTCAAGCGCCTGCGGGTGGACTACCTGGACCTGTATTACTGCCACCGGCCGGATCCGGACACGCCGATCGCCGAGACTGTTCTGGCCATGGACACGCTGATCCGGCAGGGCAAGGTGCTTTACTGGGGTACGTCGGAGTGGTCGGCCGCGCAGATCCAGGAAGCAGTGGACGTGGCGCGCCGCCATCACCTGCACCTGCCGACGATGGAGCAGCCGCAGTACAATCTGCTGCACCGCGAACGGGTCGAGCGCGAGTACGCGCCGCTGTACGCCGACCCGGGGCTGGGCACCACGATCTTCTCGCCGCTGGCCTCGGGGCTGCTGAGCGGCAAGTACAACAGCGGGTTCGATCCGGACTCGCGGCTGGGCCAGGCCGAGATGGGCTGGCTCCGCAAGCTGGTGCTGGGCGATTCGGCCGAGGGCCGGCTGGACAAGGTGCGCGCCTACAGCGCGCTGGCTGCCGAGCTGGGCCAGTCGCCGGCGCAGCTGGCCATCGCCTGGTGCCTGCGCAACCCGAACGTGTCCAGCGTGATCCTCGGCGCCAGCCGGGTCAGCCAGCTGGAACAGAACCTGGGCGCCCTCGAGGTGCTGGAGCAGGTGGCCGAAGCGGACTGGAGCAGGGTGGAGGCGGTCTTCGCGCCCTGACCTGACGGCCGGTAGAGCCACGCCCTGCGTGGCTCCGAGGTGCCTGATGCCCACGTACAGCCAAGCAGGGAAGGGCCCTGCCGATAGGCAGCATCAATCGATTTCCAAAAATCGATCATTAATTTCATCAATCAACATGAGAATGGTTGTTGATTGTGAACTGAGAATCATTATCATCTAACTCGTCCCTCGCACGAGTCCAGACAATGAACACTCAAGCCGCTGTACTGCTGCGCCCCGAAACGCTGACCCTGCGCGACCGCCCGGTCCGCGCCGTTCCGGCCGAAGAAGTGATCGACAGCGAGGCCCTGCTCAAGGGTCGCCGCGAAATCCTGATCCAGCACGGCGACCGCTTCTATCGTCTGCGCCACACCAGCAACGACAAGCTCATTTTGACCAAGTAGCGCCGGCCGCTGGCCGGCTCCAGGCGGTCCCTGCCACCGCGCAGGGTCCGCGCGAACTCCCCTTCACTGCTCTCTCCCCCTCGGCACGTCGCCTGCGACCGCTTGGTCCCTGGCGCCTGTCGGGGGTCTCCTTCCGCGTCCAGCCAACCCTGCCCACCCACATGACCCGTCCTACCGCCCTGAGCCTTGCCTTGTGGCTGGCGCTGCCCATGGCCGCCGCCCACGCTGCTGCCCCTGCCACCCCCGATGCCGGTGTCGGTGCCGACGCGCGCGACTTCGACCGCGTGCAGGTCACCGCTACCCGCACCGAACGCGCGCTCAGCGATGTGGCCGCCACCGTTGATGTGATCGACCGCGAGCAGCTGGATGACCACCTTGTGCGCAGCATCAAGGACCTGGTCCGCTACGAGCCGGGCATCTCGGTGACCAGCAGCCCGGCCCGCTTCGGCCTGGGCGGGTTCCGCATCCGCGGGCTGGATGGCAACCGCGTACTGATCCAGACCGACGGCATCGCCATGCCCAAGGCCTTCAGCATCGGCAGCTTCTCCGACGCCAACCGCAACTTCACCGACCTGGAAACGCTCAAGCGCGTCGAGATCGTGCGCGGCCCGGCCAGCGCGCTGTATGGGTCCGATGCACTGGGCGGAGTGGTGGCCTTCGTCACCAAGGACCCGGCCGATTACCTGAAGGACGGCAGGAACAGCTACGTCGGCCTGAAATTCGGCTATGACGGCGAATGGAACGGTCTGCTGGGCAGCGCCACCACCGCCTTTGGCGGCGACCATTGGAGCGGCATGGTGAACGTCAACCATCGCCAAGGCCAGGAAACCGAAAGCATGGGCGATGTGCGCAGCAGCGACCGCACCCGCACCGCCGCCAACCCGCAGGACCGCGATGGCCGCAGCGTGCTCGGCAAGCTGGTCTATGCGCCGAGCGAAGACCAGCGCTTCCGGCTGACGGTGGAAGGCAACGAAGACAGCGTGGACACCGACGTGCTGTCGGCCATCGACCACACCACCACCACCGGCATGCAGGCCCGCGACCACCAGACCCGCGCGCGGGTGTCGTTCGCGCACGAGATGGACAACCTGGCCGCCGGCTTCGCCGACAGCCTGTCCTGGCAGCTGTACCGGCAGGACAGCGAAACCACCCAGCGCACCGATGAGCAGCGCGCCAACCTCAGCACGCGCCACCGTGAATTCAACTTCGACCAGCGCGTGTACGGCCTGCAGGCAGTCTTCCACAAGGCGCTGCAGACCGGCGCGGTCGAGCACGCGCTGACCTATGGCTTCGATGGCACCTGGACCGAAACGAGGCAGAAGCGCGACGGCTACCAGGTCCTGGCCAACGGCCAGACCAGCACCACGATCCTGCCCGATGCGTTCCCCGTGCGCGATTTCCCCATCAGCAGAACCACCGAGCTCGGCCTGTACGTACAGGACGAAATGCGCTTCGCCGATGGCCGCTTCTCGCTGGTGCCGGGCGTGCGCGTGGACCACTACGAACTGCGCCCGGACGTGGACCCGATCTTCGCCGCCGACAACCCGGGCATGCCGGTCTCGGACCTGACCAAGACCAGCGTGTCGCCGAAGCTGGGCATGGTGTGGCGCTTCGCCGATGACTGGTCGCTGTTCGCCGGCTACTCGCACGGCTTCCGCTCGCCGCCGTACAACGATGTCAACCTGGGCTTCACCAACGTGATGTTCGGTTACACCGCCATTCCCAACCCCGACCTCAAGCCTGAAACCAGTGATGGCCTGGAACTGGGCCTGCGCTATGTCAGCAAGGCCGCGTACGTCAGCCTGAGTGGCTACTACAACGACTACAAGGACTTCATCGAGTCGCAGCGCCAGGTTGGCATCAACCCGCAGGGCCTGATCGTATTCCAGTCGCAGAACATCGCCGACGCGGAAATCTACGGTGCTGAACTGAAGGCGGGGGTCGAGTTCGGCGAACTCAGCACCGCGCTGGCCGGCTGGTCGTTGAACGGCGCGGTAGCGTGGTCGCGCGGGCAGGACAAGACCGAAGACGTGCCGCTGGAATCGATCGATCCGCTGCGCGGCACGCTCGGCGTCGCCTTCGACCGCGATGCGTGGGGCGTGGAGCTGCTGGGCACGTTTGCCAGGCGCAAGGACCGCATGGCCAGCGCCACCGCGTTCCGCCCGGCCGGCTACGGGGTGCTGGACCTGGTGGCGCACTGGGACTTCGCCCCGGGCGCCAAGATCAACGTCGGCGTGTTCAACCTCGGCGACCGCACCTACATCGATTACTCCGCGATCACTTCCGCGCTGGCCTCCAGCAGCACGGTGATCGACCGTTACACCAACCCTGGCCGGAACGTCTCGGCCAGCCTTGCCGTGAGCTGGTAGCCATCATGAGCCGAGCCCTTTCCGCACTGCGAACCCCAGACCGGTACCTGCGCCCTGGCCAGCTGCCATCCCCGGAACAGCTGGCGGCACTGGGCACGGTGCTGTGTCTGTACCGCCCCGAAAGCAGCGAGCTGGGCGGCTGGAAACATGCCGTTTCCGCCCATGCCTGCCAGGGCATGGACAGCGAAGGCATCCGCGAAAGCCTGTGCTTCTCCGATGCGCGCGGGCGCTGTTGCTGGCGGCTGTACCTGCTGCCCGACAGCGATTTCCTGGCCTGGGACCGCCTGGTATCGGCGTTCCCGGCGCGCCCGGAGCCGGCCAATGAGGGCGGCGTGGCCGAGCGCCTGTGGCGCCGGCTGGCCACGCGCCTGGGCGGTGAGCCCTGGCGCATGTGCGCGCTGCGCCTGCACGCGCGCAACGGCCAGGCACTGGCCGCCAGCGTGGCCTCGCTGTCGGTGCTGGGCGCCACCGCCGCGCGGCGCATCGCGCGGGTCGAGGGCGCCGACGGCGAGCTGTGGGTCGATGCGTCCAACGTCGTACCGCTTGTCCATCTTTCTTCCACCCGACCTTCCTGAAGGGACCTTCGTCGATGACATTCCAGACAGCCAGCGCGTGGCTGCTGCTTGCCGCCAGCGGCATCGCCCACGCCCAGCCCTCCGACCTGCAGCGCGACCACGCCAGCATCCTGGCCATGAAGGGCGAGTACATCGTCGATTTCGCCTTCGATGAAACCGTGCTGCTCAAGCCCGGTTATGAGCGCGCGCCGGCCGTGCGCAGCGGCGGCAACGAAGTGGTGATCGTGGTCGAGGACAGCCCGAAGCGGATCGTGCTCCAGCACCTGCTGGTGGACGGCAAGAGCGGCCACGTGACCAAGCATTGGCGGCAGGACTGGGTGTACGAGGCGCCGAACCGGTTCGAGTTCAGCGCCGACCAGACCTGGCAGGTGCGTGCGATCGATCCGGTGGTGAACGCCGGCGCGTGGACCCAGTGCGTGTATGAAGTCAGCGATGCCCCGCGCTACTGCGGCACCGGCCGCTGGGACTACCGCAACGGCGTGGCCACCTGGACCAGTGACCTCAGCTGGCGGCCACTGCCGCGGCGCGAGTACACCCGCCGCAGCGATTACAACGCGCTGGCGGTGGTCAACCGGCACACGCTCACCCCCAACGGCTGGACCCACGAACAGTTCAACACCAAGATCCTGCGCGGCGCCGACGGCAGCCAGCAGGAGATCGCCCGTGAGTTCGGCTTCAACGATTACGACCGCACCACCGAGGTCGATTTCAAACCGGCCTACGACTACTGGGCCGCAACGGCGGACTACTGGGCCAAGGTGCGCGCACGCTGGGACGGTTTCCTCGGCCAGGCGCCGGGCGTACACCTGAAGACCAAGCTGGATGGCATGGCGATGATCATTCCGCTGTTCACCCAGGCGCAGGACCTGCAGGACGGCAAGCAGGTCAAGGACGCGCAGATCGACGCGGTGTTCAGGCAGTGGGTGGAAAAAGCGCCCGAATGACGCTCACTCTTTGAACATCAGGAACGCGGCCACCACGATCAACCCGAACGCGGCGTAATGGTTCCACTTCAACGGCTGGTCCAGGTAGAACGCGGAGAAGACCGCGAACACCACCAGCGTGATCACTTCCTGCATGCCCTTCAGCTGAGGGGCCGAGTACACCGCGCTGCCCAGCCGGTTGCCGGGCACCTGCAGGCAGTACTCGAAGAAGGCGATGCCCCAGCTGACCAGGATCACCACCATCAGTGGCGCGCTCTTGTACTTGAGGTGGCCGTACCAGGCGAAGGTCATGAAGATGTTGCTGCCCAGCAGCAGCAACACGGGGTACAGGTAAGCGGTGAACGACGTGCCGGGCATCGCGGGCATTCTCAGGGGGCAGGGGCGGGCAGCATACCTAGCGCCGCCCCCTGCCGGTGTCATCAATCGCGTTCACGCCTCGCGAAGGGCCAGCGCCGGCGGGGTATGCAGGATCCGCCGCGTGCCCCACCAGCCGGCCAGCATGCTCAGCGCCACGCCCAGTGCGCCGCCGGCCAGCAGCGGGCCCCACGGCGGGCTGAGCTGCAGTTCGAATACCTGGCGGGCCACGACGCTGCCCAGCAGTGCCGCCGTGCCCACCGCCAGCAGCGAGGACAGCAACCCCAGCGCGCCGAATTCCACCAGCACCGCGCCGCGCAGCTGGGTGCGGGTGGCGCCCAGCGTGCGCAGCACCGCGCTGTCGTAACGGCGTTCACCGGCGGTGGCCTGCAGCGCGGCCAGCAATACCAGCACCCCAGCCAGCAGGCTGAAGCCCATCACCAGTTGCACTGCCTGGCTGACCCGGTCCACCACCTCGCGCACCCGCTGCAGGATGCTGTCGATATCCAGCAGTGAGATGTTCGGGTACTGGCGGGTCAGCCCGGCCAGTGCCGGGGCCTGTTCGCGCGGCAGGTGGAAGGCGGTGATCAGGTTGTACGGCGCATCGCCCACCGCCCCTTCATTGAGCAGCAGGAAGAAATTGACCCGGAACGAGTCCCAGTCGGCCTTGCGGATGCTGGTCACGGTGAAGCGCCGTTCCTGCTCGCCCATCTGCAGGGTGACCGTGTCGCCCAGCTTCATCCCGTAGCGTTCGGCCCAGCCCTGTTCGATCGAAGCTTCGGCAGCGGTACTGCCTGCAGCCCAATACCTGCCGCTCAACAGGGTATTGGCCGGCGGGAAATCATGCCGCCAGGAGAAGTTGACCGGGCGGTTGGCATCGTCATCGTCGTTGTTGTTGTCCTCGCGTTCCTGCCGCTGCGGTGGCCTGTCGTTGACGGCCAGCAGCCGGCCGGTGCTGAACGGCTCGATCCCGGGCGAATCCACGCCCAGGGCATCCAGCGCGGCCAGCACCGCCTGGCGCTGTTCGGGCTGGATGTTCATGAGGAAATAGTTCGGGGTATCGCTGGGCAGGCGGTCGCGCCACTGCGCCAACAGCCCCGGGCCGATCACCGACAGCAGCAACAGGGCGCACAGCGACAGCGAGAGTCCCACCAGCTGCATCACCGCCAGCCCGCGGCGGCGGGTCAGGGCGGCAAGGCCCAGCTTCCAGCGCCCGCGCAGGCGCGGCTGCAGCCCGCGCAGCAGCCACAGCAGGGTGGCCCCTGCCGCACCTGCCAGCAACGCCAGCGCGGCCAGCCCGCCCAGCACCCAGGCGGCCAGCCGCACGTCGCCGGTGGCCTGCACGGTGAGCGCCACGGTGGCCGCCAGCGCAGCGGCATACACCAGCAGGGAACTGGGCGGCAGGGTAGCGAAGCTGCGGTTGAGTACGCGCATCGGCGGCACCTTGCGCAGCCGCAACAGCGGCGGCAGGCCGAAACCCAGCAGCAGCACCAACCCGATCCCCGCCCCGCTCAGCGCCGGGGTGGCCTGCGGCAACGGCAGCCGGCCCGGAATCAACCCGCCCAGCGCCTGCACCAGCCCGGCCTGCGCGGCCATGCCCAGCCCGATCCCGACCAGGCAGGCCGGGATGGCCAGCAGCACCAGCTGCAGCGCCATGGCGGTGAGGATGTCGCGATTGCGCGCGCCCAGGCAGCGCAGCACCGCCACCTGGTCGATCCGGCGCAGCGCGAAGCGGTTGGCGGCCAGCGCGGTGGCCACGCCCGCCAGCAGCACCGCCAGCAGCGCGGCCAGCGACAGGAAGCGGCCGGCCAGGTCGAACGCGCCGCGCACGCCACGCTGGGCATCGGCAATGCCGACGATGCGCAGGCCCTTGGCGCGCGGCTGCAGCCAGCCGCGGAAATCGGCAATGGCCCCGGCGCTGCCGGCAAACATCATCCGGTACGAGGCGCGGCTGCCCGGGCCGAGCAGGCCCGCACGGTCGACGTCGATGCGGTTGACCAGCAGCGGCGGCGACAGCTGCATCAGCTCGCCGGAGGTATCCGGCTCGGCCTGCAGCACGCGGGTCACGGTGAGCGTGCCGGCGCCGAATTCGAGGGCGTCGCCCACCTTCAGCCCCAGCGCCTGCATCAGGCGCGGGTCGGCATAGGCCTCGCCTGCCGCCGGGGTACCGGCCACTTCGCCGGCGCCGCCCGGGGCGCGGCTGACCCGCAATTCGCCGCGCAGCGGATAACCGTCGCTGACCGCCTTGATGTTGGCCATCTGGCTTTCATCGCCATGGAACAGCACGCTGGGAAAGCTGACCATGCGCGTGCTGGCCAGCCCACGCGCGCGCGCCTCGTCGGCGAAGGCCTGTGGCACGTCCTCGCGGCCGCCCAGCCCGAGGTCGCCACCGAGCATTTCCGCCGCGCTGCTGGTCAGCGCCAACGTGACCCGGTTGACCAGCGTGCCCACCGCCGTCATCACCGCCACGCCCAGCACCAGCGCGGCGAACACGGTCAGCAGGTCGCCGGCGAGGAATTCCCGGCGCAGCGCACGCCCGGCATGGCGCAGCACGTTCATGCGGTGATTCCGGCGGCATCGACCAGGCGGCCGCCGTCGAGCCGGTAGATGCGCTCGCAGCGCTGGGCCAGGCGCAGGTCATGGGTCACCAGCACCAGCGTGGTATCGCTGGTGGCGTTGAGCGCGAACAGCAGGTCGCTGATCTGCTGCCCGGTGGCCTGGTCCAGGCTGCCGGTGGGCTCATCGGCAAACAGGATGCGCGGCCGTGCCACGAACGCACGCGCCAGCGCCACGCGCTGCTGCTCGCCACCGGACAGCTGGCGCGGGTAATGGCGGGCGCGGTGGGTCAGCCCGACCTGCGCCAGCACCTCGCGCACCCGCGCCGCATCCTCGCGCCCGGCCAGTTCCAGCGGCAACGCGATGTTTTCTTCAGCGGTCAGCGCCGGCAGCAGGTGGAAGCTCTGGAACACGAAGCCGACCTCGCGCGCGCGCAGCTGCGCACGGGCTTCCTCATCCAGCGCGCCGAGCGTGGCCCCGGCCAGGGCGATGTCGCCGCGGCTGGGCAGGTCGAGTCCGGCCAGCAGCCCGAGCAGGGTGGTCTTGCCCGAACCGGACGCGCCGACGATGGCGACGCTCTCGCCTTCATGGACGGTCATGTCAATGTTGTCCAGTATGTGGACTTCACCCTCCGGGCCACGTGCGGACTTGCCCACGTTGTGGGCGGCGATGGCGACGGGCGCGCTGCGGGGGGACAGGCTGTCGATGAGGATTCTCCAATGTACCGAGCAAAATGGGCGGGCCGGGCGGCCCAGGTGTTCTTGCTGCTGGCAGGGTTGCTGCTGCTGCCTGCGCTGGCATGTGCCAAAGGTGCCAATACCCGGCACGCGGTGCTGGTGGTCGGCGACAGCCTCAGTGCCGCCCACAATATCCCGGCCGCATCGGGCTGGGTGAACCTGCTTCAGCAGCGGGTTAGCCAGCAGATCACGCCGCCGCCGACGGTCATCAATGCCAGCATCAGCGGCGAAACCACGGCCGGCGCACTGACCCGGCTGCCGGCCCTGCTGGAGAAGCATCGGCCGTCGGTGGTGGTGATCGAACTGGGCGGCAATGACGCGCTGCGCGGGCTGAGCCCGGCGCAGCTGCGCGGCAACCTGGAAAAGATGATCGTGGCCAGCCAGAAGGCCGGCGCCAAGGTGCTGCTGCTGGGCATCGATGTACCACCCAACTACGGCCCGGCCTATCGCGACCGCCTGCGCCAGGTGTATGCGGGCCTGGCCAGCCAGTACAAGGTGGCGCTGCTGCCGTTCCTGCTGGAGGGTGTGGCCCTGCAGCCCGGGCTGATGCAGGGCGACGGGCTGCACCCCACCGCCAAGGCCCAGCCGAAGGTGCTGGACAACGTCTGGCCGCTGCTCAAACCCCTGTTGAATGAGCCGCCGAACTGATCCGTGAGCGGCTTCACATCGCCTCCACCGACGATCCGGCATGTTTCACAAAGCTGAAGAAAGAGGGACTCCCATGCGTCAGACAAAGGAAACCTCCGGCCTGGTGCTGGTGGTCGAAGACAACCGCAATATCTCCGAGATGATCGGGGAATACCTGGAAGGCCGCGGGTTCGAAGTGGACTACGCCCAGGACGGGCTGGACGGTTATCGTCTGGCGGCTGAAAACAGTTACGACGTGGTGGTGCTGGACCTGATGCTGCCGCGTCTGGACGGCATCGAAGTCTGCCGCCGGCTGCGCAACGATGCGCGCAAGTCGACGCCGGTGCTGATGTTGACCGCGCGCGATACGCTCGACGACAAGCTCACCGGCCTGGGCTTCGGCGCCGACGATTACCTGACCAAGCCGTTTGCGATCCAGGAGCTGGAAGCCCGCCTGCGCGCGCTGATCCGGCGCGAACGCCGCCAGGTAGGATCGGAAGTGCTCAAGGTCGCCGACCTGGTGCTGGACCCGGTCAGCATGCGCGCCACGCGTGCGGGCACCGAGCTGCAGCTGTCGCCCATCGGCCTGCGCCTGCTCACCATCCTGATG
This sequence comes from Stenotrophomonas sp. CCNWLW57, assembly GCF_037203925.1. NCBI lineage: Bacteria > Pseudomonadati > Pseudomonadota > Gammaproteobacteria > Lysobacterales > Lysobacteraceae > Stenotrophomonas > Stenotrophomonas sp. CCNWLW57. Next base: position 228,097 of record NZ_JBBCBJ010000007.1, read on the forward strand.
CGCGAATCGCCGCGCGTGGTGACCCGCCAGGAAATCGAGCGCGAGATCTGGGGCAACGGGCTGCCGGATTCGGACACGCTGCGCAGCCATCTGTACAACCTGCGCAAGATCATCGACAAGCCGTTCGACCGTCCGCTGCTGCACACCGTGCAGAGCGCCGGCTACCGTATTGCCGATATCGCCCAGCCGATGAGCTGATGCGCCACAGCGCAGGGCGCACGATGGTGGGGGCTTGCGGCCCCGATGTACACGATGCCCCGGCACTTGCCGGGGCATCGCCGTTGCTTGCACGATGGAATAACGGCGCGCTTTCCTATAATCGCGGCGACTCGACCTGGACTTCGTAATGCCGCACGGTCTGCCGCGCAAGATCCGCATTGTCTTCATCCTGCAGGCCGTACTGGCCAGCCTGGGCATCCTGCTGGGCGCGTGGCTGGTCGCGCTGGTGATCAAGCACAGCCTGGTCAGCAGCGCGCTGCAGGAAGAAGCGACATATTTCTGGGACCTGCACGCGGCCTCGCCCGCGCAGCCGCCGCCGAACACGCGCAACATCCGCGGTTACCTGCTGGAGGCCGGGCAATCGGCGCTGAGCCTGCCGCCCAACCTGCGCACGCTGGCGCCGGGCTTCCACGAGTTGAAGGCCGACGACCAGCTGGTGCTGGTCGATCAGCGCCCGGAAGGGCAGCTGTACCTGGTGTTCCTGCGTTCGCGCGCGGAGATGCTGGCGTTCTGGTTCGGCATCGTGCCGGTGCTGTTGACGCTGCTGGCGGTGTATGGCGCGTCGTGGATCACCTACCGGGCGTCGAAGCGATTGGTCTCGCCGGTGAACTGGCTGGCGCGGCGGGTGTCGCGCTGGAACCCGGGCCATCCGGAGGCGTCGGACCTGGCACCGGACAAGCTGCCGGCGGACATGCAGGGCGAAACGCGGCAGCTGGCGGCGGCCCTGCATTCGCTGGCCACGCGGGTCACCGCGCACGTGGCACGCGAACGCAACTTCACCCGCGATGCGAGCCATGAACTGCGCACGCCGCTGACCGTGATCCGGGTGGCCAGCGACATGGCGCTGGGCGACCAGGACATGACGCCGCGGCTGCGCCGCGGCCTGCACCGCATCCAGCGCGCGGGGCGCGACATGGAGGCGGTGATCGATGCGTTCCTGATCCTGGCACGCGAGGCGGACGTGGAGCCGCAGATCGAACTGTTCGACGTCAACGAGATCGTGCGCTACGAAGTGGACAACGCGCGCGAGCTGATCGCGGGCCGGCCGGTGGAGATCCACCTGCACAGCGAGGCACCGGTGCACCTGCACGCGCCACCGCGGGTACTGCAGGTGGTGGTCAGCAACCTGCTGCGCAACGCCTGCAGCTACACCGACGAAGGCCGTATCGACGTGGACGTGCTGGACGACCGGGTGGTGGTGCGCGACACCGGCATCGGCATGTCGGCCGAAGCGCTGTCGCGCGCGTTCGAGCCGTTCTACCGCGCCGAACCCAGCCGCCCGCAGGGCACCGGCCTGGGCCTGTCGATCGTGCGCCGCCTGTGCGACCGCTTCGGCTGGAAGATCGCCCTGACCAGCGAACCCGGGGTCGGCACCCAGGCCACGATCATCTATCGCTGACGCGTAAAAGCGCAGAGCAACGGCGTTTCCATTGCCCGCGTGCAGGTGAGCGGCGGGGGTGGGCCCGCGGGGGGCGCCGTGAACCCATCCTTGGGGGCTTGGTCGCCGCATCCATGCGGCTCACACCCCCGCAAACCCACCCCCGCCACTCCCCTCGATGGTGTGCGAGCGCGGTAGGGTCGGTTCCCAAACGACTGCCGACTCTGCTGATCGGCCCTTTAACGCATGACCTCAAAACAACGTGCGCTGTTACCGCTTTACCGTTGCACCACACTGCACCTTGCTTGCCAATGCCTTCCGCCAGATCGCATACCCCTCCGGCTTCATATGCAGCATGTCTTCGCGGAACAACGCCGCGCGTGGCTGCCCGTCCTCGCCCAGCATCGGGGTGTAGATGTCGGTGTAGCCGGTGTTCGGCAGCTTCGCCAGCGCCTGCTGGATCAATCCGTTCGCTTCCACCACCGCGGGCAGCAGCTGCGCGCGCGACGGGCTGGGCTTGATCGAGATGACCTCGACGGTGGTCTTCGGCAGGTCGCGGTGCACGCGCTGCACGAACGCCACCACGTCGTCGCGGACCTGGGTCGGCGTGCGGCCGCTGTTGAGGTCGTTGTCGCCGGCGTAGAAGAAGACTTTGCAGGGCGCGTACGGAATCACGATCTGGTCGGCGTACCAGGTGCTGTCGCGCACTTCGGAGCCGCCGAAGCCGCGGTTGAAGACGTCCTGGCCGGGGAAGTCGGCCGCCAGGGTGTCCCACATCCGGATCGAGGAACTGCCGATGAACTCGACGCCGCCGCGCGGGGGCGGGCTGGCGGCGTCGGCCTTGGCGAAGGCGGCCATGTCGCCGGCCCAGGCCACGTTGGAGACCTGCTCGGGCACCTGCGGCGGCGCCGGCACCGGGGCGGGCTTGAGGGCCAAAGCGGGCAGGCTGGCGGTCAGCGCCAGGGCGAGCAGCAGGGGGCGGGTGAAACGCTGGGACATGAACGACTCCTTTGATGCGTAGGGTCATTCTAGGCCCGGTGGGCCGGCCAACGCCCGGCACGGCCGGGTAGCGCCGCCACCCTTGTGGCAAAATGGCGGATTGTCCACCGCTCCCCGCGCTGCCCATGACCCCTTGTCGTGCCCCGCACCTGCCGTCCTGCCTTGTTTCCCGCCGTGGGGTGTCCCCGCGTGGCTGATGAAACCGGGCACATGCCGCGCGGTCCCAGGCGCATCTTCAAGGCGGCGGTGTGGTCCTGGCAGGGCCTGCGGGCGGCCTGGCTGCACGAGTCGTCGTTCCGGCTGGAGGTCTACCTGCTGGTCGTGCTGGCACCGCTGGCGCTGTGGCTGGGGCAGACCCCGGTCGAGCGCGCGCTGATGATCGGTTCGATGCTGCTGGTACTGGCCATGGAGCTGGCCAATTCGGCGATTGAAGCGGTGATCGAGCGCTACGGCGCCGAATTCCATGAGCTGGCCGGCCGCGCCAAGGACATGGGCTCGGCGGCGGTGTTCGTGCTGATGATGAATGTTCTGCTGTGCTGGGGCCTGGTCCTGGCGCCGCGCGTGCTCTGACGCGCCCCCCGTTCTTCCCCTTAGTAAGGATCCAGGTCCATGTTGCTTGAACTGCTGTCCGACCCGAACGTCTGGTTGACCCTGCTGACCCTGAGCGCGCTGGAAATCGTGCTCGGCATCGACAACCTGGTGTTCATTTCCATTGCCGTGAGCAAGCTGCCGGAATCGCGTCGTCCGTTCGCGCGCAAGCTGGGCATCGCGGTGGCGTGCATCACCCGCATCCTGCTGCTGGTGTCGCTGGCCTACCTGGCGCACATGCAGGCCAATCTGTTTACCGTGGCCGGCATGGGCATCTCCATCCGCGACCTGGTGCTGATCCTCGGCGGCCTGTTCCTGATCATCAAGGGCGGCATGGAAATCCGCGAGCTGATCACCGGCGGCGAAGACGAAGATCCCACCACCACCAAGGCCTCGGCCGTGTTCGGCATGGTGATCGCGCAGATCGCCATCATCGACATCGTGTTCTCGCTCGATTCGGTGATCACCGCCGTCGGCATCGCCGACCACGTGCCGGTGATGGTCGCGGCGATCCTGCTGTCGGTGGCGGTCATGCTGCTGGCGGCCAACCCGCTGGGCCGCTTCATCGACGCCAACCCGACCGTGAAGATGCTGGCCCTGGCCTTCATCCTGCTGATCGGTGCGGTGCTGATCCTGGACGGCCTGGACGTGCACGTGCCCAAGCCCTACATCTATGCCGCCATGGGCTTCTCGGTACTGGTGGAGTGGCTGAACCTGCTGATGCGCCGCCGCGCCGTGGCCCACCACGTGCCGGGCGCCGGCAATTGGTGAAACCGGCCTGCGGATCCACCGGCAATGGGTGCGCGGACCCACCCGGCAGGTGACGACCGTTGGTCGTCACCCCCGGACACCCTAACGGGGAATTAACCCCTATTCATGCCATCCTCCGGCCGCGTCCACCCCGATCCGGAGCCGGCCATGCGTATTTCTCCCCGACTGATCCTGCTGGCCCTGCTGGCCAGCCTGTTGTCAGGTTGTGGCTATAACTCGATCCAGCAGAAGGATGAGCAGGTCAAGGCCGGCTGGGCCGAGGTGCTTAACCAGTACAAGCGCCGCGCCGATCTGATCCCCAACCTGGTGCAGACCGTGGAAGGCTATGCCAACCAGGAGCGCCAGGTGCTCACCGACGTGACCAATGCCCGCGCGCGGGTGGGCCAGGTCAACGTGAATGCCGACGACGCCGAGTCGCTCAAGCAGTTCCAGCAGGCCCAGGGCGAGCTCAGTGGCGCGCTGTCGCGGCTGCTGGTGGTGACCGAGAACTACCCGAACCTGAAATCCGACCAGGGCTTCCGCGATCTGCAGGCGCAGCTGGAAGGCACCGAAAACCGGATCACCGTGGCGCGCGGCCGCTACATCCAGCAGGTGCAGGACTACAACACCTACGTCCGCTCGTTCCCGCAGCTGATCACCGCCAAGCTGTTCGGCTACAAGGAAAAGCCGAACTTCACGGTGGAAAATGAAGCGCAGATCTCGCAGCCGCCTGCGGTGAAGTTCGGTGCGCAGCCAGCGGCCCCGGCGCCCGCGCCGCCGCCGCAGCAGGCTCCGGCACCGGCCCAGTAACCGGTGAACACCCCGCTACTGCGCGCTTGGTTGCTGCTGTGCCTGTGCCTGGCCGTGCCGGCCTGGGCGCAGGCTGACGCGGCGATTCCGCCGATGACCTCGCCGGTAGTGGACACTACCGGCACCCTGGATGCCGCGCAGAAACAGGCGCTGGAGGCCCAGGCGCTGGCGTTGCAGCAGCGCAAGGGCAGCCAGCTGCAGATCCTGATGGTGCCCAGCACCCAGCCGGAAACCATCGAGCAGTACACCCAGCGGGTGTTCGAGCAGTGGAAGATCGGCCGCAGCGGCGTGGACGATGGCGTGCTGCTGGTGGTGGCCAAGGATGACCGCCGGGTGCGGATCGAGCCCGGCTACGGGCTGGAAGGCGCCATTCCCGATGCCATCGCCAACCGGGTTATCCAGGAATACCTGGCCCCGCGCTTCCGCAGCGGCGACTACGCCGGCGGGCTGGTCGACGGCAGCGCCGCATTGGTGAAGCTGATCGACGGTGAGGAACTGCCGGCGCCGGTGAGTGCCCACCGTGAACCCCGTGGCAGTGGCGGCGATGGCTTCACGCTGGCACTGGTGATCGGCTTCTTCGTGGGCACCTTCGCCCGCGCCCTGCTGGGCTGGCTGCCGCGCCCGGTGCGCGCGCTGCTGGGCGGTGGCGGCGCAGCGGTGGCTGCCTTCCTGTTCACTTCGCTGTGGCTGGCCAGTGGCCTGGCCGGGCTGATCGGCCTGTTCGTGGGCTTCTCCTCCGGCCGGGTCGGCCGCTTCGCCCGCAACAGCGGCTGGGGCGGCGGTGGCTTTGGCGGCGGGGGAGGCTGGGGTGGTGGAGGCGGCGGCTTCGGCGGTGGCGGTGGCGGCTGGGGCGGTGGGGGTGGACGATCCGGAGGCGGTGGCGCCTCGGGAGGATGGTGATGCGCATCTGGCGCCATCTGTTCGCACCTTCGCTGCAGCGGACCTTCCCGCCGGACGCGCTGCAGGCCATCACGGATGCCATTGCCGGCGGCGAGCGCCGCCACGGCGGCCAGGTCATGTTCGCGGTGGAAGCGGATCTGCCCATGACCGCGCTGTGGCAGGGCGTTACGCCCCGGCAGCGGGCCGAGCATGCCTTTGCGCAGCTGCGCACCTGGGATACCGAGAACAACAACGGCGTGCTGGTCTACCTGCTGCTGGCCGACCACGCCATCGAGCTGGTAGCCGACCGCGGCCTGCGCGGCAGGGTGGGCGAAGCGCAGTGGCAGGCGGTGTGTGCGCACATGCAGCAGCAGTTGCGCGAGGGCGCCCTGCAGGACGCGGTGCTGCTGGCCATTGCCGAGGTATCGGACATACTGGCGGGGCACTATCCACCCGGCAGCGGGTCCAAGGATGACGCCCTGCCCAATACCCCGCAGTTCCTTGGTTGAGGTACGGCGGCGCTGGCCCGAGAATAGCCGCTTACCTGCAAGGCATTGCCCATGATCTATCTCCACGACATCGACCCCATCGCCATCTCGCTTGGGCCGGTCAAGGTGCACTGGTACGGCATCATGTACCTGCTCGGCTTCACCGCGGCCTGGTGGCTGGGGCGGCGGCGCATCGCGGCGGGGCGGCTGCCGGGCGTGGATGCCAACGGCTTCTCCGACCTGCTGTTCTACGCCATGCTCGGCGTGGTGGTGGGTGGCCGCGTGGGGTACATGCTGTTCTACGCGCTGGGCGATTTCCTGCACAACCCGCTGCTGCTGTTCAAGGTGTGGGATGGCGGCATGAGCTTCCACGGCGGCCTGCTGGGCGTGTTGTTCGCCTCGTGGTACTGGTCGCGCAAGCACCGCCTGCACCTGGGCGACACCATCGACTTCATGGCGCCGCTGGTACCGCTGGGCCTTGGCTTCGGCCGCATCGGCAACTTCATCGGCGCCGAGCTGTGGGGCAAGTACACCGACGGCACCTGGGGCGTGGTGTTTCCCTCCGGCCTGCCGTCACCGCTGAACCAGCTGGACATGCCGGCGCTGCGCGAGCAGTTCGCCACCGGCGCACTCAATCAGTTCGCCCGTCACCCCTCGCAGTTGTACGAAGCGCTGCTGGAAGGGCTGGTGATGTTCGTGGTGCTGTGGGCGGTGTCGGCCACGCCGCGCCACCGTTACCTGGTCTCGGGCCTGTTCGCGCTGATGTATGGCGTGTTCCGCTTCGCGGTGGAATTCGTGCGCATGCCCGACAACGGCGTGTACCTGGCCTTTGACTGGTTCACACGCGGCCAGCTGCTGAGCCTGCCGCTGGTGGTGCTGGGCCTGGTGCTGCTGGCCCTGTCGCGCCGCGCGCCGGTGCTGCAGCCGGTGCTGCCGGTCACCCCCGCCACGGCTGGGAGCAAGGCATGAAAGCCTACCTGGACCTGCTCGAGCATGTGCTCGAACACGGCACGGAAAAATCGGACCGCACCGGCACCGGCACGCGCAGCGTGTTCGGCTGGCAGATGCGCTTCAACCTCAACGACGGTTTCCCGTTGGTCACCACCAAGAAACTGCACCTGCGCTCGATCATCCACGAGCTGCTGTGGTTCCTGAAGGGCGACACCAACATCGGCTACCTGAAGGACAACCAGGTGCGGATCTGGGACGAGTGGGCCGACGAGAACGGCGACCTCGGCCCGGTCTACGGCAAGCAGTGGCGCAGCTGGGCCACCGCCGACGGCGGCAGCATCGACCAGATGCAGTGGCTGGTGGACGAGATCAAGCGCAACCCGGATTCGCGCCGGCTGGTGGTCAGCGCCTGGAACGTGGGTGAGCTCTCGCAGATGGCGTTGATGCCCTGCCACAACCTGTTCCAGTTCTACGTGGTGGACGGCAAACTGAGCTGCCAGCTGTACCAGCGCAGTGGCGACATCTTCCTGGGCGTGCCGTTCAATATCGCCAGCTACGCACTGCTGACCCACATGGTGGCGCAGGCCACCGGGCTGGGCGTGGGCGATTTCGTGCACACGCTGGGCGACGCGCACCTGTATTCCAATCATTACGAACAGGCCCGCGAGCAGCTCGCGCGCGAACCGCGCGCGCTGCCCACGCTGTGGCTGAATCCGGACGTGACCGATCTGTTCGGCTTCCAGTTCGATGACATCCGCATCGACGGCTACCACCCGCACCCGGCGATCAAGGCGCCGGTGGCGGTATGAAGCGGGCGCTTCGGGTCGCCCTGCTGATGCTGTTGCTGTTGCCGGTACTGGCACAGGCCGCAGCCGATTCCCCCGGGAACCTGGCAGCACAGGTCAATGCGCAGATCGTGCTGCGCCAGGTCAACAACAATGTTGCGATGATGGCGGACGGGTTGGGTGCGGGGTTCCTGCCCGGCGATCTGCCGGCCGCATGCGAGCCGGCAACGCGCGCGGCGGTGGCCAGCATGTCGACCGCGCTGGTGCGCTTCATGCAGGAAACATTCAACGACCCTGCCTACCAGCGCGGCTTCGAGCAACTGCTCGGCAGTGCCTGGTCGGCGCAGCAGCTGCAGGCCTTCCTGGACCGAAGCGGGGACGAGGAGCTCGGCGTGCTGAACGCCGAGGTGATGTCGGCCCCCGGCCTGCAGGCGGCGCAGGACGCGCACATGGCCCGGCTCACCCAAGCGGCCGACAGCATGATGGACGCCGACCCGGGCCTGCAGAAGGCACTGGCCGAAGTGAACAGCGCGCAGCAACACTGCGACGCGGCGCGGATGGAACCGGAGGCCGGTACGTGAAGCTGTCTCTTGTTGCGGCACTCGACCACGACCACGGCATCGGCCATGCCAACCAGCTGCCCTGGCAGCTGCCGGACGACCTCAAGCGATTCAAGGCGCTGACGATCGGCAAGCCGATCCTGATGGGCCGCAAGACCGCGCAGTCGCTGGGCCGCGCGCTGCCGGGCCGCCCGAACCTGGTCCTGACCCGCTCGGGCCAGGTACCGTTCGAGGGCATGCAGGCGGTGGCCACCATCGACGAAGCCCTGCAGTTCGCGGCCGCTGCCGGCGCAGACGAACTGTGCGTGATCGGCGGCGGCGAGATCTACCGCCTCGCCATGGCGCAGGCCACCGACCTGCACCTGACCTGGGTAGATACCCGCGTCCAGGCCGACACCCATTTCCCGCCGGTCGACCCGCAATTGTGGGTAGAAACAGCGCGCGAGCATCATGTCGCTGATGCGCGACATGCATTTGCGTTCGATTTCGTGGATTACGCGCGGAAGGCGTAAAGCCAGCAGCAACAGCAACAGCAACAGCCTTCGCCTGCGAGGGTCTCTGGCTTGGCTGGCGCCGGTGGGTTTGCGGGAGACGCCGTGAACCCATCCATGGGGGCTCGTTCGCGCCATCCATGGCGCTCTACGCTCCCGCAAACCCACCGCCGCCAGCCTTTGACAGTTGGAAGGTGACCACAGAAAAGCGAAGCGCGCGATGCACGTAGGGTCGGTTCCCAAACGACTGCCGTGAACAGATCAACGCGCGGTAACGCATGGAAATGATCGAATCCGCCGTTGATTTCCCCAGGCCACCAACCAACCGTCAATGGGTCGGCGGGGGCGGGGGTACGGGGGCTTTGCGAAACATGGATGTTTCGCAAGAGCCCCCAAGGATGGGTTCACGGCGCCCCCCGTACCCCCGCCCCCGCCGGCCCAGCGCAGATACGTTCGCAGGCCAGGGCTTTGGCTTTGGCTTTGGCCTTGGCGTTACGCGGTAGTCGGCGTACCGTCGCCCGCATTCCCAGCTGGCTCACGCGCACGACGCGGCTGCTGCTGTTGATTCTGGCGCTGACCACGCGGAGGCCGGCCGTTGCTGTTGCCGTTGCCCGGATTACCTTCGCCGGCCGGACGCCGTGCCTGCGGACGCGGCGGTGCAACCGGTTTGGGCACATCGCGGCCCGGCACCTGCACCACGCGCAGTTCTTCGGTGTCCAGCTGCAGTGCCGTGAGCTTGCCGCCCCACACTGCACCGGTATCGATCGCATGCACGCCCTGGGTGATCGTCAGGCCCAGCGCCGACCAGTGGCCGCACACGATCTTCAGATCGCGCTCGACCCGGCCCGGTACCTCGAACCAGGGATACAGCCCCTGCTCCTGCGTGCCCGGCGTGCCCTTGTCCTCGATCCCGATCCGCCCGCGCGGCGTGCAGTAGCGCATGCGCGTGAGCAGGTTGATGATCGCCCGCGAACGGTCGTAACCGGCCAGCCCGGGCGACCAGCCCGGCTTGTCGCCGTACATGTTGCGGAACAGCTTGCGGTAGCCGCTGCCGTGCAGCTGCACCTCCACCTCGCGTGCGTGCTTCTCGGCCAGCTGCGTGGTCCACTTCGGGGCCAGGCCCGCGTGCACCATCATCCAGCCAAGCTCACGGTCCACGTGCACCAGCTTCTGCAGGCGCAGCCATTCCAGGAGTACGTCGCGGTCCTCGGCCTGCACGATCCGCAGCAGGTCCGGGTTGACCTTGCGCTGCTCTTCCTCGGTGCGCGCACCGACGGCCAGCAACGACAGATCATGGTTGCCCAGCACCACCACGCTCTGATCGCGCAGCGAATGCACCAGCCGCAGCGTTTCCAGCGACTGGCCGCCCCGGTTGACCAGGTCGCCGCAGAACCACAGTTTGTCCACCGCCGGGTCGAAGCGGATCTTCTCCAGCAGACGCTGGGTGACGTCGTAACAGCCCTGCAGGTCGCCGATGGCCCAGACACTCATGCGTGCGCCTCCATCAGTGCAGCGTGCGCGGAATGGTCAACACGAAGGGCGCGATCGGGGCGGCGAACTCGGTGCCATCGTCGGCCACCATGTCGTAATGCCCCTGCATCGTGCCGTGTTCGGTTTCCAGCATGACACCGGAGGTGTAACGGAAGTCTTCACCCGGGCGCAGCCGCGGCTGCTCGCCGATTACCCCATCGCCGTCCACATGCTCCACCCGACCGTTGCCGTCGGTGATCCGCCAGTGGCGGGCCACCAGCCGCGCGGCCACGCGGCCGGCGTTATGGATGCGGATCGTGTAGGCAAACGCAAAACGCCCGTCCTCGGGCGTGGACTGGTCATCGAGGAAGCGCGGGGCGACCTCGACCGAGATCGCATAGTGTGCAGCGTCGTTCATGCAGGCAGTTTAGAGGGAGTTTCAATCTTCCGCGCGCGGCACGTTCGCCAACGCGATGAACTGCGCCACTTCCAGCTGCTCGGCGCGCGCATCGCTGCGCACCCCGGCCGCTTCGAACTGCTCGGGCGTCACCACCCCATTCAGTGCGTTGCGCAGCGTCTTGCGGCGCTGGCCGAAGGCGGCACGAACTACGTCCGCGAAGCGACGGCGGTCGATGATGCCCACCGTGTCGGGATCGCGCGGCACCAGCCGGACCACGGCCGAATCGACCTTCGGCGGCGGACGGAACGCGCCCGGCGGCACCACGAACAGCGAGGTCACCTTGCACCACGCCTGCAGCATCACGCTGAGCCGGCCGTAGACCTTGCTGCCCGGCGCGGCGGCCATGCGGTCCACCACTTCCTTCTGCAGCATGAAGTGCATGTCGCGGATCGCCGCCGCATGGTCCATCGCGTGGAACAGGATCGGTGAGGAGATGTTGTAGGGCAGGTTGCCTACCAGCCGGATCTGGCCGTCGCCGGCCAGTTCGGTGAAGTTCACCTGCAGCACGTCGCGGTGGATGATGGTGAGTTCGCCCAGCGGCTCAGCGGCGGCGGTCAACGGCGCGATCAGGTCGCGATCGAATTCGATCACGGTCAGGCGCGGGTGGCGGCGCAGCAACGGCAGGGTGATGGCACCCTGGCCCGGGCCGATCTCGACCAGGCGGTCGTCGTCTTTCGGGTTGACCGCCAGGACGATCTTGTCGATGTAGGTGCGATCGGCCAGGAAGTGCTGGCCCAGCTGCTTTTTGGCCGGCGCGGTAAACCCGGCGGCCGAGGGGGAATGCGGGGAAGTCATGGCACCAGTGTACGTTGGCGCGCCAGCCGGGCACACCACTGCGTGGCGGCGAGCAGGCTGGACGGGTCGGCGGTGCCGCGCCCGGCCAGGTCCAGCGCGGTGCCGTGGTCAACCGCCACGCGCGGGTAGGGCAGGCCCAGGGTGATGTTCACTGCCTGCTCGAAACCGCTGTACTTGAGCACCGGCAGGCCCTGGTCGTGGTACATCGCCAGCACCGTGTCGAACCCGGCCAGCTTCTGCGGCAGGAAGGCGGTATCGGCTGGCAGCGGGCCGATCAGGTCCATCCCTTCAGCGCGCAGCCGCGCCAGCAGCGGAATCAGCAGATCCAGTTCCTCCCGGCCCAGGTGCCCGTCTTCGCCCGCGTGCGGGTTCAGCCCGAGCACGGCGATCCGCGGCGCGGCAATGCCGAATGCCCCACGCAGCGCACCGTGCACGATCCGCAGCGTGCGCGCCAGGCCGTCCGCAGTGATCGCATCGGCCACCGCGCGCAGCGGCAGGTGGGTGGTGGCCAGCGCCACCCGGACGATGTCGTTGGCCAGCATCATCACCACCTCCACCCCGGCCTGGTCGGCCAGCAGTTCGGTGGTGCCGCTGTAGGCGATCCCGCCCTGGTTGATGACCGCCTTGTGCACCGGGCCGGTGACTACCCCGTGCAGGTGGCCGTCCAGGCAGGCCTGGCCGGCCTGCAGCAGGGCGCCGATCACCGCGCCGGCGTTGGCCGGGTCGGCCTGGCCGAAGCGTGAGGGGGCCGCATTGCGGACCTCGCGCAACGGCAGATCGCCCGGCTGGCGGGCGATGGCATCTTCAGGAAGCAGGTTCAATGGCAGCGACAGCGCCGCTGCGGCCGCCCGCAAGGTATCCGGGTCGGCGAAGGCCAGCAGCCGGCAATCTGTGCGCGGCTGCTGGATCAGGCGAAGACAGAGTTCAGGACCGATCCCGGCGGGCTCGCCCGGTACCAGAGCGAGCTGCGGGATCATTGCCAGTGCCTCAGGGCTTGGTGGCGGCCGGGGCCGGAGCAGTGGCCGGGGCCGCTGCCGGGGTGCGCAGGTCCACGTAGGCTTCGCCGCGCAGTTCCTGCAGGTAGCGGTTGTACTCTTCTTCCAGCTTGCGGCGGCCGATCGTCTCGCGGATCTGGGCGCGCTTGTTGTCGGTGCCCGAATCGGTCTGGCGGGTCGCCACGCGCTGCACGATGTGCCAGCCAGCGTCGGTGCGGAACGGCTGGCTGACGCCACCGTCGCTCAGGCCGGTGACCTGCTTGCCGAAGTCCGGGCCGAACGCGTCAGCCGGGAACCAGCCCAGATCGCCGCCCTGGCCCTTGCTGTTGGTGTCCTCGGACGAGGCCTTGGCTTCGGCCTCGAAGTCGGCGCCGCCGGCGATGCGTGCACGGATCGAGTCGATCTTGGCCTTGGCGGTGGCGTTGTCCTGCTGGTCGTTGACCCGGATCAGGATGTGCCGGCCGTGGTATTCGGTGATGGTCTGGCCGGTGGTGGCGGCACTGGCGTCGCGCACTTCCACCAGCTTGAGCAGCTGGAAACCGCTCGGGCCGCGCAGCGGGCCGACAACGTCGCCGGCCTTCATGCCGCTCATCATCTTCGCGAACGCGCCGGGAATCTCATCCAGGGAACGCCAGCCCAGGTCGCCGCCTTCCAGCGCGTTGGGGCTGTCCGAGTACCGGACGGCGGCCGCGTTGAAGTCCAGCTCGCCCTTGTCCAGCAGGCCCTTCACGCCGTCGACCTTCTGCTGGCCGGTGGCGATCTGCTCGGCGGTTGCGCCTTCGGGGAGGGCGATCAGGATGTGGGCCAGGTGGTACTGGGTGCCTGCGGTGGCTTCCTGCTTCAGCGCGGCATCCACTTCACCCTCGCTGACGCTGATGCGGCTCTGGGCGAAACTCTGGCGCAGGCGCTGCACGGTGATTTCATCGCGGACCGAGCTGCGGAAGTCGTTGAAATCCACGCCATCGGCGGCCAGGCGCTGGCGCAGGGCGTCCAGGTTGGACCCGTTCTGCTGGGCAATCGCGTTCAGGGCCTGGTTGAGCTCCTGGTCGCTGACCTTGATGCCACTGCCTTCGGCGCGCGTGACCTGCAGCTTGACCAGCACCAGGCGCTCGAGCACCTGGCGGCTGAGCACGTCATCCGGCGGCAGCTGGCCTTCGCGGCCGGCGTACTGGGCCTTGATGTTCACGATGGCGCGGTCCAGCTCGCTCTGCAGCACGACATCCTCGTCGACGATGGCGGCGATGCGGTCCAGCGACTGGCTCTGCTGGGCCAGCACCTGCAGCGGCGCGGAAACGGTGCTGACCGCGATCAGGGAGGCGAGTAGGACGGGGAAGGTCTTGGTCATGGGATCAGATTGGGATCGTAGTCTTCGCGCGTGGGGGCGCCCGTGTTGGCGGGCGGCACGAGATAGAGGTCGTCTCGGTAGTACCCGAGAATAGCACGGCGCAAAGTGCGGTCCGTGTTCTGGCCGATGGAGCTCAGGCCCTTCAGCACGAACTCGATCTGGAAGGAATTGTTCAGCTCACCTTCGCGGTTGCGCACGTACCGGCGGGCCAGTGCGCGGACCGCCAGGCAGCAGCTGTCCCATTGCACGCCACCGATGATTTCCAGCGGCGCCTTGTCTTCGATGGAGTAGTAGTAGCGCCCCACCAGGCTCCAGGTCTGGTTGATCGGGTACAGGAAGGACAGGTCCACCTGCTCCAGCAGGGTGCGTTCTTCCTTGGTCGCCGTCGCCGGGGCGGCCGTGTTGAGACGGTGGCGGTAGGTCAGGTTGATGATGCCGTCGTTGGACATCAGGTAGCGCGCGCGCACGCTGGCCAGGTCCTCGCGCTTGTATTTGGGATCCCACTGGTAGGTGGCGCCCAGGTTCCAACGGTCGTTGATGGCGTAATTGGTATCGGCGATCCAGGCCGACTTGCCCTGTTCCACCTGCGAGGTGGTGCCCGGCAGGGTCACCCGCGAATCGTCGAAATACAGGATCTGGCCGATGCTGGCGGAGAAGCGCTCGCGGCCGGTTTCCTGGTTGATGAAGCGGGTACTCAGCGCCATGGTCAGCTGGTTGGCGTCGTTCTGGCGGTCAGCACCGGTGTAGCGCGAATCGCGGAACAGCTGGCCCCAGCTGAAGGTGAAGTCGCGCGTATCGAAGATGGGCAGATCGCTCTGGTCGCGGTAGGGCGTGCGCAGGTAGAACAGGCGCGGCTCCAGCGTGTGCAGGTACGAGGTGCCGCCGATGGTGGTCTCGCGGTCGAAGAACATGCCTGCGTCGAGACTGGCGATCGGCACGCCGCGGTGCGGCGAGGTGTTGCCACGTAGCTGGTCGGGGGTGAGCGTGCCCAGATCGACATTTGCGTCGGTCAATGCCTGCAGTCGGGTCTGGTCGGCCAGTCCACGGTCCAGCTCATACCCGGTGTAGCGGTACGCCAGGGTCGGGGTCACATACCAGGACGCGCCGGCGAACGGGAAGGTGACGTAAGGCTTTACATCCAGCCGCGAACCGTTGAAGTACGGGGTGACCACGCCATTGCGGATGTATTCGCCGTCAGCATCCACGACCTTCTGGTCGACGTCGTCATGGGTGAAGTGCACCGCCTCGGCGTAGACCCCCACTTCCAGCCACGGCAGCAGCGGCTTGTCCCAGGTGGCGAACAGGCGCGGCTGGCGGGAGTAGGGCAGCGACGCGTCGGTCAGCGTGTAATCGGTGTTCTGCCAGTAGTCGGCCATCAGCCCGGCCGTCCAGTTTTCACCGGTACCGTAGATGCCGACCTGGCTCTGCAGGCTCGAGGTGGTCACCCCCAGCAGCTTGCTGGAGAAGTCCTCGGTGTACCGCTCGTCACTGACCCAGGCGATGTTGGCGCGGGCCTGCCAGTGCGGGTCGATGTTGTGGTAACCCTGGTATTCGACCTGGCCGCGGTCGCGGTCGCGCAGCTTGTCATTGGGCAGGTAGGCGGTCTGCAGTTCGCCACGGCCGCCGTCGTACAGATAGCGGAACTCGTTGTCGAGCATCAGGCCGCGCTTGCTCATGTAGCGCGGGGTCAGGGTGTCGTCGTAGTTCGGCGCCAGGTTGAAGTAGATCGGCTGGGCATAATCGAAGCCGTTGCGGCCGGACATGCCCAGCTGCGGGTAGAGCAGGCCGGTCTGGCGGCGGTCGTCGATCGGGAACTTGAAGTACGGCGCCCACAGCACCGGCACGTTGCCGATGCGCAGCACCGCGTTGCGGGCGGTGCCGAAGCCTTCGTCATTGTCCACGTCGATCTGCGGCGCCGACAGTTTCCACACCGGCTGCGAGGGGTCGCAGGTGGTATAGGTCGAGCGGTGCATCTGGCCCACCGAACCCTGCAGGTCGATCGAGTCTGCGCCGCCATGGCCGCGCCGGTCCACCAGCTGGTACTGGATGTCGCTGATCTTGTGCGTGTCCGATTCCTGGTTGCCTTCGGCGCGCTTGGCCGTCATCCGGATCGACGAATCCTGGTAGCGCACATTGCCTTCGGCTATGTAGTTGCCACTTTCGGTGTCGAAGCTCAGGTGATCGGTGCCCAGGAACTGGTCGCCACGCTTCAGCGCCACGTTGCCCTGGTATTGCGGCACGGTGCTGGTACCGCTAAGCGCGTCGCCTTCGATATCGGTGGGTTGCTGGTCGCGGGTTTCGGCCGCGGCCTTGTCCGCCACAGGGGCGTCCTGGAAGGCGGGCAGGACATCGGTCACCGGGCACAAGCCCCAGTTCACCGGTTTGTCGTCGGCCATGGCCGGCAGGCAGATGGCGATGCTCAGGGGGAGAGGCAGCAGGCGGAGGGCTCGGCGCACGCGGGATTCGGATTCGGACGAAAACGGATCGTAGCTTGCCCCATCCCTTGCATAGGGGCAATGAAGGCTTGCTGCAGCCAAGGGTTCAGGTTCATCTCACAGCAGCGCGCCTACGTGCGCGACGGAGCATTCGGCAAGCGCCTGCAGGTCGTATCCGCCCTCCAGCATGGAGACCATGCGGCCGCCGCCATGGCGACGGGCCAGCCGGCGGAGCTCGGCGGTGATCCAGGCGAAATCCTCGGTTTCCAGCATCAGGTCGGCCTGCGGGTCGCGCAGGTGGGCATCGAAACCGGCCGAGACCAGCAGCAGCTGCGGGCGGAAATCGTCTATGGCCGGCAGCATCTCGTCGGCCCAGGTGTTGCGGAAGCGGAAGCTGCCGCTGCCCGGTGGCAGCAGGATGTTGAGCAGGTTGCCCGCGCCACGGTCGCGGCGCAGGCCCGAGTTGGGGAACAGCCCGGCCTGGTGGGTGCTGTAGTAGGCCACGCGCGGGTCGGCCACGAAGATGTCCTGGGTGCCGTTGCCGTGGTGGACGTCGAAATCGACCACCGCGATCCGCTCCAGCCCATAGCGGTCGCGCGCGTACGCGGCCGCGATGGCGATGTTGTTGAAGAGGCAGAACCCCATCGCCGTGGTCGCGGTGGCGTGGTGGCCGGGCGGGCGCACCGCGCAGAACGCCACCGGATCCCCGCCCAGCATCACGGCATCCACCGCGGCCACGCCGGCGCCGGCGGCATGCAGCGCGGCGCTGGCCGAACCGGGCGAGGTCATCGTGTCCATGTCGATCAGGCGCAGCGGTTCGGTCTGTGGCGCCAGCACCAGGTCGATCAGCGCGCTGTCGTGCACGCGCGCCAGCTCGCCGAACTTGGCCGGCGGCGCCTGGCGCCAGTCCAGCTGGTCGGGGTAGCTGGCACGCAGGGCATCGAGCACGACCTGCAGGCGTTCGGGGCATTCGGGGTGGCCGCGCCCGGGATCGTGTTGCAGACAGGCGGGGTGGGTGAAAACCAGCATGCGGACGGGGTTCCGGGGCGGGGGCGGCTCAGCCGTGGCGGCGGGTATGCTGCCAGAGGACCTCGCCGTGGCCGTCGGCGCGGGCGAGCACGCGGGCCAGCACGAACAGCAGGTCCGACAGCCGGTTGAGGTAGTGCAGCGCTTCGGCGCGCACCGGCTCCTGGCGGGCCAGGGTGACGGTTTCGCGCTCGGCGCGGCGCACGATGGTGCGGGCCAGATGGCAGCGTGCGGCGGCTTCGCCGCCACCGGGCAGGATGAACTCCTTCAACGCGGGCAGGTCGGCGTTGTAGTGGTCCAGGTGGCGCTCCAGTGCCGCGACGTCGCCCGCCTGGATTGCCGCATGGCCGGGAATGCACAGCTCGCCACCCAGGTCGAACAGCTGGTGCTGCACGGTGGTGAGCAGGGCGCGCACGTCATCGGGCAGCGCCACCGCCAGCAGCACGCCGAGCGCCGAATTGGCCTCGTCCACGCTGCCGAAGGCGTTGACCCGTGCCGCATCCTTGGCGACCCGGCTGCCGTCGCCCAGGCCGGTGCTGCCGTCATCGCCAGTGCGGGTGTAGATGCGCGACAGCCGGTTGCCCATGCGTGCCGGGCTCAGTGCAGCGCGTCGCGGCGGGCGTGCAGCAGCTTGACCACCTGTTCGGTGGCCAGCTGCAGCGCGGCGGCCAGGCCGACGTAGATCGCGGCGGTGCGCAGGTAGGGCAGGAACCAGTCCGCATAGTTGCGTGCCCAGCCCTGCAGCGTGGGGGCGGCGACCACGTCGCTGGTCCAGTAGAAGCCGCTCTGCGCGAACAGGTGGCACACCGCCACCGCCGCCAGCAGCAGCACGGAGCCCTTGGCCAGCGCGGTCCAGTCCGCGCCGTGGTAGCCCTGGCGCAGCAGCGCGCCACCGGCCCACATCGCGAAGTAGGCCGGCACCAGCAGTGCGGTCCCCGGCGAGACGCAGTAGTGCTGCCAGTAGCCGATGCCGCTGGCGCGGATCACCAGCACATCGATCACGATCGCCAGCACCATCAGCAGCGGGAAGGCCCAGCGCGTCCAGCTGCGCAGGTGGAAGCCTGCAATGAAGAACACCGCCCACGACGCGTCGGGGATCGCCGCGAAGTGATTGACCCGGGTCGCCGCCATCAGCAGCACGAGCACGAGCAGGATGAAGGCGCGTTGGGCGGTAGGGGTCATGGGGGGCAGGCGTCGGGAGTCCAGCGTTCATTCTAGCGCCTGCCGCCACGGGGCGTAGCCGGGCCGCACGCACTATCATGGGCGGCATGAGTGAACGTCATGACGTAGTGATCGTGGGCGGCGGCCTGGTCGGGGCCAGCCTGGCCATTGCCCTGGACCGGGCCGGCCGCGATGTCGGGCTGGTCGAGATCGCGCCGCCCGGCGCGCTGCCGCCGGTGTTCGACCAGCGCAACCTCAGTTTTGCCGCCGCCACGGTCAATGCCTTGACCGCGCTGGGGGTGATGCCGCTGCTGGGCTCGGCGGTGGGGCCGATCACCCGCATCCAGGTCACCCGCGCCGGTGATTTCGGCCGGGTCCAGATGGACGCTGCGCAGTACGATCGCCCGTGGTTCGGCCAGGTGGTGGTGGCGCGCGATTTCGGCCAGGCACTGGAAACCCGCCTGCAGGGCCTGCGCCGCCTCACCCGGTACCGGCCAGCGCGGTTCGTGCGGCTGGGCGCCACGATCGATGGCTGCCGCGAAGTGGTGATCGCAGACGATGCCGGTGAGCGCACCCTGCTGGCGCGGCTGGTGGTGGGCGCCGATGGCACCCGCAGTGGCGTGCGCGAGGGGCTGGGCATCGGCGTGGACGAACATGATTTCCAGCAGACCCTGTTCGTGGCCCGCGTCCGCTCGGCGCGCGCGCCGGACGGCACCGCGTTCGAACGGTTTACCGATACCGGCCCGACCGCCCTGCTGCCGCGGGGCGACCGCCATTACGGGGCGGTGCACAGCGTGGCCCGCGACCAGGCCGATGCGGTGCTGGCACTGGACGACGCGGCCTGGCTGGCGCGCCTGCAGCAGGCCATCGGCTGGCGCGCGGGGCGGCTGCTGGAAAGCGGCCCGCGCAGTGCCTACCCGCTGGTGCAGGTGTTGGCGCAGGGACTGGTGGGCGAGCGCGCGGTGCTGCTGGGCAATGCGGCGCAGACCATCCATCCGCTGGGCGCGCAGGGCTTCAACCTGGGCCTGCGCGACGCGCTGACCCTGGCCGAGCTGATCGAAACGGCCGACGACGTGGGCAGCGATGCGCTGCTGCAGGCGCATGTCGCGCGCCGGGACGAGGATCGCCGCCAGACCATCGCCTTCTCCGGCGGGCTGGCACGGCTGACCAGCAATCCCGCGCCGTTGATGCGCCCGCTGCGCAGTCTCGGGCTGCTGGCAGCGCAGGCGACCTCGATGCAGTCGATGCTGGTCGGCGGTGCCATGGGCTTCCGCGGCGAGGTCCCGGCGTTGTGCCGGGGAGCCGGCGCATGAGCCGGCGCGCGCGCGATGTGATCGTGGTGGGCGGCGGCGTGGTGGGCGCCGCCTGCGCGCTGGCGCTGGCCGATGCCGGGCTGGAGGTCACCCTGGTCGAAGGCCGCGAACCGCCAGCGTGGCAGCCGCAGCAGCCGGACCTGCGGGTGTATGCGTTCGCGCCTGACAACGCGAAGCTGCTGCGTACGCTCGGCGTATGGCCGGCGGTGCTGGCCGCGCGCGCCTGCACGTACCGGCGCATGCGGGTCTGGGACGCCGCCGGCGGTGAAGAACTGCAGTTCGATGCCGACCGCCTGGGCCGTGAGCAGCTGGGCTGGATCGTGGAAAACGACCTGCTGGTGGACCGGCTGTGGGCGGCCCTGCCGGCGGCGGGTGTGCAGCTGTGCTGCCCGGCACGGGTGGAAGGGCTCGAACAGGATGCCGACGGCGTGCGCGTGCGGCTGGAGGACGGGCGCCGGCTGGACGCCGCGCTGGCCATCGCCGCCGACGGCGCGGACTCGACCCTGCGCCGCCTGGCCGGCGTGCAGGTCAGCCGCCAGGAGTACGCGCAGCGCGGCGTGGTCGCCTACATCGATACCGAACAGGACAACCAGGCCACGGCCTGGCAGCGCTTCCTGACCACCGGGCCGCTGGCGGTGCTGCCGGCCGGCACGCACCGCAACTCCATCGTGTGGACGCTCCCTGATGCGGAGGCCGAACGCGTGCTGGGGCTGGACGAGGCCGCCTTCAACGCCGAGCTGACCCGCGCCTTCGGCGCCCGGCTGGGCGCGATGACCCTGGCCTCGCGGCGCGCCGCCTTCCCGCTGCGCCGCCAGCTGGCCAGTGCCTACGTGGCAGGCCGCGTGCTGGCGCTGGGCGATGCCGCGCATGTGGTGCATCCGCTGGCCGGGCAGGGCGTGAACCTGGGCCTGCGCGATGTGGCGGCGCTGCATGCCACGGTGCTGCGTGCGCAGCAGCGACGCCAGGACTGGGCTTCGCCCGACCGCCTGCAGCGCTGGGCACGCGAACGCCGCAGCGAGAACACGGTGTCGGCCTATGGCTTTGACGCGATCAACACCATTTTCTCCAACGACGAGATGCATTTGACGCTGGCGCGTGGTTGCGCGCTGGGCGGCGTGGGCCGCCTGCCGCCACTGGTGTCGGCACTGTGGAAGCGCGCGGCGGGGCTGTAGGTCCCGGGGAGATCGAAATCTGGAAGTGGGCTGGGCTGCCACTGCGCAGACTGTGGCGCGGCTGGCGCTGTCCGGCCTCGACAGCGCGTCGCGCTTCCCATCTTCCGGAACTCCCCCATGGCACTTTCGCCCCTTGATCGTACCCAACAGCCGTCGTCGGCGAACCGCATGTTCGGCCGCGCTCCGCAAGGCGTCTCTGGCAGGCTTGGCTTGCAGCTCACCACCATACACAACCGTGGTGTGGCGTCGAAGCCGCTGCGTGACATCCCGGAGGCCCGCGCGGTCGGCGGTGAGGTCCACACGGTGGCGGCCGTGCGGCAGGACGACGTCGATCGCGACAGTTGCCAGTACTTCGTGAAGCTGTTGCTGTCCCACAAGCAGGGTATCCCGGTCAAGCAGTGCCTCGCGTTGAACCGGCGTCGCCAGGGCTGATGCGTGCGGCGGTGAGGCCCCCGCGTTGGCGCGACGAGCCCGGGATGATTGATTCTTGAAAGTGGGTGGCCCCTGCGTTTCAGCAGACTGAACGGGTCTGGAGGCGTTCCACCGTAACGGGTGCGGACGCGTCGCTCCCCTTCTCGAGGAAGAATCATGAGCATTGCCGAGGTTCTCAACCAGCTTTTCCGGCCGGCGTCGTTCAACGCTGAAAAGACCGTGCGCGCGATCGTTGCCCATCCCGAGGCGGCCGCCAGGGATTTCAATGGACTGATCACGCACATCAACAACAGGTGCCACCAGTACGGCATCGGCTGCCGGGGCGAGGATGGCCTTCGGGCCCAGGTGAACCTGGACAAATTTGCCCGCTCCAAGGGCGCCGCCGCGCCGACCGAGGGCCAGGCCAAGCTCCTGCTGAACAGCCTCAAATCCCTGCAGCGCGACCTCGAGCGCCAGCGTGGTCCGGCCCGGTTGGCCTCCGGAGCCCATGACAGCTGGAACAATGACCGCCTGAATCAGTTGAACAAAGCGCTGGAACTGACCCGCAGCCTGCAGCACTTCCGGGGGCCCGCCAGGGGCTGAGCCCTTCTCAGCGCAGCAGCCAGCGCTGCCGCGCGTCCTTCATCGCCCGGTCCACGCCAGTACCGTGATTTCCTCACGGTCGTGGTAGAGCTGCTTGGCGCGCACGGTGAGCGGTCGCCCGGCCTGCGCTTCGAACAGCTCCAGGCACAGCCGGGTTTCGTCCCAGCGCTTCTTCATCGGCAGCTTGAGGTTGAAGATCGCGTGCCGGCACCAGCCCTCGCGGAACCAGGTGGCCATGCGCTCGGCCACGCGGCGCGGCTGCTCGACCATGTCGCAGACCATCCAGTCCAGCGGCGCTTCGGGCTGCCAGTGGAACCCATCGGCGCGCAGGTGTTCGACCAGGCCGGTTTCCAGCACGTGCTCGCGCAGCGGGCCGTTGTCCACGCTGATCACGTGCATGTGCTGGCGGGTGAGCACCCAGGTCCAGCCGCCCGGGGCGGCGCCCAGGTCGGCCGAGCGCATGCCGGGCTTGACCAGCTGCTCGCGCTCTTCCGGGCTCATCAGGGTCAACAGCGCTTCGTCCAGCTTCAGCGCCGAGCGCGACGGCGCGTCGGGCAGCAGCTTCAGGCGTGGAATGCCCAGTGCCCAGGGAGCGCTGTCGCGGGTATCGGCCACGCAGACAAATGCATGGCGACCGTCAACGAACACGACATGCACGCGTGGCAGGCTGGTGTTGGGCTTGTCGGTGAGCAGGCCGGCCCTGCGCAGCGCCGGGCGCAGGGCATTGCCGAAGGCGCGGGCCAGGCCGGCCAGCGGCTTGCCTTCGTCCGAATCGGGATGTTCCACCCACATGTCGCCGAAGCGTTGCTGGCCGTCCAGCGCGGCCAGGATCGGGGTGATCCGGTCGGTTGGATCCAGCTCGCGCAGCTCGGCCAGCACCACCAGCTTCTGGCGGGCGAAGATCAGCGAACGCCACGGCAACGCTTTGGACAGCGCGGCGCCCTCGTCGGTGGCGAACAGCACGTAGCCATCGTTGCGCTGGGTACGGGCGTAACCGGCGATGTTGGCGTAGGCGGCACGCTCGGCAAGTTCACCAGCAAGTTCGGGCTCGAAGCCCTGCCGGCACAGGCACAGCAGGCCACTCATCGACGCACGCCCATGGCGTGGGTATCAGTAATGCGCACCGTTGATCTCCCCGTACTGGCGCAGCACTGCGCGCGCCGCGTCGCGTTCGATGTCGCGCACGACCTCGATGCCGCGCTTGTTGAGTTCGCCGATCCAGTCGGCCGGCAGCGGACCTTCATCGAACGGGGTCAGTTCTTCCACATCCTGCGCGCTGGCGCCGATCAGCAGCCGGTCGATGCCGGCCCAGATGGTGGCGCCGTAGCACTGGCAGCACGGCTGCGAGGAGGTGGCCAGGGTGATCGGCGACAGCACGTCGTTCAGGCGCGGCGTCTGCAGGCGCTGCTGGGCCAGCATGTAGGCCATGTTCTCGGCATGCGCCAGCGAGGTGCTGTGCGGCACCACGCGGTTGACGCCGGCCGCGATGACGCGGTCGTCCGGACCAAACACCACGGCGCCGAACGGGCCACCGGTTTCCGCCTCGACGTTCAGCCGCGACATTTCGATCGCCAGGGCGACCTTGGCGGCATCGCCGGGATACGCACGGGCCAGGTCGATCTGGTCATGGATCCAGGCGGGCAGGGTGAGGTGGACTTGCGCGTACAGCATGGGACAGGCCTTTCGAATGCGGTGGGGCTTACGCCGACCAGGTGTCGCGCAGGGTGACGCTGCGGTTGAACACGGGGGCGGCGGCGGTGTGGTCGCGGCGGTCGGCGACGAAGTAGCCGGTGCGCTCGAACTGGAACGACTGTTCAGGCGCGGCGGTGGCCGCGGCCGGTTCGACGTAGCCGGTGACGGTGCGGCGCGACTCGGGGTTGAGGTAGTCGCGGTAGGTCTTGCCTTCGGACTCATCGTCCGGGTTGGGCACCGAGAACAGGCGGTCGTACAGGCGGATTTCGGCCGGCACGGCGTGCACGGCGCTGACCCAGTGGATGGTGCCCTTGACCTTGCGGTTGGCGCCTTCCATGCCGGGACGCGATTCGGGATCCAGCCAGCCGCGCAGTTCGGTGATGGTGCCGTCGGCATCCTTGATCACTTCATCGCAGCGGATGATGCCGGCGCCGCGCAGGCGCACTTCGCCACCGGGCACCAGGCGCTTCCAGCCCTTGGGCGGCACCTCGGCGAAGTCTTCGCGCTCGATCCACAGTTCGCGCGCGAACGGCACGTCGCGGGTTCCGAAGGTGTCGTCCTTGGGGTGGTTGGAGAAGGTCAGCGTTTCGGCGTGGCCCTCGGGCAGGTTGGTCAGCACCAGCTTGACCGGGTCGACCACGGCCATGCGGCGCGCGGCGGCACTGTCGAGGTCTTCGCGCAGCGCGCCTTCGAGCACGCTGAAGTCGATCATCGAGTTCTGCTTGCTGATGCCCACGCGTTCGGCGAACAGGCGCATCGCGGCCGGGGTGTAGCCACGGCGGCGCAGGCCCTGCAGGGTCGGCATGCGCGGGTCTTCCCAGCCATCGACGAGCTGTTCGGTGACCAGCGCCATCAGCTTGCGCTTGCTCATCACGGTGTAGTTGATGTTCAAACGCGAGAATTCGATCTGGCGCGGCTTGGCAGCTTCGCGCGGCAGGCCGCGTTCGACCAGCGGCGCGGTCAGCGCATCGTCATGGGCGAAGTCGACGTTGTCCACGCACCAGTCGTACAGCGGGCGGTGGTCTTCGAATTCCAGGGTGCACAGCGAGTGGGTGATGCCTTCGATGGAATCGCCCAGGGCATGGGCGAAGTCGTACATCGGGTAGATCGGCCAGGCGTTGCCGGTGTTCTGGTGCTCGACGTGCTTGATGCGGTACAGCGCGGGATCGCGCAGGTTGATGTTGCCGCTGGCCATGTCGATCTTGGCGCGCACGGTGCGCGCGCCGTCGGGGAACTCACCGGCGCGCATGCGGCGGAACAGGTCCAGGTTTTCGTCCACGCTGCGGTCGCGCCAGGGCGAGGGGCGGCCGGGTTCGGTCAGGGTGCCGCGGTAGGCGCGCACTTCCTCGGCCGAGAGGTCGCAGACATAGGCCTTGCCGTCGCGGATCAGCTTTTCGGCGGCCAGATAGTAGGCGTCGAAGTAATCGGAGGCATGCCGCAGTTCGTTCCATTCGAAGCCCAGCCAGCGCACGTCATCCTGGATGGCGGCCACGTACTCGGGGTCTTCCTTGGCCGGGTTGGTATCGTCGAAGCGCAGGTTGCAGACGCCGGCGAACTCACCGGCGATGCCGAAGTTCAGGCAGATCGACTTGGCATGGCCGATGTGCAGGTAGCCGTTGGGCTCGGGCGGGAAGCGCGTCTTGATCGCGGCATGCTTGCCGGCGGCCAGGTCCTCGCGGACGATCTGACGGATGAAATCCCGCTTTTCGTGGGTTTCCGGAAGGGCGTCGGTAGGGGTGGCAGTAGGCTCGGACATGATGCGCAGGCAGAAGGCAGAAAGATTGCCAGTCTAACGCGTCCCCCCGGGACGCGTTAGACGGTAGGTGCCGACCGTTGGTCGGGGTACGCGCCATCGCATGCGCGCTGTCGCCCCAAGGATTGCTGCGCAAACCTTGGGCCCCTTCTCACCAGCACCCATACCCCCGCCGCTTCGCGGCCGCCCCCTGACTCAGGGGGCTAGCACCCAGACCGGTCCCGGCAAAGCCCCGGCCCACGTGTTCATGCCGACCGCGTATGCTGGCCACGAACTCGCCCGGAGCCTGCCCCATGCACGTGATCTACCAGGCCGACAACCTGTTCGACGCCCATCTGGTCAAGCACGCGCTGGAGGCGGCCGGGATTCCGGCCTTCGTTTTCGGTGAGTCGCTGCTGGGCGGGATGGGCGAGCTGCCGCTGTTCGGGGTGCTGCGGGTCTGCGTTCCGGACCTGGCCCGCCCGGAGGCGGAGCAGATCGTGGCCGGGCTGGACTTGGGCGGGCCACAGGACGACCCCATATTCGACGGTGACGAAAGCGCCGGCCTGTTGCCGGCCTAGGAGAGCGCCATGTTGGGTATTGCCAAGGGCCTGTTGGGCATTGGAGCGTTCAAGCAGCGCCTGCCGCGGCCGGAAGAGGCGCTGCCCGGCCGCGAGCACCCGCTGCCGCTGCACAACCAGCACTACGTGAACAGCCACCCGCTGAAGGACGGCTTCGCCGGGCTGGAGCGCATCCGCTTCGCCATGGGCTGCTTCTGGGGCGCGGAGCGCAAGTTCTGGACCTTGCCGGGGGTGTATTCGACCTCGGTGGGCTATGCGGGCGGGGTGACCCCGAACCCGACCTACGAGGAAGTGTGCTCGGGCCTGACCGGGCACACCGAGATCGTGGAGGTGGTCTTCGACCCGGCGATCATCAGCCTGGGCGAGCTGCTGCAGGTGTTCTGGGAGAACCACGACCCGACCCAGGGCATGCGCCAAGGCAACGATACCGGCACCCAGTACCGTTCGGCGGTCCACGCCACGTCCCAGGCCCAGTTCGATGCGGCGTTGGCCAGCCGCGATGCGTATCAGCAGCGCTTGACCGAGGCTGGGCTGGGGTCGATCACTACCGAGATCGAATATCCGGCGCCTACGTATTACTACGCTGAGGATTACCACCAGCAGTACCTGGCCAAGAATCCGAATGGCTATTGCGGGATTGGTGGGACTGGGGTGAGTTGCCCGATCGGGGTTGGGGCTTAACAGCTCCTGGTTGCATTTGATGCTGGAGGTGCCGGGCGTTGCCCGGCACCTTCATGCGTTTTGGCGAACAGCCGGTAGCCTGCGCATGGCCTGAGCTGGGCCGGCGGGTGCGGGTTTGCGGGACACGCCGTGAACCCATCCATGGGGGCTTGTAGAAAACATC
>NZ_JBBCBJ010000008.1:0-139503 GCF_037203925.1 Stenotrophomonas sp. CCNWLW57
TCGTCGTGCGACCCGGAGGTCTTTTCGTCGAAGCGAGCCGCCTATTATGTCAGGCTTTTCGTTTCCGTCAACACCTTCTTTCGAAGAAGTTGAAGTCCTGTTCCTTCGCGGTTGCCGCCTTGCGGTGGCCCCTGCGTCGGGGGAGGGAAAGTATGTCCCCAACCGCCTCGTTTGTGAAGGGGGTGCATGACTTTTTTTCACGGTTTTGTGCATTCATTCATGCTGGTTCCGCGCCCGAAGGCGCGAAACCCTTGTGGCGCTTAGGCGGCGACCAACAACACGCGTGCGAAGTTGCGCTTGCCGACCTGCAGCAAGCCCTCGAAGCCGGGCACGAACAGCTGCTGGGCGTCGTCCACCACCTCGCCGTCCACCTTCACCGCACGCTCCTTGAGCTTGCGCGAGGCCTCCGAGTTGCTCGGGGTCAGGCCGGCTGCGGTGAGCAATGCACCAATCCGCAGGCCTTCAACGGGAATGGCCACTTCCTGCAGGGGCAACAGGGTCACATCGCCCTGCCCGGTCACGGCAGCGTTCCAGCCGGCAATGGCCAGCTCGGCCGCGTCGGCATCGTGGAAGCGGGTGGTGAGCTCGCGCGCCAGGCGCAGCTTCACCTCACGCGGGTTCAGAGTGCCGGCGGCGACCTGCTCGCGCAGGCTGACCGCCTCGGCCTGGCTGATCTCGAAGGAAAGCAGCTCGATCCAGCGCCACATCAGGTCGTCGCCGATCTTCATGGTCTTGGTCACCATGTCGATCGCCGGTTCGCTGATGCCGATGTAGTTGTTGAGCGACTTGGACATCTTGGCCACGCCGTCCAGGCCTTCCAGCAGCGGCATGGTCAGCACGATCTGCGGCTTCTGCCCGTAGTGCTCCTGCAGGCCACGGCCCATGAGCAGGTTGAACTTCTGGTCGGTACCGCCCAGTTCGACGTCCGCTTCCAGCGCCACCGAGTCGTAACCCTGCACCAGCGGGTACAGGAACTCGTGCAGGGCGATGGACTGCTGGGCCGCATAGCGCTTGGCGAAGTCGTCGCGCTCGAGCATGCGCGCCACGGTGTGCTGGCCGGCCAGGCGGATCATGTCGGCCGCGCCCATCTTGCCGAACCACTCCGAATTGAAGCGCACTTCGGTCTTTTCGCGGTCCAGTACCTTGAACACCTGCTCTTCATAGGTGCGCGCATTGGCCAGCACGTCGTCCTTGCTGAGCGGCTTGCGGGTGACGTTCTTGCCCGAGGGGTCGCCGATCATCCCGGTGAAGTCGCCGATCAGGAAGATGACCTGGTGGCCGAGGTCCTGGAACTGACGCAGCTTGTTCAGAAGGACTGTATGGCCCAGGTGCAGGTCCGGGGCGGTGGGGTCGAAACCAGCCTTGACCCGCAGCGGGCGGCCGCTTTCCAGCCGCTGGCGCAGCTCCTCGATCTTGAGGATTTCATCGGCGCCACGGCCGATCTGGGCAAGGGCTTGTTCAATCGAGGACACGTGCAACTCCCGGCGATGCCTTATTTACATGAATGACGTTAAGTACAAGTTAACCGCAAGCGCTTCACAAAAGCCAATAGGCACAAGGGTTTGACGCGATATTTATACCTGTCTATGTTACCGACGTTTGGGCCCGCGCTCCCGGGTCAGCCAGGAACACACCGACGATGCTGAATACCGATCAAGGCCGCGCGCGCAAGCAGCGCTTCAAGGAACGCCTTCACGTTCTCCACGACACCGCCCTGCATCGGAAGCTTCGACAGCATCTTCCCGCTGCTTTCAATGAGCGCTGGACCCGCCGCCACTGGATGCACGCCAGCCTGTTCGCCACCATCGGCGCCCTGGTGGCCACTATTGTCCCCGGCTTCTCGCACACCATCGAGTCGCCCTACTCGGTCAGCCATTCCACGCTGGCCCTGCCCTTGCCGCCGCTGTCCCAGGAGCGCCTGCAGCAGGTGCCGGGCGACAGCTGGCAGGTACTGCGCGTGCAGCGCGGCCAGACCCTGAGCAACCTGTTCGACGAGGCCGGCATTTCGCCCACGGTGATGCACCAGGTGCTGGAGCACCCCGGTGCGCGCGACGCGCTGACCAAGCTGCGCCCCGGCGCGGAAATTGCCTTCGACCTGCCGCTGAGCGGGGAGCTGCGCACGATCCGCTTCGACCGCGATGCCGACAACCGGGTGGAGCTGTCGCTGAAGGGCGAACAGATCACCGAGAAGGTCAGCAAGCGTGAGAGCTCCACCCGCCGGGTGGTGACCAGCGGCGAGATCACCAGTTCGCTGTACGCGGCGGCGCGCAAGGCCGGGCTGTCGCCGTCGGCCATCGCGACGATGACCGACGAGATCTTCAAGTACGACATCGACTTCTCCAAGGACCTGCAGCCGGGCGACCGCTTCAGCGTGGTGATGGATGAGACCTGGCGCGAAGGCGAGAAGGTGGACACCAGCAAGATCCTGGCGGCGACCTTCACCTCCGGCGGCAAGACCTACAGCGGCTTCCGCTTCGACCGCAACGGCAAGTCCGAGTACTTCGACGTGAGCGGGCGCCCGCTGAAGAAGAGCTTCATCCGCATGCCGATTCCCTTCGCCCGCCTGAGCTCGACGTTCGGGGCGCGCAAGCACCCGGTGCTGGGCAAGATGCGCATGCACAAGGGCGTGGACTACGCCGCGCGCACCGGCACCCCGATCATGGCCGCCGGCGATGCCCGCGTGCAGTTCGCCGGCGTGCAGCGCGGCTACGGCAACGTGGTGATCCTGGACCACGGCCGTGGCCACACCACCCTGTACGGGCACATGTCGCGCTTTGGCAAGATCAAGACCGGCCAGCGCGTGGCGCAGGGCACGGTGATCGGCTACGTGGGCTCAACCGGCCTGGCCACCGGCCCGCACCTGCACTACGAATTCCGCGTCAACGGCGTGCACCGCAACCCGCTGTCGGTGACGATGCCGCCGCCGGAGCCGCTGCAGGGCAGCGAGCTGGTCGCCTTCCGCGCGCAGACCGCGCCGGCGCTGGCCCGCATCCAGGGCATGGAGAAGCTGATCTACGCCGACGCCAGCCCGGCGCCGAAGGCCGACCAGGCCGCTACCACCACGGCCAGCGCGGCCAAGCCGGCCAAGGGCAGCCGCGGCTGATCGCATGCATTGACGGCGGCAACAGGTTGCGCGGAAGCTGCACGCACCCTGTTGAACCGCCTGGCCATGACTTCAGCTGATCCGCATACCCCGCTCTACCTGGGCCTGATGTCCGGCACCAGCGCCGATGGCATCGATGCCGCGCTGGTGCAGTTTCCCGCCGAGGGCGGCTGCCGCTTCGTCGATGGGCTCACCCACCCCTGGGACCCCGCCATCCGCGCCGAGCTGGTGGCGCTGGGCGAAGGCGGCGAGCTGGGCTCACTGGATACGCTGGGCCGGATCGATGCGCAGATCGGCATCACCTTCGCGGCCGCCGCCAACCGCCTGCTGGAACAGGCCGGGGTGAGCCCGGCGCAGGTGCGGGCGATCGGTTCGCACGGGCAGACGGTGCGGCACCGGCCGCT
Source organism: Stenotrophomonas sp. CCNWLW57 (assembly GCF_037203925.1). Classification (NCBI taxonomy): domain Bacteria; kingdom Pseudomonadati; phylum Pseudomonadota; class Gammaproteobacteria; order Lysobacterales; family Lysobacteraceae; genus Stenotrophomonas; species Stenotrophomonas sp. CCNWLW57. Next base: position 3,508 of record NZ_JBBCBJ010000008.1, read on the forward strand.
GGCCGATCCGGCATTCACCTGCCAACTGGGCGATGCCAACCGGATTGCCGAGCTGACCGGCATCACCACGGTGGCCGACTTCCGCCGCCGCGACGTGGCCGCCGGTGGGCACGGGGCGCCGCTGATGCCGGCCTTCCACCTGGCGATGCTGGGCACGGCCGATGAGGACCGGGCGGTGTTGAACCTGGGCGGGATCGCCAACCTGACCCTGATTCCGCGCGTGGGCACCCCGCGTGGCTTCGATACCGGGCCGGCCAACGCGCTGATGGATGCGTGGTGCGAGCGGCATACCGGCACGCCGTTCGATGCCGATGGCGCGTTTGCCTCCAGCGGGCAGGTGGATGAAGTGCTGCTGGAGCACTGGCGGGCCGAACCGTGGTTCGCGCTGTCGCCGCCGAAGAGCACCGGGCGCGAGCAGTTTCATCTGGCGTGGGCCGAGGCGGCGATGGCCGGCCGCACCCTGGCGCCGGCGGACGTGCAGGCGACGCTGCTGGAACTGACGGCGGCCACGGTGGCCGACGCGCTGCTGGCCCACCTGCCGGAAGCAACGCGGGTGCTGGTGTGCGGCGGCGGTGTTCGCAACCCGCAGCTGCTGCGCAGACTCAGCGCGCGGTTGCCCGGGGTGGTGGTCGAGTCCAGTGCAGTGCACGGGCTGGACCCGGATTACCTGGAAGCGATGGGGTTTGCGTGGTTGGCGCACCGGACGCTGCAGGGGTTGCCGGGCAACCTGCCCAGCGTGACCGGGGCGCGCGGGCCGCGGATATTGGGCGCCATTCACCCAGCGTGATGGGTGCTGCCTAGAACGCCTTTACGTCCGGCAGCGCCTGCAGGGCTGCTATTGCGTCGGCCAGGGCATTCACTTCGGGGTCGTGGAAGCCGCTGCGGACTTCCAGTTCGCTGGCGAACAGGCCCTGCTCGAGCAGGACCACGCAGGTGTGTTCGCGGGTCCAGCCGCGTGCGACGGCGACCCGGCGGATGCGCTCGTTCAGCAGCGGATCGAGATCGCGCAGCACCAGATCAGCCATGTGTATTCCCCCGTTGGCAACGCACCGCCCCCACGGCACAACGGGGTCGATGATGGCCCACTGTACGCCGCGCGGCAACCGCTCGCCTGTTCGGTCAGGCAGCGCTGCGGTCGCGGATGCGGGGCCACAGCCAGACCAGCAGCAGCAGGGTCGGGATGACCGTGGCCGAGCTCAGGATGAAGAAGGTGCTGTACGAGGTCGCCTCGACGATGTACCCCGAGGCGCCACCGACGAACTTGCCGGGCAGGTTGGCCAGCGACACCAGCAGGGCGTACTGGGTGGCGGTGAAGTTCCGGTCGGTCAGCGAAGACATGAACGCTACCAGCACGGTGCCGGCGAAGCCCTGGAACAGGTTGTCGGCACAGAGTGCTGCATAAAAAGCCCAGAGCTGGCCGGGGTTCTGCGCCATCAGCAGGAAGGCCAGATTGGACAGTGCCACGCCGAGCGCGGCCACCAGCAGCATGCGGCGGAAGCCGAACGCCGCCACGGCGATACCGCCGAGGAAGGCGCCACCGATGCCCATCCACACCCCGAACAGCTTGGACACGGTGGCGATGTCGGCCTTGGTGAACCCCGAATCCAGGTAGAACGGACCGGCCATCACGCCGATCACCTGGTCGGGGAACTTGAACAGCCCCACGAATGCCAGCAGTACCACCGCCAGGACCACGCCATTGGTGCTGAAGAAGCTGGCAATCGGCTGCCAGAACGCGCCGAAGAAATCGATCCGGCGCTGGATCCGCACTTCCGGCTGGGCCGGTTCGCGGCACACCAGAGTGGTGATGATCGGTATCAGCATCAGCGATGCCATGGCCAGGTAGGCCACGATCCACCCTTCGAATTGAGCCAGGTACAGCGCACCGGCGCCGGCCAGGATCAGGCCGATGCGGTAACCGAGCGTGTAGGTGGCGGCCAGCGCGGCCTGCGCGCTTTCCGGCGCGATCTCGATCCGATAGGCATCCACCACCGAATCCTGGGTGGCACCGGCGAAGGACGCGACCAGCACCCACAGCACCAGCGGGGTTACGCCAAGCTCGGGACGCACGAAGGCCAGCGCGAACAGGCCGCCGGTAACGCCCAACTGGGAGACCAGCAGCCATGAACGACGGCGGCCCAGGACGCCGATCAGCGGGAAGGCATAGCGATCAATCAGCGGCGCCCAGAGGAACTTGAGCAGGTAGAAGAAGCTGGCCAAGCTGATCAGGCCGATGCTGTGCAGGTCCAGCCCGACATCGCGCAGGCGCGTGGACAGGGTCTGCGAGGCGATGAGCAGGAACGGCAGGCCGCTGCCAAAACCCAGGAAGGCCATGGTCAACGCCGACGGCGTGCCGAAGGCACGCTTGATCCCGGCCCAGCCCTTGTAGCTCACCGGCACTGCCGCTTCACTCATGGGGCGTAGTCCACCGTGAACGGGGCATGGTCGGAGAAGCGTTCATCGCGGTAGATCGAGCAGCCACGCAGGCGATCGCGCAGGCCGGGGCTGACGAACTGGTAATCGATGCGCCAGCCGACGTTGTTGGCGCGGGCCGCGCCGCGGTTGCTCCACCAGGTGTAATCCTCGCCGGTGGGGTGCAGCAGGCGGTAGGCGTCGGTCCAGCCCTGGCCGCCGGCCACGTCCAGCGCCTGGCCGGCATCCACGCACTGGCCATTGAGCCAGTCGCGCTCGGGCGGCAGGCAGCCGGAGTTCTTCTGGTTGGATTTCCAGTTCTTGATGTCCAGCGCGGAGCGGACGATATTCCAGTCCCCGCACAGCACGTAGTCGCGGCCGCTGGCCAGCCACTGGGCCAGGATCGGGCGCAGCCACTCCATCACTTCGTACTTGAAGCCCTGGCGCAGGTCGCCGGAACTGCCGGAGGGGATATAGAAGGACACCACGCTGAGGTTGCCGTAGCGGGCTTCGATGTAACGGCCTTCGTCGTCGAACGGGGCCCAGCCCAGCGAGGTGATGACCTGGTCGGGCTCACGCTTGCTGTAGATGGCCACGCCGCTGTAGCCCTTCTTGGTGATCGCGTCACGGTAGAAGCAGTGGTGGCCGTCCGGGCGGAACATGGGATCGGTCAGCTGGTCTTCCTGGGCCTTGGTCTCCTGGATGCAGAGCACGTCGGCATCTTGGGCACGGAACCACTCGAGGAAACCCTTGGTGGCGGCGGAACGGATGCCATTGGCGTTGAAACTGATGATGCGCATGCTGACCCGGGTCTGGTACGTAACGGGCAAAGCATACCGGGTTGCCCGGCCCATCGGCTGGCCGGATCCGGCCATTGCAGGGGCCTGCGGCGGCCGGTCGCGAGCCTGAATTGCCGGTCATGCTTTACGATCTGCGCTCCAAGAGAATTGAATAGAGCGTTAGATGAGCGACCACCGTCACCGTTTCCTGCAGCTGGCCTTGACCGCCGATGCGCTGCGTTTTGGCCAGTTCACCCTCAAGTCGGGCCGCCTGAGCCCCTATTTCTTCAATGCCGGCCGCTTCGATTCGGGCGCCAGCATGGTCCAGCTGGCCGCTTGCTACGCCGACGCGGTGGAAGCCACCGGGCTGAAGTTCGACGTGGTGTTCGGCCCAGCCTACAAAGGCATTCCGCTGGCCACCGCCACCGCCTGTGAATTCGCCCAGCGCGGCCGCGACCTGCCGTTGAGCTTCAACCGCAAGGAAGCCAAGACCCACGGTGAAGGCGGCAACCTGATCGGCGCGGACATGAACGGCAAGCGCGTGCTGATCGTGGACGATGTGATCACCGCCGGCACCGCCATCCGCGAGGCGCTGGGCATCATCAAGCAGGCTGGCGGCACCCCGGCCGGCATCGTGGTAGCGCTGGACCGCCAGGAAATCGCCTCGGAAGACGACCGCCGTTCGGCTGCCCAGGCCGTGGCCGAAGAGGCCGGCATTCCGGTGGTGGCCGTGGCCACGCTGGCCGACCTGCTTGATTTTGCCTCCGGAAATCCGGAACTTGTCGGATACCGGCAGCCGCTGGAGGACTATCGGTCCCGTTACGGCAGCCGTCCTACGCGTTGAGAGCAGGGGGCTCCCATGTCCAGGATTGCCACGTTCACCATCATTGGCCTGCTGCTGGCCGCGCCTGTGCTCACGGCCCAGGCCCAGAGCAAACACAGCAACACGCCGGCCAAACCGAAGAAGCTGTTCTGCTGGAACGAGGGCAAGGAGCGGATCTGCAGCGATGCCCTGCCCCAGGACGCGGTGAACAGCGCCCGTGAGGAGTTCAGCGTCAACAGCGGCCTGCGCAAGGGCGGGGTGGACCGCACCCTGACCGAGCAGGAGCGCGCCGATGCCGCCGTGGCCGCCGCGCAGCGCCAGCTCGACCAGGCCGCCGAAGATACCCGCCAGCGCACCGAGCAGGCCATGCTGTCCACCTACCAGGACGAGGCCGACCTGCGCCGGGTGTTCGTGGAGCGCACCGGGATCCTGGACAATAACGTGCAGACGGCCAACTACAACGTGGCCAGCCTGCGCAGCGCGCTGGTGACCCTGCTCGGCAGCGCGGGCGACCGCGAACTGGCCGGCCAGCCGGTGGCCCCCAAGCAGGCCGAGGACATCCGCCTGCGCCACGCCGAGCTGGTGGCGCAGAAGCGCATGCAGGACTCCTACGTGGAGCAGCGCAAGGCGCTGGATGTGGAGATCGAGGAAACCCTGCAGCGGTACCGGCTGTTGAAGGGCGTTTCTACCGACCCACGCGGGTAAGGTGAAAGCAGCGAAAGGGCGGATGCGCGGGCATCCGCCTTTTTTTATGCACTCTTTACGGGTTGGGCACGGGGCGGGCGTGGAGCGTTTACGCCGTTGGGGAACACGATGGCGGCCTCCCTTCCCTACTACTGAGAACGCCCCGTGCCTGCCTGGCTTTCCTTCGTGAGCGGCGTGCTGGTGCTCGTTGCCGCCGCCTACCTGCTGTACGTCGTGCTTGCGCCCGAAAAGTTCTGACCGGAGCCGACCATGACCGAGATTCTGTTGATTGTGCTGGCCAGCATCGTGCTGGCCTTTCCGCTTGGGCTGTACCTGGCCCGGGTGATGCGCGGTGGGCCGATGCGCGGCGACGCGCTGTTCGGCTGGATTGAAAGGCCGCTGTACCGCGTGCTGGGCGTGAACCCGGCGCGCGGGATGTCCTGGCGTGGCTATGTGGGCGCGTTCCTGCTCAGCAACCTGGTCATTGCCGTGCTGGTGCAGGCGGTCTTCATGACCCAGGCCTGGCTGCCGTTCAACCCCGACCAGATTCCCAACATGCGCTGGGATACGGCGCTGCACACGATGGTGTCGTTCCTTACCAACACCAACCAGCAGCATTACTCCGGCCAGGCGCAGCTGTCCTACTTCTCGCAGATGACCGCGATCACCGGCCTGCAGGTGGTCACCCCGATGATGGGGCTGGCGCTGGTGGTGGCCACGTTGCGTGCGCTGTTCGGCACGGCGCCGGAAGGCGATGCCGCCGAACCCGCGCTGCCTGCCGACCGCCGGATCGACGTGGGCAACTACTACGCCGACGTGGTGCGTTCGTGCGTGCGCTTCATGCTGCCGCTGTGCCTGCTGTGGGCGGTGCTGCTGACCAGCCAGGGCGTGCCCTCGACGTTGGCCGGTGGTCCGACTGCCACGCCGATCGATGCAGCCGCGGGCATGGAAACCCAGAAACTGCCACTGGGCCCGGTCGCGGCGATGGTGGCGGCCAAGCAGCTGGGCACCAATGGCGGTGGCTGGTACGGCCCCAACAGCAGCATGCCGCTGGAGAACCCGACCCCGCTGTCCAACGCGCTGGAGCTGATCGGCATCCTGCTGATCCCGATCGCGGTGGTGTTCATGCTGGGTGCGTTCACCGGTCGCAAGCGCCTGGCGGCGCTGGTGTTCGGCTGCATGCTGGCGATGTCGAGCGTGTCGATCGCCGCCACGGTGTGGCTGGAGGGCCATTCGGCCACCGCCGCCAGCCCGCTGCTGATGGAAGGCAAGGAAGTACGCTTGGGTGCGGACGGCACCGGGTTGTGGGCGGCGATCACCACCCAGGTTTCCAACGGCTCGGTCAACGGCATGCATGACTCGCTGAGCCCGCTGGCCGGCGCGGTGCCGATGGTCAACATGTTGATCAACGCGATCTGGGGCGGCATCGGCTGCGGCCTGCAGCAGTTCATCGTGTACCTGCTGCTGGGCGTGTTCCTGGCCGGGCTGATGACCGGGCGCACGCCCGAGCTGCTGGGCCGCAAACTGGAAACCCCGCAGGTGAAGCTGCTGGCGCTGCTGGTGCTGCTGCAGCCGATCACCATCCTGGCGTTCACCGCGATCACCCTGGCCATTCCGTCGATCACCGGCACCTCCAACCCCGCGTTCCATGGGGTGAGCCAGGTGTTCTACGAGTACGTATCGGCGTTCGCCAACAACGGCTCGGGTTTCGAAGGGCTGGGCGATGCCACCCCGTGGTGGAACCTGAGCTGCACCCTGGTGCTGCTGCTGGGCCGCTACCCGGTGCTGGTGATTCCGCTGATCGTCTGCGCCCAGCTGGCCGCCAAGCGGCGTGCGCCGGAATCGGCCGGCACGCTGCAGATTGAAACCCCGACCTTCGCGCTGACCCTGATCGCGCTGATCGTCATCCTGACCGTATTGCAGTTCATGCCGGCGCTGGTGCTGGGCCCGGTTGCCGACCACCTGTCGCTGACGCTGCGCTGAGACGTGAAACCATGAGTACCTATCCCTTGAATGCAGCTCCTTCCCGCCGCCCGAGCCTGCTCGACGCAGCCGGCCTGCGCCGGGCTTTGCGCGATGCGGTGATCAAACTGTCGCCGCGCCACCTGGTGCACAGCCCGGTGATGGCGGTGGTGATGGTGGGCACGCTGGTGAGCCTGCTGGTCACGCTGACCGGCAACGCGCCGCTGGGCTTCGGCCTGGTGGTGACCGCGATCCTGCTGTTGACCGTGCTGTTCGGCAACTTCGCCGAAGCGGTGGCCGAGGCGCGCGGCCGCGGCCAGGCCGCCTCGCTGCGGCGTGCCCGCCAGGATCTCAGCGCGCGCCGGCTGGCCGCCGCCCATGCCGGGGCCAGCGAAACCCAGGTGCCGGCCGCCGAGCTGCGCCCGGGCGACCACGTGATCGTCAGTGCCGGCGAGCTGGTGCCGGCAGATGGCGAGATCGTGCAGGGCCTTGCGACCATCAACGAAGCGGCGGTGACCGGTGAATCGGCACCGGTTCTGCGCGAGGCCGGTACCGACCGCAGTGGCGTGATCGGCGGCACCAAGGTGCTGTCGGACCAGATCATCGTGAAGATCACCGCCGAGCCGGGCCACAGCTTCCTGGACCGGATGATCGCGCTGGTGGAAGGCGCCAACCGGCAGAAGACGCCGAACGAAGTGGCGCTGACCCTGCTGCTGGCCGCGATGACGCTGACCTTCCTGGTGGTGGTGGCCACACTGCCCGCCATCGGCGCCTTCGTCGGGGTCAAGGTCGACCCGCTGCTGCTGATCGCGCTGCTGGTGTGCCTGATTCCGACCACCATCGGCGGGCTGCTGCCGGCCATCGGCATCGCCGGCATGAACCGTGCGCTGGCGGCCAACATCCTGGCCAAATCGGGCAAGGCGGTGGAAGTGGCCGGCGACGTGGACGTGCTGCTGCTGGACAAGACCGGCACCATCACCCACGGCGACCGCCAGGCGACCCACTTCCACGCGCTGGCCGGCATTGAAGCGACGCAGCTGCGCGAAGCGGCGCTGCTGTCGTCGTTGGCCGACCCGACCCCGGAAGGCAAGTCGGTGGTGCGGCTGGCACGCGAGCAGGGCTGCACCACCGCTGAGCCAGACCGCGCGGACTACCTCGCTTTCAGCGCACAGACCCGCATGTCCGGCGTGGACCTGGACGGCGGCCGGCGCATCCGCAAGGGCGCGGCCGATGCGATCACTGCATATGTCCGCGAGCTGGGCGGCACCGTGCCGGCCGAGCTGGCCGGGCGGGTGGAACAGGTGGCACGCAACGGCGCCACCCCGCTGGTGGTCTGCGAAGGCCGCCACGTGCTGGGCGTGATCGAGCTGAGTGACGTGGTCAAGCACGGCATGCGCGAGAAGTTCGCGCAGCTGGGCGCGATGGGTATCCGCACGGTGATGATCACCGGCGACAACCCGCTTACCGCCGCGGCGATTGCGGCCGAAGCCGGCGTGGACGACTACATCGCCGAAGCGCGCCCGGAAGACAAGCTGGCCCGCATCCGCGCCGAACAGGCCGGTGGCCGGCTGGTGGCGATGGTGGGCGATGGCACCAACGATGCCCCCGCACTGGCCCAGGCCGACATCGGCCTGGCGATGAACTCCGGCACGCAGGCGGCCAAGGAAGCCGGCAACATGGTGGACCTGGATTCGGACCCGACCAAGCTGCTGGCGGTGGTGGAAGTGGGCAAGCAGCAGTTGATCACGCGCGGTGCGCTGACCACGTTCTCGCTGGCCAACGACGTCTCCAAGTACTTCGCGATCCTGCCGGCGCTGTTCGCCGCCACCCTGCCGGCCATGTCCACGTTGAACGTGATGCACCTGTCCAGCCCGCGCAACGCGGTGCTGGCGGCGCTGATCTTCAACGCGCTGGTGATTCCGGCCCTGATTCCGCTCGCCCTGCGTGGCGTGCGCTTCCGCCCGGCCACGGCCACCGCGCTGCTGCGCCGGAACATGCTGGTGTACGGGCTGGGCGGCGTGCTGCTGCCGTTCGCGGCCATCAAGCTGATCGACCTCCTCCTCTTCTCGGTATTTGGCGCATGAACCGCTCCGCTGCTGCTTCGCTTTCCCGCCCGGCGCGTGCGCGCGCCGCCACTCCGGTGTCATTGCAGCACACCGGTGCGCTGCGCCCGGCCATCGGCCTGGGCGTGGCCAGCCTGCTGCTGCTCGGCCTGGCGTATGCCGTGGCCACCACCGGCCTCAGTGCCGCGTTGTTCCCCGTGCAGGCCGAGGGCAGCCTGCTGCTGGACAACCACCAGGTGCGCGGCTCGCGCCTGGTGGCCCAGCCGTTCGTGGGCGACGGCTACTTCCAGACGCGCCCGTCGGCGGCCAACTACGACCCGATGGCCGCCGCCGGCAGCAACCTGGCGCGCAGCAACCCTGCCCTGCAGGAACGCGTCGCCGAGGCGACCCGGACCGTGGCAGCGCGCGAAGGCATCGCCGTGGACGACGTGCCGAGCGACCTGGTCACCCAGTCGGGCGCGGGCATGGACCCGGAGCTGTCGCCGGCCGCCGCTGCGGTGCAGGTCAAGCGCGTGGCGGGCAACCGCGGCCTCAGCGTGGAACAGGTGCAGGCGCTGGTGCAGGCGCATACGCAGGGCCCGCAGTGGGGCGTGTTCGGGCAGCCCCGGGTGAACGTGATGACGTTGAACCTTGCCTTGGACGGGTTGAAGAACACCCAGGCGGCACCCGGTGCGACGGAGACGACTACGCGATGATGTCGCCTTGCCACCGAACGGCGCACACTCTGCCCCCATGACCGACTCCCGCACCCGACAGGCCGACGCACTGGTGGAGAGCCTGCAGCGCGAGGCCGGCGGCAAGCTCACCGTATTCCTGGGCGCCGCCCCCGGCGTGGGCAAGACCTACAGCATGCTCGGCCGCGCGCACGAGCAGCTGCGCCGCGGCGTGGACGTGGTGGTGGGGCTGGTGGAAACCCACGGCCGCGCCGAGACCTCGGCGCTGCTGGAGGGCCTGCCGCAGGTGCCGCTGCTGCAGCGTGAGTACCAGCAGCATGCGCTGCAGGAAATGGACCTGGATGCAGTGCTGGCCCGCCGCCCGGCGCTGGTGCTGGTGGATGAGCTGGCCCACCGCAACGTGCCGGGCAGCCGCCACGAGCGGCGCTGGCAGGATGTGATGGAGCTGCTGGACGCCGGCATCGACGTCTGGACCACGCTCAACATCCAGCACCTGGAAAGCCTCAACGATGTGGTGATGCGTATCACCGGGGTGCGGGTCAGCGAGACCGTGCCCGATGCGGTGCTGGACCGCCTGCACGATATCGTGCTGGTGGACCTGCCGCCGCGCGAACTGATCGAGCGCCTGCAGCAGGGCAAGGTGTACGTGCCCGAACAAGCCGCGCAGGCGCTGCAGGCGTTCTTCTCGCCCGCCAACCTGACCGCGCTGCGCGAGCTGGCGATGCAGGAGGCGGCCGACCGGGTCGACAACAGCCTGCGTGAAACCCGCGCCGCGCGCGGGGAAGGCAACCTGCCGCTGCGCCGGCGGGTGCTGGTGGCGATCGATGGCGGCGGCCAGAGCGAGTACCTGGTGCGCGTGGGCCGGCGCATTGCCGAGCGCCGCGATGCGCCCTGGACCGTGGTGACCGTGCAGCGCCGCCGCGAAGACGACAGCACCCGCCGCGAGATCGACGCTGCCTTCGCACTGGCGCGGCGGCTGGGCGGCGAGGCCGAGCTGCTGCATGGGCCCAGCATTGCCGATGCACTGCTCGACCACGCCGCGCACAACAGCGTGTCCACCCTGGTGCTGGGCCGCACCCGCGAACGGCCGTTCGCACGCATGCTCAACCGCACGCTGACCCAGCAGTTGATCCAGCGCGGCGCGCACTTTGAAATCACCATCATCGGCACCCCGCAGGCGCGCGCGCGTGCGCGCCGCCATGGGTTGTCGATGCCCACGCTGAGCACCGGCCGCGACACCGTGCTGGCGCTGGTGGCCACCGCGCTGGCCTGCCTGGTGGCGCTGGTAGCCGAACGCTGGGTGGGGCTGTACGACCTGTCGATGGTGTTCATCGTGGCGGTGGTGGTGGTGGCCGCGCGCAGCCGCACCAGTGCGGCGGTGATGGCCGCGGCACTGTGTTTCCTGGCCTACAACTTCTTCTTCATCGCCCCGCGCTTCACCTTCGCGATCAGCGCGCGCCAGGGCGTGATCACCGTGTTCCTGTTCCTGGTGGCGGCGCTGGTGGCCGGGCGGTTGGCCTCGCGCCTGCGCATGCAGGTGGTGGCGCTGCGGGCGGCCAACCGGCATGCGAACGCGCGCCAGGTGCTGGGGGGCCAGCTGACCCGTGCCCCCAACAACGAAGCGGTGGCGCAGGCCGGGCGCGAGGCGCTGGAGCAGGCACTGGATGCGCCCGCCTGGTTGCGCATTGGTGCCGACACCAGCACCAGCGGCAGTGCTGCGCCCGGCGACACCGATCTGGCCGCGGCCGACTGGGCGCACCGCCACGGCCAGCCCAGCGGCCGCTTCACCGACACGCTGGCCGGCGCGGAGTGGTGGTTCCTGCCCCTGCTGGATGGCGACGAGCGCGCCATCGGCGTGGCCGGCATGCGCTTCCCGCGCAGTGCGCCGCGCTTGACCCCGGAACAGCGCCAGCTGGCCGAGGCGATGGTGGATGACATCGCGCAGGCCGCGCTGCGCACGCGGCTGGTGGCCGACCTGGAAAAGGCGCACGTGAACAACGAGACCGAGCGGCTGCGTTCGGCACTGCTGTCGTCGGTGTCGCACGACCTGCGTTCGCCGCTGGCGGCGATGATCGGCTCGGCCGACAGCCTGTCCAATTATGCCGAGGCGATGGATGCCAGCGACCGCCGCGCACTGCTGGATACCATCCTGGTGGAAGGTGAGCGGCTGGACCGCTACATCCAGAACCTGCTGGACATGACCCGGCTGGGCCACGAAGGACTGAAGATCAACCGCGACTGGATCGGCGTGGACGAGCTGGTCGGCTCGGCCGCGCGCCGCCTGCAGCGCTACCAGCCCGACGTACGCCTGCAGCTGGATATTCCCAGCACGCTGGGGCCGATCTGGGTGCACCCGGCGCTGGTGGAACAGGCGGTGTTCAACGTGATGGAGAATGCAGCGAAATTCTCCCCGCCCGGCGCGGCGGTGGAAGTACAGGCGCGGCTGGTGGACGGCGAGCTGCGCATCGATGTGCTCGACGCCGGCCCCGGCATTCCCGATGACGAACGCGCGCGGATCTTCGACATGTTCTACAGCGTGGAGCGCGGCGACCGCGGCCGGCATGGCACCGGGCTGGGCCTGACCATCACCCAGGGCATGGTCGGCGCGCATGGCGGCAGCGTGCAGGCGCTGCCGGGCCGCGACGGACGCGGTACCCTGATCCGCATCACGCTCCCCCTGCTGCAACCCCACCCTGCCGATGACCCCGACGATTCCTGACCCTTCCCATGGCGTGCCACCGGCGCGCGTGCTGGTGATCGACGATGAAGCGCAGATCCGCCGCTTCCTCGACATCAGCCTGCGCGCGCAGGGTTATCGGGTGCTGCAGGCCGCGACCGGGCAGGCGGGACTGGAACTGCTGGTGGGCGAAGGCGCCGACCTGGTGATCCTGGATATCGGCCTGCCGGACATGGAAGGCCACCAGGTGCTGGCCGAGCTGCGCCAGTGGAGCCAGGTGCCGGTGATCATGCTGACGGTGCGCGCCAGCGAAACCGAGAAGGTGCTGGCACTGGACAACGGCGCCAACGACTACGTGACCAAGCCGTTCGGCACCCAGGAGCTGATGGCGCGGGTGCGTGCGCTGCTGCGCACGCGCACGGTATCGGCCGATGGAGTGTTGCCGCATTTCGATGACGGCCACCTGCATATCGACCTGGTGCGCCGCGAAGTGCACCTGGACGGCGCACCCGTGGCGTTGACCCGCAAGGAGTACGCGTTGCTTTCGCTGCTGCTGCGCAACGCCGGCCGGGTAGTGACCCAGCCGCAGATCCTGGCCGAGATCTGGGGGCCGACCCACCAGCACGACACGCACTATCTGCGCATCCTGGTGGGCAAGCTGCGGCACAAGCTGGGTGATTCGGCGCTGGATTCGCGTTACCTGTTCACCGAGCCCGGCGTGGGTTTGCGGTTCAAAGGGTGATGGCCGACCACAGGTCGGGCATCACCCGGTAGGTACCGACCGTTGGTCGGTACTCCTTTCAGAACCCCAGTTCGACGCCCGGCAGCAGTGGCTGCAGCTGTTCGCGGAACAGGGTCTTGATGCGCTCCAGCGCGGCCTCGTCGTTGCCTTCGAAACGCAGCACCAGCACCGGGGTGGTGTTGGAGGCGCGCAGCAGGCCCCAGCCGTCCGGGAAGTCCGCCCGCAGGCCATCGATGGTGGACAGGCGCGCGCCGGCGAACGGCGAATCCTCCACCTGCGCGGCCGACACGAACATCGACACCAGCGCGTGCGGGGTACCCGATTCCACCGGCACCTTCAGCTCCGGGGTGGACACGCTGTCGGGCAGCTCGTCGAGCACTTCCGACGGGGTTTCTTCGCGCTGGGCCAGGATTTCCAGCAGGCGCGAGGCGGCGTACAACCCATCATCGAAGCCGAACCAGCGCTCCTTGAAGAAGAAGTGACCGCTCATCTCACCGGCCAGCTCGGCATCGGTTTCGCGCATCTTGGCCTTGATCAGCGAATGCCCGGTTTTCCACATCATCGGGCTGCCGCCGTTGCGCAGCACGTAATCGGACAGCTTGCCGCTGCACTTCACGTCGTAGATCACCAGCGCGCCGGGATTGCGCTGCAGCACATCGGCCGCGAACAGCATCAACAGGCGGTCGGCGTAGATGATCCTGCCTTCGCGGGTAACCACGCCCAAACGGTCGCCATCGCCATCGAAGGCCAGGCCGATATCCGCATCGAAGCGCTTCACGGTCTGGATGAGGTCTTCCAGGTTGTCCGGGTCGCTCGGGTCGGGGTGGTGGTTGGGGAAGGTGCCATCCACATCGCAGTACAGCGGAATGACTTCGGCACCAATGGCTTCCAGCAGCGGCTGGGCCAGTTCGCCGGCAACGCCGTTGCCGGCATCGGCCACCACCTTGATCGGGCGGTCCAGCTGCACGTCATCGGCAATGCGCTGGATGTAATCGGCGTTGACGTCGCGCTGCTGCAGGCTGCCCGGTTCGGCTGCCACGTGCAGCTGGCCATCGCGGATGCGCTGGTACAGCTCGGTGATGGCATCGCCGGAGAGGGTCTCGCCGCCGACCACGATCTTGAAGCCGTTGTAGTCCGGCGGGTTGTGGCTGCCGGTGACGGCAACGCAGCTGCCGGCACGCAGGTGGTAGCTGGCGAAGTACACCACCGGGGTGGGCGCCAGGCCGATGTCGGTGACATCGCAGCCGGCGCGGCGCAGGCCTTCGATCAGGCTGGCGCTCAGTTCCGGGCCGGACAGGCGGCCATCGCGGCCCACCACGATGTCGCGCAGCCCCTGCACCTGCAGCACCGAGCCGATGGCCTGGCCGATCAGCACCGCCACCTGCGGGGTGAGCTCGCGACCGATCACGCCGCGGATGTCATAGGCGCGGAAGATGCCTTCCGGCACCTCATGGCCCGGGCCGGTGGGCAGCGGCGGCGGTGCCACGCCCGAACCGGCGCCCGGGGCCGGCTCCAGCAGCGGCTCCTGTACCAGGCTTTCGCGCAGGGTCGGGCCATGGTCGGCCTCGCTGGCGGCGGCGCGGCGGCGCGGCAGGGGCACGCGGCCCTTGCCGAACTGCAGCATGCCGGCGATGGCCAGCAGCAACAGCGCGACGATGATGGACGGAATCGCGCCCAGGCCCAGCGGACCCGGTTCGATGTCAGGCACGGCGGCCGCCAGGCGCAGGCCGGTCTTGCCGATCGGACGGGCCAGGCCTTCGGCGCCCTGCGACAGGGCGGTGTCGCCCTGCTCAATGATGTTGTGGGTGCCCTGGCGCAGCGCCAGGTAGCCAGCGGACGGCACGCGCACCTGGTCAAAGGTGCCGGTCAGGCGCAGCAACGGCTGGCGTACGTAGATCACGGCCGGCCCCGTGGTGCCCAGCTGCACCGGCACGGCAAGGCCCAGGCGCTGGCCACCGGCGTCGCGCACCACGCGCGCCACCACGGTATCGCCGGCGATGGCCGATTCCAGCAGGCCCAGGCGGGCATACCCGAAGGCCTTGGGGTCGGCATAGGCCTGGTCCAGGTCGGCGGTGAGCACCTGCACGTCTTCGGTGCCCGGCCAGCCTTCACGCACGGCCAGTGCGGTGGCATCGGCATCGCCGGCGGCCAGCGCGGTACTGACCCGTTCGCTTTTCACCAGGGTGCCCAGCTGGCTGCTCTGCCCTTTGAGTGCGGCGTCCACGCCCTGCACGATCTGGTCGCGGGACTGTTCCAGCGCCTGCCCTACCGAGGCCTGCCGCCATTGCCGCACCCCGCTCCAGGCAAACCACAGCGCCAGCAGGGTCAGCAACCCCACCAGCAACAGCCCGTTACGTTTGCTTGTCAATCGCGGCTGTCCTTCCGCCGTTGCCTTGCTCATTGATGTTCCCCCTGTCAGCGCACCCCGGTATGGCCGAATCCACCCGTTCCCCTGGCGCTGTCGGTGAAAGTATCCACTACCTGCAGGCCGACGCGTGCAATCGGCAGCACAACCAACTGTGCAATACGGTCACCGGGTTGCAGCGTGAAGGCTTCGCGGCCGCGGTTCCAGGCGCTGATCAGCAGCGGGCCCTGGTAATCGGCGTCGATCAGGCCGGTGCCGTTGCCCAGCACGATGCCGTGGCGATGGCCCAGCCCGGAGCGCGGCAGCACTACCGCGCACAGGTTCGGATCTTCAATGTGGATGGCGATGCCGCTGGGAATCAGCGCCGTATCCCCCGGCTGCAGGGTGAGCTCGGTTTCCAGCGCGGCGCGCAGGTCCATGCCGGCGCTGGCTTCGGTGGCGTAGGCCGGCAGCGGCCAGGTATCACCGAAGCGGGGATCGAGCAGCTTCACCTGCAGCGCGTGCAGGGACGGGGCTTGGGTCATGCGTGCAACCTCTGGGCAATCAGGGACAACAGTTGTTCGGCCAGCAGCGCCTTGGTGGTACCGGGGAACACCTGCTCCCCGCCCTGCCAATAGGCGGTGGCTGCATTCTCATCGCTTTCGAAGCCGCCGTTTGTGATGCCCACCTGATTGGCGATCACCAGATCCAGCCGCTTGTCGACCAGCTTGCCGCGCGCGTACTTCTCCACATCGTGGGTTTCGGCGGCAAAGCCGACCACCAGCTTGAGCGCGTTGGTCTGCTGGGCCACCTCGGCCAGGATGTCCTGGGTGCGCACCAGCTCCAGCGTGAGGGTCTGGGTGCCGGCGGTTTTCTTCAGCTTCTGCGGGGCCACCTGGCGGGGGGTGTAATCGGAGACGGCGGCGGCGCCTATATAGATGTCGGCCGGCAGCGCATCCAGCACGGCGCTGCGCATCTGCGCGGCCGAGCGCACGTCCACCCGCTGCACCCCGGCCGGGGTGGCCAGGTGCACCGGGCCGCTGACCAGCACCACCTGCGCGCCCTGGCGCACGGCAGCGGCGGCCAGCGCGTAGCCCATCTTGCCGCTGCTGCGGTTGCCCACGTAGCGCACCGGGTCCAGGTCTTCATAGGTGGGGCCGGCACTGATCACTACGCGCAGGCCTTTCAGCTCCTGGGGGGATTCGGGCGCATCGGCGGGGCCCTGCAGGGCGGCCAGCGCGGCCACGATGGCATGTGGTTCGGTCAACCGGCCGGGACCGGATTCGCCCTCGGCCAGCGGGCCGTCTTCCGGGCCGACCACCTGCGCACCGCGTTCGCGCAGCAGGCTGATGTTGGCCTGGGTGGCCGGGTGGAGCCACATGCGGTGGTTCATCGCCGGGCACACGGTGAGCGGCGCGGTGGTGGCCAGGCACAGGGTGGTGACCAGGTCATCGGCATGGCCGTTGGCCAGCCGGGCCAGCAGATCGGCCGTGGCCGGGGCGACGATGATTCGGTCGGCCCAGCGGGCCAGCTCGATATGGCCCATGGCCTGTTCGGCCGCGCTGTCCCACAGGGTGGTGCGGGTCGGCTGGCCGGACAGGGCCTGGAAGCTCAGCGGGGTAACGAACTGCTGGGCCCCGGCGGTCATGGCGACCTGCACCTGGGCCCCGGCGTCGCGCAGGCGGCGCACCAGTTCCAGCGACTTGTAGGCCGCAATGCCGCCACCCACGCACAACAACAGCTTCTGGCCTGCCAGCGGGCGCGCCTGCGCCGGGGAAGCCTGGGGGGAGTCAGCCACCTGCGAATTTCCTGTCGAACCGAGGCGATTAGCTTACCCGATGGGGTGTGCGGGGCTGATGCCCCAGGGGCATAAGGAGTGGGTTTTTGGTCATGAAGGCCTGGCGGGTGCCTCTCGTGGGGCGGCCTGCCCTTGCGGTATGCGAACATCCTGCGCTTGCGACCTACCGGCGGACGGGGAATTACTCCGGCAGGTCAGCTCTGAAGCGTGACAAGGGAAAATCACGATGCCTGTTGAAGAAATTGCAGGAAGCCTGCTCGGCGGCATTGGCAGGTTCATTGCCTGGATGTTCGTTGACCTGCTGTTCCATACCGTCATATTGGGCACCGGCTATATGGTCCTGAGCGTGCTGGCGCCGAATAAGGAGCGTTCGGAGAATGCCTGTGCTGCTGCCGGCCTGATCACCTGGGCTCTGATTGCGCTGACCGTGTTCGGAATCTATCGCGCCACACTGGCATAGCCGTCCAGGCAAGTTGACAACTTGTCCAGTGCATCGCGCGTTGCGGTTGTTAGCATTGAATGCAGTAGATCAAGGATCGTGAACTGCCTGTGGCCACCTCGTCTTCCCCTGTTGTATTGGACACCCCCCTTACCTGCGAGGACGCGTTCGCAGAGATCGAACGACGCGTTCGCGCCGGCGTGCATCCCGACCGCATCCGGTTGGGCCATAACGAGCGCGCCCTGTATTGGGTGTGCAACAGCAGCCTGCTTCACCATGACGGTCCGGACGAGGCCACGATTGTCGGGCGCATCGAGGCGCACCTGGCGCTGATCTCCCTGCTGCTGGCCAAGGGTGCGGATCCCAACAAGGCAGCCGGACGTGGCGCCACACCCCTCTCGACCACCTGCCGGGACTTCATCTTCAGCCCGGCCGCGTGGGCGGTGGAGAAACTGCGCCGGCTCCTCGCCGCCGGAGCGAACCCTCGCCTGACCAAGGATTCGCCGATCTGCACTGTGCTTGGCCTGCGCGACATGCGCGGCGAAGTGTGGAACTCGGCGTTTGATGCGGATGCAGATCCGGCGGAGATGGGTTACATCTTCGAGGCCATCGACGCGCTGCTGCAGGCCGGCGCCAGCATGGAAGCCATGGACCACCGGCAGATGTATACACCGCTGTTGATCGGCGCGTACCTTGGCAGTGTGCCGCTGCTGCGGTTCCTCGCGGAGCGCGGTGCCAACGTGCACGTGGTCAATCCCTCCGGTTCCAACGCGCTGATGTATGCGGCGGGCGATGTGGACGGACTGAAAGCCAGCCGCGGTGGCATCTCCACCACATGGCACCGGATGGGCGACCCGGTGGCCGTTGCCCGCCTGTTGATCGAATGGGGCCTGGATCCGGCCGCTGCCAACGATCGCGGCCGCACGCCGCTCACGCTGGCGTTGAACGCCGGCAATGTTGACGTGGCGGCGGTGGTGGCAGAAGCCCTCGCGGGACACGGCAAACTTCTGAAAGCGGATGTGCGCCGGTTCAAAGGTACGGAGGTGGAGGCGCAGGTGGCAGCACTGGCCACCAGCGGCCGCACGAGCAAGCCGCCCAGGACGCAGGCGAAGCCGGTGGGTGCCGCGCAGGCCGCTTCATGGGACCGCGCGCGCCAGGAGATGAACCACCCTGATGCATGGCAGCGCCCTGCCTGGTTCTGCGCCTACAACAAAGCATTGTTCGAACACCTGGCCAGCGGCGGCCACCCGGCCATTCCGGTAAACCTGCTGTACGCCGATTACACCGACGCGCTACGCACGCTGCGCCTGTCGAAGACCAAGGACTGGATCAGCCGCAGCGGGGTGGTGACGGTGAAGCCGGACATCGTGACCTGGGACAGCCTGCGTATCAGCTATTCGCATCTAGATGGAGATGACCTGATCTGCCGAGAGGAGATCGTCATGCCGATGTCGCCGGAGCAGCAGCCTGGCATCGAGGTCGTAGCGCAAGCGGTGGGGGGAATGACTTCCCGCTATTTCAAGATGCCAGCCTGATCCTTCCAGCGTGCGGGAAGGTTTGGTCGCAGCCGAAGCTCTGCTCAAACAGCAGGCTGCTTCGTGCCTTGTCGTTGACTACCCGCGAAACGATGCCGGTCCCGACAGCCTGCAACTTTGATCCATAGATTCTTCCGAAACTGGGACGAGCTCTTCAACTTGAGGTGTCACCCGACCATAGAATTCGCGCCATACGGATTCAGCAAAGAATTGATGCAAGGGGCTGCAGATGCAATCAGCGAAGACCAAATGGCTTGCATATACAGTGCTCGTCGGCCTGATACCGATCTGCTCCAGGCTACTCGTGTGGCTCGTGACCAAAGAAGGCAGCCTCGAACCCTTCGCGCCCCAGGATTTCATTGCATTCGGGCTGGTTCTTCATATCTCCAACATCAACGAGATTGAGCATCTTGTCAGTGCTGACAGGGCATGGAAGACAACCCAGAACACCGTATCCGCCTTCTTTATTGCAATTCATGGCGTTCTTTTCTGCTCAACCCTGATCGGGGGCGACGCCATTAATCAGCAGGCAATCATGTACTGCGTCGCTGTCATCGCACTGGTTTCGCTCGCGATCAGCTATTCCTTGTTCACTCGCATCTCGAAAATCCAAATGGACCATCCGGAGCGTGTCCCATGACAACAGCACTCATCGCCGCCACGGTAGTAATCTCTATCGCAGGTTTCGGCTTCGCAGCATGGACGTTGATTCAATCGCACAAAGACGTGCAACGCCAAAGGGAACGCGATCACGCTGAATGATCTGCGACGAAAATGGAAGGCATGGCAATGGTGCTTCCCCACCAAGTCACGCGGCAGTTTCCTATGCCCTCCGCTTGCCCGAACGCCGACACTGGCCGAATGGCAATCAAACATTGGCCCGAGCACGATCGTCCGCGGGAGAAGCTGGTCAAGCTGGGCCCCGAAGCCCTCTCTGACTCTGAACTGCTGGCCCTGTTCATCGGCAGCGGCTGCAATGGGCTGGATGCGGTGCAGAGTGCCCGTCGCCTGCTCGAAAACCATGGCCCGCTGCGCAGGCTCATGGACATGGATGCCATCAGGCTGAGGAAGCTGCCTGCTCTCGGCCCCGCGCGTGCCTGCAAGCTGGTCGCCGCCTTGGAGTTGGCCAGCCGCCATCTGCTGGCCGACCTGGAGCGCGGCGACAGCATCTGCGATCCCGGCTCGGCCGGGCGCTACTTCAAGCTGCGGTTGCGAGCGCGACCCCAGGAGGTGTTCGCCGTGCTGTTCATGGACACGCGCAACCGCACCTTGGCGTATGAAGAGCTGTTCACCGGCACCATCGACACGGCGACCGTGTACCCGCGGGAGGTGGTGAGGCGGGCGTTGCTGCACAACGCGGCAGCGGTCATTGTCAGCCACAACCACCCGTCCGGCCGGGCCGAGCCGTCGGCCTCCGACCGGGAGATCACCTACCAACTCTTTGAAGCCCTGGGGCTGGTCGGGGTCCGGCTGGTAGACCATGTGGTGGTGGGCGACGGCCCGCCGGTGTCCATGGCCGAACGGGGCTGGCTCAAGCGCGACCCGTTCGCCCGCACCTGAACGGCCCGGTCAGCTCATTGCCCCCCTCCCCCCAAGGCCTCCCGCCCCACCCCACGCCCGCCTTCCCGCCCCCGCTGTGCCCCGGTTCAATGGATCGGGGCGGCTTCTGGGCTAAAATTACCGATTCCGCCGCTCCAGTCTCAAAGCAGGCCCTGTGAAAAATCTCCTCCGCGCCCTGATCAGCCAAGGCATCGAAGCCTTGCGCGCCAACGGCACTCTGCCGGCCGATACCCTGACCCCGGAATTCGTGGTGGAACGCCCGAAGACCCGTGAACACGGTGATTTCGCCACCAATGCCGCCATGCTGCTGGCCAAGCCGGCGCGCAGCAACCCGCGCGCCCTGGCCCAGGCCCTGCTGGATGCGCTGCCCAAGAGCGACGATGTGCTGCGCGTTGAGATCGCCGGCCCGGGCTTCATCAATTTCCACCTCGCCCCCAGCGCCTACCAGCGCGAAGCGGTCAGCGTGCTCAAGGAAGGGGCTGATTACGGCCACAACCTGAGCGGCAACGGCCGCACGGTGGGTGTGGAATACGTGTCGGCCAACCCGACCGGTCCGTTGCACGTGGGCCACGGCCGCGCAGCGGCCATCGGCGACTGCCTGGCCCGCCTGCTGGATGTGAACGGCTGGAACGCCAAGCGCGAGTTCTACTACAACGACGCCGGCGTGCAGATCGAGAACCTGGCACTGTCCACCCAGGCACGCGCCAAGGGCATCAAGCCCGACGACGCCGGCTGGCCGGAGGGCGGCTACCGCGGCGATTACATCGAAGACGTGGCCAAGGCCTACCTGGCCGGCGCCACCGTGGAGCTGGAAGGCCATGCGGTGGTGGGCGAGCGCGACCCGGACAACCTGGACGCGATCCGCCGCTTTGCCGTGGCTTACCTGCGCAACGAGCAGAACCAGGACCTGGCCGCGTTCGGGGTGGATTTCGACATCTACTTCCTGGAGAGCTCGCTGTACAAGGACGGCAAGGTCGAAGAGACCGTGGCCCAGCTCAAGGCCGCTGGCCATACCTACGAGGAAGGCGGCGCGCTGTGGCTGCGCTCCACCGATTTCGGTGACGACAAGGACCGCGTGATGCGCAAGTCCGACGGCACCTACACCTACTTCCTGCCGGACGTGGCCTATCACCTGAGCAAGTGGCAGCGCGGGTATGAGCGCGCCATCACCGAGCTGGGCGCGGACCACCACGGTTCGCTGGCGCGCGTGCGCGCCGGCCTGCAGGCGCTGGACGTGGGCATTCCCAAGGGCTGGCCGGAGTACGTGCTGCACCAGATGGTGACGGTGATGCGCGGCGGCGAGGAAGTGAAGCTGTCCAAGCGGGCCGGCAGCTACCTGACTCTTCGCGACCTGATCGAGGAAGCCGGCCGCGATGCCACCCGCTGGTTCCTGATTGCGCGCAAGCCCGATTCGCAGCTGACCTTCGATATCGACCTGGCCCGCCAGCAAAGCAATGACAACCCGGTGTTCTACGTGCAGTATGCGCACGCCCGCGTGTGCAGCCTGCTGCGCCAGGCACAGGAGAAGGGGCTGTCGTACACCCCGGCCGAGGGTCTTGCCGGCCTGTCGACGCTGAACGACGAACCTTCGCTGTGGCTGATGGTGGAAATGTCGCGCTTCCCGGAAGTGGTGGAAGCGGCCGGCATCGCGCTGGAACCGCACCTGATCGCGCAGTACCTGCGTGAATTGGCGCACGCCTTCCACACGTGGTATCACGGCACGCAGGTGCTGGTGGCTGACGAGGCCGAGCGCAATGCCAAGCTGACGCTGGCGTGTGCCGCCCGCCAGGTGCTGGCCAATGGTCTGAACATCCTGGGCGTTTCCGCCCCGGAAAAAATGTAAGCAGTGGAGAAGCAGTAAATGGCAGCACGACGCGGCAAGACCCAGGCCCGACGCAACACCAGCCAAGGCACGCCCGGATGGGTGTGGTTGGTGGCTGGCGTGGCGATTGCCGCGGTGGTGTTCCTGGCGGCACCGAACCTGTTCAAGAACGATGGCGACGGCTTCCTGCGGGTAGGCCCGCAGCCGGACCCGAACGCGCAGCCGGCCCCGGTCAGCGACGCGGACACCGACGTGGGCGCCGAACTGCCCAAGCCGGGTGCGGCCGCCAAACCTGCCGAGCCGGCCAAGCCCGCCGCCACGCAGTACGACTTCTACACCCTGCTTCCGGGCAAGGAAGTGGAAATGTCCGATGCGGAGCTGGCCGCCAGCGCGCGTGCCGAAGACCAGCGCCGGGCCAAGGCCGAAGCGCAGCGCGCGCAGGCCGCGCTGGAAGGCCGCCCGGTTCCCGCGGCCACGCCGGCACCGACTACCGCAGCCACCGCCACCACTGCACCGGCCCCGTTGCCGGCGCCGGTGGCCGAGCGCCCGGCAGCCGCCGCTGCACAGCCGAAGCCGGTTGCGGCTGCGGCCACGCCCAAGCCGGAAACCCCTGCTGCTGCCGCGCCGGCTACGGCGGCAGCAGAGCCGGCCAACAACGTGCGTTACATCCTGCAGGCCGGCGCCTTCGGGGCATCGGGCGATGCCGAAGCCACCAAGGCCAAGCTGGCCATGATCGGCCTGGCGGCGCGGGTGGAATCGGCGCAGATCAACGGCAAGACCGTATACCGCGTGCGCATGGGCCCGTACGGCACCGCCGGCGAGCTGGCAGAAGCCAAGCAAAAGCTGGACGGTACCGGGTTGCAGGCGATGGCCATCAAGGCGCAGTAGCGCCGACAGGTAGAGCCGACTGTCAGTCGGCTGCGAGTTACCCCGAAAGCCCCGCATTGCGGGGCTTTTTTCATGGTGCAGCGCCTCGCTCATTGTCGGTTTAACCGGTTTAACCTATGCTCCTGCATCCCCTTCCGGGGATCGGCACTGCACTGGTTATCGGAGAGCCCCATGCGTATCGCCCATGACGTTTCCTATCTGGAAGTGAGCGAATCCAATGGCGAGTTGACCTCCAGGATCGGCATCAAGCCGATGAAGGAGCTCACCCTCAAATTGGGTGCCGCGCAGCGCGCACGCGAGGAAGTCATTCGCGTCATCGATCTCCGTGGCGAGACAGCGCACGACCATCTCCAAAGTGCCCTTCTTACAGCCTTCATGTCTTTGCACTACACCAGACATGCCAATATCCCTCTTCCTCGCGAGGGCGAGCCGACGTATCACTACGTTCTGCTGGGCACGGACAGTACCGCCAGACATATGCACGGGACGTCGATCAAGGATTCGCTGAAAGCACTTCGGGGCAGCGCCGCGGATGATCACTTGCTGATCGACTTCTCATGCGTTGCAGAGGCCAGGCTGTTCGCGATTGAAGAGCTCTATCGGCGTGTGTACGGCCAGCCTTCCGAGCACGCGGAGCCGCAGCAGCTCGAACAGGACGCGGCTGCGCGCCGGATGAAACTCGCCAGTCAATGGCCAACCGCAGCGGAGGTAAGCCGCAACCTGGGCTCGTCCGCCGGGAACGCCAGCCATCTGGCAACCAAGTACCGTCGCTCAGGAAAACTGCTCGGTGTCTATCTTCCCGTGCCGGGTGGCAGCTGGCGCTTTCCGCAGTGGCAGTTCCAACGCGATGGGCAGCCCGTCATGCACCTCGAAGAGATCCTGAAGGTGCTGCACGAGCCGGGTCCATTTCTTGATACTGATCGCCGCAGTACCGGCTGGGGCGAAGTGGAATGGTTTCAGTCCGGCCACGTGTTGCTGGATGGCCACACGCCCGCCGAGGTGCTGGCAACCGATCCGCATCGTGTGTTGGCCGCGGCCAAAGCCGAGTTCAGCGAGGAGCCTTGATGCCGGGTGGTACACCTTGGTTGACCGACGAACCGGTTTGGTTCGAGCCCCCTACCGGGGAGCTTTATCGGGTTCACCCAGGCGTGTTTGATGCAGCCCTGCCCAATCCTGCGAGCAGGGCTCGCTTCGCGCTGCCGGGCACCCATGCCATGTTCTATGCGGCTGATTCGCTTGAAGGGGCGCTGTGGGAAGCGTTACTGCGTTACACGGTGATCGGACGCAAAGGCCTGTGCGAGTTCCCTACCGCCAAGCTCAAGGGTCAGGTTGTATCGCGGGTTCGCTTCAAGGCGGCCCGATCCAGGCTGTTGCCGCTCAGTCGCCCCGGCCTGCAGCACTTGTTTCCTGATGGAGACAGCGCGGCTGTGCAGGCAGTCAAGTTCCTGACCACCACACCTGATCACACCGCCACCCATGTGGAGGCGGCCGAACTGCATGCCTGCTTGCTGGGCCTGACACCTCCGATCGAGGACATGCCGATGTTGAGCTGGAAGTCACGCCAGTTTGAAGATTCGACGGTGTATCTGTCCTATCACCGGCACGGCGCTCCGTCTGGGTGGGAACACGTTGGCGCTTCCCAGTCCTTGGATACTCCGGCGGGAATGGCACTCATCCAGGCAGCGCTGGGCAGGCACAAGTTCGAGTGGACACCGCTCAACACCCTACCGACCCACGTCATCAATGACAGCGCGGTTTGATACGGTATCCACCTATCCCTCAGTACGGAACACGCATGGGCAGCTCAGACGGCAACAACCACCGCATCGACAACATCGAATTCAACGTGGCTGACATCGCGCGCAGCAAGGCGTTCTACGGCGAGGTGTTCGGTTGGACCTTCACCGATTACGGCCCGGGCTACACCGAATTCAACGACGGCCGCCTGCGCGGTGGCTTCACCACCGATGGGCCGGTACGCGCTGGCGGGCCGCTGGTGATCCTGTATGCCGATGACCTCGACGCCACGCAGGCGCGGGTGGAAAAGGCCGGTGCGGCCATTTCCACGCCGGCCTTCGACTTCCCGGGCGGGCGCCGGTTCCATTTCCACGACCCCGATGGGTATGAGCTCGCGGTATGGACGGCTGCCTGATCAGTCGCGGGCGACCTGGAATCCGGCAAACGACTGGCTGACCGGCATCAGTTCGAGGCGGTTGATGTTCAGGTGCGCCGGCAGGTTGGCCACCCAGAAGATCTGCTCGGCGATGTCCTCGGCGGTCATCGGGTTGGCGCCGGTGTAGAGCGTGTCCGAGGCGGCCTGGTTGCCGTGGGTGCGGACCAGGGTGAATTCGGTCTCGGCCATGCCCGGTTCGATGGTGGTCACGCGCACGCCGGTGCCGTGCAGGTCCGAGCGCAGGCCCAGCGAGAACTGGCTGACGAAGGCCTTGGTGCCGCCGTAGGCGTTGCCGCCCGGGTAGGGGTACACGCCGGCCACCGAGCTGATGTTGATGATGGCGCCCTTGCGCGCCACCAGCTGCGGCAGCAGGCGGTGGGTGAGCGTGACCAGCGCGGTGACGTTGGTGTCGATCATGGTGCGCCAGTCTTCCAGCGAGGCGCTCTGGGCCGGGGCGGTGCCTTGGGCCAGGCCGGCGTTGTTGACCAGAAGGTCGATGTCGGCGAAGCCGGCCGGCAACGCGGCCAGGGCCGCTTCCATCGCGGCGTTGTCGCGCACGTCGAAGACCGCCGCATGTACGCGCTCGGGGCCGTAAGCGTCGACCAGCGGCTGCAGCCGTTCGGCACGGCGCCCGGTGGCGATGACCCGCCAGCCGGCCTGGGCGAAACGATGGACGGCGGCGGCGCCAAAGCCGGAAGTGGCGCCGGTAATCAGAGCGGTACGGGTCATCGGGGGTCTCCGTGGGATTCCCGACCATTTTCGCACCCTGCGCCGCGCTGTGTTGGCGGGCGCTGGCGGAATCAGCGGATGCGGAACACCCGGGCCTTGGGCAGGTCTTCATCCACCTGCAGGAACCAGCGCCCGGCAATGCCCGGCACCACCACGATGGGCGGGTTGCTGCGGCTGGCCTTGAGCTTCATCTCGCCCTTGAGCACCTGCCACTGCTGGCCGTTGTCGAGGGTGAACACGGTGCCCGGCTGCCAGCCATCGACCTGGCCGGTGACGCTGGCATGGATGGGGCCATCGTCCAGGCCGGGGAACATCGGGGCCGGGGTGGGCGCGCCGGGCAGCGGTGCCGGGGCTGCCGCGGCAACCACCGGAGCCGGCGCCGGGGCGCGGGCGTCGGCCTCGCGCAGCAGGCGGTTCAAGGTCTGCAGCTGGGCGGGGGTGAGCCCCACTCGGGCCAGCTGCTGCGGGTCCACGCGCTGTTCAATCGCCACATACGGGGCCTGGGCCGAGGCCGTTGCGGCCAGCCAGACCATGCCCACACCCGCCAGAACCTGCCACCTGCGCATTGCCTGCTCCACTGCCTGTTGATGCCTGAGGAGCGCACTGTGCTTCACTTTCATGGCAGCCAGATGACAGCCGGAACGAGCCTTTTCGGGGCCCGGTGGCTGGTGGGGGTAAAATGGCCGCCAGCCACGCAGCCGCGTCGGCGGTATTGGACGTCTCATGATCAACAACGATGTACTGCGCAGCATCCGTTACATGCTCGACCTTAGCGACGGAAAGATTGCGGAAATCTGTGCCCTGGCCGACCCGGCATTCGTGGTGGACAAGGCCGATGTGCCCGGTTGGCTGCGCAAGGAAGACGAGGAAGGGTTCGTGGCCTGCGATGACCGCACGCTGGCGCACTTCCTGGACGGGCTGATCGTGCAGTTCCGCGGCCGCGATGAAAGCCAGCCGCTGCGCCCGGTGGAAAAGCGCATCACCAACAACCTGGTGCTGAAGAAGCTGCGGGTGGCCTTCGAGCTGAAGGATGTGGATATGCATTCGATCTTCGAGAGCGCCGGGTTCCCGGTCTCGAAGCCGGAGCTGTCGGCGTTGTTCCGGCAGCCGGATCATAAGAATTTCCGCGCGTGCGGCGATCAGCTGCTGCGTAATTTCCTGAAGGGTTTGACGCTGCGCGTTCGTCCAGCGTAAGGCGCTGCTTCGATTGGGGTCCATGCGTCAATGCGCTGATGGACCCTATCGGCGGTCGTTTGGGAACCGACCCTACCCTCCCGGCGCGCCGACGGGCAGGTTTTTGCGCACCGGCCCTGGTCGGTGCGCATTGGCGATGCGGCATGGGCGACGCCGGTAGGGTCGCATCCCTATCGACCGCACGCGCGGGTGGGTACCCCGGTAAGGCATGACCGCTGGCGAAACGGTGCGGTTTCAATCACCGCCCGCACCTCAGAACGTTGTCTGGATCGCGAATTCCACGCGGGAGCCGGCGTTGCTGCCGAACAGGCGCTTGGCGGCGCGGTCGGTGTCGTGTGCGGTCAGGCGCAGCTCCCACGGGCCATGCACTTTCCAGATGGCGCTGAGCTGGCCGTGCAGGTAGTCGTCGGCGTACGCGCTGTCGAGCCAGTACTGGCCCACCGCGCCTTCGATGCGCCACTGCTCGCTCAGCGGCAGCCGTGCACCCAGCTGGGCGTACGTGCCGGTGCGGCCGCTGGCCAGGGCGTCGTCGGAAACGCCGACGCTCACCCAGTAGCGCTCCTGCCAGGTCAGCGTGCTGTTGAGCTCGGTCCAGTCCAGGTCCACGTCGGTGGACGGGTACAGGTAATGGGTAAGGTTGACGTCCAGCGCCCAATCCGGCGCCAGCGCACCGCTCCAGCCGGCGACGATGTCGAATTCGCTGCGTGCACCGGCATCCGGTTCGAACGACACCCCCGAGCCCCAGACCGAGGCATACCAGCCCGATTCGCTGCTGAGCTTGACCCCGGCCTGCACCGTGGGATCTTCCATCGTCTGCGAGCTGCCGCGCCAGACGTAATCGGAGGTCAGCGTGGCGTTACCGTCCACGCCCGCCAGCGCCGAGCCACTGAGCGCCAGGCCAAGTACCACGCCGCTCATCCGGCGCAGTGCGCGCCCTGTTTCCTGCTTTGCCACCACGTCCACCACTCCTGAAAACGGCCGCGCCGTTGAAGCGCACAGTGTGGTGAGCGTGGCCGTAAAGGCGCCATGCGCCGCAGCGGCGGGGCGCGCAAATTCGGCGTAAAAGCTGCCCACCAGGCCTTCAGGCGGCCCGCGCTATCATGGCGGCCCTGACTGACCTGCAGCGAGAAACGCGTGGACGCGATCCTGACCCCGGTATCGATTGGCGAACTGATCGACAAGATCACCATCCTGGAAATCAAGGCCGAACGCATCACCGATGCCGGCAAGGTGGCCAACGTGCGCACCGAACTGGATGGGCTGCTGCCGCTGTTGCAGGAACAGCTGGCCGCGCAGCCGGGGCTGGAGGCGCTGAAGACCCAGCTCAAGGCAATCAACGTGCGGATGTGGGACATCCAGGACCAGCTGCGCGACAAGGAAGCGGCGCAGGTGTTCGATGATCAGTTCATCCAGCTGGCGCGCGGTGTTTATGGCACCAACGGCGAGCGGGTGAAGGTAAAGAACGAGATCAACCGGATTGCCGGCTCACAGCTGGTGGAAGAAAAGCAGTACCAGGGGGAATAAGCCCCCCTTATCGCGCGGTGGCGGCCAGGAACCGTTCGCGGTCCTGCTGGGTGCGCCGGCGGATTTCCGCCAGCGCTTCGTTTTCCGTGGCTTCCAGCATCGATTCGAACAGCCGCTGGAAGTGATTGCGCATTGCCGTGCGCGCCGCGCCGGGGTCGCGCAGGCGCAGGCCATCAAGGATGGCGGTGTGTTCGTCGTTGCGGGTATCGCCGTCGTTGTGGCACACGTTGGCATACACCTGGCGCACCCGCGGCAACTCGTTGCGCATGCGCCAGATCAGCTGCACGCAGTGCTCCACCACCGGGTTGCCGGCAATGCGTGCAATGGCCAGGTGGAACTGGCGGTCGGCCTCGCTGGCCGCCGCCTCGCTCGAGGCCGGGTCGGTCATGGCAGCAATCAGCCCTTCCAGCATTTCCACTTCCGCATCGGTGATGCGGCTGGCGGCCATGGCCGCCGCCTCGGCTTCGATCACCGCACGGGCGGCGGTGAGGTCGAATGCCGATACATCCGGCAGCGCGCCAGGGGCGGCCGCCGGACGTGCCTTCACGTACACGCCCGAACCGGTCTTGATGGTGATCAGGCCCTGCGCCTCCAGGGCAATTTCCGCTTCGCGCACCGTGACCCGGCTCACCCCCAGCCGTTCGGCCAGGTCGCGTTCGCCGGGCAGGCGCGAGCCGGGCGGGAATTCGCCCTTCTCGATCAGCGCGACGATTTCAGCGGCAATGGACTGGTAAAGGCGGGGTTCGGACATCTTCAAGGCCTGGCTGTACGGTGGCTGGGAACCGGAGTTGCGCTTAGAAACGGTAGCGTACCCCCAGATAATACCGCCGGCCGTAGGTGGTGTACTCGCGGAAGCTGCCCAGGATGGGCATATCCGACACCCGCGGCTCGTCCGTGAGGTTGCTGGCCGACAGCGATACCGACAGGTGCTTGTTCACCTTGTAGGTGGCGCGGAAGTCCAGCGAGCCATTGTCGCGCACGTAGCGGTTCTGCGCCGGGTCGCCCACGAACTGCTGGTAGTAATCGGAGCGGTACTTGTAGATGGCCTGCAGGTCCAGCTTGCCCAGGCCCCAGTACACCTGCGCCGAGGCGACGTGCTTGGACAGGCCGAAGATGTTGGCCGGCTCCACGATGCCCGGGGTGACGATGCCGGTGACCGGATCGGTGGACTCGCCCAGGCGCAGGTCTTCGGTCTTGAAGTTGGAATGGGCGTAGTTGTAGCTGGCCTTCACGCCCAGCCCGGCGAAGATGCCCGGCAGGTAGGAGAAACTGTGCGAGCCGGTGAGCTCGAAGCCAATCAGGTCGCTCTTCTGGTCGCTGGTGGCCAGTTGCTCCACCGGCACGGTGACGCTCACCCCGTCTATGTCGAAGTTCTCGCCCACCACCACCGGCACCGAGCCACCATTGAACTGCTTGTAGTACACGGCGGTGGACAGCATGGAATCGGCGTTGGCGTACCACTCCAGCGAGACATCGGCATTCCACGACATCAGCGGGGTGGCGCGCGGGTTGCCGGTGGCGGTGATGTTGCCCAGTGCATCGGCCACGCTGCCGAACTCGGTATCCACCTCGTCCAGGTTGAAGCTGCGGCCGTAGCCGAGCGCGGCGAGGTCCGGGCGCGACATCGCGCGGTAGGCACCCACGCGCAGCAGCAGGTCCGGGCGCAGTTCGAAGGCGGCGTTGAAGCTGGGCAGCCATTCGTTGTTGCTGGCCTTGAGCACCTGCCGGGTGAAATCGCCGGTGGGTCGCAGGGTCACGGTGCCGTCGGGATTGTTGACCACGTCCAGCCCGCTGCGCAGGCCCATCGAACGTACGTCGGTGTGCACCCAGCGCACGCCGATGTTGCCGGTGACCGGCACGCCGAACCACTCGCTGCTGTAGTCGCCCATCAGGTAGATGGCGCTGGTTTTCTCGGTCACATCGTTGTTGGCCGGGTCGCGCAGGTCCGCGCTGAGGCCGGTGTCATCCACGCCGGTGAAGGCCTTGAACAGGCAGCGGCTGTCGAAGGTGGCCCACTGGTCGATGGTGTTGCCGCTGGCGTTGGCCAGGAAATCATCCTGCGGGAAGGCCTGGCGGCAGGCCTGGTTGGCGGCGCGGATCGCGGCGACATTGGTGGTGGTGACATCCACGGTGTCGGTGAAGTCGGTGTAGGTCGCTTCGGAACGGCGCAGGCCACCCTTGAGCGCGGTGAAGAAGCCGCTTTCCGGGGTGAATGCCGCATCGAAGCGGCCGGCGCGGATGGTGTGTTCGCGGTCCTGCTGGCGGCGGCGGATCAGGGCTGAATCGGTGAAGTTGTCCGGGTTGTTCACGTCGAACGCCGGATCGAGGTAGATGCTGGGCACATCGCCGCTGTAGTCGTAGGTGTAGTCGACATAGCGGGTGTTCTTGATGCCGGCCACCGGCCTGCCGTTGACGTCGGTACGACCGGCACGCAGGCGGGTGGAGCGCTCGATCTGCGAACGCTGGGTGTTGGAGTAGGACAGATCCGTGGAGAACATCCACGCCGCGCCGGGCCGCACGATCACGTTGAACCCGCCGCCGGTGTATTCCTCGTTGCGTTCCAGGAAGTTGCCGGTGGAATCGATGGTGGTGCTGCCGGTGTGGCTGATCAGCGCACCGTCATCGCTGACCACGCGGTTGTTGAGGTTGCGCATCATCGACGACAGCGTGAGGTCCGAACGGTCTTCGGTGTAATCGCGCTTGGAGTGCTGGTAATCCAGGTTCACTTCCACCGCGTCGTTGGGCCGCCACTGCAGCGCGCCGAACTGCGAATCGCGCTTGTCGTGTTCGATGAACTGGCGATACAGGCGGCTGCCGGGCACCAGGTAGTACGGCACGCCGTTGGCCACGTCGTTGCCGTTGACCTGGGTGCAGTTGCGGGTGGCGCCGACCACTTCGCGGCCATCGCAGGCCGCCCAGGTGGTGCTGCTGGAGAACATTTCTTCGGGATTGCTGCCTTCCAGCGCCTGCAGGCCGAGCGAAACGCCAAGTTTGCCGCCGCCGCTGAAATCGAACTGGTCGATGTAGCTGGCGGTACCGCGCCAGCCCACGCCGTCGCCGTCCTTGAGTCGGTCGTCGTATTCCTGCCAGGTGCCGCGCCCGTCCAGGTGGAAGGTGCGCTTGCCGTACTCGAGCGGCTTGACGGTTTCCATGTTGACCGTACCGGCGGTGCCGCCTTCGACGAAGTTGGCGCGCTGGGTCTTGTAGATGGCCACGGTGTTGATCAGCTCCGAGGGGAACTGGTTGAAGTTCACCGAGCGGTCGCCGCTGCCGTTGGTGGCCTCGCGGCCGTTGAAGGTGGACGAGCCCAGGAACGGGCCCAGGCCACGGATCGAGATTTCCGAGGCGCCGCCCTTCTCGCGGTGGGTGGAGGCGCCGGTGATGGTTTCGATGGCTTCGCCGATGGACAGTGCCGGCAGGTCACCGATGTCTTCGGCCGAGAGCACGTCGGACACCACGGTCTCGTCGCGCTTCTTGTCGATCGAGGTCTGGATGGTGCCGCGGGTCCCGGTCACCTGGACCTGGTCCAGTGTGGTGGCCTGCGCCGGCGCGGCGGCCGGGGCGGCGTCCTGTGCGTGCGCCAGCGGCAGGGCCGCGGTGGCGCACAGGGCATAGAACAGCGCGCTGTGCAGCGCGGTGTGGCGGAAGCCTCGTGGCGAGGCCGTACGGCGGTCATGCAACATCGTGATCTCCCTCCCAGGATGGATCGTCCGACTACACGGATTCGATCCGGAAGATTCACGGTTGGAGGACCAATGTCAATGAATTGGTACTAAAGTCTACCCCGGTGATGCACCTAGGCCAGTTACAACCAATTTTATGTGCGGATGCAGCAGATATTTGCGCAAATGGCCAACCACATATGCCTAAAGTGGTATGCGATTGTGGTTGACGTTGTTGCGGTCGAGGCTGTTACCATCCTGACTCGCGTTGGCGTCCATGGTGATCTGGGAGGGTTAACCTGTGGCACAGCAACAAGATGTGGGTGTGAGTAGGGCGGTACAGCGTTGGTTTCGGTGGGGTCCATGCGTTATGGGGCCGATCGGCCGTGCTGGCCGGCGTTTGGGAACCGCCGCTACCGTGCTGGCGCTCATGCCTGGCGCTGCCTGGTCGGCTGAGTACCTTGTGCACGACGCGGCTGGGTACGCTGCCGCTGCGAAGGGCCTTAAGCCCGGCGATACTGTCGTTCTGGCCGATGGAACGTGGCGGGATGTGGATCTTCTGCTGACGGGTACCGGCACAATTGGTCAACCAATTCGTCTGACCGCGCAGACGCCCGGGAAGGTGATCCTGAGCGGGCAATCGCAGCTGCGGCTGGCCGGGGCCTACCTGGAAGTCTCCAACCTGGTGTTCCGCGATGGCTGGGCGCCGGGTGGTGAGGTGGTGAGCTTCCGCAGCTCCTCCAAGGCCTGGGCCGAGCACAGCCGGGTCACCGGCATCGTGATTGATGGCTACAACAAGCCCGACCGCGCCCAGTCCGACAACTGGGTGGCGATGTACGGCCGCTTCAATCGCTTCGACCACAACCAGCTGGTGGGCAAGACCAACGCCGGCACCACCCTGGTGGTGGTGCGCAATGCCACCAGCGGGCTGGACAACCGCCACCGCATCGACCACAACTGGTTCGGGCCGCGCCCCAACCTGGGCAGCAACGGCGGCGAGACCATCCGCGTAGGCACCAGCCACGATTCGCAGTCGGCCTCCAACACGGTGGTGGAGAACAACTGGTTCGAGCACTGCGATGGCGAGGTGGAGATCGTCTCCAACAAATCCGGTGGCAACCTCTACCGCGGCAACGTGTTCAAGGAATCGCGCGGCTCGATGGTGCTGCGCCACGGCCACGGCAACGTGGTGGAGCGCAACATCTTCCTGGGCAACGGCAAGCCCCATACCGGTGGGGTGCGGGTGATCAACCGCGACCAGATCGTGCGCGACAACTATTTCGAAGGCGTGGCCGGCGATGGCTTTGCCTCGGCGCTGGCGGTGATGGCCGGCACCCGCGATGCGCCACTCAACCGCTATGAGCAGGTGGACAACGCGCTGATCAGCCACAACAGCTTCGTGCAGGCGCGCTACCTGTTCCTCGGCGCCGGGCTGGACGAGGAGCGCAACGCGATGCCGGTGCGCAGCAAGATCGCCGACAACCTGTTCGTCGGCGATGGCAGCGGCGAGCTGCTGCGCACGCAGGGCGACCTTGCCGGCTTTGCCTTCAGTGGCAACGTGCAGAGCCCGGCGGCGTCGCCCGGTTTCCCCAACGGCGTTCAGGGCCGTAGCCTCACCCTGCAGCGCGCGGCCAACGGCCTGCAGTATCCGCCGGCCGGTATTGAGGTTGGCGCACCGCGCGACCTGGCGCCGGTGCCGCGCGAACAGGTCGGCGTGGCGTGGTATCCCAAACAGGTCACCCAGACCGCGTTGGACAGCGGCCGCGCGCATCGCGTCGCGCCGGGCGAAGACACCCTGGTGACCGCCGTGGCGGCCAGCGCCGCGGGAGACCGCCTGCAGCTTCAGCCCGGTGACTACCGCATCAGCCAGGTACTGGCGGTAAACCACCCGCTGAGCGTGATCGGCCCGGCCAAGGGCAAGGCCACGCTGCGTTTCTCACGGCCCTCGCTGTTCGAGATCCGCCCCGGCGGCTCGCTGCGCCTGGCCGGGCTGGAGATCGACGGCAGCCTGGCGCCGGATGCCGCCGGCAACGCGGTGATCCGCGTACCGCCGGGCAGCCAGGCCTTCGACTACACGCTGGAGATCGCCAACAGCCGCATCCACGACCTGAGCAGCAACAAGGCCTTTGATGTGATCAACACCGGCAAGGGCACGTTCGCCGCGTTGATCCGGCTGCACGGCGTGACGGTGAACGACATCAGCGGCAGCGTGATCGCCTCCGCCGCCGAGACCGACGACCTGGGCACCTACAACGCCGAAACGGTGGAGATTGTCGATTCGATCTTCCAGCGCATCGGTGGCCCGCTGGTGAACCTGTACCGCGGCGGCATCGATGAGAGCACCTTCGGGCCGGCCTTCGCGCTGCGCGGCAGCCGCCTGGAACAGGTCGGCAACGTGGGCGACACCAGCCTGCGCCTGCACGGCGTGCAGCAGGCCCACCTGAGCGACACCACCTGGCTGCGCAGCGGCCGGGTGCGTTTCACCCACCAGACAGGCGAGCCGCACCTGCGCCTGCGCAACACCACGTTCACCGCTACGGCGGCGCTGCAGTCCGATATCCCAGCCGAGACTTTGCCATGACGCGTTCCACGCCCCTGATGCTGCTGCTGGCGGCCACCTTCAGCGCCGCCGCGCTGCCCGCCGCGCACGCCCAGGCGCCCAACGCCGCCACGCGCGGTGCCGAAGCCGGCAGCGCACCGGTGCTGGTCACCGCCGCCCAGTGGGAGCAGATGCGCCGCGATGGCGCCGGCTACCCGATGTTCGCCAGGGAACAGGCCCGTGCCGAGAAGCTCGTGCGCGCGATGATGAAGGCCGGCATCGATGTGCCGGTGCCCAAGGACAAGGGCGGCGGCTACACCCACGAACAGCACAAGCGCAATTACCAGGCCATCCAGGCCGCAGGCGCGCTGTACCGGCTCACCGGCGACAAGGCGTATGCGAACTTCGCGCGCGATGTACTCCTCGGCTACGCCACGCTGTACCCCGGCCTGGGCGCGCATCCGGAAGGACGCGGGCAGATTCCCGGGCGTCTGTTCTGGCAGACGCTCAATGATTCGGTGTGGCTGGTCAACGCGGTGCAGGGTTACGACGCGATCCGCGACAGCCTCAGCGCCGATGAGCGCCGCACCATCGACGACAACGTGTTCCGGCCGATGGCGCAGTTCCTGCGCGGCAACCCGGAGAACTTCGACAAGATCCACAACCACGCCACCTGGGCGGTGGCCGCCACCGGGATGACCGGCTACGTGCTGCGCGACCCGGTGCTGGTGGACCAGGCGCTGAAGGGGAGCAAGCGCGATGGCAACGCCGGCTTCCTCAAGCAGGTGGACCAGCTGTTCTCGCCCGATGGCTATTACGAAGAGGGCCCTTACTACCAGCGCTATGCGCTGGCGCCCTTCATCCTGTTCGCCAATGCGGTACAGCGCAACGAACCCGAACGCGGCATCTTCAAGCGTCGCGACGGGGTGCTGCTCAAGGCGGTGGATGCGCTGGTACAGAGCAGCTACGGCGGCTACTTCATCCCGATCAACGACTCGATCCTGGACAAGGGCCTGGACACCGAAGAGCTGGTGGCGGGCATCGACATCGCATACGCCAACACCGGCGATGCACGGTTGCTGTCGGTCGCCAAGGGCCAGAAGCGCGTGCTGCTCTCTCCCGAAGGGCTGCAGGTGGCCAAGGCGCTGGCTGAAGACAAGGCCAGGCCCTACGCCTTCGTCCCCACCCTGCTGCGCGATGGCCCGGACGGCACCGAAGGCGCGCTGGCCATCCTGCGCATGGGTGGCGAAGACGGTCAAACATTGGTGATGAAGAACACCAAGCAGGGCATGGGCCACGGCCACTTCGACAAGCTGAACTGGCTGTTCTACGACAACGGCCAGCGTGTGGTCACCGACTACGGCGCCGCCCGCTTCCTCAACATCGAAGCCAAGTCGGGTGGCATCTACCTGCCCGAGAACAACAGCTGGGCGCGGCAGACGCTGGCGCACAACACCCTGGTGGTGAACGAGCAGAGCCACTTCGGCGGCGACTGGAAGAAGGGCCAGCCGCTGGCCCCCGCTCCGCTGCTGTTCGCGGTGACCGACGACACCCAGATCGTGTCGGCACGCATGGACGGTGCGTATGACGGGGTGAGCTTCACCCGCACCCAGGCGCTGCTCGCGCACCCGTCGCTGGGCCAGCCGGTGGTGCTGGACCTGCTGCACGTGGACGGCAGCACGCCGGCCCGCTACGACCTGCCGCTGCACTTCAACGGCCACATCATGGACGTGGGCTTCAAGGCCCAGTCGGCGGTGACCACGCGCCCGGTGCTGGGCAAGGCCAACGGCTACCAGCACGTGTGGGTGGATGCCTCCAGCGAACCGGGCACCGAGGCGCGCAGCCTGACCTGGCTGCTGGATGGGCGCTTCTATACCTACCGGTTCGCAAGCACCGCCCCGGCACGGGCGTTGATCGGCGAAAGCGGTGCGAACGATCCTTCCTTCAACCTGCGCCGCGAACCGCTGCTGCTGCAGCGCGTGGATGGGCAGGCGTCCACCACCTTCTATGGCGTGCTGGAGCCGCATGGCCAGTACGACGGCACCGCCGAAACCGTGCGCGGCGCCAACAGCCGCATCGACCGGCTGGTGCACTACCGCGGAAAGGACGCCAGCGTGCTGGTGCTGGACCTGGCCGGTGGCCAGCGGCTGGCGCTGGGCATCGCCGATGACCCGTCCAAGGGCGGCAGCCATGAGGTGAGCGGCGACGGCCAGCGCTGGACCTGGAACGGCGGCTGGAAGCGCTTCGATACGGCCACCGGCAAGGGCGGCAAATGAACGTGAGCACCCGAACCCGTTCCTACGTGCGCTGGCTGATCGTGGCGCTGATCGCGGTGGCCACGGTGATCAACTACATCGACCGCAACGCCCTGGCGGTGATGTGGCCACAGATTTCCAAGGACGTGGGCGCCACCAAGGAAGACTACGCGCTGCTGGTCACGGTGTTCATGCTGTTCTACGCCGCCGGCCAGTTCGTGTTCGGCCGCCTCTTCGACATCATCGGCACCCGCATGGGCTTTGCGCTGTCGATTGCGGTGTGGTCGATCTCGATCGCGCTGCATTCGGTGACCCACTCGATCCTGTCCTTCAGCATCGTGCGCGCCATGCTCGGCATCAGTGAAGCAGGCGCATGGCCCGGTGCGGTCAAGGCCAACGCCGAATGGTTCCCGGCACGTGAGCGGGCCCTGGCGCAAGGCGTGTTCAACGCTGGCGCATCGATCGGCGCCATCATTTCCGCCCCCCTCATCGCAGTGCTGTTCCTGTGGCTGGGCTGGCGCGGCACCTTCATCCTCATCGGCGCCATCGGGTTCGTCTGGCTGCTGCCGTGGCTGATCATCTACCGCGCCGGCCCGGACAAGCACCCGTGGGTGAGCGCGGCCGAACGCGCGTTGATCCTGGATGCACCGGCCGAACAGCCGGCCGTGCCCAAGGTCGAATACGTGCCGAACGTGCGCCAACTGCTGGGCCACCGGCAGACCTGGGGCATCCTCACCACGCGCTTCTTCATCGACCCGATCTGGTGGCTGTTCGTGTCCTGGCTGCCGATCTACCTGGCCGATACCTTCGGTTTCGACATCAAGCAGATCGGCATCTTTGCCTGGGTGCCCTACGTGGGCGCGATGATCGGCAGCCTCGGCGGCGGCTGGTTGTCCGGGCGGCTGATCGGGGCCGGCTGGAGCGTGGACCGCGCACGCAAATGGGTCATCACCCTGGGCGGGGCGATCATGGCCCCGGCGCTGCTGGGCGCGGTGCTGGCCACCGACCCGGTGTGGGCGGTGGTGACCATTGCCTTCGTGCTGTTCGGCTTCCAGATCGCCATCGGCAACATCCAGACCCTGCCCGGCGACATCTTCAACGGCAAATCGGTCGGCTCGCTGGCCGGGCTGGGCGGCATGGCCGCCGTGGCCGGCACGCTGATCACCACCTGGCTGGTGCCGGTGATGACCCGCGACTCCTATGCACCCATTTTCATCCTGGTGGCGGCGCTGGTGCCCGCTTCCCTGCTTGCCCTGTGGCTGGTGACCGGACGCGTCGAGAAGCTCGACGCGCCGCCTTCCCGCTGACGTTTTCCTTTTCCCCCTCGCATCACTGGAGTACCAAATGAATCAGTTCAAGGACAAGGTGGCGATCGTCACCGGTGGCGGCCGCGATATCGGCCGTGAGATTTCGCTGAAGCTGGCCGCGGCCGGCGCCAAGGTCTGCATCAACTACGCCAACGACGAAGCCAGCGCGCAGGACACCCTGCAGCAGGTGCAGGCCGCCGGCGGCACCGCCATCGTGCACCGCGCCGACGTGACCGACGCGCAGGCCGTGGCCAGCATGGTTGCCGCCACCCAGGCTGCGTTCGGGCCACGGATCGACGTGCTGGTGAACGTGGCCGGTGGCATGGTGCAGCGCCGCCCGCTGGCCGAGATCGACCCGGCGTTCTTCCACAAGGTGATGGACCTCAACATGAGCTCGGTCTACCTGACCACCCATGCGGTGGTGCCGCACATGCCCGAAGGCGGCGCGATCGTGAACTTCGCCTCGCAGGCCGGCCGCGACGGCGGTGGACCTGGCGCGTCGATCTACGCCACCGCCAAGGCCGCCGTGATGACCTTCACCCGCGCCATGGCCAAGGAGCTGGGCCCGCGCGGTATCCGCGTCAACGCGCTGTGCTGCGGCATGATTGCCACCCGCTTCCACGATGAGTTCACCAAGCCGGAAGTGCGCACCGCCGTGGCCGGCAACACCCCGCTGCGCCGCCAGGGCCGCCCGCAGGAAGCGGCCGACACCGCCGTATACCTGGCCTCGGACGCGGCCGGCTTCATCACCGGTGCCAACGTGGACGTCAACGGCGGCACCTACTTCTCCTGATAGACCGCTGACCGCCTGGGAGGGCCGCCATGCTGCGCTGGATCACTGCACTTTCATTTGCACTTGCCACCAGCGCCGCGGCGCTGCCCACCCAAGCCCAGGTCTGGGTACCGGCCTGGACCGCCTCGCCGGCGCCCGACCGCCAGGACGGCACGCCGGAAGCACCGGTGCAGTTCGCCAACCAGACCGTGCGCCAGGACATGCGCCTGGCCAGCTCGGCCACCGCGCTGCGCTTCCGCATTACCAACGAGCTGGGCGTGGCGCCGCTGCATATCGGCGGCGCCACCGCACAGCGCACCGGCACGGCCACGCCGGCCAGGCTGGTGACCTTCAACGGGCGCAGCGAGGTCACCGTGCCGGTGGGCGCGGTGCTGCTCAGCGACCCGGTGCCGATGGCGGTGCCGGCGCTGGCAGATGTCTCACTCACCGTGTATTTCCCCGAACCCACCCAGCCAGCGGTGCGGCGCACCGCGCTGCGCATTGCCGACGGCCGCCAGGCCGAGGTTGCCGACAACGTGAAGCTGGCCTACCGGCAGAACGTGGTATCGGCAGTGCTGGCCGAGCGCAGCACCACGCCGATCGTGGTGGTTGCACTGGGCGATTCGATCACCGAAGGTGCCACTGCCACGCGCGGCAGCAACGGCGATTGGCCTTCGCTGCTGGCCACCCGCCTGCAGCAGGCCTGCCCGGACCAGGTGGTGCTGGTCAACGCCGGCATCAGCGGCAACAAGGTGATGGACCATGGCCGCAGCCACAGTGCGCTGGCCCGGCTGGACCGCGATGTGATCGCGCTGCCGCATGTGGACCGGGTGATCCTGTTCGAAGGCATCAACGATATCCGCCATGACGGCGGCACCCCGCCGGTGGCCGGCCGCAATGCCGATGACATGGTGCTGGGCTACCGGCAGGTGGCCGAGCGCCTGCACAGCAACGGCATCCGCGCCATTGCCGCAACGATGACGCCGTTCGGCGGATCGGACCGCTACGAACCCGTATCGGCCGGCACCCGCACCACGCTCAACACCTGGATGCGCGGTGGCCGCAGTGGCTTCGATGCGCTGATCGACTTCGACCAGATCCTGCGCGATCCGGCCAAGCCGGAGTTCCTGCCGGAAGCCATCACCCGCGATTTCCTGCACCCCAACGATGAAGGCTACCGGCGCATGGCCGAGGGCGTGGACCTGGCCGTGCTCGGGTGCAAGGCACGATGAGCACGCAGCAGTTCCAGCTGGCCCGGCACGCCAGCCCACGCTGGGCCGCGATGGCGCTGGGTGAAGTGATGTTGCGGTTCGACCCGGGCGAAGGCCGCGTGCGCAACGCCCGCCAGTTCCAGGTATGGGAAGGCGGCGGCGAGTACAACGTGGCACGCGGGTTGAGCAGTACCTTCGGCCATGCCACGGCGGTGCTGACCGCACTGCCGCGCAACGAGCTGGGCCTGCTGGCCCAGCAGCTGATCCAGGCCGGCGGCGTGGACAGCAGCCAGATCCTCTGGCGCGAGTACGACGGCATTGGCCGCAACACGCGGATGGGGCTGAACTTCACCGAGCGCGGCTTCGGCGTGCGCGCGCCGCTGGGGGTGTCTGATCGGGCGTACTCGGCCGCCTCACAACTTCAGCCTGACGAGATCGACTGGGACACGCTGTTCGGCGTGCACGGGGTGCGTTGGCTGCACACCGGTGGCATCTTCGCCGCGTTGTCCGAGCACAGCGCGCAGACGGCCATCGCTGCCGTGCGCGCGGCGCGCCGGCATGGCGTGGCGGTGTCCTACGACCTCAACTACCGCGCCAGCCTGTGGAACAGCCACCCGGATCCGGACGCGGCACGCCACGCCAACTGCGCCATCGCCGCCGAGTGCGACCTGCTCATTGGCGATGAGTATTCCTTTGCCGCCTGCCTCGGCATGGACCTGGCCGACCTGGGCCGGCGCGAGACACCGATGGACGTGGGACCGGCCGATGCGGCCGCGCTCCGCGCAATGGAACGGTTCCCCAACCTGCAGGCGGTGGCGTTCACCCTGCGCGATGCCAGCAACGCGGCCCGCAACGGTTGGGCCGGCGCGCTGCGCAACCGCAAGGCGCTGTTCGTCTCCGCCGCGCGCGAAGTCGACCTGCTGGACCGCGTGGGCGGCGGCGATGCGTTCGTGGCCGGCGTGGTGCATGCCCTGCTGGAAGGCCTGGGCGAACAGGTGGCGGTGGAGCTCGGCGCGGCACACGGCGCATTGGCGATGACCACGCCGGGGGATGCCGCGTGTACCAGCCGCGAGGAAGTGGAAGCGGTGGCGCGCGGCGACGGCGCCGCCGCGCGGCGATAGCGCGCGCGGTTCAGCGCGGCTCGGCGAGCCGCGCCAGCCCTTCGGTGGCCGAGCGGGTCAGGGGGGCGGGCAATGCGTCGGCCGCAAACCAGTCCACGGCAAGGATTGCTTCGGGTTCGAGCGACGCGGCCGGCGTGTCGTCCAGCGTGCGCGCCAGGTAGACCGGTGCCACCCAGTGCTGGCCCAGCGCCGGCTCGAAGTGGTCCACCACGCAGAGCAGCCGCTCCAACGCGATGCGAAGTCCGGTCTCTTCCAGCACTTCGCGCACCACCGTGTCTTCCACCTTCTCCATCCAATCGACCTTGCCGCCGGGCAGGCCCCAGTGGCCCTGCTCGGGCGGACGCCCGCGCTTGACCAGCAGGACGGCACCATCGGCACGCTGGATGACGGCGCCACAGCCGACGCGGGGTTGTTGCAGTGGGGTCGGCTGGGACATGGGGTTCTCCGGGAGGCCGAGCCATTATCGCCTGCGGGCCCGCGACCACCAACGGTGGCCGCCTACCGGTGTGCTGGTAGGTACCGACCGTTGGTCGGTACGCTTTTCGCGCCCACAAAAAAGGCCCGGCAATGTGCCGGGCCCTTGTCGCTGCGCCAGTCAGGCACGCAGCGGAGCGATCAGACGCCGCTTACCAGCTGAAACGCGGGCCGACCGACCATTCCTTGTCACCGTGGCGATCCATCTTGATATCGCCGTTGATGCCCCAGTTCTGGTTCAACTTCACCTGGCCACCCAGACGGCCGTAGAACTGGCCATCCGGATTGATGCCGTGCTTCTTGCTGTAATCCTCGTAACCGGCCATTGCGTAGACTTCGGCGTGCTGGCCGAACGCGGTGCGGATACCGGCTTCAGCGCTGTAGCCGTTGAAGTCCAGGCCTTCCTTCGGGTCGAACTTGTTGTAGGCAACGCGGCCCACGAAGTCGGTGCTGGTGGCGATTTCGTGGTTGTAGCCCACGCCGACGCGCCACTGGTCAACCTTGAAGTTGCCGATGTCGGTCTTCTGCTGGTTGTACTCACCAAACGCATGGAAGTTCGGCAGGAAACCGTACGAACCCTTCACACCCCAACCGTCGGCCTTGCCACCATCGGCATCGGTCTTGACGTAATCGCCTTCGGCGTAATTGTAGGACAGGCCTTCAGCGGCCGAAGCGCCGAACGGCAGAGCGGCGGCGAGCGCCAGGGCAATCAAGGAGGTCTTCATGGGGGTACACCTTTTCTGTTGTTTCGTTCGTGCAGTGGCACAAGCGGCTTCTGCATCGGGAATGTAAATTCTCCGTTATTCGACACAACGCGCCCTGAAGTGAGCCGGTTTCGGCTACGCGAATTTTTGGCAACCATTCAGACGCGTCGTGTCATATACGCGCGCGGCGCATTTTTCAGGTGTGCTGTGTGTGTTCGCGGCACACGATGAACCTCGCGTTTACAACGCCTGGATCAAGGGGAGTGGGAGTGATCGAGAGATCGCCGCTGGACTCATGCCGAAATGATTTGGCAGGGCGATGGGAATCCGGTCACGACGATACCCTTGCAGGGCGTCACGCGCTGGGGAAGCCGCTCTTGGGGAGTAGTCGGCTAACGCGTCCATCTTCCGTGTTGCACCGGCTGACGCAGCTCTGGCATCAAACCGCAGGGCCCTTGGGGTGGCCTGCCCGGCGCTTGCATAGTGAGGCCGATAGCGGCGCGCGAATATCAGGATGTTCCTCACCGTCGTTAAGGGTTTTCTTACCCTTGCTTCGCTGCAATGCAGCGCATCAGTGACTTAACCCGTTGATTTTCCGACTGCACATGCCGGATTAACGAAATCATCACCGCCTCCAGCCTGCTGTGGAGGCACTGTCGATTTCCCGCGCCCCCACGCGTCGTATTCCTTGAAGGTGCCCGCCGTGGTGCACCGGTTACCGGAGGCTGCAGATGTCCTATATCGACGGTTTCGTATTGGCCGTACCCACCGCCAACAAAGACAAATTCATCAAACACGCCAACGAAGGCGATTCGGTGTTCATGGAATTCGGCGCGCTGCGCGTGGTGGAGTGCTGGGGTGATGACGTCACCCACGGCAAGCAGACCGACTTCTTCCGCTCCGTAGAAGCCAAGGACGATGAGACGGTCGTGTTCTCCTGGATCGAATGGCCGGACAAGGCCACCCGCGATGCGGGGATGGAGAAAATGATGAAGGACCCGCGCATGGATCCGGCCAACAATCCCATGCCGTTCGACGGCAAGCGGATGATCTATGGCGGCTTCGTACCGATCGTGGAGCTCAGGAAGTAGCAGGCGCTGTAGCGGGCGAATCGACGGCCCAGGCAGCCATCGCCCCGCTCAGCGCGCGTGGCTGCTGTCGTCGTCCTGGCCGTGGCCCATGCCCATCCCGGCGCCCCCACCGCCCATGCCGCCCATGCCACCACCGCCGCCGCCCTTGCCCCCGGCGCGGTCGCCGGCCTCGGCCTTGCCCCGCGCACCACCGGCCGCAGGCCGCGCCGGGCCTTGGCGCGGAATCGCCACGCTGGCGGGAATGGGCGCCAGGTCCAGCGCCTCGCGGATGAAATCGCGCAGCGATACCACCAGCTCGGCGGTCGGCACCGCGCGGCCTGCGGCCAGTTCGTTGGCCGCATGTGCGGCCAGCCGCACCTGGTCGTCGGTGCCCAGCAGCACGATGTCCGAGAGCGCCGCTTCCACCGCATCGCGGATCCGGCGTGCACGGTCGCTACCGGTGCTCAGTGGCAGGTTCAACGTTTCGTCGCCCTCGCCGGGTGCCTGGCGCAGGTCACGCAGGTGGCGCGGATCGACATGCAGCGCGCCGGTGAACGACCCGCCGAGCGTCTTGTAGGCGGCTATCAGGGTGCGCAGCCGCTCGTTGATCTGGCGGTTCTCGCGCTCGCGGCGCTGCTGCAGGGTCTGCATGAACACCAGGCGGATGCCCACGCCGATCAGGGTGATGACCGCCAGCCCGACCAAGGTGGAGAGCATGGCCTGCCAGGAGCTGAAGTCCAGGTTGCGCATCGGCGTCAGCTCACCCGCACTTGGAATACCCACAATTCAGGCAGGTGGCGCAGCCGTCCAGGAACACCAGTGCCTTGGTGAAGCATTTCTCGCACATGCTGGCGCTGGGCGGAAAGCTGGCGCCGTCGCCGGTGATGGCCAGCTCTTCGCTCTCCCGCGCTTCGTA
Organism: Stenotrophomonas sp. CCNWLW57; assembly: GCF_037203925.1. Taxonomy (NCBI): domain Bacteria; kingdom Pseudomonadati; phylum Pseudomonadota; class Gammaproteobacteria; order Lysobacterales; family Lysobacteraceae; genus Stenotrophomonas; species Stenotrophomonas sp. CCNWLW57. The sequence continues at coordinate 48,361 of NZ_JBBCBJ010000008.1, forward strand.
CTCGCGGCGCTTTTCGGCGATCAGCGCGCGTTGCGCGGCGCTCATCTCCGGGTCGTGCAGCAGGCCGATCGACTTGAGGTGGTGTTCGACGATGCTGCCCAGTTCGGCCACCAGCGAGGGCATGTAGGCGCCGCCGATCTTGTAGTAGCCGCCGCGCGGGTCGAACACGGCCTTCATTTCCTCGACCAGGAAGGTCACGTCCCCGCCCTTGCGGAACACGGCGGACATGATCCGGGTGAGCGCCACGATCCACTGGAAGTGCTCCATCGACTTGGAGTTGATGAACACCTCGAAGGGCCGGCGCAGCTCGTGTTCGGTGCCCGGGTTGAGCACGATGTCGTTGATGGTCACGTAGAAGGCGTGCTCCACCATCGGCGATTTGATCTTGTAGGTGTTACCGACCAGGACGTCGGGGCGCTCGATGCGCTCGTGCATCTGCACGATGTCGTTGGCGGCGTCCGGGAGCGGGGCGGCGGTGGGCGCTGCCTGGCGCGTCTCCTCGGGGGTGACGACGGCATACCCGGTGATCTTCTGATCGATCCTGACAGCCATGGTGCGTTTCCTCGGTGTTCACGGCGCCCGCGCGGGGCAGGCGCCGTGCATTACCTGCTTACTTGCGGGCGCGCTTGGCCGGGGCCTTGCGGGCCACGGTCTTGGCGGCGCGCTTGGCCGGTGCAGCCTTGCGGGCAACCGACTTGCGGGCAACGGCGGTCTTCTTGGCGACAGCCTTCTTGGTGGCGGCCGACTTGCGGGCCACGGTCTTCTTGGCGACAGCGACCTTCTTGCCGACCGTCTTGCGGGCGGTGGCGGTCTTCTTGGTCACGGCCTTCTTGGTGGCGGCCGACTTGCGGGCGACTGCCTTCTTGGCGGTGGCAACCTTCTTGCCTACGACCTTCTTGGCGGCCACGGTCTTCTTGCCAGCGACCTTGCGGGCGGTGGCCGACTTCTTGGCGACAGCCTTCTTGGCGGTAGCGACCTTCTTGCCAACAACCTTCTTGGCGGTGGCGGTCTTCTTGGTCACGGCCTTCTTGGCAGCAACCGACTTCCTGGCGACAGCCTTCTTGGTGGTGGCAGCCTTCTTGCCCACGACCTTCTTGGCGGCGGCGGTCTTCTTGGTCACGGCCTTCTTGGCGGTGGCGACCTTCTTGCCGGCAACCTTCTTGGCAGCCTTGGTGGTCTTGGTCACGGCCTTTTCAGCAGCGGCCTTCTTCTTGGCGACCTTCTTGGTCAGCGCGGCGGCCTCGGCCTTGGCGTTGCTCTTGGCGGTTTCCAGCTTCTTCTTGGCCGTGGCCAGGCTCTTGCCGACCGACTTGGCGGCCTTGTCAGCCTTCTTGGCGACGGTCTTCTCGGCCTTCTTGACAGCCTTCTTGACCTTGGCAACCTGGGTGGTGGCAGCCTTGCGCGCGCGCTTGGCGGTCTTCTTCACCGAGGCGACCACTTCTTCAGCGGTGTGGGCGATGGTCTCGCCAACGTTGCCGGCGGTTTCTTTCACAGTTTCCACACCCTGCGACAGGGTCGCGGTGACGCCATTTCCGTTGCTCATGTTTTGCCTCCTGAGGGGCCAGTCAGTGATTTCGCTGGCGATGCTATACCGGCGCGGACGATCGTGGAACGGTCTTGTCGCAGCCCGTGAGCCGCCTTTGTGCTTGCCCGGCCGGCGCCATGAATCCGGCGCGGACGGGAATCACGCATGAAACCACTTGAAAACAGCTTCGGCTGCACAATCAGAACTTGCCGTAATAGCCCTCCTTGAGCGCGTCGAACAGGTTCGCGGCGGTGTGCAATTCGCCGTCATACTCGATCTGTTCGTTGCCCTTTACCTCCACAACTGCGCCGTCCTGGAGTTCGAAACGGTAGGTGGTGTTCTCCAGATCGGCCTCCTTGACCAGCACGCCCTGGAACGCGGCGGGGTTGAAACGGAAGGTGGTGCAGCCCTTCAATCCCTGCGCGTGGGCATAGCGGTAGATGTCCTTGAACTGCTCGTAGGGGTAGTCGGTGGGGACGTTGGCGGTCTTGGAAATGGAGCTGTCCACCCACTTCTGCGCGGCGGCCTGGACATCCACGTGCGCCTTGGGCGAGATATCGTCGGCGGCAATGAAGTAGTCCGGCAGGCGGGCGCCATCCTCGTCGGCGAACGGCATGGCCTGCGGGTTGACCAGGTGCCGGTAGGCCAGCAGTTCGTAGGAGAACACGTCCACCTTCTCCTTGCTCTTGCGCCCCTCGCGGATCACGTTGCGGCTGTAGTGGTGGGCGAACGAGGGCTCGATGCCGTTGGAGGCGTTGTTGGCCAGCGACAGGCTGATGGTGCCGGTGGGCGCGATGGAGCTGTGGTGGGTGAAGCGGGCGCCGATCTCGGCCAGCTCCTCCACCAGCTCCGGGGCCACGCTGGCGATGCGCTGCATGTAACGGCTGTAGCGGGCATGCAGCACCTTGCCCTCGATCTGCTGGCCGGCGCGCCAGCCATCGGCGGCCATTTCCGGGCGCTGGCGCAGCATGGCGGCGGTGACCTCGAAGGTTTCCTGCATGATCGGCGCCGGCCCTTTTTCGCGGGCCAGGCTGAGCCCGGTTTCCCACCCCGCCACGGCCATCTCGCGGGCGATGGCCTCGGTGAAGTCGCAGGCGTCGGGCGCGCCATAGGTCATGCGCAGCATGGCCAGGGTGGAGCCCAGGCCCAGGAAGCCCATGCCGTGCCGGCGCTTGCGCAGGATCTCCTGGCGCTGCTGTTCCAGCGGCAGGCCGTTGACCTCCACCACGTTGTCGAGCATGCGGGTGAACACCCGCACCACTTCTTTGTATTCGTCCCAGTCGAACCGGGCCTGGGCGGTGAACGGCTCGCGCACGAAGCGGGTGAGGTTGACCGAGCCCAGCAGGCACGCGCCATACGGGGGCAAGGGCTGTTCGCCGCAGTTATGGGCATGCAGTCCGTTGCCGTCGAAGCAGTGGATGCCAGGTACCTGGACGTCGTAGACGTCTTCCACCCCGTCCGGGTCCACGCTTTCGACGGTGGCGAAGAAGCGGCTGCGGTTGAGCGTGCGGCGGTAGGCGGCCAGCGTCCGGGTCAAGCGCGCGGCCTTGTCGGTGTCGGCGAACCCGATCAGCGCGTCGTAGCGGGCTATGCCTTCGCCGCTGATCACGAGTTCGAACTGGGCCAGGGCGGGGTAAGCACGCTGGCCACCGCGGCCATCCGGCAGCACGGCGTGTCCGGCCTCACGGCGGGCGTAGAGGGTGGAGGGAATGCCGAGCCGCAGCAGCATGCGCTGCACCGCCTCCAGGCGCGGACGATCAGACTGCGCCAACCGCACGGATACGCCCTTGCCTTGATTGCCCTGCACGCTGCCGTCGGCGTCGAAGAGGCCGCGCAGGAAGCCACGGCAGGCATCGCTGGAAAGTTTTTCCAGCGCCGGGGTAATCGGCTTATCACCGGGGGACATGCCCAGCTGCTGAGCAAGATCACGCAATGCCGCGGACTTCAGGCGCCATTCGCTCCGGCCGCCCACCTCGGCCCACCCGGTGAAATCGGCCCGGTGCGGCAGCGTCTTCGCGCAGCGCAGCGCTTCACCCATCAGCGCGAGCGCTCCGGGTGCCGGCGTCGCCGGCGCGCCATTGGCCACTGCCGCTGGGCTCCACACCGAGAGCACAGCGCCTTCCTCTTTCAACGTGCCGTCGCCCATCAGCAGCCCCAGCAGGTAACCCTGCTCATGCGCCAGCGCACCCGGCCAGTGCGGGGCGGCGCGATGGTCCTGCAGCAGTACCTCATCCCCCGCCTGCAACTGGCCCGCCTCGCACCACTCGCTCTGCACCTGCCAGCGGGTGCGGTGGGTGACCCGGCGAACCCGATGGTCGGCAGTCAGCCGCAGCCGATGGCCTTCGCGGGTCTGCAGGGCGAGCACCGGCTTGCGCGCCGTGCGGAAGAACCCCGCATCGGTGGTGGCATGGTCCTGCCCCTCCACGCGCACGTGGAACCCCTGCCCGATCAGCTCGGCCACCTGGCGCGGCCCGGCGGCGGTGTGCACCCAGGTATCGGCGGTGACGCAGGGATTGGTGGCGCGGATGTCCTCGCACCACCAGTTGTTGTTCATTTCATTGACCCGGTCGATCAGGATGAAACCCGGTTCGGCGTAGTCATAGGTGGACACCATGATCATGTCCCACAGGTGCCGGGCGCGGATCTGGCCGTAGACGCGGCAGGCCACCAGGCCATCTTCGCGGACCACGTAGTCGCGGTGGGTGGGCCATTCGCGCCACTGCACGGCGGCCGGATCGGCCAGGTCGAACTCGCCCGCCTCGTGCAGGCTCAGCGGGAACACCAGCGGCCAGTCGGCGTCGTTGTCCACGGCCTGCATGAAGCCATCGGTGATCAGCAGCGACAGGTTGAACTGGCGCAGCCGGCCGTCTTCGCGCTTGGCCCGGATGAAATCGCGCACATCCGGGTGCGAGACGTCGAAGGTGCCCATCTGCGCACCACGGCGGCCGCCGGCCGAGGAGATGGTGAAACACATCTTGTCGAAGATATCCATGAAGGACATCGGGCCGGAGGTGTGTGCACCAGCCCCTGCCACGAACGCGCCGCGTGGGCGCAGCGTGCTGAACTCATAGCCGATGCCGCAGCCGGCCTTGAGGGTAAGCCCGGCTTCGTGGACCTTGCGCAGGATGCCGTCCATCGAATCTTCGAGCGTGCCCGAGACCGTGCAGTTGATGGTGCTGGTGGCCGGCTTGTGCGCCTGCGCGCCGGCATTGGAAATGATGCGGCCGGCGGGAATGGCGCCACGGCGCAGCGCCCAGGTGAAGCGCTCGCGCCAGTGCCGGCGCTTGTCCTCGGTGAGTTCGGCGTCGGCCAGGGCGTGCGCCACGCGCAGGTAAGTGGCGTCGATGTCCGCATCCAGCGCCTGGCCCTGCTTGGTCTTGAGCCGGTACTTCTTGTCCCAGATATCCAGCGACGCCGGCTGCAGCGGCACGTCGCCCGTGGCCAGCTCCGGGGGAATCACGTCCGTTTGCACCGTACGCATTCGAGGCAGGCTCCATCGCGTGGTCACCGGGTGTACCCGCTGGCGAACCCAACGCCTTGGGGCACTCTGGGTCGGCAACGCAACATCTAGTGGCCGGCCTGGATCCAGCTTACGCCGGCACGGGGGCGTGTCAACGGCACGGAAGGTCGCAGGGGCGGCAGTGGCCGGGGTCGATTTCATCGCCGGTTTAGCCGGCAGCGCACAGACTCATTCAGCTTGATTTACCGTATACGTGTTTTCCGCCCACCGGACTCCCATGCGACCGCTCCCGACCCTGCTCACGCTCGCGCTTGCCGCCGCCTTCGGAGGCTTTGTCGCTTCCGCCATCAACGCCCATCTGGACAACCGCGCTGAAGCGGCGCCGGCCACGCTGGCCATTCCGGCGACCGCCGCGCTGCCTGCATCGGTGGCCGGGCAGCCGGTGCCGTCGCTGGCGCCGATGCTGGAGCGGGTGATGCCGGCGGTGGTGAGCGTCAATACCAAGCAGGTGGTGCGGGTGCGCAACCCGTACTTCAACGACCCGTTCTTCCGCCGCCTGTTCCCCGAAGTGCCGCAGGAGCGCATCAATGAATCGCTCGGTTCGGGCGTCATCATCGATGCGGCCGAAGGCCTGGTGCTGACCAACCACCACGTGATCGAGAACGCCGACGATGTGCAGGTGACGCTGTCGGACGGACGCACGGTCAAGGCCGAGTTCCTCGGTTCGGACCGCGATACCGACATTGCGCTGATCCGCATTCCGGCCGACAGGCTCACCGCGCTGCCGCTGGGCGACAGCACGCAGCTGCGCGTAGGCGACTTTGTGGTGGCCATCGGTAACCCGTTCGGCTTCAGCCAGACGGTCACGTCGGGCATCGTCTCGGCGGTGGGCCGTACCGGCATCCGCGGGCTTGGCTACCAGAACTTCATCCAGACCGACGCCTCGATCAACCCGGGCAACTCCGGCGGCGCGCTGGTCAACCTGCAGGGCCAGCTGGTGGGCATCAATACCGCCAGCTTCAACCCGCAGGGCAGCATGGCCGGCAACATCGGGTTGGGCCTGGCCATTCCGACCAACCTGGCGCGCGATGTGGTGGACCAGCTCATCAAGCATGGCGTGGTGGTGCGCGGCACGCTGGGCATCGAAGCACAGAACCTCACCCAGGCGCTGGCGCAGAACCTGGGCCTGAGCGAAGCGCGTGGCGCGCTTGTCACCCGCGTGCTGGCCGGTTCGGGCGCCGCTGCGGCGGGGCTGAAGCCGGGCGATGTGGTGGTGTCGGCCAATGGCCAGCGGGTGGATGGCGCGGTGGCGCTGCACAACGTGGAGGGCCTGCAGCCGGTGGGCAGCGCGCTGACACTGGAGGTGCGCCGTGATGGCAAGCCGCTGACGTTCAAGGCCACGCTGAAGGAACAGCCGCGCGCGGTTGCCGGTGAATCGCTGGACCCGCGGTTGAGCGGCGCCACCTTCGTCGACCTGCCCGAGACATTGCGCCAGGCCGGCAGCAGCGGGGTCATGGTCAGCGAGGTCAAGCGCGGCAGCCGCGCGGCGAATTCGGGCCTGGTCGCCGGCGATCTGATCATCCAGGCCAGCGTGGGTGAATTCGCCGACCTGGCCAGCTGGCGCGCCAATTTCCAGCAGCGCCCGCAGCAGCTGGTGCTGCGCGTGGTGCGCGGCAATGCGCGCGGCGAACTGGAGATGCGCTGAACCGGTCAGGCAACCTTCGCGCGCGGATCACACCAGCTGACGCCCTCTACACCCTGCCAGTGCTATTACCTTCAGTTCGCTTCGACCGGCATGGCCTGCGGTCACCTTCCCCATCGCTTACTACGGAGATACACGATGAGCCCCACCAATACCGAAAACCTCAAGGAACACCTGGGTGAAGCCGGTTCGCACCTGAAGTCGGCTGCCACCGCTGCCGGCGGCGCAATCAAGGGCGCCACCGGCGCGGCGACCGACGAACTGCGTATCGGCAAGGCCAACGTCAAGGCCGAACTCTCCGACACCGCACTGTCCGGGCTGGCTGCTGCTGAATTCGGCGGTGCTGCTGCCAAGGAACAGGTCGATGCGCTGATGGACAAGGGCAAGGACCTGGTCGACAGCGCCGCCGAGCTGATCCGCGAGCGCCCGCTGGCCTCGTTCGGCGTGGCGTTTGCCGCCGGCTGGATCATCGCCAAGCTTGCCCGCAGCGGCGACAAGTAAGTCGGCGTGAGCGATCAAGCACAGTCGACGCCTGACGGTGGGGCGGCAACGCCTCCACCGGAGGGCGATGCCGGGCAGCGCGCGCCGCGCCTGGATGAAAGCATCCGCGAGGTCGGCCAGGCCGGCCGCGCAACCGTGGATTCGGCCAAGCACACGCTGCGTTCGCTGCGCCGTCTGGCCTCTTTTGAATTTGCCTTGGCACGCAGTGCGTTCGGTCGGGCCTTGGCGTGGAGCGGGGTGGCGATCGTGTTCGGCGCCTCGGCATGGCTGCTGCTGGCCGGCACGCTGATTGCGCTGATGCAACGCTGGGGCCTGTCCTGGTTCCATTCGCTGCTGATCACCTCGCTGGTGAGCCTGGTGATGACCGGCTATGCGATCTGGCGGGTGTCGTTCTTCTTCCGCCACACCGGCATGCATGCCACCCGCCGCCAGTTGTCGCGGCTGGGCCTGTTCGATGAGCCCACCGAAGACGATCCCGATGCGGATGTGCGGGCACCGGAGCGTACGCCATGAAGTTCGAAGCCCTTCGCCACCGCGTCAAGCGGGCTGAACAGGTGGTCTCGATCCGGGTCGACCAGACCCAGTGCAGCTGGTTCACCCTGAGCCAGGCCTGGCGCGAAGGCTGGACCCCGCTGCGCATCATCAGCGTGGGCCTGGCCGGTGGTTTCCTGGCCGGTAAGCTGGAGCCCGGCAGCACCCGTTTCCACGGCGCCCGCTGGCTGCAGATGATTGGTTCGGTGTCCAACCTGATGGCCAGCGCACAGGCGGCGTTCGCCTCGATGCAGGCCAATGAGGCGGCCGAAACCGCCGAACAGGCTGCGGACAAGGTGGATGAAGCGGTCGACCCGACGCCACCTGCAGCACCGGCTCGGGCCGCCGCCCATGCCGCTGCGCCGCGGGCACGGGTAACCGCCACGCAGGAGGCGGCGCAGCCGCAGCCACTGCCAGCGGAAGCGGCCACCGACGTTTCCGAACGTTAACCGGTAGCGCCGGCCGTTGGCCGGCCCTCCCATTCCACACGCCGCACGCACCCGGGTTGCCCAATAATGCGTCTCCTCTCCAGCGTGCGACCTGCATGAGCGTTCCTGCGCCCTCCCCTGCCGACGCTCCCCTGCCGGTACCGGTACCGCCCCCGCCGCGCCCGCGCGCGCCGATGTCGCTGGTGGTGCTGGCCATGCTGGCGGTGGCGTTCACTCTGTGGGCCGCGCAGGAAATCATCCTGCCGATCCTGCTGGCCATGTTCTTCGCGCTGGTCGGCAACCCGATCCTGCGCCTGCTGGGCCGGCTGTGGGTTCCGCGCTTCCTGGCGGCGGTGCTGGTGATCGGGGTGGGGCTTAGCGGCACGGCCGCGCTGGGCGTGCAGCTGGTGGGCCCTGCGATGGAATGGGCACAGGAAGCGCCGCAACAGCTGCGCAAGGTGGCCCGGCAGGTGCAGAACCTGACCAAGCCGGTGCAGCAGGCCAACCAGGCGGCGGAGAATTTCGCGCGCGTGGCGGGTGGCGAGGGCAGCCGCCGGGTGCAGGTGGTGCGCACCCAGCTGGATGACCCGTACAAGGTGCTGACCCGGGCGCCGCGACTGGCCGCGTCCGTGCTGGCGGTGGTGCTGCTGACGCTGTTCTTCATGATCTACGGGCAGAACCTGCAGAAGCATGCCATCGCGCTGTTCCCCAGCCGGCAGCAGCAGCGGTTCACTACCGACATCCTGCGTTCGATCGAACGTGAGGTCTCGCGCTATGTTTTGACCATCACCGTGATCAACACGCTGGTGGGGCTGATTTTCTCCGGGGTGCTGTTGCTGCTGGGCATCAGCCTGCAGGAAGCGCTGCTGTGGGGCACGGTGGCGGCGCTGCTGAATTTCGCACCCTACGTGGGCCCGCTGATCGGGGTGACGCTGATGCTGCTGATGGGCTTCGTGGAGTTCAGCGACCCGTTCCATGCCCTGCTGCCGGCGGCGTGTTACCTGGCCCTGCACACCATTGAAGGCCAGGTGGTGACCCCGATCGTGCTGGGCCGGCAGATGGCGATTTCGCCGCTGATCCTGATCCTGGCGCTGATGGTGTTCGGCTGGCTGTGGGGCATGGTGGGCCTGCTGCTGTCGGTCCCCCTGCTGGTCTGCATCAAGCTGGTACTGGCGCGCCTGGACGGCACCCAGGGGTGGGCGAAACTGTTGGAGTAGAATGGGCGGGTGAATTTTCCCGTCCTAGCCATCACTCTCGACCTCGACGACACCCTGTGGCCGTTCGCCCCCATCGGCGCCCGCATCGACCAGGTGTTGTACGAGTGGATGCTCCAGCACAGCCCCGCCACCGCCGCGATGTACCCGGTGGCGGCGATGCGCGAACTGCGTGAGCGCTCCTTCCGCGATAACCCGCACCTGCACTACGACCTGAGCGCCCTGCGCCGGCTCACCCTGCGCGAGGCGCTGGAAAACAGCGGGGCGGACCTGGCCCTGCTGGAACCGGCCTACGAGGCGTTCTACGCCGCACGCAACCAGGTGGAGTTCTACCCCGATGCGGTGGACGCACTGGCCCGCATCGCCGCCCGGGTGCCGGTGGCCGCGCTCAGCAACGGCAACGCCGACCTGGCCCGGATTGGGCTGGACCACCACTTCGCCTTCCAGCTGGGTTCGCGTGAACACGGCGCGGCCAAGCCGGCCGCCAGCATCTTCCACGCTGCCTGCGAGCGCCTGGGGGTGGCCCCGGCGCAGGTGCTGCACGTGGGCGACCACATCGAAATGGACGTGGTGGGCGCGATGCAGGCCGGCCTGCGCGGCTGCTGGATCAACCGCGTTGAACACACCTGGCACCATCCTTCGCTGCAGCCTGACCTGCAGTTCGACACCCTGACCGGGCTGGCCGACTGGCTCGATGCGAACGCATCGGCACAGACCGCCTGACCACGAACGGAGCACGACCCCGCATGACCCAGATCACCGGTTTCACCACCGATTCGGCCAAGGCCCTGCCGCTGCATGTCATGGAGCGCGAACAGTTCGCGGCGTGGCGCGCGCAGCAGAGCCCGGCCCTGGTTGCCTGGCTGGATGCGCAGCACTTCAACGGCAGCGGTGGCAGCGTGGTGCTGCTGCCGGGCGAACACGGCCTTGCCGGCGCCATCGTCGGCGTGGGCGACCCGGGCGATGCCTATGCCTATGCGCACGCCCCGTTCGCACTGCCCGAAGGCAGCGTGTGGCAGCTGGCCGATGCGCTGCCGACCAACATCGAAACCCTGCTGCACCTGGGCTGGGGCCTGGGCAGCTACCGCTTCGCGCGCTATCGCAAGCCCAACCGCGCCCCGGCGCAGCTGGTGGCCAGCCCGGCCGCCGAAGTGCGCGATGTGATCACCGCCAGCCTGCGCGTGCGCGACTGGGTGAACACCCCGACCGAAGACATGGGCCCGCAGCAGCTGGAAGACGCCGCGCGTGAATTGGCCGCCGCCCATGGTGGCCAGTGCGAAGTGATCACCGGTGACGCGCTGCTGGAGCAGAATTTCCCGGCCATCCACGCGGTGGGTCGCGCCTCGCACCGCGCGCCGCGCCTGATCGCGCTGCGCTGGGGCCAGGCCGGCCGGCCGCACGTGGCGCTGGTGGGCAAGGGCGTGTGCTTCGATACCGGCGGGCTGGACATCAAGCCGGCCGACGGCATGCGCAACATGAAGAAGGACATGGGCGGCGCCGCGCACGCGCTGGCGCTGGCCGGGCTGATCATGGCGCAGGAGCTGCCGGTGCAGCTGACCCTGCTGATTGCCGCGGTGGAAAACGCGATCGGCCCGGATGCGTTCCGCCCGGGCGAAGTGATCGCGACCCGCAAGGGCCTGAGCATCGAAATCGACAACACCGATGCCGAAGGCCGGCTGGTGCTGTGCGATGCGCTGACCTACGCCAGCGAACAGCAGCCGGAGATCGTGCTGGATTTCGCCACGCTCACCGGCGCGGCGCGCATCGCGCTCGGCCCGGACCTGCCGGCGCTGTTCAGCAACAACGACAGCCTGGCCCAGCAGTGGCTGCAGGCCGGCGAAACCACCCGCGACCCGGTCTGGCGCATGCCGCTGTGGCGCCCGTACCTGCGCTACCTGCACAGCGGCATTGCCGACCTGGCCAACGCCGGTTCGCGCATGGCCGGTTCAGTGACCGCAGCGCTGTACCTGGAGCGGTTCATCGCCGAAGGCCAGGCCTGGGCGCACCTGGATGTGTACGCCTGGAATGACGGCGAACGCCCGGGCCGCCCGGCCGGTGGCGAGGCCCTGGCGCTGCGCTCGGCGTGGTCGATGTTGAAAACGCGATACGCGTAACGCCGAACCGAACCGATCCCCGCCCCGGCGGGGATCGTTCGTTGAATCTTGTCGAAAATGTGAATATCGGGGCGACCGGGGTTCTGACACCATGGCCGCACCCACCCCCTCACGTTCGAGAAGGCAGGTAACGGCCCATGTCGCTCTTCCGCTATACCCGCGCCGGCCGTGAGCCGGATGCCCCGCGCCCCCCGCATTCCCCGCTGCTGTGGATCGCGCTGATCGCGTTGATCGCCGGCGTGCTGGTGCTGGCCTTCGCCTGGCTGGCCGGCTGGCTGGGCCGCGACCGCGCCACCGTGCAGACCTTCACCGACACCATCGAAGCCACCGGTGCCAACCACCCCGGTTTCCGCCGCGCGCACAGCAAGGGCGCGTGCGTAAGCGGCAGCTTCCAGGGCACCCCGCAAGGGGCCGCACTCAGCGCGGCGCGGGTGTTCCGCCAGCAGCAGGTACCGGTGCTGGGCCGCCTGTCGATCGGCGGCGGCGATCCGCACGGTGCAGACGCCAATGCGCGCGTGCGCAGCATGGCGCTGCAGCTGGTCAGCGATGACGGCCAGGAATGGCGCACGGCGATGAACAGCTTCCCGTTCTTCGCGGTGCCCACCACCGAGGCGTTCCTGGAACAGACCCGCGCCGGCATTCCCGACCCGGCCACCGGCAAGCCGGACCCGGCGAAGATGGCAGCCATCGCAGCCAAGTACCCATCGGCGAAGGCCTTCGGCGAATGGGCAAAGACCGCGCCGTGGTCCACCAGCTGGGCCAACACCACCTACAACGGGGTGAACAGCTTCCGCTTCACCAACGCCGACGGCCACACCGAAGTGGTGCGCTGGAGCATGCGCCCGCTGGCACCGTTCGAAGCCATGGATGCCGAGCAGCGCAAACAGGCCAGCCTGGATTACCTCAGCGATGAGTTCCAGCAGCGCCTGGCCAACGGGCCGGTGCAGTGGGAGATGTGGGCGACCATTGCCGCAGCCGGCGATGCGGTGAACGACCCCTCGATTCCGTGGCCCGAAGACCGCCGCCAGGTGAAGCTGGGCACGCTGACCCTGACCGCGCTGCAGCCTCAGGCCGGCGGTGCCTGCAACAACCTCAACTTCGATCCCCTGATCCTGCCCAGCGGCATTGCCGGCAGCGATGACCCGATCCTGGCCGCGCGTTCGGCGGTGTATTCCGAATCGTTCAACCGCCGCGAACGCGAACTGGCCAGTGGCAAGGAGAAGGCGCAATGAGCCGTGATGCCGGGCATTTCAACCTCACCGCGCGCGTGCTGCACTGGCTGATGGCGGTGCTGATCCTGACCATGCTGTTCGTTGGCGTGACCATGGTGGCCTCGCTGCACTGGCGACCGCTGCTGGTGGACCTGCACCGGCCGCTGGGCATCGCGATCCTGCTGCTGGCGCTGGTGCGGCTGATCAACCGGTTGCGCCATCGGCCACCGCCGCTGCCGGCGGATCTGCCGGCGTGGCAGGCGGCCGCCGCGCATGCCTCGCATTGGGTTCTGTACGGGTTGATGCTGGCCATGCCGCTGGTGGGCTGGGCGATGCTGTCGGCCGGTGGCTACCCGATCCAGATGTGGAAGGGCGTGCTGCTGCCGCCGATCCTGCCGCACGACGTGGCGCTGTACGCCGCGCTGCGCAGCGCGCACAGCCTGCTGGCCTATGTGTTGTTCGCCACGGTGGTGCTTCATTTGAGTGCGGCGCTGTTCCACCTGTGGGTGCGGCGCGATGGGGTGTTCCAGGCGATGGCGAAGGGCCCGGGAGACCGCTGACAAGGTCACACGACCAACGGTCGTGTGCTACCGGAGGGTTGCAGCCACCGTGGGTGGTTACAACCATCCCTTCTGCCGGGCCAAGCGGTAGGCCTCGATGCGGTTTGCCACGCCCAGCTTGCCGATGCATTCGGACAGGTAGTTGCGCACCGTGCCATGCGACAGCCCCAGCTGGGTGGCGATCTCGCTGGCCGAGCGGCCGTCGCCGGACAGGCGCAGCACCTGGCGTTCGCGGTCGTTGAGCGGGTCGGCCTGCGACCACGCGTCCAGCGCCAACTGCGGGTCGATGGCACGGCCGCCGTGCTGTACCTGGCGCAATGCATCGGCCAGCTTCTCCGCCGGTGCGTCCTTGAGCAGATAACCGCACACGCCGGCATCCAGTGCGCGGCGCAGGAATCCGGAACGCGCGAAGGTGGTCACGATCACCACCTTGATCGGCAGCGCATGTCGGGCGATGCGCTGCGCCAGCTCCAGCCCGGACAGCCCCGGCATTTCGATATCGGTGACCAGGATGTCCGGCTGCAGCTGCTGCAGCATCCGCCAGGCCGCCTCGCCGTCAGCGGCGGCACCCAGCACGTCGATATCCGGCTCCAGCCCGAGCAGCGCCGACAGCGCGCCGCGCACCATCGCCTGGTCTTCGGCCAATACGATGCGGATCATGGCAGTGCCTCATTGGTCAGTGGGGTCGCACTTGGCGCCGTGGCGACCGCGGCGGTCCTGGCCGGTAGCGGCACCCGCACCACCACCGTGGTGCCCTGCCCGCGCGGGGAGTGCACCTGCAGCGTGCCACGCAACGCAGCCACGCGTTCGCGCATGCCGGTGAGCCCGTTGCCATCGGCCTGCACATCGCCTCGGCCGTCATCGCGGATCTGCAGGCCCAGGGTGCGCCCGTCCTGGCTGAACTCGACCCAGGCCTGGTGCGCGTCGGCATGTCGCACGATGTTGGTGGCCGCTTCGCGCAGCACCAGCGCCAGGCCGCGTTCGATCTCCGCCGGCATCGGCGGCGGCGGGCTGTAGTGCAGGTGCACGTGCTGGCATTCCAGCAGCAGCCGCGCGGCCGCCAGTTCCGCGGCAAGATCGCTGGCACGGATGCCGGTCACGGCGCTGCGCACTTCAGACAATGCCTGCCGCGCGATGGCTTCGGCTTCGGTCACCTCCAGCCGCGCGCGTTCGGGATCGCGGTCGAACAGCTTGCGCGACAGCTCCAGCTTCAGGGTGATCAGCGACAACGTGTGACCGAGCAGGTCGTGCAGGTCGCGGCCGATGCGCTCGCGCTCGGCGGTGGCGGCCAGCCGTCGCACTTCGTCCTGGGACAGCTGCAGGGCCGCATCGCGATCCTTGTTGGTGCTTTCCACGTTGATGATGAAGCCGATGATGAACGCCATCGACGGAATCCACACCACCAGCTGCCAGTGGTAACCCACCCATAACGCAATGGCCACGAACACCGCGTTCAGCGCCGCCAGTTGCGCCAGATAGCGCCACGCACTGCCGGTGCGGCACACCCGCAGGGTGACGCAGCCGAAGATGAAATAGCTGATGCCTGAGGGATACCACGGCAGCAGCGCCAAGCCCATGGCAACCATGGCCAGCGCGTAACGCGGCGCGTGCCGGCGCGGCGACAGCAGCTGGCGGGCGTACAGCGCCAGGAACACGGGGTAGGTCAGCAGGGTGAGCCACAGCCACAGCAGGCTATAGCCGCCGCCGAACATCGGGGTGAGGAACACCCAGCCGGTCCACAACAGGTGCACCGCGTCGGACCAGGCCGGCTTGCCGGCGCGCAGGTTGTCGGCAACGGCCGAATCCGGGGCGGGTCGCAGAAGGGAGGAAAGCCAGCGGGGCGGCATGGTGGGTTCCCGGTCGTGGGGGCGAGGCGCGATCATGGCAGTTTCCCGGTGGGGTGCGGCATACCCATACGATCCCGGGTCGGCGATGGCATTTCCAGTACGCCCCATCACCCCAGGCAGGTGACAGCTGTCACTGCACGGAACCGCGCCGCCCGGGCATCCTGTGCCCCAGCCGGCCCCTTCCGGTTTGCCCGTGACTCCCGTTGCGGTCACACTCGGCCCGATTCCACGTCCAGACTCACGATGAACGCATCCGCTGAACTGCTCAAGGAACTCCGCATCGACCGCAAGAAGGCCGCCGCCCCGCCGCCTTCGTCGCCACGCCGTGGCCTGTGGATCGTGCTCGCCATTGTCGCGCTGCTGGTCCTGGGCGGTATCGCCTGGGTCGTATTCGGCCGCGAACGCCCGATCGAGGTGACCACCGCCCCGGTGGTGGCCATCCAGCAGGGCACCGCCAGCAGCTCGGTGCTCGATGCCAGCGGCTACGTGGTGGCCCGGCGCATGGCCACGGTGTCGGCCAAGATCACCGGCAAGGTTCGCGAGGTGATGATCGAGGAAGGCATGCGGGTCGAAGAAGGTCAGGTCATGGCCACCTTGGACCCGATCGATGCCAACGCCCAGCGCAGCCTGTCGTCCTCGCAGCTGGAAGCGGCCCGCAGCCAGCTGACCGGCCTGCAGGCACAGGTGGCCCAGGCCGATGCCGAAGCCGGGCGCCTGCAGAAACTGGTGGGGCAGCAGCTGGTTTCGCGCTCGCAGTTCGACCTCGCCATGGCCCAGCGCGACAGCCTGCGCGCGCAGCTGCGCACCGCGCAGCGCAACACCAAGGTGGCCGGTGACGCGCTGGCCATTGCCGACCTGGGCGTGGACAACAACATCGTGCGCGCGCCGTTCTCCGGCGTGGTCACCGCCAAGGCGGCGCAGCCGGGTGAGATCGTGTCGCCGCTGTCGGCCGGTGGCGGCTTCACCCGCACCGGTATCGGCACCATCGTGGACATGGATTCGCTGGAAATCGAAGTGGACGTGGGCGAGGCCTTCATCGGCCGCGTGCAGCCGAAGATGCCGGTGGAAGCCACGCTCAACGCCTACCCGGAATGGAAGATTCCGGCCGAAGTCATCGCCATCATCCCCACCGCCGACCGCGGCAAGGCCACGGTCAAGGTGCGCGTGGCGTTGAAGAGCAAAGATCCGCGCATCGTGCCGGAGATGGGCGTACGGGTGAGCTTCCTGGAAGCGGCCGCACCGGCCCAGGCCGCAGCGCCCAAGGGCGTGCGCGTGCCGGCGGCGGCGCTGGTCGAGCGCGACCAGAAGACGGTGGCGTTCGTGGTGGGCGATGACCGGCGCGTGCAGCAGGTCCCGGTCACCGTGGGCGTGGCGCTCAACAACGACCGCCAGGTCACGGCCGGCCTCAGCGCCGGCCAGCAGGTGGTCAGCAACCCGCCGCCGGAACTGCGCGATGGCAGCGCGGTCGTGGAAAAGCAGACGCAGTAAGCAAGGCGGCGCCGCGACCGGGTCGCGAGCCGACGATGTGCGATTCCCGTGCCGGCCCGGCGCGCATGCGCGCGGCTGCCTGCAGGGCTTCTTCTTCCACCGCATCACGGAGAACCACCCATGTCCACCTTGGTTTCGCTCCGCAACATCACCAAGACCTACCAGCGCGGTCCCGAAAAGGTGCAGGTGCTGCACGGCATCGACCTGGACATCCAGCGCGGCGACTTCGTCGCCCTGATGGGGCCGTCCGGCTCGGGCAAGACCACCCTGCTCAACCTCATCGGCGGGCTGGATACGCCCAGCGGCGGCGAGATCGAGATCGAAGGCGAGCGCATCGACCGCATGTCCGGCGGCCAGCTCTCCACCTGGCGCAGCCACCATGTCGGCTTCGTGTTCCAGTTCTACAACCTGATGCCGATGCTCACGGCGCAGAAGAACGTGGAACTGCCACTGCTGCTCACCCACCTGGGTGCGGCGCAGCGCAAGCGCAATGCCGAAATCGCGCTCACCCTGGTCGGCCTGGCCGACCGCCGCAGCCACCGCCCCAATGAGCTGTCCGGCGGCCAGCAGCAGCGCGTGGCGATTGCCAGGGCGATCGTGTCCGACCCCACGTTCCTGATCTGCGATGAGCCCACCGGCGACCTGGACCGCGCCTCCGCCGAGGAGATCCTGTTGCTGCTGCAGCAGCTCAACCGCGAGCACGGCAAGACCATCATCATGGTCACCCACGACCCCAAGGCCGCCGAGTACGCCACCCATACGGTGCACCTGGACAAGGGTGAGCTTGCACAGGCACCTGCGGCCCACTGACGGAGGTCACTGCGATGAAATATTTCTCGCTCATATGGGCGCAGCTGTTCCGCAGCAAAACGCGGACCCTGCTGACCCTGCTTTCGGTGGTGGCCGCGTTCCTGCTGTTTGGCATGCTCGATTCGGTGCGCGTGGCCTTCAGTTCGGGCGGCAGCGTGGAAGGCGCCAACCGCCTGATCGTAGCCTCGCGCCTGTCCATCACCCAATCGCTGCCGACCCGGCTGGAGCCGCAGGTACGGCAGGTACCCGGGGTGAAGGACGTCACCTACGGCATGTGGTTCGGTGGCATCTACCAGGACCCGAAGAACTTCTTCGCCAACTTCTCGGTGGCACCCAACTACTTCGACGTGTACCGCGAACTCCAGCTGCCACCCGAACAGCTCAAGGCCTTCCAGGACACCCAGACCGGTGCGGTGGTGGGCGAAACGCTGGCCAAGGAGTTCGGCTGGAAGATCGGCGACACCATTCCGCTGCAGGCCACCATCTTCCCGCGTGGCGGCAGCAACGACTGGCCGCTGCAGCTGGTGGGCATCTTCCGCTCCAAGGACCGCACCCTGGCAGCGAATGAAGAGCGCCAGCTGATGATGAACTGGAAGTACTTCGACGAGAGCAACGACTACATCAAGAACCAGGTCAGCTGGTTCACGGTCACCTTGGACAACCCGGACCACTCCTCGCGCGTGGCCCAGGCCATCGATGCGATCTCGGCCAACTCGGACCATGAAACCAAGACCCAGACCGAATCGGCGTTCCAGCAGGCCTTCGTCAAGCAGTTCGCCGACATCGGCCTGATCGTCACCTCGATCATGGGCGCGGTGTTCTTCACCCTGCTGCTGCTCACCGGCAACACCATGGCCCAGGCCGTGCGCGAGCGCGTGCCCGAACTGGCCACGCTGAAAACGCTGGGCTTCAAGGACAGCACGGTGCTGACGCTGGTGATGATCGAATCGGTGCTGCTGATCGGGCTGGGCGGCGCCATCGGCATGGGCCTGGCCGCGACCATCCTGCCGCTGCTCGCGCCGAAGACACAGGGTCTGTTGCCACCGCATGTACCCACCCAGACCTGGTTGATGGGCATTGGCCTGATCCTGCTGATCGGGGTGGTAGTGGGCCTGCTGCCGGCGCTGCGCGCCAAGCGGCTGAGGATCGTCGATGCCCTGGCGGGCCGCTGAGGAGAACCGACATGAAAAAGCAATGGTTGAGCAATCTGTTGTCGGTGCTGCTGCTGGCGGTGATGCTGGCGGTGTGGATCATGCTGCCTTGGCCGGGGGTGCTGGCCGTGGCCGTAGCAGTGGTGTTGTGGCTGCTGTTCACCCGCAGCGGGCGGCTGGCGCTGGCCGCCACGCGCATTGGCGTGGCCAGCCTGCCGCAGCGGTGGGGCGCGTCCTCGGTGGTGGTGGTGGGCATTGCCGGTGTGGTCGGCGTGCTGGTGGCAATGCTGGCGATGGGTCAGGGCTTCCAGGCCACGCTCAACAGCACCGGCGATGACACCACGGCCATCGTGCTGCGCGGCGGTTCACAGGCCGAAACCAATTCGGTGATCACCCGCGACCAGGTGCCGCTGCTGTCCACCCTGCCCGGCGTGGCCAAGGATGCGCAGGGCCGGCCGATGATTTCGCCGGAGCTGTCGCAGGTGGTCAACCTGGTCTCCAAGGGCGACGGCACCGACGTCAACGCGCAGTTCCGTGGCGTGGGCGAAATGGCGTGGGCGGTGCACGACAAGGTCAAGGTCACCGAGGGCCGCCCGTTCAAACCCGGCCTGCGCGAGATCGTGGTCGGCAAGGGCGCGCAGGGCCAGTTCCGCGGGCTGGAGGTAGGTAAGTCGCTCACGCTGGGCAACCAGCAGTGGACCGTGGTGGGTGTGTTCAACTCCGGCGATGCCCATGATTCGGAACTGTGGACCGACGCTGAGACGCTGGCCAACACCTACCAGCGCAGCGCGTGGCAATCGATCAGCGTGCGCACCGCTGGCAAGGCCGGGTTCGATCAGTTCAAGGCCGGCGTCGCTGCCGACCCGCGTCTGAAGTTGGATGTGGAAACCACGCGGGCGTACTACGCCAAGCAGGGCGGCGGCCTGAACACCCTGATCAAGGTGCTGGGCACGGTGATCGGCGCGATCATGGCGGTGGGTGCGGTGTTTGGCGCGCTCAACACCATGTATGCGGCGGTGGCCACCCGCGCGCGTGAGATCGCCACGATGCGTGCGATTGGCTTCCGTGGGTTGCCGGTGGTCACCGCGATCATGCTCGAAACCATGTTGCTGGCACTGATCGGCGGGTTGCTGGGCGGGCTCGTGGCGTGGGCCATCTTCAACGGCTACAGCGTCTCCACCATCGGAAGCAATTTCAGCCAGGTGGTGTTCCAGTTCAAGGTCTCGCCCGAGCTGTTGTGGAGCGGGCTGAAGTGGGCGCTGGGCATCGGGCTGGTGGGCGGGCTGTTCCCCGCGCTGCGTGCGGCGCGGTTGCCGATTACCACCGCGCTTCGGGAAACCTGATCCCTGAAACGACCGTGCCCCCAAAGGGCACGGTCGGTTGCTTCGCAGCCGTCGAGACTAGCGTTGCACGATCCGGCACTGGGTCTTTCCTTGGACGCGGCTGCAGGAAAAGACCATATCCACGTAACCGGGCAGCTCACCGATGATCTCCACGCCCGCCCATTTGGCGCGGTCCATGAAATAAGGCCGCAGTTCGCGGTACTCCTTCCGATACAGGAAGTCGCGCGGAGCACCCTCTGCATGCAGAAAGTCCTCCGGCGTTTCCTGCATTCGCGCATAACGATCACCCGACTCAAGGTATTCCCAGCGACGGGTTTCATGGTCGAAGTAGAACTCGATGAATCCCAAGTAGGTATGGAGGATGTTGAGGCGGGAGATGAGGGGTGTTACCCCGCCCCACGGCGATTCGATGCGCAGCACCCGTCCGTGCTCCTTGTCTGCGTGGAGGTAGTCGAAGCGAATTGCACGCGTGATCATGCGACGCGCTATTTCACGGGCCTCCAGGTTCCGGGGATTCACTCCGGCCACATGATGTCCCCACAGGACCGTGTTGCTCTGCGGACCTTCAAGCAGGACGTGGGGCACCCCGGGCGGCTGCAGCGACACCGTTCCCCAAGGATCAACGAATTCGTCCCTGGTCTGGTCGTAGACCCTCATCATCTGGTTGTATTGCGTACGTATCCATGGCTCCGGCACGAAATGTGTCGCCACACGCTGTCCATTGACCTCTGTCACATCGAAGCCCTGGATGTTGGTCCAACTTGCGCCGTTGTAAATGTAGTGCTTTCCGACGCCAAATGACTCTGCCCGTTCGTACATCTCACTGGCAGTACACATGTAACAGGGCCGGGCGAGAGGGTCCTCCACCGACGCCACTGCCGGGTACGGCAACGCGGCCAAAAGCAACCACAACACCTTCTTCATTATCTGCTCCCTGATTGCCCACACACGCGGGTCATGGCAGTTCATCAGCCAAGGGAGCCCGTGGATATCGGAACGGTTGGAATTGATGCGTTGCGAACGCGTCATTCCGAATGGTGTGGTGGGCGGCGCAGGTTCCAAGGGTGCGGGCTGCCACGCATGGCGTGGCACTACGATCTGCCGGTCGCCGATGCCCTGCGTGGCTGCGGGATGTCAGGTGCGTGCAGGTGCCCGCGAGCGCCACAAGCTGTCGCCAATGAACAGCAGCAGCCCGGTCCAGATCGCGGCAAAGCCGATCGCCTTGGCGGTGTCGAATGGTTCCCGGAAGAAGAACACGCCCAGCAGCAGGCCCAGGCTCGGGGCGATGTACTGCAGGATGCCCACCAGCGAGAGCGGAATGCGCTTCACGCCATAGGCAAAGCCGATCAACGGTAGTGCGGTCACCGCGCCCCCCAGGATCAGCAGCAGGTCATTGCGCCAGCCCCAGCCGCTGAAGAACGCGCCGCCGTGGCCGTTTTCGCTCCACAACGCGAAGCCGATGGCCGGCAGGAACAGGTACAGGCTTTCGATGCCCAGCCCGGCTACCGGGTCCACCGAGATCATCTTGCGCAGCAGGCCGTACAGCCCGAACGAACAGGCCAGCCCCAGCGCGATCCACGGCGGGGTGCCGGCGTCGAGGGTCAGCCAGGCCACACCGAGTGCGGCGCACCCCACCGCCAGCCACTGCAGGCCGCGCAGGCGCTCCTTGAGCACCACCACGCCCAGCACCACGCTCACCAACGGGTTGATGAAGTAGCCCAGGCTGGTTTCGATCACGTGCCCGGCGTTGATGGCCCAGATGTACAGCCCCCAGTTGAAGGCGATGGCCATGCTGCTCAGGGCCAGGGTCGGCAGCGCGCGTGGCTGGGCGGCAATCTGCTTCCACCAGCCGGTGCCGTTGCTCAGCAGCAGCCAGGCCACCACCAGCACCGTGCTCCAGATGATGCGGTGGGCGATGATCTGCTGCGAGGGCACCGCCTTGAGCAGGTGCCAGTACACCGGCACCAGCCCCCACAGGGTGAAGGTGAAGGCGGTGATGGCCAGGCCACGGCGCTGTTCCTGCAGGGGCGTCCGTTCCACCGCGCTCATTTGCGGCGGGTCCGTGCCAGGGTCAGCACCAGCACGCCGCCCAGGATGACGCCCATGGCCAGCAGGTCATGCGGGCCGAAATGCTCGTGGCCGATCAGCGCGCCCAGCAGTACGGCGATCACCGGGTTCACGTAGGCGTAGCTGGCGGCCAGCGCCGGACGCACGTTCTGCAGCAGCCACACATAGGCGGTGAAGGCCACGATGGAGCCGAACATGCACAGGTAGGCCACCGCCAGCAGCCCATTCATGGTCGGCCAGGTGGTCGGCCGTTCGCCGATGGCCAGGCCCAGCGCGACCAGCATCACCCCGCCGCACAGCATCTGCCCGGCGGCGGTCATGAACGGGCTGGGCAGGTCCAGGCTGCGCGCCCAGACCGAGCCGAAGGCCCAGCCGATCGGGGCGATCAGCAGCAGCACCAGGCCCTGCGGCGAGGCCGTGAGGCTGCTGCCGGCGTTGAGCCAGACCACGCCGAGGAAGCCGATGGCGATGCCCAGCCATTCGCCGCGGGTGGCGTGCTGACCGCGCATGGCGCCGAACAGGGCCATCCACAGCGGCACCGATGCCACCGCCGTGGCGGCCAGCCCGGAGGACACCGTGCGCTCGGCCAGCACCACCATGCCGTTGCCCAGCACCAGCATGGTCAGGCCCATGATCACCAGGTTGCGCCACTGCCGGCCGGTGGGCGCGGGCATGCCGCGCCAGCGCAGCACCGCGTACATCAGGCTGCCGGCGACGATGAAGCGGGCGCCGGAGACGGTGGTCAGCGGCAGCGCCCCGCCTTCCAGGGCAAAACGGATGCCCAGGTAGGTAGACCCCCACACCACGTACACCAGCAGCAGGGCCAGGACGACCAGGCCGCTGCGGGGAGCGACCTGCGGAGTTGCGGGGGTGGCGGCCATACGGGACCAGCGGTCGGGGGAGAGGCGATTCTAGGCCTTTGCCGGCGGCCCGGCATGCCCTCTGGTGGCACGCTGTCGTGCTGGACCTAGTTACATGGTGCAATGCCCACCGATCATCACGTGGGGTAAGGTAAAAACCAGTATTGCCATTGCTCCACCGTGAGGACCGTTTTCCAACATGAGCACTTCCCCCACCCTGGCCGCGCCCGCCAATGACAAGGCCGCGCTGAAACGCTCGATCTCCAATACCCTCAAGGGTTCGGCGGGCAATCTTGTCGAGTGGTACGACGTCTACGTCTACTCGGTATTCGCGGTCTACTTCGAATCGCAGTTCTTCTCGGCCGCCGACAAGAATTCCACCATCTACGTGTGGGCGATCTTCGCCGCCACCTTCCTGATGCGCCCGATCGGCGCCTGGTACTTCGGCCGCTTCGCCGACCGTTACGGCCGGCGCCTGGCGCTGACCGTATCGGTGTCGATGATGGCGGCCTGTTCGTTCCTGATCGCACTGACCCCCACCGCCAACACCATCGGTGGCTGGGCCGCGCTGATCCTGCTGTTCGCACGCCTGCTGCAGGGCTTCGCCACCGGTGGCGAGTACGGGACCAGTGCCACGTACATGTCCGAAGCGGCCATCCCGGGCCGCCGTGGCTTCCTGTCCTCGTTCCACTACGTCACCCTGGTGGGTGGCCATGTGCTGGCGCAGCTGACCCTGTTCACCATGCTGCTGTTCTGGGACAAGCCGGAAATTTCGGCCTGGGGCTGGCGCATCGCGTTCGGCATCGGCGGCCTGGCCGCGATCGTGGTGTTCTGGCTGCGTCGCTCGATGGATGAATCGCTGGGCGAAGACTCCATCGAAGCCGCGCGCGAAGGCCGCGCCAAGGCGTCCGGCTCGATGTACGAGCTGTTCGTGAACCAGTGGCGCCCGTTGCTGCTGTGCTTCCTGATCACCGCCGGTGGCACCGTGGCCTTCTACACCTACTCGGTGAACGGGCCGAAGATGATCCAGAGCGCGTTCGCCGGCACCGACGTGATGACCGGTACGCTGATCAACCTGGGCGTGCTGACCTTCCTGATGGTGCTGCAGCCGATTGGCGGCTGGCTGTCGGACATCGTGGGCCGCAAGAGCCTGCTGGTGTTCTTCGGCGTGGGCGGCGTGCTGTACAGCTGGTACCTGATCACCGAACTGCCGAACCAGCACGACCCGTTGATCGCGTTCCTGACCCTGGCCCTGGGCTTTGTGATCCTCACCGGCTACACCTCGATCAATGCGGTGGTGAAGGCCGAGCTGTTCCCCACCCACGTGCGTGCACTGGGCGTGGGCTTTGGCTACGCGCTGGCCAACTCGCTGTTCGGCGGTACTGCGCCGCTGCTGTACCAGGGGGCGCTGAAGACCGACCGGGTGGGCGATTTCGCCATCTATGTCACGGCGATCATCGCGGTGTCGCTGGTGGTGTACATGTTCTTCCTGAAGAACCACGGCCCGAACTACCTGGATGGCACACGGAAATAACGGGCAGCGGCCAACAGGCCGCGGACCGGGAAAAGAAAACGCCGGGCATTGCCCGGCGTTTTTCGTTTCGGATCGCGGGGATCACGACCAACGGTCGTGATCTACCCTCCGCCAGACGCCCTGGTAGGTCACGACCGTTGGTCGTGACCCGCCCGGCAATCAGCGGCGGGCCGCTTCGCTTTGTTCGCGGGTCTTGCGGAATTCCGAGCCCTCTTCCCAATGCGGCCAGCGGCGGCTGTTGGCCAGCTCGGCGCCGAGGTCGTACACCAGCAGGGTGTCGGCGGCATGGCCGGCCGGGTCCCAGGTGGGGGTCCAGGCATCGCAGGCCTGGTGGTAGCAGTCGGCGAAGTACTTCTCGCGCAGCGCCTTGCCGGCGGCAACGCCGCCTTCCAGCTTGTCCAGCCCCGGGCCGATGGTGATCGCCGGCACGCCCAGGCGGGCGAAGGCGAAGTGGTCGGCGCGGTAGAAGAAGCCCGCTTCCAGGTTCGGGTCCGGGCTGTAGCTGCGCCCACGCGCCTTGGCCACGCGCTCCAGGTCGCCTTCCAGCGAGACCCGGCCCTTGCCCCACGAGGCGATGTCGCGGGTGGCGCCATCCGGGCTGAACATCTCGATGTTGATCACCGCGGCAGTCTTGTCCAGCGGCGCCAGCGGGTGCGCGGCGTAGTAGCTGGCACCCAGCAGGCCCTTCTCTTCGGCGGTGAGCGCCACGAAGTACAGCGTGCGCTGCGGCTGCGGGCCGGCGGCGAACACGCGGCCCAGCTCCAGCACGGTTGCCACGCCGGTGGCGTTGTCGATCGCGCCACGGCGGATGCGGTCGCCCTTCGCGTCGGCCTGGCCGATGCCGAAGGCATCCCAATGCGCGGAGAAGATCACCGCCTCATCGGCATGCGCGCCGCCCGGCAGCTTGGCCACCACGTTGCGGGTGACCACCTGTTCGCGCTTGAGCTTGAACTGCGCCGACAGCGTCGCATCGCCCAGCACCACCGGCTGGAAGCCCGGGGTCATCGCCTTGCGCTTTTCAGCCTCGAAATCCAGGCCGGCATCGCGGAACAGCTGCTCGGCCAGCGCGCGCTGCATCCAGCCGCGCACCGGCACGTGCTGGGCCAGGGCCTGGTCCTGCGGGCGCTCGATATCGAACAACGGCGAGGTGCCCGAGCTCTTCACCGTCGCCCAGCCATACGCGGCCGGCGCGGTTTCATGCACGATCAGCACGCCCTGGGCGCCGCGCCGCGCGGCTTCCTCGAACTTGTAGGTCCAGCGGCCGTAATAGGTGACGGCCTTGCCGTCGAAGGCCCCGGCACGGTCCGCTTCGAAGTCGGCGTCGTTGATCAGCACCACAGCGATCTTGCCGTGCAGGTCCACGTCCTTGTAGTCGTTCCACTGGCGCTCGGGTGCATCGATGCCATACCCGATGAACACCAGCGGCGCGTCCTTGATGTCCACCGCCGCCTGCGGGCGCAGGCTCTGCAGGGTCACGTCCTCGCCGTTGACCAGCGTGCGCGCCTTGCCGCCCTGGCGCAGCTTCGCGGTCACCGGGCCATCGACCTGCGCACGCACCATCGGCACCGGCTGCACCCAGCTGCCATCCACGCCACCGGGCTGCAGCCCGGATCTGCGGAATTCTTCGATCAGGTACTGCACAGTGCGCTCTTCACCGGGCGATGCCGGCGCGCGGCCTTCGAACTCGTCCGAGGCCAGGATGCGCACATGCCGCGACAGCGCTTCGGGGTCGATGCCACCGCCGGGCAGGTCATTGGCCGCGTGGGCCAGGCCGCCCACGAACAGACAGGACGACAACAGCAGCATGCGCATCGGATTCACGGCAGGTACCAGAAAAAAACGGAATGCCAGAGTGTAACGTGACACTCCGGTTACCGGGCAGGCCCCGCGTGCGCGCTCAGCGGCGGTCGCGGTCCAGCCAGCAGGCCAGGCCCTGCGCGTTGAGCTCGATATCCATCGCCAACACCTGCGCCGCCGCCGCATCGTCGAGTGGGCAGCCATGCGCCTGCGCCCGTTCCTGGTACAGCACGGTCAACGCCGCCACCAGGCAGCGATGGCGGTCGGGGCGTCCGTCGCACTGGCGGCCGATGTCCACCATTGCATCGATCTGCTCGACCAGGTCGGCGGCCAATGCGGGAATGTTCTCCACCCGCCCGTAATGGGTCAGGTATACCGCCTGCGGCTGCAGCGCGACCAGCCGCGCGATGGAGTGCTTGAGCGGTTCCGGGTCGAACTGCACCGGTGAGGAGGTGGGAATGATGAAGGCGCCGCGTGCACTGTCCAGCTCACGGTAGGACAGGCCAAAGGTATCGCCGGTGAACACGCTGCGGCTGCGCTCGTCCCACACGCACAGGTGGTGGCGCGCGTGCCCGGGCGTGTCCAGGCACAGCAGGCTGCGCCCGGCCAGGTCCACGCGGTGACCGTCTTCGGCAATGACTACGCGCGCGGCCGGCACCGGCAGGACGGGGCCGTAGCTGCGCGCGATTTCGGCCGCGCCATAGACTTCGGTCGCACCGGCAATGAGCCGGGCGGGGTCGATCATGTGCGGCGCGCCGCGCGGGTGCACCACCAGCGTGGCGTTGGGCAGCTGCTGCATCAGCAGGCCGGCCCCGCCGGCGTGGTCCAGATGCACGTGGGTGAGCACCAGCCAGTCCACCTGCTCCGGCGTGCAGCCGGCACGCGTGAGCGCGGCCAGCATCGCCGGCACGGCCAGGCCGGTGCCGCAATCGATGAAGGCGGCGCGGCCGTTTTCGACGATCAGGTAAGCAGCGTCGAAGTCACTGCGCTGGAACGCGGTATCGATGGTGAAAATGCTGGGGTCGGAGGACATCTGCTCATCCCTGGCAACAGGCGGTGTACGCCTGATTCTAGGCGGTGTCGCCGGCCGACTTCGATGCGGCTTTGGTCGCACGCGCGGCCAGCCAGCCCCCGCGCAGCAGTACCGCGGCCACCATCACCGCCAGGAACGCGCCGTAGGCATACAGCACCGCCAGGACCTGTCGCCAGATTGGGCCGGCATCGCTCTGCACCACGCCGATGTGGTGGCCCCACAGCATGGCCAGGATGCTCAGGACGAAGGCGAGCAGCAGCGCGACGCCGTCGAACAGGCGCCGCGCGGTGTCGCGGGGGTGGCGTGGGAACAACCAGTACAGGGTGCCCAGCAGCACGAACCAGGGCAGGAACAGCAACAACGACAACCAGGCCATCGTGGTTTCCTTTGTCTACGTGTCCACCGACCAACGGTCGGTGGCTACCCGCGCAGCTCCTGCAATGCCGCCAGCACCACATCCACTTCCGCTTCCAGCTTGAACAGCACGCTCTGCAGGCCATCTCCATGCTCGGTCTGCTTGAGCACGCCGATCAGCTGGCCGGCATCGCGCGGCGAATCGAAGCCTTCGCTCTGGATCAGCAGCGTGCCGTCACCGGCCTGCAGCTTGAAGTAGAAACGGCCATCCTTTTCGCGGTACTGCTTGAACAGCGGCGGCGCAGCGCGCGCCACGCCACCGTCTTCGGCGGCGATGTCGCCGGCCGTGGACAGGTCGCGCAGGCCCACCGCGTGGCGCAGCTCCTTCAGCAGCGGAATGGCGTACTGCTCGCGCAGCTGCTGGCCGCGACGGCGCAGCAGCGCTTCGATCTTCTCCGGCTCGGCCATCAGCGCGTCATAGCGCTCGCGCAGCGGGGTCAGTTCGGCATCGATGCGCTCGAACAGCTGCTGCTTGGCATCGCCCCAGCTGATACCGTCGGCAAACGCCTGCGCGAACGCGGCGGTCTGTTCCGGGCTGGCGAAGGCCTGGTACATCTGGAACAGCGCCGAACCTTCGGTGCTCTTGGGCTCGCCCGGGGCACGCGAATCGGTAAGGATCGAGAACACCAGCTTCTTCAGCTCCGCGCGCGGGGCGAACAGCGGAATGGTGTTGTGGTAGCTCTTGCTCATCTTGCGGCCGTCCAGGCCGGCCAGGGTGGCCACCTGCTCGTCGATCACCACGTCGGGCAGCGGGAAGTACTCCTTGCCGTACACGTGGTTGAAGCGCTGGGCGAAATCGCGCGCCATTTCGATGTGCTGGATCTGGTCGCGGCCCACCGGCACGCGGTTGGCCTTGAAGATCAGGATGTCGGCGGCCATCAGCACCGGGTACATGAACAACCCGGCGCTGATGCCGGCGTCCTCATCCAGCTGTTCTTCGCGGTTCTTGTCCACCGCCGCCTTGTAGGCATGGGCGCGGTTGAGGATGCCCTTGCTGGCGATGACGGTCAGGAACCACATCAGTTCGGTGGTTTCGGGAATGTCGCTCTGCCGGTAGAACCAGACCTTGTCCGGGTCCAGCCCACAGGCCAGCCAGCTGGCGGCGATCTCCAGGGTCGAGCGCTGTGTCCTCTCCGGTTCCTGCGCCTTGATCAGGCTATGCAGGTCGGCCAGGAAGAAGAAGCTCTCGATGCCGGGCGCTGCGCTGGCCGTGATGGCTGGGCGGATGGCGCCGACATAGTTGCCCAGGTGGGGCGTGCCGGAGGGGGTGATGCCGGTAAGAACGCGGGTGGTCATGTGGGAATCATTACGGACAGTTGAACGCCCCCAGTTTACCTGCCCGCGCGCAACCCCGTTGCCCGGCCTGGCGCGTTCAACGGATTACCCAACCGCGAAGGCCCCGCCATGAAACGCCTGACCCTGCCCCTGCTTGCCGTGCTGGCCCTGTGTGGCTTCAAGCCGGCGGTCCCGCCCCGTGCCGATACCGGCCCGGTCACACTGAGCCTGATCGAGCGCGACCAGCGCCTGGAACTGCCCGCCTACCTGCACCGGGGCCAGTATTGGGTGGCCGGCCGCCAAGGCCAGCCCTATGCGGTGCGCCTGCGCAACAACAGCCCCGAGCGGGTGCTGGTGGTGCTGTCGGTGGATGGCCTCAACGTGATAACCGGCGAGGTGGCCGCACCGGACCAGACCGGTTACGTGCTGGACCCGTGGCAGAGCGCGGACATTACCGGCTGGCGCAAATCGCGCCGGGAAGTGGCGCAGTTCGTGTTTACCGACCCGGGCAACAGCTATGCCGACCGCACCGACCGGCCGGACAACATCGGGGTGATCGGCATTGCGGTGTTCAACGAAGCGCCGCGTTACGTGCCGCTGCCCCCGCGCGCACCACCGGTGGCGCGCGCGCAGAACAAGGCACAGCCGCAGGCAGCAGCCGAAGCGGCCGACCGCGCGCTGTCGTCGGTGGAGACCACCGGTTCGAGGATCCGTGCGCCCTCCCCGGCACCCGCGCTGGGCACCGGCCATGGCGAGCGCGAAGCGTCGTACTCGGGCAGCACCACCTTCGAACGCGCCAGCCGGTGGCCGGCCCAGCGCCTGGACCTGCGTTACGACAGCGAGCGCAACCTGGTGGCGCGCGGCATCATTCCGGCGCGTTACCCGCGCGGCGAGCGTGCACCGCAGGCGTTTCCGGCGGGCTTCGTGCCTGATCCACCCAAGTAAGAAAAACGGGCCGCAGTGCGGCCCGTTCCGGTTTCATACCCTCGTTGCGACCCTATGGCCGCCCTGCCACCGCTGGGGTGTCAGTGAAAGTCCGGATAATCCTTGCGCATGGCGGCTTCGAAGTCCTTGACCTCGGTTTCAGCGCGGTCGCGCGCCCAGCCATAGCGTTCCTGCAGCCGGCCTGCCAGATATTCGGCGTTGCCTTCGGCCACCTTGAAGTCGTCATCGGTCAGGTCGCCCCACTTTGCCTGCGCCTTGCCCTTGAGCTGCGTCCACTTGCCGGAAATGATGTCTTTGTTCATGGGTTCGCGTCCTCGTCTTCAACGGCAACATCGCCGTGGAAACAGATTGCAATACCATGTGTTCGCCGACGGTCAAGCGTGGATGAAGTGCGTGCTCACGTCATTGAATGGAGGGCAGGCAGCAATCGCACACATAAAAAAACGCCGGGAAACTCCCGGCGTTTCTTCGTCCAATGCGGGCCGCAAGTCGCCGGCCCGCAACGTTGGATCAGTTGCCCTTGGCGGCGTCTTCCACCGACTCGCCTGCCTTCTGCACATCCTTGCCGGCACCGGCAACGGTGTTGCAGCCGGAGAGCATGGCCAGCGAGACCATCGACAACAGCATCAGTGCAATTACACGCTTCATAGGGTTCTCCTGATTAATTCAACGTCACTACCGAAATACGGCCCCACCTGCCTCTTGCAGATCGCGGAGGTGTCGGCGCCGTTCCCGGCACTGCCCCCGCGTGAGATGCAATCTGGGGTCTGGCGCGTGCAATCGATGTGAACGCGGCGCGTGGCCGTTCAGCCACGCGCCGGGAAACCCCGCTACCGCTCAGTCGCGCATCAGCGTGGACTTGCCGAACAGGCTCTCCACCAGGTCCACGGCCAGCACTGCGGTGGCGTTGCGGTTGTCCAGCAACGGGTTGAGTTCGACGATGTCCAGCGAACCCATGCGCCCGGTGTCGGCGATCATTTCCATCACCAGCTGGGCTTCGCGGTAGTTCACCCCGCCCGGCACGGTGGTGCCCACGCCCGGGGCAATGCTGGGGTCGAGGAAGTCCACGTCGAAGCTCACGTGCAGATGGGTGTTGCCGTCGATGCCTTCCAGCGCCGCTTCCACCGCGCGCTTCATGCCGGCCTCGTCGATGTAGCGCATGTCGTACACATCGACCTTGTGCTGCTTGATCAGGCGCTTCTCTTCCTGGTCAACCGAACGGATGCCGATCTGGCGCACCTGCTGCGGGCAGATCGCCGGGGAATCACCGCCCAGCCTGGTCAGCGCGTCCGGACCCAGCCCGCACAGGCAGGCCACCGGCATGCCGTGCACGTTGCCCGACGGGGTGACCTCGCTGGTGTTGAAGTCCGAATGCGCATCCAGCCACAGCACGCGCAGGTCACGGCCCTGTTCGCGGCACCAGCGCGCCACGGCGGTGATCGAGCCGATGCCCAGGCAGTGGTCGCCACCCAGCATGATCGGCAGGCGGCCGTCCTGCAGTTCGGCATAGGTGGCGTCCATCAGCACGCGGTTCCATTCCACCACTTCATCCAGGTGGCGGTAGCCCTGCTCCGGCGGCGTCCACGGGTTGCGCGGGCCATCCAGGTTGCCGCAGTCGCGCACGTCCACGCCACGTGCGGCCAGGGCCTCGCCCAGGCCGGCGATGCGCAGCGCCTCCGGCCCCAGTCCGGCACCCCGGGCACCGGCTCCGATATCCGTGGGTACGCCGATCAGGGACACCGCAGGTTGACGATTACTCATGCTGACTCCACACACACGGAAAATCCCACCAGTCTAGTGATCCGGTGGCCAAACCACTCGCGGCGTCGCAGCAGCAGGCGCCAAAGCGCTGACCGCTGGCGGCGCGGACTGACCCGCCACGTCGCATCCGGACCCAGCGCGAAAGCCTTATGTGTCAATGCTTTGACACACACGAAAGGAACACTGCGGTTCATCTTACGTTGGCCGTGAAGGCAAAAATTACGTGCTACATTTCACACTTCTTCGCAGTACTGATTGACTAATCCGCGCAGGGTTGGTCTGTGTTTTGTCGTGTTTCAGGGGGCAGTACGTGCAGCGCAGCAGCATCCACCAGATCGTCCGCAATGCCAGTGGCGAGAGCCAGCCGGCCCGGCAGTTGTATGACACCGCCGCCATTGAACAGGCCTTCCAGCATGCGCGCGAACGCGAGCGCGGGCTGAGCCTGCTGATGCTGTCCACCGCCGACGGCCGCGCCGTGGCCGAAGATTCCGCGCTGGGCGTGGATGGCCGCCGCCTGGCCGCCATGGCCAATTCGTTCCTGACCCTTGGCGAGACCGTCTCGCGCGAGCTGGCGCTGAGCGAAGCGGATTACGCCACCATCTGCACCAAGCTCGGCAACGTGGTGCTGATCCGCATCCAGGCCGACAAGCCGCTGACCCTCACCGCCGTGGCCGGCCACGAGGTCAACATGGCCGTGCTGCTGTTCCACGCGCGCGAATGCGCCTCCCGCCTCGATTCCGTGCTGCGCCCGCGCGCGGCCTGAGCACCCTTCGGTTTTGTTGTGCCCTTCCGGCAGGCATTCGCCTGCCTCTCCCACTGCCTGAAGTAAAAAGGATTTACGTGCCCAATCTCAATCTGGAAAAGCTCAATTCGCTCGCCGGTTTCGTCGGCGCCGCGCTGGTCGACGGTGACAGCGGCATGGCCCTGGCCATGGTCGGCGGCGGCAACATCAACCTGGAACTGGCGGCTGCCGGCAACACCGAAGTGGTGCGTGCCAAGCGCCGCGTGGCCGAGCAGCTGGGCCTGTCGGACACCCTGGAAGACCTGCTGATCACGCTGACCACGCAGTACCACCTGATCCGCCCGCTGGAAAGCAACCCGCTGCTGTTCCTGTACGTGGTGATGGACCGCAGCAAGGCCAACCTGGCCATGTCGCGCCATGAACTGAAGGCCTTCGAGAAGACCCTGGACTTCAGCTGATCGCAGGCACTGCCGCCGCGCCGCGCCCCTGACCGGGTGCGGCGCGGTGGTCGCTTCGGTTGCGCGGTACACCCCCATGAATACCCCCACCCGTTCTTTCCGCATTGCCGCCATCGGGCTGGACGTGCTGCATCACACACGCCTGAAACTGGCCAGTTCGATGCTGCTCGCCGAGCGCATGGAGGTGGTGCTGCAGCCGTGGTCCGGTGATGCCTGCGACCTGCTGGTCATCGGCCTGGATCACGCCGATGCCGCGCGCGCGCTCAGCGAGGCGCATGCGGCCAACGTACCCACGCTGTCGATCGCGCGCCGTTATGCCGATCCGGCCCCGGGCCGGCTGCCGCATGGCGCCACCGTACGCGACATCAACGAACAGTTGTCCAGCCTGCTGCAGGCCACGCCGAGCTTGGACCGGCCCGCCGACGGTGTGCCGCTGCTGCTGCAGTTGGCTTCGTCCACCGGTTCGAACCTGCACCTGCTGCAGCGGGGCGCGATCACCGTACTGGTGGACACCGCCACGCGCAGCATCGCGCTGCCGCCAACCACGACGCTGTCGGAGCTGGTGGCACAACTGGATGACGTGGCCTGGTCGGGCAGCGTGATCGATGCGCCGACGTTCGAACACCAGTACGCATACCGGTTGCCGCAGCGCTACTCGTTCGAGGCGCTGTATTTCTGCATCGCCCGCCATCGCCCCCTGCTGCTGCCAGCGCCTGCCGAGCATGCACCGATGAAGCTGCGCCATTGGCCGGACCTCAACCCGGATGATGTGCCCAGCACGTGGCTGCTGGCCATTGCCTGCCTGCATGCCCGCCCGTGGCAGCCCAATGCATTGGCGGCGGCTTGCCAGATGCCGCGCAACACGGTGCAATCCCTCTTCTGTGCTGCTGTAGCCAGTGGCCTCGCCCTGACCCAGGAGCCTGCCGTGCCCCCAACTTCCCGCCGCCGTCAGCCCGGTGATTCGCGCTTCTTCTCGTGGGTGGCGCGCCGCTTCGGCCTGAATCTGTTCCAGGGGAGCACGTCATGAGCCTGCCCGCCAACAAGCTGGTGTTCGTGGGCAGCATGGGCGCCGGCAAGACCACCGCAGTGCGTGCGATCTCCGACGTGGAGCCGGTGAGCACCGAGATGCCGATGAGCGAAGACGCGATGGGCGACAAGGTGGAAACCACCGTCGCGCTCGATTACAGCTCCATTGAACTGGACGACGGCGAGTTGCTGCACGTGTACGGCGTACCGGGCCAGCGCTACCTGGACTTCATGTGGCCGATGGTGTGCGAAGGCGCACTGGGCGTGATCGTGCTGGTGAGCGCCGGGCATCCGGAGCCGGTTGCTTCCACGGTGGAGCTGCTGCAGGAGTTCTCGCGCATCGCACCGGAAGCGAGCCTGGCGGTGGGCGTGACGCGTACCGATGAGTACCCGGCGCTGTTGATTCCGGAATTCCGCAATGCGCTGTTCGACGCAGGCCACCGTCTGCCGGTGATGCGCGTAGACGCGCGTTCGGCCACGCAGGTGACGTTCCTGGTGAAATCGCTGCTGTCGTATCGGTACGCCGAGACGAACTGACCAATGCTCCTGCCTATCGAAATCGCTTAAGCCATTGATTTCTTTGCAGCACCAGTTTGCGAGAACTGTGTTACTTTGGGATCAGATCTGACCGGTGGCTCGTCCACCCAGTAGGATCTACCCGGGCACCGAAAGGTGCCCTTTTTCTTTCTACAGCCGGACAATCCCTTCAGGGTCCTGTGTACTGGCCGCTCTACATAGCATCGGCGACAGGCGATCGAAGTAGTGGCTGCCACCTTTTCTTCGCATGTACCCATTTGGTACGAGCCGTTGGTAAAGCAGAAATGCACAGAGGTCCGCAGACTGGATCAGCAACGAGTGCCGGGAATCCCGATAGACCGGATCTTCCAGGATGCGCCTCAGCTGTAATGACCGGTACCCCCCGAGCTGACTTGGCACTGGGTTGTGGTGGCGCATCCTGCGGAGCAACTGCGTGAGCTTCTTCTGTGGCTCGCCATCGGCAAAGATCATGCCGCGCTCTTCCTGGCCGGCGGTCCCGCGAAAGTTCCGGAAGGCGATTGTGTTTTCGAATCGCTGGATCAAGGCCTGCCAAGCCTTTTCGAAGGGGTCGTAACCAGCGCTTTTTCCCTGCTTATCTACAACCACGTTGATCAGGTTCGCATCCGGCAATCGCGCCAACTCATCCGCAAAGTGACGGAGTATGGCCAAGCGGTCATGCTTGGCAATGCGAGACAGCTCCTCTGATCCGCGCACAAACTGGGCGGCATGGACTTCTTCCCTCAGCTTAAGTTCGAAGTGATCCCTGATACGAAGCCGGAAAGCGACCAGCGCGTCCAGCGACAGACGCCAATCCCGCTCGTGAACCACCAACCCGGAAAGAACGAAATATCGGCTGGGTGAGTTCACCATGCCTGCATCACCGCTCTCGTCCACATACATGAAGTACATGCTGCTCCCTTGGCTCGCCCTTGGCGAACTGAAAGATGAGCAGAAGAGTCTCGGTGACGGCGCCGCAACACGCCAATTGAACGTTGGCGGACAGATGACCCGTTTCCACAGGGAGCATCTATGGCGCTGGAGGAAAATGGTGCCGACACCCGGATTCGAACTGGGGACCTACCGCTTACAAGGCGGTTGCTCTACCAACTGAGCTATGCCGGCAAAGGCACGGCGACGGCATTGCCGGCGCGGAGGGCGATTCTAGCGCAAGCCCGCGCATTCCAGCGAGCGTTGCTGGGCCGCGCCACTGCGCTGGCGGGCTGCGCCCGGGCTGGCCTTGTCGGCCAGGGCCGCATCCACCCACCACTGCGCGCTGCCTTCACTGCCGCCGACCAGGCGGGCGCTGAAGCCGGCCGCGCTCAGGGCGGCCAGGCGGCGCTCGGCGCCTTCGCGGTTGCGGTACTGGCCCAGGGCGATGGCGTTGGCGTCTTCGCCCTGGGCCATGATGTAGTAATCGCTGATGCCCGCGGCGGCAATGCGTTTGACCGTGGCCTGGGCCTCTTCGCGGCTGGCGGCCGCCGGCATCATCACCCGGTAGGTGCTGCTGGCGCCGGGTTTGGGGACTTCACGCAGGCGCGAACGCTGAACGAGTTCGCCGGCCTTGCCCTGGGCGGCCATGGCGGTGTCGCGATCGGCGAAGGGGCCGAGGCTGATGCATTGGAGGGGGCCGGGGGGTGTGGGGGCCGGCGGCGTTTCCGTGGGCCGGCCAACGGCCGGCGCCACCGAAGCCGTCGTCGGCGCGGGGTTGGGTGCGGCCGGTTCCGGAGTGGCTGGCGCGGTGGGCTTGGGCGGTGCCGGGGTAGTGTCTGTCAGTGCCGTGGTGGTGGCAGCGGGCTGCGCGCTTGCGGCGCCCGGTGCGGGTGCGGCCGCTGCCGGTGCACTGGGGCTGTCGAGCAGCTGCAGCTGGGCTACGCCGGTAGGCGTGGCGGGCGGCGCCGCCGCGGGTTCGCCGCGCAGCATCCACCACAGCGCAACGCCTACGTTGAGGATGGCCAGTACGACGATCAGGGCACGGGTAAGCATGCCGCGATCCTACCGCGACGCCGGTGGCTGGTGCACCGCCCAGCGCGCGAGACCATCGAGCACCAGCGCCGGCTGGAACTGTGCATCGGCCAGCAACGGCATCAGCGCCGGTGCGCCACCGCCGTGCACCAGCAACGCCGGCACCCTGCCCAACACAGCGGCGGCCTGCACGCGGCTGCGTTCGATCAGCGCGACGGCTGCGCCGTCGCAGCCCGACGCGAGGGCGTCGGCGGTGTCGTTGGCGAACTCGCTGTAGTCGCCACCCTGCGCCGGCAGCTGCACCGCGCGTGCATGCAAGGCTTCGCGCATGGTGGTCGGCGAGGCAGCGATGCGGCCGCCGTGATGCTGGCCATCGGCATCAAGCAGGTCGATGGTGAGCGCGGTGCCGACACCGGCCACGACCACGGCTTCGTGCCGTTCGGCGGCGGCGATCAGCGCCAGATAACGGTCCACCCCGAACTTCGACGGATCGGCATAGGCGATGCGCACGCCGGCGCAGCTGGCTTCGGTGGTTGCCACGCGAACGTGGGTAAAACGAGCGCGCAGCACCTCGAGCATGCTGGTGGTGAGAGCCGCGGCGGCCACGCTGGCCACGTAGGCGGTGTCGCCGCTGGGCAGCTGCGCCAGCGCATCGGCCGGCATCGCTTCGGCGCCATGCGGCCAGGCCTGCACATCGCCCGCGCGGATGCCCTGCAGCGGTGCGAACTTGAACCGCGAATTCCCCAGGTCGAACAACCAATCGCTCATTGCGCCCTCACGCTGACTTCCCCGGCATGGAACACCCGCTCGCTGCCGTCGATACGCACCCGCAGCGCGCCATCGTCGGCCAACCCCAGCGCCTGCCCTTCATGCATCACGCCACCATCGTCCACCCGCACCGTGCGTCCGGCCAGGCTGTCCAGCGCGGCATAGCGTGGCAGGAACGGGGCCAGGCCGTCGCGCTCGAAGGCTTCCAGTGCCGGCAGCAGCGCCGCCAGCAGCCAGGCCACCACCGCGTTGCGTTCGATGTCGTTGCCCAGCAGCGTGGCCAAGTCGGTCCACGGCTGGGTGATCCCGGCAGCGAACGCGGCCGGCATGCG
The DNA here is from genome assembly GCF_037203925.1 of Stenotrophomonas sp. CCNWLW57. Lineage (NCBI taxonomy): Bacteria > Pseudomonadati > Pseudomonadota > Gammaproteobacteria > Lysobacterales > Lysobacteraceae > Stenotrophomonas > Stenotrophomonas sp. CCNWLW57. Next base: position 85,757 of record NZ_JBBCBJ010000008.1, read on the forward strand.
CACGTTGATGCCCAGCCCGATCACCGCGCGCGCGGGGCCGGCGAACTCGCCGCCGCCTTCGACCAACAGGCCGCCGAGCTTCTGCCCGTCCACCACGATGTCGTTGGGCCACTTCAGGCCTACGTTGGCAACGCCATGCGCGTGCAGCGCTTCGGCCACGGCCACGCCCGCGACCAGGCTCAGCCCGCCCAGCCGCGACAGCCCGCCCGCGAAGCCGCGCAGCACCGACAGGTACACGTGCGCGGCCAGCGGCGAGGCCCAGGCCCGGCCGCGACGGCCACGGCCGCCGGTCTGGCGTTCGGCCAGCAGCACCCGCGCGCCGCGCTCCGGCGCGCTGCACCGCAACAATTCTGTATTGGTCGAACCGACGGTCCAGGCCACCTCAAGGGTGTCCAGCAGGGGCCTCAGCGCAGGAGGGAGCTGGGCCGTAATGGCCTCGGCATCGAGCAGATCCAGGTGCTGCTGCAGCTGGTAACCATCGCCGGCGCGGCCATCGATTTCGATGCCTGCCGCTCTAAGCCCTTGAATTCGCTTCCAAATTGCGGCACGGGTCTGGCCCAGCTCGCGGGCCAGCGCGTCGCCGGACAGTCGCCCGGCGCCCAGTTTGGCCAGCAGTTGGCGGTCGTCCACGGCAGCTTCCATCGGTTGATCGGCAAAAGTATGCGGGAAAGCGCCGGACAGCGCCCGCCCGGGGGGCTTCCAATTGAGACAGTGAATCGGGCTAGAATCGAAGATTGACCCCCTTCGCCCTTCCGGATGTTGACGATGCGCCCGTTCGCCCATTGCCTGCTCCTGCTGTTGGCCCCGATGGCCGCGCACGCTTCCGATGCGCTTACCAGCTCGGGCCGGGGTGGCTGCGTGTATTCGGCAGCTGAAGAGCGTGCGGCCCCGGCGACCACGCCGACCAGCACCGCTCCGACCACGGTCAAGCCGAGCGCAACCGCACCGGGCAGCACCGGCGGTGGCGGCGACGACGATGTGTTGCCGCGCCTGCGTGCGCCGAAATGGCACAGCTTCCTGCCGGGCATGTTCCGCTGATCCAGTCGTTGTTGCGCTGGCTGCGCTCGTCACCGCGCCCGATTCCTGATTCCGCCTGGCAACGCACCTGCCAGCGCACCGCGTGGCTGCGCGGCCTGCCGCCCGAACGTGTGCAGCGCCTGCGGGTACTGTCCGCCGCGTTCCTGCACGACAAGACCATTACCCCCATTGGCGGGCTGCAGCTGGGTGACGACGACGCGTTGCTGATTGCCGCGCTGTGCTGCCTGCCGCTGCTGGAACTGGGCGAGGTGGGATTGCGCGGCTGGTCGCAGGTGCTGGTGTACCCCGAAGGCTTCATCGTGCCGCAGAGCGAGATGGACGAAGACGGGGTGCTGCACGAATGGGAAGAGGAAGCGATCGGCCAGGTGTCGCACAACGGCCCGCTGCTGCTGTCCTGGCAAGACGTGCAGGCCGAACTGGAGCATCCGCACGAAGGGGCGTGCGTGGTGGTGCATGAGATGGCGCACCGCATCGATGTGCTCGATGGCGTGCTCGATGGCACCCCGCCGCTGCCGCGTGCGTGGCAACAGCAGTGGGCCGCCGATTTCCAGCAGGCATTCGATGCGCTGTGCGCGCAGGTCGATGCCGGCGTGGAGACGGTGATTGATCCGTATGCAGCCGAAGCGCCGGATGAGTTCTTTGCGGTGGCGACCGAGTATCACTTCTCGGCGCCGGATGTGCTGGAAGCGGAGATGCCGGTTGTGGCCGGGCATTTGAGGCGGTTTTATGGGGCGCCGCCTGCGGTTGGGCTCCGTACCGACTAACAGTCGGTACCTACCGGAAACAGCGCAGCGGTAGGTACCGACCGTTGGTCGGTACGCCGTTGATTCAAGGCCCGGGCGGCAACTTCACTTCAAACCGCGCGCCACCCAGTTCCGGTGAACGCTTGACCTGCAGTTCGCCGCGGTAGTCCTTGATCAGGTCCTGCACGATCGACAGGCCGATGCCGTGGCCCTGCACGCGTTCGTCGCCGCGCACGCCACGCTGCAGCACCTTGGCGATGTCGTCCGGGGCGATGCCCGGGCCATCATCGTCCACCGACAGCACCAGACCGGCGCGACGCATGCCCGGCGCGCTGAACGGCTTGGCGGTGAGCAGCACGCGGCGGTTGGCCCACTTGAAGGCGTTCTCCAGCAGGTTGCCCAGCAGCTCCTGCAGGTCGCCCGGCTCGCCATGGAAGCGCGCGCCGTCGTCGATGTCGAATTCGCACAGCACGCCCTTGGAGGCGTACACCTTCTCCAGCCCGCGCACGATTTCCTCGGCGTTGGACTCGATCGGCAGCGGCGCCGAGAACAGCTTGTGGCCCGACGATGCCGCGCGCGCCAGCTGGTAGGACACCAGGTTGTTCATGCGGCGCAGCTGCACATCGAATTCCTGGCGCAGGTCCTGGTCGGCCGCACCACTGTCGAGCTGCGTGCGCAGCACCGCCAGCGGCGTTTTCAGGCTGTGCGCCAGGTCGGCCAGGGTGTTGCGCTGGCGCTCGAGGTTCTCGCGCTCGCTTTCGATGAAGGCGTTGATGCTGTCGGTGAGCGGTTCCAGCTCGCGCGGGTGGCGTTCGCTCATGCGCTCGGTTTCACCGCGCTGCACTTTGGTCAGCTCGGTGATCACCCGCCGCATCGGGCGCAGGCTCCATTGCAGGATGACGGTCTGCAACAGCAGCAGGATCAGCCCCGCGCCGCCCATCCAGAACCACACCCGGCCACGGAACACGCGCAGCTGCGCACCGAGCGCGCGCGAGTCTTCCATCACGTAGATGGTGTACGGAAATTCGGTGGCAGGGTCGGCGTCGGCATCCCACACCAGGCCCAGGCCATAGCGGTACACCGAGCCCTGGCTGCCGTCGATCTGGATCATCGGCAGCGGGCCTTCGAACACTTCCTGCCGCGGGGCCAGCAGCTTGCCGCCCACGGTGGGCAGCATCGGGCCTTCGGCGGACATGGAATTGCCCTTGCCGTCGGGCATGACGACCTGCAGGTACAGGCCGCTACCTGGGACATCAAAGCGGGGATCCGGCGGTTGCTCGCGGATGTACAGCGAGCGGTCGCGGGTGAAGTCGATGCCGGCCGCGTAGGCGGTGGCATAGTTTTTCAGGCGCTCGCGCAGGTTGGCGCGCGCCGTGTCGGCGAACGCGGCATCCAGTGCGTAGCCTGCAATCGCCAGGAAGGCGAGCAGGCTCACACTGGCGGCCAGCAGCTGCCGTGCCTGCAGGGAGCGCGGCCGCCAGCGTTTAAAGAACCACAGACGGCCTGACATCATCCCATCGCCGGACTAACGGCTCAGCCCTCGTTGCGCGGAATCGCGAAGCGGTAGCCGCGGCCACGCACGGTTTCGATCGGCTTGAGTTCGCCGTCCGGATCCAGCTTCTTGCGCAGGCGGCCGATGAACACTTCCAGCACGTTCGAGTCGCGGTCGAAATCCTGCTGATAGATGTGTTCAGTGAGGTCGGCCTTGGAGACCAGCTCACCGGCATGCATCATCAGGTATTCCAGCACCTTGTACTCGTAGCTGGTGAGGTCCACGTTGCTGCCGGCAACGCTGACGGTCTGCGCGGCCAGATCCAGCGCAACCGGACCGCATTCGAGCGTCGGCTTGCTCCAGCCAGCCGCACGGCGCAGCAGCGCGTTGACGCGTGCCAGCAGCTCTTCGACGTGGAACGGCTTGACGAGGTAATCGTCGGCGCCCTGCTTGAGCCCTTCGACCTTGTCCTGCCAGCTCGAGCGGGCCGTAAGGATCAGCACGGGGAACTTCTTGCCCTCGTCGCGCAGCGCCTTGATCAGTTCCATGCCCGACATCTTGGGCAGACCCAGATCGATGATGCCGACGTCGAACGGCACTTCGCGGCCCATGTACAGACCTTCCTCACCGTCCTGTGCGGCATCGACGGCAAAGCCTTCGCGCTTGAGCCGGGCTGCAAGGGTTTCCCGCAGCGGGGCTTCGTCTTCGACCAGAAGGATACGCATGAACTCTCCCTAGTGTCCTGGGTGTGGCCTGGGGCCAGTGGCTAACAGATGACTGCGGACAACTATCCCCGTTCAGGGGTTATCGCCGCGTAGTGATGACATATCCGAACGCGGCGTGCGGGGCTGTGAACGCGGCTGGGCCGGATCGTCCATGTAGCGGACGCGCCCCCTGTCATCCATGTATTTCACCCGGTTGATGTCCCGGCCATCGAAGGGCACCCGTTCGGCGCCGAGGATGTGTCCACCGGTGGTCCGCTGGACCCGGCGCACGGCGTCGGACAGGGAGCGTTCCGGCGGGGCACCACGCGAGGCCCGCACCATCTCTGCCCGGGCCGGATCCGGCTGGGGGGCTTGGGCGCCGGCACTGCCAATGGCAGCAACGGCACCGCTCGCCAGCAGGGCGGCAACGGCAAGACGGCGGTGGCGGGTTACGGATGACATCAGGTCTGATCCTAGCGGAGCGCGTCAAAACGTTCAAAAGTTGTGAATCGGCAGCCGCCAGCCTGGGCCGGCACTTTACGAATCTTTTGCAAATTCTTGGTTTTACGCAGTGAATCCGGTCTGAACTTTTCTGACCGCCGCATCGCTTTGTTCATCTAGGTGAACATTGACGGCTACTTGTCGCCCGATGTCAAGCGCGGTCTGAGACGCGGTTCACGCTGCGACGCGTTCGGCCTGGTTGCGGGTGATGGTCAGGGCCTGCTCGATCAGGCTCCAATCGGCGCCGGGGCGGTGCGCGCCCTCGCTCAGCACCTGGCGGAAGGCGCGGCCCCCGGGCTGCCCGTGGAACAGGCCCAGCAGGTGGCGGGTGATGTGCTTCAGCGCCAGCCCACCGGCCAGCTGGGCCTCGATATAGGGGCGCATGGCGCGCAGCAGGGCCTCGCGCGGCTGCAGCGCGGCGCCGGTCTGGGCGGCCTCGAGCTGATGCAGCACATAGGGGTCGTGATAGGCCGCCCGACCCAGCATCACCCCGTCCAGCGCGGGCATCTGGGCCTGGGCAGCCTCCACCGTGGCCAGGCCGCCGTTGAGCACGATCTGCAGCTGCGGGCGGTCGGCCTTGAGCCGGTGCGCCCAGTCGTAGCGCAGCGGCGGCACTTCGCGGTTTTCCTTCGGCGACAGGCCCTTCAGCCACGCATTGCGGGCGTGCACGATGAACATCGCGCTGCCGGCGTTGGCCGATTGATCGACGAAGTTCACGAAGGTTTCGTAGTCGTTATCTTCATCCACGCCCAACCGGCACTTCACCGTGACCGGGATGTCCACCGCGCCGACCATGGCCGCCACGCACTCGGCCACCAGGGTGGGTTCGCGCATCAGGCAGGCGCCGAAGCGGCCGGCCTGGACCCGATCGGAAGGGCAGCCGCAGTTGAGGTTGACCTCGTCGTAGCCCCAGTCCTGGGCGATCTGCGCGGCCTGCGCGAGCAGGGCCGGATCGCTGCCGCCCAGCTGCAGGGCCAGCGGCTGCTCGCTGCCATCGAAGCCCAGCAGGCGCTCGCGGTCGCCGTGGATCACGGCGTTGGCGTGCACCATTTCCGTGTACAGGCGCGCACCCGGGGCCAGCAGCCGGTGGAACACGCGGCAATGGCGGTCCGTCCAATCCATCATGGGGGCGACGGAAAGGCGCAGGGAAGCGGCGTAGCGGTCTGCAGGGGTGGCAGGCAGGGTCATGGGTATCGGATCAGGCTGGGAAGTGCTGGGTTTACCAGCGCGATCAATAGTTTACACCGATCGACTGAACGTCACGCCCGACATCCAAAAGCTGAACGTACGTCAATGACGTATGTGCGCCATTGGCGTACCGTGCGTTATGCTCTTCATTGAAACGCCCACCTTTACCCGCGCGATCAAAGGACTGATGCCTGACGACGACTACGCCAGGTTCCAGCTTGAGTTGGCCGCGTCGCCGCTGGTGCGAGATGTAATTGAGGGAACCGGTGGGCTGCGCAAGGTTCGCTTGGGAATCCCAGGACGTGGGAAGCGTGGCGGTGCGAGGGTCATCTACTACTACATCGCCCCTTCGTCCCGGATCATCCTGCTTCTGGTGTACCCAAAGAATGTTCAGGACGCGCTGACCGCAGAACAGAAGATCGCACTCCGATCCATCATTGAGAACTGGAAGTGAGCCATGGACAACACCCTTTTTGCCGAACTGATGGGAAGCGTGGCTGAGGCCGATGAGATCCTGAAGGGTAATCAGGTACCGTCGCGTGAGCTCCATGTCAGCCCGGTGCAAGTGCGCGAGATTCGCCGAGCGACGGGGCTGTCGCAGCAGAAATTCGCGCGCATCATCCACGTGGACGTTGGCACGCTGCGAAACTGGGAACAGGGGCGGCGGGACCCCACGGGTCCGGCACGTGCCCTGCTCCACGTCATCATGAAGAATCCCAAGGAGACGCTTCGGGTGCTGGCGGAGGCGGGTTGATTCCTCGCCCGGTGGCCGGTAATTCTCTTGAATCAGGGGTTTTGCCAATCGCCCGCACGCCGGGTGCCCAATGCGACAAGCTCAATCTGGATGTGCTCGCGGACTCCTCCCCAGCCGTAGACGGCCTCAACGCTACGCGGTGCGCTGGTCGGGTCATGGGCTGTCACCTCCATTACCCGGTCAAGCATCAGCTTGCCGTTGTGCGAAGAACCTCTCCATAGCTCCAGCCGTAGCTTCAACGGAAGCAGCTCGGTGGACTGGTCCGCTTTCATGACGTTTACCCCGAGCGTATAGCCATCCCTCTCACTTGCGCCGATCGATACTTCGGCACGGCCAGCGGTTGGCATCCCCAGAATGGGGGCCATCACTTCCCTTCCGTTTATCGATACCTTGAACGACATGGCCTGGACGTTTTCAGGCATCTCCGATGCCGCTTGAACCGAAACCGGGATCGCGGTGACGGCCACCCACGAAGCAGCTACGAAGATTCCCCTGAACAATGGAAGCATTGAAGTTCACCTTGGATTGCGTGACCAAAGAAGGGCAATCTACTGCCCAAGTCGCCCTTGGCTCTCCAATGGCCGTCACGGATCCCGCTAGGATTTCCCCGAATTCACCATGAGCCTTTTTCACCCTTCCAGCTTCGACAGCACCACCGAACAAGGGGTCCTGCGCCTGTCAATCGCAGGCTCGTTCGGTGTCGCGGCAATCGCCGTCGCCTTCGGCTTGTTCGCCAATTCCTCGCTGATCATCTTTGACGGCATCTATGGCCTGATCGATGTGGTGATGACCTGGCTGTCGCTGTTGGTAGTTCGGTTGATCAGCATGTCCACCAATGTGGATGCGTTGCAGTCCCGCTTGAACCAGCGCTTCACCATGGGCTTCTGGCATCTGGAACCCATCGTGCTCGGTGTCAGCGGCACACTGATGATTGGCGCGGCCTTGTATGCAGCGGTCAATGCGGTGGACGCATTGATGTCCGGTGGCCGCGAGATCGCGCTGGGGCCTGCCATCGTGTTCGCGGTGATTTCCATCATCATCGAAAGCGGCCTGGCGCTGTTCGTGCGCCGCGCCAACCGCTCGATCGGTTCGGAGTTCATTGCGCTCGACGCGAAGAACTGGGTCGTCGCCGCGAGCATGTCGGCCGCCTACCTGGTCGCCTTCGTCGGCGGCTGGCTGCTGCGCGGCACGGAGTGGGCGTGGCTGGTGCCCTACATCGACCCGGCCATCCTGCTGGTGGTGTGCCTGTTCGTCGTGGTCGCGCCACTCGGCACCGTGCGGCAGGCACTGTCGGACATCCTGCTGATCACTCCGGTTGAGCTGCAGGCGCATGTAGATGAGGTTGCACGTGAAATTGTCGCCAAGTACCGCTTCATCGAACATCGCAGCTACGTGGCCAAGGTGGGCCGTGGCGATCAGATCGAACTGTTCTTCGTGGTGCCGGCGAACGACCCGCCGCGCCCACTGGTCGAATGGGACCAGCTGCGCGACGAGATTGGTGAAGCGTTGGGCGAGGAATCGACCGACCGATGGCTGACGATCATGTTTACTACTGATCGCGAATGGACGATCTGACGAGTCTGCTTGTGACGGGTGTAACGGAACATTCATCACGATAGGTTTCATTGAATCAAAGCGCACTGCCGATCTAAACGTTGCATTGGGCTTGAAAGACGCAGTGAATTACGGTTCTCGCAGCCCGCCTGACGGCGGCGCGCGCAGCGGGTGTTCCGTTGCGCGTAGACGAAAGGACCTTGATCAATGAAGAATGGAATTCCAACCCTTGCTGCGGCGGCCCTGGCGGTTTTCATCGCCGGCACGTCTGCCTCTTCAGCGCATGCGGACACCCGGTCGCCGACCATTGTTGTCGTCAACCAGTCGTGGGAAGCACATGAAGCGGAAGGCATCAGGGTGCTTGACTGGGTTGCCGCGCATTCTCCCGACCGAAGCCCAATCGGACGCAACGGACGGGTAACTGTTGAGCAGGTCAAGAAGTTTACTCGTACACGTCGGTCGAGCTCGGAAACCTCCGCGCCTCCCGGCGGCTTGCCGGACAAGGGTTCACAGGGCGAAGAGTACAACGTGGAAAACACCCTTCCAGACGGAACCACGCAGACGTGGAGCTATCGCTGGACTGAACCATCGACGGGCCACGGCGGACGTTGGGAAATGGTTGGCTACTCCTACCGCAAGGGCGATGATCCCCTCAACGTCAGGTAGTGTGCACGCCCTGCTTCCACTGCCGCGGCGATTGCCCGGTCTGCGACTTGAACGCGCGCGACAGCGCCGCTTCGCTGCCGTAGCCGACATCCACCGCGATCCGCTTTAGCGGTTGGCCCTTGCGCAGTGCCTGCTGCACCAGGCGCGTGCGCCAGCCCTGCAGGTAGTGGCCGGGGGTGCTGCCGATGGTGTCGCGGAAGCTGTCGGCAAACGCGCTGCGCGACATGCCAGCGCGTTGGGCAAGCAATTCGAGCGTCCATTCCTGCGCGGGTTCTTCGTGCATGGCCACCAGCGCGTGGCGAAGGCGCGGGTGTGCCATGCCGGCGAGCAGGCCGACGCGCAGCTGGCCGCTTTCCATCAGCGCGCGCAGGATCTGGATCATCACCACTTCGAACAGCCGGTCGAGCAGCGCCTGGCGACCGCAGCGCTGGGCGAAGGCTTCTTCAAACAGCACCGAGAGGATCGGCTGACCACCGTACAGTTCCGACAACGGCAGGCAGATCACCGGTGGCAGCGCGGCGGAGACGGGGTTATTGCCGCCGCCTTCGAACTGGAGGTGGGCGCAGGCGAAGTCGGCGCCGGTATCCGGGTCGGTGACGAAGCGGTGGGCGAGCGGGCGTGGGTAGACCAGCACGCTGGGTTCGGTGATCTCGATGACGCTGCCGTCGGCATGCTCGACCCGGACCTGGCCGCCGCGGATCAGGTGCAGCTGGCCGCGCTCGCCGTCGGCGGCCAGGTCGTTGATGCCGCACAACGCGCCGGCATGGAAGACTTCGGCATTGACCGCAAAGCGGCCGAGCAGGGATTGCAGTCGGTCGACCATCTCGGACTCCAGATCAAGTTTTCTGGACCTTATGTTGCCACACGTCCGCCTTGGAGGCGCACAGTACACCTCACCAACCGGTCCACCCCATTCACAGCCTGGAGCATTCCCATGTCGATTGAAAAGGTTCTCTACACCGCACACGCCACCGCCACCGGCGGCCGCGAAGGCCACGCCACCTCGTCGGACAACGTGCTGGACGTGCAGCTGTCCACCCCGCGCGAGCTGGGCGGCGCCGGCGGCCCGGGTACCAACCCGGAGCAGCTGTTTGCTGCTGGCTATTCGGCCTGCTTCCTGGGCGCGCTGAAGTACGTCGCCGGGCAGGCCAAGGTCGCGCTGCCGGCCGAGACCAGCATCACCGGCAACGTTGGCATCGGCCAGATCCCGACCGGCTTTGGCATTGAAGTTGAACTGCAGATCAGCGTGCCGGGCCTGCCGCGTGAGCAGGTGGAAGAGCTGGTGCAGAAGGCCCACATCGTGTGCCCGTATTCGAATGCGACGCGCGGCAATATTGATGTGACGCTGACCATCGTTTGATGGGAGTGTGTGCCGACCAACGGTCGGCACCTACCGCGGTCAATACGTCGGTAGGTCACGACCGTTGGTCGTGACGAAAAAAATGGGCGGATGCCGGTCGCGTTGACCGTGCATCCGCCCATCCCACCGCGGTGGATCCCGTTTCCGGGATGCATTCGTTGTTCCGGTTATTTTTCCGGGGTGACCAGCTGCACTACGCTGGAGAAATCGAGCTTGCCGCGGCCTGCCTGGTGGTTCATCGAGTACAGGTTGCGGGCCAGTTCGCCCAGCGGGATCGAGGCGCCTACGCTCATCGCCGCTTCCACGGCCAGGCCCATGTCCTTGAGCATCAGGTCGCTGCCGAAGCCGCCGCTGTAGCCGCGCGACGCCGGCGCATTTTCCAGCACGCCCGGCCACGGGTTGCACACTTCGGTGGCCCAGCTGCGGCCGGTGCTGACCGCCATCATCTGCGACAACACCTTCGGGTCCAGGCCATGGGCCACGCCCAGCGCGATCGATTCGCCGGTCACGGCCATGATCACGCCCAGCGCCATGTTGTTGCACAGCTTGGCCACCTGGCCGGCGCCGCTGGCACCCACGTGGAAGATGTTCTTGCCCATCGCCTGCAGAAGCGGGCGCGCGCGTTCGAGCGCATCGCTTTCGCCGCCGACGATGAAGGTGAGGGTGCCGGCCTGGGCACCGGCGGTGCCGCCGGAGACCGGGGCATCCAGCATCTGCAGGCCGCGTGCGGCCGCCGCTTCGGACACCTTGCGCGCGGTGGCAGGCGCGATCGTGCTGCAGTCGATCACCAGCGCGCCGCCGGGGATGTCGGCCAGCAGGCCGTCCTCGCCCAGGTACACGCCTTCGACGTGACGGCTGGCCGGCAGCATCGAGATGACCACTTCGGCGTCGGTCAGCGTGTCCAGCGCGGAGCTTGCGGCGGTGGCACCGGCGTCGACGGCGGCCTGCACGGCGGCCGGCACCAGGTCGAACACGCGCACGGCGTGGCCGGCCTTGGCCAGGTTGGCGGCCATCGGGCCGCCCATGTTGCCCAACCCAATGAATGCAATACGGCTCATGCGTGGCTCCTTTCAGGAACAGTGGCACCCAGGTCGGCCAGCGGGTGCGTGGCGGCTGTCCAGGGCGAAGCGAAGAAGGTGTCGGCCCAGCCCACCGTGGCCTCAGCCAGCGTCTGCGGCTGCCAGTGCGGGGTGCGGTCCTTGTCGATCAGCAGCGCGCGGATGCCTTCGGCGAAATCGCCGTGGGCGGCGCAGTGCAGCGCGGCGATGTACTCCAGGCGATAGACGTCGGCCAGCGACGCACCGGCGGTGCGCTTCTGCAGTTCCCAGGCCAGGCGCGCCGATCCGGGGGCACCGGCGGCGAGCGTGGCCTGCGCGGTCTGCAGCCACGGGTCTTCGGTCTGCAACGCGGCAATTGCGTTCACCACCGCAGGCACATCGCTACCCTCGCACAGCGTGTCGATCAACGCGGCGTTGCGCAACAGCGGTCCGGTGGCGGCATCGCTGGCGTGTTGCTGCAACAGGGTGCTGAGCTGTTCGTGGTTGCGCTTGGCATCCGCACTCCAGTGCACGTCGGCCAGCGCGTTGAATACATCGGCGCGCTGGGCCTCGGCGATATGGATGTCGGCCATGCCGGCATAGATGGCGTCGCCGGCATTGAGCGGCGCGCCGGTCAGGGCCAGGAACAGGCCGGCCTTGCCCGGTACGCGCGGCAGCAGCCAGCTGCCACCCACGTCCGGGAACAGGCCCACGGTAATTTCCGGGAACGCCAGCTTGGAGCGCTCGCTCACCACGCGGTGGCTGGCACCGGACATCAGCCCAATGCCGCCGCCCATGACGATGCCATGGCCCCAGCACAGGATCGGCTTGGCGTAGGTATGGATGGCGTAGTCGACGCGGTACTCCACGTCGAAGAATTCAGAGGCGTAGTGGTTGTCGCGCACATCGTCCGCGCCGGCATCGCGGTAGGCGCGCATGCTCTGGTACAGGCTGTGCAGGTCGCCACCGGCGCAGAACGCCTTCTCGCCCGCGCCCTGCAGCACCACCAGCGCGATGCCGTCATCGGCAGCCCAGGCGCCCAGGCGCTCGTGCAGCAGGTGCGCCATCGGCAGCGAGAAGCCATTGAGGGTACGTGGTGCGTTGAGCGTGGCAATGCCGATGCGGGTGCCGTTGGCGGCAGTGCGCTCTTCGAACAGCACCGGCGCCTCCACGCTGGCCTCGGGCGTGGTCATGCGTTCTTCCACTGCGGTGCGCGCTTTTCCAGGAAGGCGTTGACACCCTCGCCCTGGTCGGCGCGGTCGAACAGGTCGACGAAGGCCTCGCGCTCGGCGACCAGGGCCGAAGCGTGGCTGATGCCACTGCGGGTGGCCTGGACCAGCGTCTTGCAGGCCGCCACGCTGGACGGGCTCTGCTTGCCGGCCTTGTTCGCCCACTCGAGGGCCAGCGCCTTGGCTTCGCCCTTGCCAACTTTTTCTTCTGCCAGACCGATTCGCACTGCGGTATCGGCGTCGATGCGTTCGCCCAGCAGGATCATCCGCTTGGCCCAGCCCTCGCCGACCAGGCGGGGCAGGTTCTGGGTGCCGCCGGCGCACGGCAGCAGGCCGACGGTGGCCTCGGGCAGCGCGACCTGGGCGTGTTCTTCGATGATGCGCAGGTCGCAGGCCAGTGCGCATTCCAGCCCGCCACCCATGGCGTAGCCGTTGATGGCGGCAATCGAAACGCCGCGGAAACCGGACAGTGCTTCAAACGCTTCACCGAAGCGACGCGCAGCCTCACGGGCCAGCGCCTTGTCGCCGGAGGCGAACTGCTTGAGATCGGCGCCGGCGGAGAAGAACTTCTCGCCGCCACCGGTGATCACCAGTGCGTAGATGCTGGTGTCAGCATTGAGCGCACCGATCAGATCGCGCAGCGCCGACAGGCTGTGCACGGTCCACGTATGCGCCGGAGGGTTGTCCAGGGTCACCACGGCGGTGTGGCCGTCGGCCTCGACCTTCAGGCCCACGTGTTCCTGCTTGCGCCAATCCATCATCGCAGTTCCTCATCGGTGTTGAGCAAGTGGCGGGCCACGATCACACGCATGATCTCGTTGGTGCCCTCCAGGATCTGATGAACGCGGCTGTCGCGCAGCAGGCGTTCGATCGGGTATTCACGAATATAGCCGTAGCCACCGTGGATCTGCAGCGCGTCATTGCAGACCTGGAAGCCGGCGTCGGTGGCGAAGCGCTTGGCCATCGCGCACCACACGTTGGCATCGCTGGCACCGGCGTCGAGCTTGCGCGCGGCGGTGTGCACCATCTGCCGCGCGGCCACCAGCTGGGTGACCATGTCGGCCAGCTTGAACTGCAGCGCCTGGAAATCGGCCAGCGGCTTGCCGAACTGGCGGCGCTCGCCCATGTAGCGGCGCGCGGCATCCAGCGCGCCCTGCGCGGCGCCCAGCGAGCAGGCGGCGATGTTGATGCGGCCGCCGTCCAGGCCCTTCATGGCCAGCTTGAAGCCACTGCCCTCTTCGCCCAGCAGGTTGCCCACGGGCACGCGCACGTTTTCGAACGTGATGCCACGGGTGGGCTGGCTGTTCCAACCCATCTTCTCTTCCTTGCGGCCGTAGCTGATGCCGGCCAAGTCGGCCGGCACGGCCAGCGCGCTGATACCACTGGCGCCGGGACCACCGGTACGCGCCATCACCACCAGCAGCTCGGTGGCCCCGGCGCCGGAGATGAACGCCTTGGCGCCATTGAGCACGTAATGGTCGCCATCACGCACGGCACTGGTCTTCAGCGAGGCCGCGTCCGACCCGGCGCCCGGTTCGGTCAGGCAGTACGAGGCCAGCTTGCTGCCCGAAGACAGCGCCTGGCCCCACTCGGAGCGCAGTGCTTCCTGGCCCCAGCTGCTGACCATCCAGGAGGCCATGTTGTGGATGCTGATATAGGCCGCCGTGGACGGATCCACATTGGCGAGCTCCTCGATGACGACGGCGGCGTCCAGACGGCTCAGGCCGCTTCCACCGACTTCAGGATCCATGTACAAGCCACAGAACCCGAGTTCCCCTGCCTTGGCGATCGCCTCGCGCGGAAAGATGCCCTCCGCATCCCATCGCGCGGCGTGCGGCGCCAGTTCGGCCTGGGCGAAATCACGCGCGGCTTCTCTATAGGCCTGCTGCGCTTCTTCGAGTTCCGTCGTCATCGAGTTGCTCATGAACACTCCGTGCCTTGCAGGCGCTTACTTCAGGCTGATGGTGGTGTTGACGCCGTGACCCAGGGTCTCGTCGTCGAACCAGCGCGCGGTGATGGTCTTGGTCTGGGTGTAGAACATCACCACCTGCTTGCCATACGGGCCCAGGTCGCCGAGCTTGGACGCACGCGAACCGGTGAACGAGAACAGCGGCACCGGCACCGGGATCGGCACGTTGATGCCCACCTGGCCGACGTCGATTTCTTCCTGGAAGCGACGGGCCGCCGCGCCGGACTGGGTGAACAGCGCGGTGCCGTTGCCGTTGGGGTTGCTGTTGATCAGCTCGATGGCGTCATCCAGCGTTTCCGCTTCCAGGATGACCAGCACCGGCCCGAAGATTTCTTCGTCGTACACGCGCATGCCCGGCTTGACGCCGTCGAAGATGGTCGGGCCCACGAAGTTGCCCTTCTCGAAACCGTCCACCTGCGGGTTGCGGCCGTCGAGCACCAGCTTGGCGCCCTGCTCCACCCCCGAGGCGATCAGCGCTTCGACGCGCTCGCGGGCGGCGCAGGAAATCACCGGGCCCACATCGGTACCGGCCACGCTGCCGGCGCTGACCTTGAGGGTCTTGGCCTTGGCCACCAGGTCCGGCACCCACTCGCGCGCTTCACCGACCAGCACCAGGGTGGAGGCGGCCATGCAGCGCTGCCCGGCCGCGCCGAAGGCGGCACCGACCATGGCGTTGAGGCTCTGTTCCTTATTGGCGTCCGGCAGCACCACGGCGTGGTTCTTCGCGCCCATCATGCACTGCACGCGCTTGCCGGCCAGCGAGGCGCGGTTGTACACGTGGGTGCCGACGCGGGTGGAGCCCACGAAGGAAACGGCCTTGATATCCGGGTGGTCGCAGATCGCGTTGACCACTTCTTCGCCACCGTGCACGACGTTGAGCACGCCCTTGGGGATGCCCGCTTCCAGCGCCAGTTCGACCAGGCGCATGGTCACCATCGGGTCCTGTTCGGACGGCTTGAGGATGAAGGTGTTGCCGGTGGCAATGGCCATCGGGAACATCCACAGCGGAATCATCGCCGGGAAGTTGAACGGGGTGATGCCGGCGCAGACGCCCAGCGGCTGCAGCAACGTGTAGGTGTCCACGCCGTTGGCCACGTTGTTGGCCAGCTCCCCCAGCTGCAGGTTGCCGATGGCAGCAGCGTGCTCGACCACTTCCAGGCCGCGGAACACATCGCCTTCGGCGTCCGGCACGGTCTTACCCTGCTCGGCGCTGAGGATGTGCGCCAGTTCGCTCATGTGCTCGCGGATCAGCTGCTGGTACTTCAGGAAGATGCGCGCGCGGGTGCCGATCGGGGTCTTGCGCCAAGTCTTGAAGGCTTCCTTGGCCGAGGCCACGGCGGCGTCCACTTCGCCCGCAGTGGCGAACGGCACCTGGGCCAGGACGTCCTGGGTGGCCGGGTTGACCACGTTCTGCCAGTGCGAGCTGGCCGATTCGACGAACTGGCCATCGATCAACATGCGGATACGGGGCGCTGCAACAGTCATGGCAATACCGGCGGGGTGCGAAAGGTGATTGGCATTATTCACAGGCGACCTATCGATTTCCGGGCTGTCTGCGCTTAATCTGGCCAACGTCCGCTACGATTTCTGTTAATTCTGTGAATAGCCAGCTCCCCCATCGCCAGATCGGCCTGCGCTTGCTCAAGCTGCGCGAGCAGCGCGGCTACAGCCAGGCCGACCTTGCACGGTCCCTGGGGCTGTCGGCCAGCTACCTGAACCAGATAGAGCGCAACAAGCGTCCCCTGACCCCGGCCGTGCAGGCCAAGCTGCGCGAGGTGTTGGGCGACGTTACCGACCTGTTCGACGTCGATGAGCCCGGCGCGCTGCAGGAGGCACTGGGCGAGACCCTGCGCGACCTGGGCCTGGATGAGGTCAGCAGCACCGAGCTGCGCGCCATGGCCGGCAACCTGCCGCAGATCAGCCGGGCCCTGCTCGACCTGCACCGGCGCCACCTGCTGCTGCGCGAACACGCCGCCGCGCTGGAGTTCCAGCTGGGCGACCCGCAGGCCGGGCATTCGCTGCCGGCCGGCGACCAGGTGCGGGATTTCTTCAACCGCATGCACAACCACATTCCCGAACTGGACGACCTGGCCGAGCACCTGTTCGGCGAATGGGGGCTGGTGGCCGGGCACGTAGCGCCGCGCCTGCGCCAGCTGCTGGCCGACCGCCACGGCGTGCTGGTGGAAGTGGGGCCGCTGCAGGCCGGGCGCGAGAAGCGCGTGTACGACGGCGGCAGCCGCACGCTGTGGCTGCCCGATTACCTGGAACCGGGCCAGCAGGCGTTCCAGATGGCGGCCGAGCTGGCGTTGCTGGGCTATGCGGCCCAGATCGATGCGGTGATCGCGCGCGCGGGCTTCCGGGAACCGGAGCAGATCGCGCAGGCGCGGATCGGCATGTCCAATTACTTCGCCGGCGCGCTGGTGATGCCGTATGCGCAGTTCCTGCGCGCGGCCGAGCACAGCGCCTACGACATCGATGCGCTGGCGCACCGTTTCGGGGTGGGGTTTGAAGCCGTGTGCCACCGGCTGAGCACCCTGGCCCGGCGCAGTGCGCCGGGGCTGCCGTTCTTCTTCATCCGGGTGGACCGCGCCGGCAACGTGTCCAAGCGGCACTCGGCCACTGATTTCCACTTCTCGCAGGTGGGCGGCTCGTGTCCGCTGTGGATCGTGTACGAGGCCTTCAACCAGCCCGGGCGGGTGCTGACCCAGACCGCGCGCATGCCCGACGGGCGCCGCCACTTCTGGCTGGCGCGGCAGGTCAGCAGTGGCCCCATTGGTCATGGCCAGCCGCGCAAGACGTTCGCGGTGGCACTGGGCTGCGACCTGCAGCACGCCGAGCGGCTGATCTACTCGCGCGGGCTGGATATCCAGAGCCCGGGCAACTCGGTGTCCATCGGCCCGGGCTGCCGCGTGTGCCCGCGCGAGGACTGCATGCAGCGCGCGTTCGCGCAGCTGCCGGGGCGCGCGTGACCGGGTCCCGGTAGCGCCGGCCGTTGGCCGGCCCTCGGGATGCCGCAACGTTCATGAGGGCCGGCCAACGGCCGGCGCTACCGCTATTGACCGCATTGCGGTCAATAGCTGGGCGTCACCTTCATCTGTGGCAGCGGGCGCGGGGCGCCGTCGGTGAGGTCCGGGCCGAGGTCTTCCCAGGTCTGGCCCTGTTCGACCATCAAGCGCCACAGCTGCTGCGACTCGCGGCGCTTCTCTTCCGAACTGAACCGGTAGGAGGGCGGCGGTGGCGCCCCCTGCGCCACCGATTCGTAGGCGTCCTGCCAGGCGCTCACGCGCTGCGCGGGGTCATCGGTACGCGCCACCTCCACCGTGTAGCGCTGATACGCCGACGCCAGGTTCCGCCAGCGGATCCAATAATGATTGGCGAACGAGAAATCACAGAAGCGCTCGCCCGCCACACTGCCCTTGGCGGCAATGCGGCTGAGCACCGCTTGCGGCATGTCCAGGTTCATGCCGCCTTCGTCGCCCTGCAGGGTGACGTGCACGATGCGGTCGCGGTAGCCCGGCGCGCGTGCCTGCAGCACGTCGCGCCAGTTCTGCATGGTGGAGACGATGGAGAACAGGAAGCCCGACATCTCCGCCGCCGCCAGCGGCCGCGCGATGGACTGGTAGCTGCGTTGCCAGCCATGCCGGTTTTCGGTGGGCAGGAACACCGCGGCGTTGATCGCGTCGGGCGAGTCTGGCGCGGCGCGCAGCGGTTCGGCGGTGTGCGGGTACACCAGGTTGATGCCGAAGGTGGGCCAGCGCGGCAGCGCGGCGTCGAAAAGGTGGATGGGGAAGTTGCTGCTGATGCCGCCATCGGAGAACCAGCACACCCGGAACGCGGTGATCGCCGGGCCGGCGCCGTGGCCACCACTGGTCAAGCCTTCGGTGCTGTCGGCCACGTTGCGATCGCCGTGCGCGGGCGCGGCATCGGCCATCGGCTCGCAGCGCCGCTCCCGCCGCGCCGGCTCGTGCAGCGGCACCGCGCTGATCAGCAGCGGAAAACTCAGGCTCATGCGCGTGGCCACCAGCACCGGCAGCTGCTCGCCTTCGGGCAGGCGGTAGTAGTCCACGCCGTCCACGTGATGCGGCGCGCCCGCGCGGGCGAGCAGCCACGCCACCACGCTGGCCGGGAACAGCTGTTCGAACTCATCGCGCCGGAACCAGAACTGCGAGGCGCCGAACGGCAGCGTGCGCGGCTCGGTGTGCGATACACAGGTGGTGATCATCTGCAGGCTGACCGCGTGCGCGCCCTCCGGCTCGCCGCTGTAACGCGGGGCGTGATGCAGGTCGGCAAAGGTCAGCGGCTGGTCCAGCGGCTTGCCGGCCAGGGCCTGCAGCTGGGTGTGCAGCCAGTCGGTCAGCGCAGGTTTGTCGGCACCGCTCTGGGTGGAGCCCGAGCACAGCCCCAGCAGGTTGCGCCGCGCTACCCGCGCCACCCGCAGCGCGGACGCCAGTACCCCCGCCCCATATGCGCACAGCAGCGACGGCAGCAGCGTGGCCCACATGCCCTCCACTCCTGCGGCCAGCCAGCCGATGCCCAGCAGCGCCACCAGCGCGGCCAGCAGTTCCAGCGGGGCGATGGCGAACACCGCCGCCAGCAGGCACAGGATCTTGCGCGGCAGGCCCGCCTTGCCGGTGAGCATCACCAGCAGCCGGTAGGCGGTACGCGCACCGTACGCGGGCTGGAACAGGCTGTAGATGAAGCCGCGCCGCGACAACTGGGTGGACACATCGGCCAGCCCGGCAAAGCCGGCCTGCGGGCCCATCGGTTCACCGGCCCGGCAGCGCCGGTCGCCCAGCGCCGCGGCAGCGGCCACGGCGGCGGCGATCGCCCCGGCCGAGGTGCCGCCGATGTTCTTGAAGCGGTACTCGCGGGCCAGCGACAGCACCGCATTGGGGTACACGATGCCGCTGGTGATGCCGCCCTTCATGACCAGATCGCAGTACTTGTCCGCCATGTCGCCGCCCTCTGTCCGCCTTGGGTTCCAGTATCCCCCAAGGCCTTCTCAGGGCCTGAGAACCGCGCTCCAGTTATGGCTTCGGGCGGTTGGTCGCGGCTGACTGGGGTACGCGGCGCACCTGCGACAGGTCATAGCCCAGCGCGGCAATCCGGGTCATGGCCGCCTGGTAGTCCTGCTCGGAGATCTGCGGGGTGCGCGCCATCAACCACATGTAGTCGCGCTTGCTGCGGCCGACGATGGTCTGCTGGTAGTCATCGTCGAGGTACACGATCACGTACTCGGCCTTGATCGGCCACACGAACTGCATGCCCCACTCGGCACCGTTGGTGCCTTCCTTGACCGTGCCGATCGGATGCATGGTCTTCACCGGCGCATCGAAGCTGCCCTTGCGGTAGGTGAAGGTGGTCTGGATGCGGCCGTCCGGGCGAAGCGCGTAGGACTCCACCGCATCGAACGCTTCACGCTCGGGCCGGCTGGGAATGTGGGCAATCACATACCAGTCGCCCATGAAGCGCGGCACGTCCACGTGGGCCACCGGCGGAATGGGACGGGTATTGCCACCGCAGCCGCCCAGCAACATGCCGGCGGCGAGGAGGGGAAGCAGTGGGCGTAGCTTCATGGCGTTTTCCTCATGAGGGGTCAGGCGCGGTCGAACAGGTAGTGGGCCACCATCCACTGCTGGCCCTTCTGGTAGCCGAACAGCTCGGCGCAGGCCATCCAGAACATGCGCCAGCGCTGGAACCACAGTGCGGCGGCGGCCTCGCCGTAGCCCTGGCGCAGCACCGCCATCACGGCGTCGCGGTTCTGGTCCTGGCGCTCCAGCCAATGGTTGGCGGTGCGTTCGTAGTGGGTGCCATCCAGCAGCCAGCGCTGCTGCAACTGCATGTACTGGGGGAAGTGCAGCAGGGTGTCGGCGGCGGGCATCAGCCCGCCGGTGAAGAAGTGCCGCCCCATCCAGTTGTCATCGCCTTCGGTCTCGAACGGGTACATCAGCGTGCGGTGCACGAAGATGTGCACGAACAGCTTGCCGTTCGGGCGCAGCCACTGGTGGATGCGCTGCAGCAGCCGGGCGTAGTTGCGCACGTGTTCGAACATCTCCACCGACACGCAGCGGTCGAAGCTGCCCGGTTCCAGGATCAGCTCGTTAACATCGCGGGTCAGCACCGTCACGTTGGTGAGACCACGAATGCGGCACTGGCCCAGGATGTACTCGCGCTGGCTGTTGGAATTGGATACGGCGGTGATGCGCGAGGCGGGATAGCGCTCGGCCATCCACAACGTCAGCGAGCCCCAGCCGCAGCCCAGCTCGAGGACGTCCTGGCCGTCGGCCAGCTCGGCGCGCTCGCCGTACAGGGCCAGCATCGCCTCCTCGGCCTGATCGAGCGTTTCCGTGCCGGTGGGGTAGTAGCAGCTGCTGTACTTGAGCCGTGCACCCAGGCAATCCTGGAAGAACGCGGCGGGCACTTCGTAGTGCTGGCGGTTGGCCGCATCCACGTGCAGCGCCAACGGGCTGCGCGACAGCGACACGATGCGCGCGGAAAAGCGCTGCGCCTGCTCTTCCACGGTACCTGCGCTTTCCTCGCGCAGGCGCGCCTCGCACTGGCGGCGGATGCCCAGCCGCAGCAGCGCATCGGGCAGCAGGCCGCGTTCGGCCAGGCCGGTCAGGCCGGGCGCGTAGTCGGGCAGCGGCAGCGATTCTCGGGCGACATTCACGGTGAAGACTCCTTGCGGGGCGAAGCAGTGCGGGAGGGGAACCACGGAAACAGCATCGGCGTGCTGCGCTGGTAGTCGCGGTAATCGTCACCCCGGGTGCGCAGCGCCTGCGCCTCGGTGAATGGAATGCCGCTCACCCAGCGCAGGAACACGTACATCACCACGGGTCCGGACCAGGCCAACCACCACAGCGGCGAGTGCACGGCCAGCAGCACGTAGGTGAACCAGTGCAGCCATTCGAAGAAGTAGTTGGGATGGCGCGAGTAGCGCCACAGGCCGCTGCGGCAGGTCTTGCCCTTGTTGGCCGGATCGGCGCGGAAGCGTGCCAGCTGGCGGTCGGCCAGCGATTCGCCGCCCACGCTGAGCAGCCACATCGCGATGGCGGCGATGATCCAGCCCATCGGCAGCGCCGCGCTCTGCGACACCGCCACGAACGGCAGTGCGAACAGCACGATCAGCAACGCCTGGAACTGGAAGAAGCCGAAGATCTTGCCCTGGTGGCCGTTCCAGTGCCTGCGCAGGTGCTGGTACCGGCCATCCTCGTCTTCGCTGCGCACGCGCTTCCACAGGTGCAGGGCCAGCCGCGATCCCCACAGCCCGCCCAGCACCGCCAACGCGATGCGCGGCGCCGTTGCGCCATCGCCCAGCCACGCCAGCAGCAGTGCCGAGGCGCCCACGCCCTTGGCCCACAGCACATCCACCACCCCGATGTTCTGGTGGCGGCGCTGCCACCACCAGCCCCAGCACATGATCAGTGCGGCATACAGCCAGACCCAGCCCAGGTTCGTCATGATGCGTGTGCTCCTTTGGTATTCGGGGCCGCTGGCGCCGTCCCGCGCTGCCAGTGGCGCGCGCAGAGGGCCAGCAGGGGCAGTGCAATGGCCCAGCCCAAGGCAAGAACCGCCACGCCCTGCCAGGACGGTGACGGGAACGCCACAGCCGACCAGCCGCGCGCGGCGGAGAGATACGCCAGCGGCGCGATCAGGCCGAGCAGCCCGGCAAGCCAGAGCCGCCGCTGCAGCACTTTCAGGGAAACCGTAAGCGTCATCGCGAATGCGGCCCACAGAGCGAGGATCCACACCGGCGCCAGCCACGCATTGGGCCAGGCAGCGGCGTACACCACCTGCCCGCTTGCACCCGCGAGACCATCCACGACCAGCCCGCACAACACGGCCACGCCAAGCAGCCTGGCATCGACGCCGGGCTGCGCGGCCATGGCGAGCTGGCTGGCCACATAGGCAGCCGCGGCCAACAACGCCGGCCAGCGCAGCCCCTGCCCCGCGCCGACCACCGCGCACAGCCAGACCAGCTGGTTGCCTATGACGTTGGCCCAGAAGTGGCGCATCTCAGTGGGTGCCCTCGATCGGTGCCGGCCGGTACCCGGGGCGCGCCAGCAGCAGCTGCGACACGCCGATGGAGCGTTCCAGGAAGCCGCCCTCGCAGTAGGCGAGGTAGAACTCCCACAGGCGGATGAAGCGCTCATCGAAGCCCTGCGCGCGCACCGCCGGCAGCTGCGACAGGAAACGGCGGCGCCAGGCACGCAGGGTGAGCGCGTAGGACTGGCCGAAATCGTATTGACCGATCAGCTGCAGGTCACTGCTGCGGGTCTTGGCGGCCATGATCGCGTGCAGCGAAGGAATGAAGCTGCCGGGAAACACGAAGCGCTTGATGTAGTCCACGCTGCGCCGCGCCTGCTCGTAGCGTTCGTCTTCGATGGTGATGGCCTGCAGCAGCGCCAGGCCTTCCGGCTTGACCAGCCGGGTAAGCGTGGCGAAGTAGGTATCGAGGTACTGCGCGCCGATCGCCTCGATCATCTCGATGGAGACCAGCTTGTCGTACTGGCCCTCCAGGTCACGGTAGTCCTTCAGCAGCACCGTCACCTTGTCCTGCAGCCCCGCGCTGGCCACCCGCTCGGTGGCCAGCGCGTACTGCTCCCTGGAGATGGTGGTGGTGGTGACGTGGCAGCCGTGGTGAAGCGCGGCGTACACCGCGAATCCCCCCCAGCCGGTGCCGATCTCGACCACGCGGTCGCCCGCCTTAAGCTGCAGCTGCTCGCAGATGCGCGCCAGCTTGCGCTGCGAGGCCACTTCCAGCGTGTCGCCGGGCTCGGCGTAGAGCGCCGAGGAGTACATCAGGTCGCGGGACAGGAACAGCGAAAAGAACGCATTGCCCAGGTCGTAGTGGGCGGCGATGTTGCGGCGGCTGCCTTCGCGGGTGTTGCGGCGCAGCCAGTTCCAGCCCTGCAGCAGCCAGCCGCCCAGCCGCGCCGGGCCGCGCTCCATGCCATCGAGCAGCGCGCGGTTGCGCACCAGCAGCTGCACCAGTTCCACCAGGTTGTCGCAGCGCCACTCGCCGCGGATGTAGGCCTCGCCGGCGCCGACGCTGCCCTGCGCGCCGACCGCACGGTAGAAGGCGGGGTTGTCCACCCACACCGTCACCTGCAGCGGTGCAGCGGCGTCACCGATGGAGACATCGCCCAGTGCATCGCGCAGCTGCAGCCGGCCACCCTGCAGCGGGGCCAGCTGGGCCAGCAGGCGGCGGCGCAGGAACGCTTCCAGCGTGCTGGGCTCAGGCAGGGCAAGCGGTCGGGTCATGTCGTTCATGGGTGCTTTCCAGCAATGGAAGGGTGGTCGTGGACGGGCGTGCGCTTGAGCCACAGCCGCAGCGCCTGCCAGTGGATGGCGGCCACCACCTGCACCGTCATCAGCGGGTGGCGCAGCAGCACGCGCGCCAGGCCGGGGCCGGTGAGGGGATGGCGCTGCAGGGCCAGGTCGGCGTCGAACTGGCGCTCGCCGCTGCGCCACACCTGCATGTGCACGTGCAGGTCATCGCCTGGCGCGGTGAAGCGCCAGCGGTACTCGCAGTCCATCGGCAGGAACGGGGAGACGTGGAACTGCTTGTCGAAGGTCCAGGCCAGCGCGCGGCCCTGCGGGTCGGCTTGCGCCACCGGCAGCACGTAGGCGTGGCGCTCCTGCCAGGGCGTGTTGGTGATCTCGGCTACGATGCAGTCCAGCGTGGTGCCGTCGGCCGCGTAGCAGTAGTAGAAGCTGACCGGGTTGAAGATGTGCCCGGCATGGCGCAGGTGGGCCAGCATGCGCACGGGCCCAGACGGTGCATGGCCCAGTGTCTGGGTGATGCGTCCGCGCACGGCATCGGCCAGCGGCTGGTCCGGGTCGCCCAGGTAATCGCTGCGCCGGAACTCGGCCAGGTTGCGGCGGTTCACCGACCAGAACCAGCGCCCGTCGAACAGGCGGTCCAGCTCGTCCAGGTCGATCAGCAGCTGCGCGATGGGATAGTCGAACGCGTGCGGCTGCGGCGCATGCCGGCGGTGCTGCATCCTGCCGCGATAGATCGCACTGGCCGTCATGCCGGTACGCCCTGCGACAACGGCCAGTACGCCTCGGCATCCAGCGATTGCAGCGCCTCCACCACCCGGCGCGCACTGCGGATGCCATCTTCATGGAAGCCCCAGCCCCAGTAAGCGCCGGCAAACCAGGTGCGGCGCCGCCCCTGCACTTCGGCCCAGCGCCCTTGTGCACGCACCATGGCGTGGTCGTGCACGGGGTGGGCGTACTGCATCCGACGCAGGATCTTCTCCGGCGCAATCGCGTCGGTACGGTTGAGCGTCACCACCAGCGGCGTGGGCGTATCGATGCCCTGCAGCAGGTTCATGCAGTAGCTGACCGTGCACGGTGCCAACGGGTCGCGCGGCACGTGTGCGTTCCACGCCGCCCAGGCCTTGCGGTTGCGTGGCAGCAGGTTGGCATCGGTATGCAGCACCACCTCGTTGGGCTGGTAACGGATCGCGCCGAGCACGCTGCGTTCGGTGGCATCGGCATCGGACAGCAGTGCCAGCGCCTGGTCGCTGTGGCAGGCCAGCACCATCTGGTCGAAGCCTTCCAGCCCATCGGCGGTGAGCACGCGCACCCCGTGCTCCTGCCGCTCCACGCCCAGCACACGGCATTCCAGCCGCTCGCGTACCCGCCAGCGCCGCCGCATCGCGTCCACATAACGCGCCGAACCGCCCTGCACCACCCGCCACGCCGGGCGGCCGGTCATCTGCAGCATCTGGTGGTTGGCCATGAACTGCACCAGGTAGCGCGCCGGGAAGTCGGCCAAGGCCTGGACCGGCGATGACCACAGCGCAGAGGCCATCGGCAGCAGGTGCTCCTGGACGAAGGCCTCGCCGTAGCGGCCCTGCTTCAGGTAGTCGCCCAGTGACAGTCCCTCTTCCCCGCTGTGCAGCAGCGCCGGCGCCTGGCGATAGAAGCGGCGCAGGTCGCGCAGCATGCCCCAGAAGCGCGGCGAGAGCAGGTTGCGGCGCTGGCAGAACAGGGTATCCAGCGTGGTGGCGTTGTACTCCAGGCCAGTGCGTTCGCTGTGCACCGAAAAGCTCATGGTGGTGGGCTGCGACGCCACGTGCAGCTCATCGAACAGCGTGGTCAGCAGCGGGTAGTGCTGCGGGTTGAACACGATGAAGCCGGTGTCCACCGCCTGCGCGCGGCCATCCACCATCACGTTATGAGTATGGGTGTGGCCGCCGAGGTAGTCGTTGGCCTCGAACAGCGTCACTTCATGGCGCTGGCTCAGCCACCAGGCGCTGGCCAGTCCCGCGATGCCCGATCCGATCACGGCAATGCGCATGTCAGTGCTCCGCCTTGGCCAGCACCCAGGCCGGCACCGGTTTGAGGTCACGCACCAGGCCCAGCGCGGCCATCGCGCGCAGGCCGTACCAGGTGATGTCCACTTCCCACCAATAGAAGCCCTGGCGCACCGTGCCCGGGAAGAAATGGTGGTTGTTGTGCCAGCCTTCGCCGAAGGTGAGCAGGGCCAGCCACAGGTTGTTGCGGCTGTCATCGCCGGTGTTGAAGCGGCGGCGGCCAAAGCGGTGCGCCAGCGAATTGATCGTCACCGTGGCGTGGAACAGCACCACCGTGGAAATGAAGAAGCCCCACACCAGCATCTGCCCGCCGCTGGTGCCCAGGCCCGGCGCGACGTGTTCCAGCAATGCACCAAGCCCGTACAGCGCAGCGGCCAGTGCCACCGGCACCAGCGTGTCGAAGCGGTCCAGCCAGCGCAGCTCCGGGTACTTCGCCAGGTCCGGAATGCGCGCCCAGTCGGTGCGGAAGCCTTCGGTGGTGAGGAACCAGCCCATGTGGCTCCACCAGAAGCCGTGCACGGTGGGCGAATGCGGGTCCGCAGCGGTTTCGGTGTGGCGGTGGTGGTTGCGGTGGTGCGCGGCCCACCACAGCGGGCCGCGCTGCACGCTGGCCGCGCCGATCAGTGCGAACACGAACTGCACCACGCGCGAGGTGCGGAAGGTGCGGTGCGCGAAGTAGCGGTGGTAGAAGGCGGTAATGGCGAACATGCGCACCGCGTACAGCGCCAGCGCCACGCCTACCGCCACCCACGACACCCCCACCCAGATCACCGCCAGGCAGGCCAGGTGCATGCCCACGAAGGGAATCGCCCGCAGCCAGTCCACGCGGTTGCCGCTCCCACCGGCGGCCGGCGCGGCGGCGCCGGTGTCGAACCAGCGCAGCACGGTGGCCCAGCGGCCGCGCGGGGCGCGGGCGGGTCGGTCGGGGGTGGAACGGGACAGCATGTCGCGCGTCTCCTGAGCGGTTCATCAGGAGATACGCAGGCCGGCGGCGTTTGGATGCACCCCTTCCGAAAAATAATTTCCGGAAGGGGTGGCCGTTACAGGTTGGCGATGTCGCCCTTGGCGATGATCGGCCCGGTCGGAATGCCTTGCGGCGCACCGCTCGACGGTTCCAGCGTGATCGCCAGCACCGAGCCGTTCACAAGCACATCACGCAGCGCGTCGGGCACCGCTACGGTGTGAGCACGGTTGATCGACACCAGGCCCAGCGAACGCGGCGCACCGCCGGCCGGAATCAGCCACAGCTCCGGTGCGCGGCCAGCCGCATCGGCCGGTGCGGGGACGGGCACCATCAACACCTTGCCCTGGGCCTTGTCGACCGAGGCCAGCCAGCCGGGCGTGCCATCGTCGTGCAGCAGCGGGGTGACCGGCTTGGTCGCCTGCTCCGGCTCGGCCGGGGTCGGCGCCGGGGTGACGGCCACCGGGGTGGACGGGGCGGTTGGCAGCGGCTGGCGGTTGAACACCGCCACCAGTGCCAGCGCCGCCGCCAGGGCAGTCATGCCCTGCCAGAAGCCGGCGCGCTGCCAGAGCCTGGGCGCGGCGGTCACCGCCGGCCAGCCCAGCTCGCTGCGGATGCGCGGCCACAGGTGCGCCGGCACCGCTTCGCTGCCCAGCTCTTCCAGCAGCGGGGCCAGCCGCACCTGCCACTGCTCGACCAGCCGGGCGAAGCCCGGGTCGGTGGCGATGCGGTGTTCGATCTTGAGGCGCTCGGCGGCGTCGTGCACGCCCAGCACGTATTCGCCGGCCAGGATGTCGGCGCTCGGCGGCTGGCCGTCGTCTTGGATATCGTGAAGGTCGCGGATGTTCATCGTTCGAGGCACACCCGCAGTTGGCCCAGCCCGCGCCGGATCCAGCTCTTCACCGAACCCAGCGGCGAACCGATGCGGCGGGCCAGCTCTTCATAGCTGGCACCGTGCAGGAACGCACTGCGGATCAGCGAGCGGCGGCGCGGTTCCAGGGTATCCAGGCAATCATCCAGGCGCTCGCGGTCGGAGGCATGCTCGGCGGCCTGCGCCGGCTGCGGCGCGAAATCGGGAATCTCTTCGGCCACCGACAGGTCATCCAGCGGGCGCGGCGGGGCCGAGCGCAGGCGGTCGATCGCGCGGTTGCGCGCCATCATCGAGAGCCAGGTCATGGCCGAGGCCCGCGTGGCATCGAACTGCGTGGCCTTGCGCCAGACCGTGGTGAAGACATCCTGCAGGACCTCTTCGGCATCGCGGCGGTCGCGCAGGGTGTGCAGGCAGATCGCGAACAGCCGGCCCGAGGCCAGCTGGTAGACCGACTCGAACGCCTGGCGGTCGCCCTCGGCCACCTGGACCAGAAGCCTGTCCAGGCGTGCTGACGCGGCGGTATCGGAAGCATCCAGCTCAGGCATCGCGGGCTCGGTGTCGGCAGGTAGCAAGCCTGCATGGTCGTTGCTCCTGAGGACGGCTGCAAGAGGGCATTCATGAGTCGCATGTCTTCACCAACGCTTGCCCCCGCGCCGTGGCAAGCTCGGCCGCGCCAGCGGCTACGGGCGGCGAGGGGAACTCCACGCGCACCTGCGGGTAGCGCCCCTTGTGGTCGCGTACGTTGCCGGTGCCGGTGAACTGCAGCAGGCGCTGGTCGGCGCTGGCATAGATGAGGGTTACCGCAGGCACGGCGAAGCCGAACCAGGCATCGAGCTTCATCTGCAGCTGCTGCGCCGGCTGGCCTTTCCAAGTGAGCGCGGCGGTGCGCTGCAGCTTCAACGGCACCAGCCGCTGGCGGCTGGGCAGCAGGAACTGGAATGCCACCGGTTGCCCTTCGAGCAGGTCTGCCCAATGCCGCCGCACGGCGGCGTCGAAGCCGGCATCGACGACCGCGCCTGCGGGCACCTCCAAGGCGCGGCTGACCGGCTTGGCGTCCGAAGTGGCCCGCACGTAGACCGTGCGCGCCGCACCATTCCCACGCACGCCTTCCTGGTAGCCGTCGCGGCCGTCCTCCAGCGCGAAATCCGGCGCCTGCGGGCTGCCCTGCGGCGTCATCCACTTGCGCGCGAACGCCCGGCCATCGGCGCAGCGGTACAGCACCAGGCGTGACAACGCCTCGGGCGGCCCCTGCAGCCAATGCGTCTCGCGGTAGAGCAACGCGCCACCATCCGCAGCGAACGCGCGCCCTTCCTGCCGCTGCACGGCCTGGGCAGGCGCCAGCAACGGGCACAGCAGCAGAAGCAGTCCAGCCGAGCTGAGAGGGAGGCGGCGCATGCCGGTTTCCATGGGAGGTTGCTGGAGAGATACGCGGCAAGTGGGCGCTCGGATGCAGGCGCTCGCGTTGTTTTAGATGCAGCCTCTCGAAAAGCGGACTTCATTACGCAATTTTGATGTCGTGACACGGGTTGCGTTTACGCGGCCAGATGTTGCGCAGCATGTGAGGCCACACGCCCGCATGCATACAGAGCACCTTGCGGAGTTTTTTTAATACCGCTTGACGGTACTACCGGATAGCGGTAGCATTCTTCCTCAAGAGATCTTCATGGCCATCGTCTCGTTCCGCTGCGTTGCTACCCGCGGCCTGTTTGTGGGTAAGCGGATCAGGCACTTCCAGGCCGTTCAGCGTGTCGCGATGCGAAAGCTGGTCATGCTCGATGCCGCCACCCGGCTTGAAGACCTCAAGGTGCCGCCTGCCAATCGTCTCGAGCGACTGCACGGCGACCGAGCTGGGCAATGCAGCATCCGCATCAACGACCAGTACCGGATCTGCTTCATCTGGACGGACGTTGGGCCGGCGGATGTTGAGATCTGCGATTACCACTGAGGACTGCCGCCATGCGTTCCATCCCCTACCCGCATCCTGGTGAGATCCTTCAGGAAGAATTCCTGGCCCCGTTCGGCCTGACTCAGTATCGGCTCGCCAAGTCGATCGACGTAAAACAGACTCGGATCAGCGAGATCATCGCCGGGCGCCGGGGCATCACGGCCGACACGGCACTGCGGCTCGCTCGGTTCTTCGGTACCAGCGAGGGCTTCTGGATGAACCTGCAGATGTCGTACGACGCAGACAAGGCGCGCGAGGAGTTGGCCGACGTGCTGGCTCGCATCGAACCGTATCAGCCCGCCGCCTGATCCAGGACCTGCCTCCCCTTGACCGCCGCCCCAACTCGGCCTACCTTGTGCTCGCCGAAGGTATCCATCTCTTCATGCAGATGAAGGGATGGGTTTAAACGGGAATCCGGTGAAGGTGCCTTGCGCACCCATTCCGGAGCTGCCCCGCAGCGGTGAGTGGAAACGAAACCTGCCAACAGCACTGGGCCTGGCGCCTGGGAAGCGGCAGGAAGTAGGTGGGCCCCGTGCCCGTGTCCATCAGCCCGAATACCGGCCCCGGCCGGAGGACACGACCGTCCTCTGATTCGACCTGGAACGTCCGCGGGGAGGTTGCCGGGGCCTGCCGCCATGCGTTCTGCGTGGCGCTGCCCCCGTGCGTCCGCTTCACGGCATCCGGTTCGCCCGCGGGGGCGAAGGTCGCTGGCGGGGCGGACACGGCAGCAATGGCGTGGGTGCCGCGCAGTTCCTTCGTTCCTCAATGCCGCTACTGCAATGAGGACACGTTCCATGACCACTGTTACCAACCTGGGTTTCCCCCGTATCGGCGCCAAACGCGAGCTCAAGCGCGCGCTGGAAGCGTACTGGTCCGGCCAGAGCAGCGCCGAAGCGCTGCAGGACACCGCCACCGCCCTGCGCACCACGCATTGGCAGCTGCAGCGCGATGCCGGGGTGGATGTGCCGCCCAGCAACGACTTCAGCCTGTACGACCAGGTGCTGGATGCCGCCTTCCTGTTCGATGCCATTCCCGCCCGCTACCGCGCGCTGGCCGATGCCGATCCGCTGGCCGGCTACTTCGCGATGGCACGCGGACTGCAGCGCGATGGTTTTGACCTGCACGCGCTGGAAATGACCAAGTGGTTCGACACCAACTACCACTACCTCGTGCCCGAACTGCAGGCCGGCCAGGGCTTCGCGCTGCGCGGCGACAAGCCGCTGGCCGAGTACCGCCAGGCCAAGGCACTGGGTATCGAAACCCGCCCGGTGCTGATCGGGCCGTTGACCTTCCTGCTGCTGTCCAAGACCACCGACGGCACCCCCGCGCTGGACCTGCTGGATGCGCTGCTGCCGGTGTACGTGCAGCTGCTGGGCCAGCTGCAGGCCGCCGGCGCGCAGTGGGTGCAGCTGGATGAGCCGGCGCTGGTGCAGGACCTCAGCCCGGAGGCGCGCGCCGCCTTTGAACACGCCTATGCGGTGCTGGCCACCGCCGCCCGCCCCAAGGTGCTGGTGGCCACCTACTTCGGTGCATTGGACGACAACCTGGAACTGGCGGCCTCGCTGCCGGTGGATGGCCTGCACGTGGACCTGGTGCGCGCACCGGAACAGCTGGATGCGGTGATCAAGGCCCTGCCCGCCGGCCGCGTGCTCTCGGCCGGCCTGGTCAACGGCCGCAACATCTGGCGTACCCACCTGGACAACGCACTGGTGCTGGCCCGCTACGCACACGGCCAGCTGGGCAGCGATTTCCTGTGGCTGTCACCGTCGTGTTCGCTGCTGCACAGCCCGGTGGACCTGGCGCATGAGAAGAAGCTGGACGATGAACTGCGTGGCTGGCTGGCGTTCTCGAAGCAGAAGCTGGAAGAGCTGCGCGTGCTGGCCGATGCCATCGACGCGCCGGCCCGCGCCGAAGCCGCGCTTGAGCTCTCGCGCGAGCGCATCGCCTCCCGCAAGCGCTCGCCGCGCGTGCACAACCCCGCCGTGGCCGCGCGCCTGGCCGCACTGACCCCGGCCGATGCACAGCGCCACAGCCGCTACCCACAGCGCCACCTGGCCCAAGCCGCCGCACTGAAGCTGCCACGCTTCCCCACCACCACCATTGGTTCGTTCCCGCAGACGCTGGAAGTGCGCGAAGCCCGCGCCCGCAACAAGTCCGGCACCCTGCGCGACGCCGACTACGATGCGTTCCTGGCCAGCCAGACCGAGCACTGCGTGCGCATCCAGGAGCAGATCGGGCTGGACGTGCTGGTGCACGGGGAGTTCGAGCGCAACGACATGGTGGAGTACTTCGGCGAGCAGCTGGAGGGCTTTGCCTTCACCAAGAACGGCTGGGTGCAGAGCTACGGCTCGCGCTGCGTGAAGCCGCCGGTGATCTACGGCGACGTGACCCGCCCACAGCCGATGACGGTGCGCTGGTCGCAGTACGCACAATCGCTCACCGACCGCCCCATGAAGGGCATGCTGACCGGCCCGGTAACGGTGCTGCAGTGGTCGTTCGTGCGCGATGACCAGGCCCGCGCCGATACCTGCCGGCAGATCGCGCTCGCGCTGCGCGATGAAGTGCTGGACCTGGAGGCGGCCGGCATCGGCGTGATCCAGATCGACGAACCGGCCATCCGCGAAGGCCTGCCGCTGCGCCGCGCGCAGTGGCGCGAGTATCTGGACTGGGCAGTGGAAGCGTTCCGGATCAGCGCCAGCGGCGTGCGCGATGCCACCCAGATCCACACCCACATGTGCTACTCCGAGTTCAACGACATCATCCACTCGGTGGCGGCAATGGACGCCGATGTGATCTCCATCGAGACCTCGCGCTCGCGCATGGAACTGCTGGATGCCTTCGTGCGCTTCCAATACCCCAACGAAATCGGGCCGGGCGTGTACGACATCCACTCGCCGCGCGTGCCGGACAAGGAGGAGATGCTCTCCCTGCTGCGTAAGGCCGCCGAGGTGCTTCGCCCCGAGCAGATCTGGGTGAACCCGGACTGCGGGCTCAAGACCCGCGGCTGGCCGGAGACGCGGGCCGCGCTGGAAGCGCTGGTAGCGGCGGCGCACCAGCTTCGCGCCGAGACGGCCGACGCCAACGCCGCCTGACCTTTCCACTGTTGCACAAGGACCCCGCTGCCGCCGTTGCCGGCAGCGGGGTCGATGGATTTCCGCATGACCGATTTCATCCGCCCCACCCTCACCCTGCCAGGTGGCCACGACAAGCTGTTGCTGCATTCGTGCTGTGCGCCCTGCTCCGGCGAGGTCATGGAGGCCATCACCGCTTCCGGGATCGACTACACGATCTTCTTCTACAACCCCAACATCCACCCGGCACGCGAGTACGAGCTGCGCAAGCAGGAGAACATCCGCTTCGCCGAGCAGCATGGCGTGCCCTTCATCGACGCGGACTACGACACCGACAACTGGTTCGCCCGCGCCCGTGGCATGGAGAACGAACCCGAGCGCGGCATCCGCTGCACCATGTGCTTCGACATGCGCTTCGTGCGCACCGCGCTGTACGCGCATGAGCATGGCTTTCCGGTGATCAGCAGCTCGCTGGGCATATCGCGCTGGAAGGACATGAACCAGATCAACGACTGCGGCCACCGTGCCGCCGCCCACTACCCCGGCATCCAGTACTGGGACTACAACTGGCGCAAGGGCGGTGGGGCCGCGCGCATGGTGGAGATCAGCAAGCGCGAGCAGTTCTACCAGCAGGAGTACTGCGGCTGCGTGTACTCGCTGCGGGATGCCAATCGGCACCGCCGGGAGAACCAGCGCGAGCGGATCAAGATCGGGCTGTTGTATTACGGCCAGGACAACGACACGCCCAAGGGCGATTGACGTACGCGCGGGGGGCCGCCACGCTGGTTGCCCCTCTTTCGTTGCGCTGGACCTGCCATGACCGCCCTGCCCGCCGATGTGGCCCTGCTGGTAATCGACCTGCAGCCGGACTTCATGCCCGGTGGCGCGCTGGCCTGCGAAGACGGCGATGCGTTGGTGTCGCCAATCGCCGACCTGTTGGCGGAACGCCGCTACCGCACGGTGGTGGCAACCCAGGACTGGCACCCGGCCGACCACGCGTCGTTCGCCAGCCAGCATCCCGGCAAGCTCCCGTTCGAGACCATCCTGCTGCACGCGCAGCCGCAGACCTTATGGCCGAACCACTGTGTGCAGGGCAGCCAGGGCGCCGTGCTGCACCCGGGCGTGGACTGGACCGTCGCCAACCTGATCCTGCGCAAGGGCACCCGCCGTGAGGTGGACTCCTATAGTGCATTCCGGGAGAACCATGGGCCCGACGGCACCCGCCCCGCCACCGGGCTGGCCGGCTGGCTGCACGAGCGTGGCATCCGCGAGGTGCATGTGTGCGGGTTGGCGCGCGATTACTGCGTGCTGTGGAGTGCGCAGGACGCGATGAAGGCAGGGTTCCGGGTGAAGTTCCACTGGGAGCTGACCCGGCCCGTGACGGAAGCCAACGACGGGATGGTGCGAGAGGCGCTGGCCAAGGCCAAGATCGCAGTGATCTAACGCACGGGACTGGCACGCGGCCGAATGGGACGTAGCCGCTGACTCCGCATCCGGTAGGTCACGACCGTTGGTCGTGACGGACCATCAAGTGCGGCGGAGGTCTGCGTATCCGAGTTTAGAGTTCTCGACAAGCGATCAACCGATTGAACTCGGACACCAATCAAAGAAAAGGCCGCGCACCCCAATGGGCTGCGCGGCCTCGATTGCATGCCGCAGCGGGAAGGCAGTGCCCTCCCGCTGCCTGGCATCACAGCGCGATGCGGATGCCCGCGTTGACGCTGTTGTTCTCCACGCCCGACCCCTGCTCGGTGCTGACGCCACCGTACAGGTAGCTCGACGCTCCCAGGCGCACGGTGCCCTGCAGCTGGGCCCGACCGAAGGCCTTGCCCGCCTCGGCGGCAGACAGGTCCACGCGCTCGCCGGCAAGTGCGGTAGTCACCGTGGCCTGGCGGGCCTGGCCGTGGTTGATGCCCGCCTGCAAACCGAACTGCCAGGTCCCGCGCGCCGCCAGCGGATCGTTCAGCAGCGAGCCGACCGACAGGCCGAGCGTGGCGCGGCTACCTTCCGCCTGGAGGCGTGCGACGTCCAGCGCCGCCAGCGAGTCACCCGCTTCGCGGTAGGCATTGCGCTCAACCTTCTGCCAGTTGCCGCGCAGTGAGGGCTGCCAGCTCAGGCCTGCCGCCGTGAAGGGCAGACTGACGCCGGCACTGGCCATGCGGGTAGTACCCGAGGCCTTGCCGGACAGCGGACCATCGGCACCCAGGGCGTCCGGACGCTGGCTTTCCCAGCGATCGGCCGAGTAAGACAGCATGCCGTCCAGCACCACCGCACCTGCCCTGGCGGCGCCATAGGCAAAGAACGCGTTGCTGTCGAGCGTGTTGTCCAGCGGGCTGCGCTCCAGTTCCGACGTCGTGCGACCCAGGCCAGCGCCCCACGCCACGTTGGAGGAGCGGTACACGTCGATACCGGCCGTGGCACGACGCTGGCGGGCATCGAAGCGGTCGGCGCTGGCATCCGCGTCCACCGACAGATCCCCGTAGCCGATGTTGGCCCACAGCAGCTGGTCGATACGCGTGCTGGATGCATCCAGCAGCACACCCTGGCCCAGTCGACCGGTCACGTCGTCGGCCAGTGCGGTCGCATTGGACTGCGCCAGCGCGGCCAGCTTGGCGTGGCTCTCACCGGTCAGGGCGGTCACCAGCACCGGCAGTGCCACCGCATCCTGCTGCCATACCGCGCGCAGCAGATCGGTCTGCTCTGCGGTGGTGGTGCCGGCGTCGCTGGCTTCCACCAAGGCATCCAGTGCAGCGGCAGTAGCCAAGCCGTTGCCGTTGACCTTGCCCACCAGGTCAGCGCTGTAGGCTGTCGGTGTCACGTACAGGTCGATGTCGAAACCGGTGGTGTAGTACACCTGGAAACGCGTGCGGGCGGCCAGGCCCTCGGTCGGCTGCAGGATCCGGTGGAAGGTGCCGGTCACGCCGCCCTCGCCACTCACGATGCGGAACATGTCGCCCACCTTCGGGGTGAAGGTGTTGCCCGCATTGCCACTGATGCCGCGCAGCAGGGGCTGCAGGGTGCCGTTGGCGACGAAGCGACCGGCCGCGCCGGACACCAGCAGGCGCGAGTAGTTGCCCGCGCCGGCGCCGGTGCCGTACCCGTCGATATCGATCTGCAGCGTGGCGTCGTCGGTCAGCGCGACCGTACCCGTCACTGCCAGCGTGCCCGGCGAGTTACCCGGGGCCAGCGTGCCATCGACGCGCATGTTGCCGGCGATGGTGCCCGTGCCACGCACCGTGCCCTCACGTTCCACCTGCACATTGCTCAGCAGTACGCCATTGGCACTGAGGGTGCCTTCGTTGACGCACGTACCATTGGCCAGGACTGCGGTGCCTGCCATGTTGAGGCGACCCGCACCACTCTTGATGAAGCAGCCGGTGCTGCGCGAACCGTCCAGCATGCCGGTCAGCTGCGTCGTGGTTCCCGAGGCCACATCCAGGGTAGCCTCGCCCATCACCAGCAGCGGCTGCGCCACCTGAGTGTCGACCGTCGTGCGCAGGGTCGCGTCATTGATCGCCACGGCGCCGGAACCCAGCCCGCCAGCATGCGCCAGCACGACCGTGCCGCCACTGATCAGCGTGCCACCTGCGTGGGTGTTGGCCGCGCCAAGCACCAGCGTGCCCTGGCCGTCCGCCACCAGGGTGCCGCCGCCGCTGATCGGACCGTTGACCGTCAGGGTGCTGCCTTCACTGCTGCGCAGCGCGCCCACGCTGTCCAGCACCATCGACCGGCTGGTGGTCATCGAAGAGGATGCCTGCAGCGTGCCGCCATTGAAGGTCAGGCCACCCGATGCATCGCCGAGGTTGCCGTCGCTGCTGACGTTGAGCACGCCGCCGTTGAGCGTGGTGCCACCGGTGTAGGTGTTCTGGCCCGACAGGGTCAGCTCGCCTTCGTTGACGGTGGTGCCACCGCTGTGGCTCACCGTACCGGTCAGCTCCAGGCCGCCTTCGCCATTCTTGATCAGGCCGCCCATACCGGACACATCGCCGCTGTTGGTCAGCGTGGTGTTGGTGTCGGTGGTGAAGGTGCCGTCGCCCGCAAGGACCACGTCGCGATCACTGTTGACGTCGCCGGTGGTGTGCAGGGTGCCGCCATTGAAGGTCAGGCCGCCCGTTGCATCGCCGAGGTTGCCGTCGCTGCTGACGTTGAGCACGCCGCCGTTGAGTGTGGTGCCGCCGGTGTAGGTGTTCTGGCCCGACAGGGTCAGCTCGCCTTCGTTGACGGTGGTGCCACCGCTGTGGCTCACCGTACCGGTCAGCTCCATGCCGCCTTCGCCGTTCTTGATCAGGCCACCATTGCCCGACACGTCGCCGCTGTTGGTCAGGGTGGTGTCGGCGTCAGTATTGAAGGTGCCGTCGCCCGCAAGGACTACGTCGCGATCACTGTTGACGTCACCGGTGGTGTGCAGCGTGCCGCCATTGAAGGTCAGCCCGCCTGCGGCATCGCCGAGGTTGCCGTCGCTGCTGACGTTGAGCACGCCGCCGTTGAGCGTGGTGCCGCCGGTGTAGGTGTTCTGGCCCGACAGGGTCAGCTCACCTTCGTTGACGGTCGTGCCACCGCTGTGGCTCACCGTACCGGTCAGCTCCAGGCCACCTTCGCCGTTCTTGATCAGGCCACCATTGCCGGACACGTCGCCGCTGTTGGTCAGCGTGGTGTTGGTGTCGGTATCAAACGTGCCATTACCCGCAAGGACGACGTCACGAGCGCTGTTGACGTCGCCGGTGGTGTGCAGCGTGCCGCCACCAAGCGTGAGCTTGCCTGCGGCGTCGCCCAGGTTCTCATCACTGCTTACCTGCAGCACGGCATTGTTGCTGACCGAGGTACCGCCAGCGTAGGTGTTGTTGCCCGAGAGCACCTGCGTGCCGCCCTTGATGGCCACGTCGCCCTGCCCGCCGATGGTGCCTTCGAACTCGTCGTTGGCATCGGTGATGGACAGCGTGTTGTTGCCCAGCGCCACATCACCCTTGCCGTCCAGCGAGATGATGTCCACGACCGGAGCAGCCTGGGTCACGTCCAGCGTCCCGTCGATCACGAGCTTCTTCGACTTGTCGATCGAACCATTGCCGGACAATGCCAGCGTGGCGTTCTCGTCGACCTCGGTGGTACCGGTGTAGCCGTTGTTGTTGGTCAGCGTGACCGAACCGCCGCTGCCGCTGTTCTTTACGATCAGCGAGCCAGGGACGCCATTGGTGGCGTCGTCGATCTTGCCGGTGAACGTTGACTCGTGGCCGTTCTGATCGATGGTGCCGGGCTTGTCGTCGATCTTGAAGTCGACATCCACGTTGGTGTCCTTGTCGACCACCAGCGTACCGCCCTCGAACGAGGCCTCGTCTTCGTTGCCCAGCTCATCGGTGCCCTTGGGCCCATCGATGACGATCGGGCCGGTCGGGGTCGTCGGCGTGGTCGGCGTGGTCGGCGCTCCGCTGCCCGGATTGGGCGCGACCGGACCGAAGGGCACGCCCTTGTCGAATGTCAGGCCCGGCGCCTGGTCGACGAACAGCACGGGGCTCAGCTGCGTGTCCTGCAGATTCAATGACATGAACCCCAGGCGGTACGTGCCAGCCGTGCTGACCTGGTACGTTGCGACCTGCCAGCCGGTTGCACCATAGCTCCCGGTGGAATAGCTGCCCGTGCCGAGGTTGGTGGCACCCAGCAGCGCATACTGCGCGTTCTGGTTGTTCACCGTCGCGAACACCGAGGCGTCGCCGAGGTTGACCAGCGAGGTCAGCGAGGCATCGTTGAACGGCTCGTAGTCGGTCGAGACGTACTGCCACGCCATGCTGAAGTAGTCGCCTGCAGCGAGGGTCAGGTCCTGGTACAGCCACGATGCATTCGTGGGCGAGCCGGCCATCGTGCTTGCAACCAGCGCACGGCTTGCAGCGTCCAACCCAAGTGCGGTTGCAGCCGTGGTGAACGAGTCCGAACCGGCGCCGGCCTGCAATGAGGCCATGTTGTTGCCGAAGGGCGTCACCGTCCAGGTATGGCTGCCGTTGTCGGCCTCGAAATCGGTCATGCCGGTGACCACCGCGGCGCCGACACCAGTGGTGCCATAACTGGTAGAGCCCTGGGTGCCGGTCTTGGAGTACGTCCAGCCGCTCAGCGTGCCGGTTTCAAACCCGATGTTGGTGATGTCCACCGCCGCCATCGCGGAGGGACCATACAACGCCAGCGCGGTCATCAGGCTCAGGGCCGCCAGCGGGCCGGTGGTCAAGCGGTTGGCCGTGCGGCGGGTGCGGCCAGCTGCGGCCGTGCCGAATTCGGAGGTCACAACCCACTGACCCACGGCCTTGCTCCATACCACCTTGAATACTTTGTTCATTCCTTGGTCCCCTGATGACGCAATTGTTTAAAAAACGTGAAAGTGTGCCGTGCATCACATCATCGGCATCAGGGGACCAATCTTTAGTTTTTCCTGCAGATGCCCGGCGCCATCCGTGAATGGTTAAGTAAAACAGCAACTTGGAGGCGCTCGCGGCCTGGCGCCATCGACCTCGAAGGTGATTTCGGCCCATGAAAAAGGGCCGCACGAAGCGACCCTATGACATGCACGGTCACGTACCAGCGGCGGCTACCCGGGGCCGGCCATCGCCCGCTCCAACCCCCCAACCGCCAGCCGCGCGGACTCGAGCAGCCGGGCATGGTCATTCCCTCGGCGCGCATTCGTGGACAGCCCCATCATCACGGTGGTCATGTAGTCCATCACCCGGTCGGCGGCTTCCGGGTGGCGCGCCGCTACGAAGTCACGGATCGCCGCTTCAGCGCCGACCAGGAACACCATGGCCGCCCGCTTGGCGTCCTCATCGATGGACTGCACCCCTTCAATGACCATGCACCCGGACGCGCCCGACTTGCCGGCGTATCGGCATGCAGCTTCCTCAAGCACGGCGGCCAGGCAGTCGATGACGGGCCGGGCCGGATCCAGCAGTTGCCGCAGCGGGATCGCCCCGTCGCATGCATACCGGTCGAGTACCCGGCCAAACAGCTCCGCCTTGCTGCCAAAGGCGGCGTAGAAGCTGGGCGGATTGATCCCCAAGGTGCCGGTGATGTCCGCCACGCTGACGTCGTCATAGCTGCGCGCATGGAACAGCTGCTGCGCGGTGGCCACGGCAGCGTCGGGGTCGAACGCCCGGGGCCGACCGCGCGGTCGAGATTTTTTTGTATCGACCACTATTAAATTCCTTGACAGGTGCCGAATGCCATTTCTATAGTGGATGCTACATTACTCACTCAGGCGTGTCCAACAATGGCTTTTGAGAACAAGAAGGTGCTGGTACTGGGCGGCAGCCGCGGCATCGGCGCGGCGATCGTGCGCCGCTTCGTGGCGGACGGAGCTTCAGTGACCTTCACCTACAGCGGGTCCCCCGATGCGGCGCATGCGCTGGCCGCGGAAACCGGGGCGACGGCCGAGAAGACCGACAGCGCGGACCGTGACGCGGTGATCGCACGCGTCCGCGACACCGGTCCGCTGGACGTACTGGTAGTGAACTCGGGCATCGCGATCTTCGGCGATGCGTTGGAGCAGGACCCCGACGCCGTGGATCGTCTGCTGCGCATCAACGTGCACGCGCCCTACCACGCCTCCGTCGAGGCGGCGCGCACGATGGGCGATGGCGGTCGCATCATCGTGATCGGCTCGGTGAACGGCGACAGGATGCCGGTACCGGGCATGGCGTCCTACGCGGTGAGCAAGTCCGCGTTGCAGGGGCTGGCACGCGGCCTGGCACGCGACTTCGGGCCGCGCGGCATCACGATCAACATCGTTCAGCCCGGCCCCATCGATACGGATGCCAATCCCGAGGATGGTCCCATGAAGGATCTGATGCACAGCTTCATGGCGATCAAGCGTCACGGTCGCCCGGAGGAAGTGGCAGGCATGGTGGCCTGGCTGGCCGGGCCAGAGGCAAGCTTCGTGACTGGCGCGATGCACACGATTGATGGTGCGTTTGGGGCTTGATGCGCGCACGCTGTTGGCGAGGTGCACTGAGTCGAAATGACCAGACGCTGCGGCATTGATGGACAGCGCTTGGGTACCAGGGCGCGGCATTTGGGCCTGCGACGAACATCGCTTGCCCCTCCCGCCCGTATCCGATTTCGGCCAGAAGCGGACGCCCGCAGCCTATGCAGCTGCGCTTGCATTACCCTTTCGGGGCAGGCGCGCGGCCATGCCTACCGGCAGACTGGCGTCTTCACCCTGGGAAGAAGACGAAATGAGCACCTCCAACCGCAAGACGGCCAGCTTCGGCGTGCCGTGGGAATCGGCTTATGGTTACGTGCAGGCCGTGCGCGTGAACAATTCGATCTTCGTGTCGGGCCAGCTCTCACACACGCCGCAGGGGCAGCTGGTAGCCCCAGCAGCTCTGGGTGCTGACGGAAAGCCTGCCAACTTCGACACCATGGAGGCGCAAATGAAGCGCACCTATGAGAACGCCAAAGTATTGTTGGCCGAGCTGGGCGGATCGCTGGCGGATGTGGTGGAGGAAACTCTTTTC
This sequence comes from Stenotrophomonas sp. CCNWLW57, assembly GCF_037203925.1. Classification (NCBI taxonomy): domain Bacteria; kingdom Pseudomonadati; phylum Pseudomonadota; class Gammaproteobacteria; order Lysobacterales; family Lysobacteraceae; genus Stenotrophomonas; species Stenotrophomonas sp. CCNWLW57. The sequence goes on from NZ_JBBCBJ010000008.1 coordinate 126,659, forward strand.
GTAATCGATGTGCCGGCCGCGTTCGCCGCCAGCGGCAAGGTCAGGCCCGCCGTCTATGGCCAGCCTGTTCCCCAGGTGGCCAGCAACCTCATCGGGGTTTCAGCGCTCGCCTTCCCCGAACAGTTGATCGAGATCGCGTTCCGCGCTGAAGTGCAGTCGTAGCCCGACCCCTGAAGCGAAGGAGCACCCCGTTGCTGACATGGAAAGCCCGCAGGCGCATTCAAGCCCGCGGGCCTTCCCCACGCCGGCTCCGCAGCTTACATACCCAGGTCGGACAGCCCCGGGTGATCATCCGGGCGGCGCCCCAATGGCCAGTGGAACTTGCGTTCGCTGTCCTTGATGGGCATGTCGTTGATGCACGAGAAGCGGCGCTCCATCAGACCATCCGCGCCGAATTCCCAGTTCTCGTTTCCATAGGAGCGGAACCAGTTTCCAGAGTCGTCGCGCCATTCATAGGCGTAGCGCACGGCGATGCGGTTGCCAGTGAATGCCCACAACTCCTTGATCAGCCGGTACTCAAGCTCTTTCTTCCACTTTCGGGCAAGAAACTGCCGGGCTTCCTCGCGGCCATTGGTGAACTCGGTGCGGTTTCGCCACTGGGTGTCGAGCGAATAGGCAAGCGCCACTTTGTCGGCATCGCGGGAATTCCAGCCATCTTCTGCCAAGCGAACCTTCTGGACCGCCGATTCGAGAGTGAACGGGGGAAGGGGGGGACGGGGTGCTTCTGCGGACACGGTGGGGCCTCCAATGGAAATGGATGAACGGGGTACTGCGGCGGGATTTCGGTTACCGCGGCGTTAGCGCGTGGCTTGCTTCAACAACACCTGCGCAACATCCCTTGCGGTGTCTGCGGCGTCGTAGTCACCCATCACGCGCGATACGGTGATGGCGCCTTCCATCAGAACCAGCAACTGCCGCGCCAGAACGGCCGGCTGCGCGATGTTCAGTTGCCCGGTGAGCTCCAGCGTGTAATCGAGCAGTTTCTGTTTGTGGTGCTTGGCGATCCTGCGGATCGGGTCGTGGGAATCGCCGACCTCGCCTGCCGTGTTGATGAAGGCACAGCCGCGATAGCCCTCGGACTCGAACCAGCCTTTGAGCACCGTGAACATGCCCAGGATGCGCGCTTCCGGGCTGCCGGCCTTGTCGCATTCCTGCCTGAACCAATTGAGCCAGCGCACGTCCCGCGCGTTCAACGCGGCTGCGGCAACCTGGTCCTTGTTTTCAAAGTGTCGGTAAATGCTCTTGCGCGCAACGCCTGAGGTCTTCACCAGCAGATCCATGCCCGTGGCATGTATTCCGTTCTGGTAAATCAGCGCCTCCGCTGTGTCCAGGATCTTCAGTCGGGTGTCGGTCGTTGTCTTATCCATGGCGCCAAGGTAGAACGATCGTTCTACCTTGTCAACCATCGCGTGCATCCGGAAGGCGAAGGCCGAGGCTCTAAGAGCTGGCTCAACCGCTGCCCAAGCTCGGCCTTCAGCACGCTGACGCATGCTCCGCCGCAAACGCGTCGTACGTACGCAGCGGCCGCCCCAGCAACTGCATCAACCGCTCCACGTCACCCGCGCCCGGCAGCATGCCGTCGCTGATGAAGCGCTCGGCCATCTGTCGCATGTCGTAGGCCATCCACGCCGGCATGAACTGGCGCAGGTTCTGCTCGAAGGCGGCCGTGTCATCACCGCCGTAGGCGATCGGGCGGTTCAGCACATCGCTCCAGATGGCGGCCACCTGTTCTCCGGTGAGTGCTTGCGGGCCCACCAGGTTGAGTCGGGTCAGCGCGCGGTTGTCCGGCGCCTGTTCGCGGTTGAGCAGTTCGATGGCGGCGATCTCGGCGATGTCGCGGGTGTCGATCATCGCCAGCCCCTTGCTGCCGATCGGCATGGGGTACACACCGTAGCCCTGCACCACGTCCTTGATGGTGAGGTCGTTATCGATGAAATAGGCCGGGCGCAGGATCGTGGCGCTGAAGCCCATCTGCTCGATCATGCGTTCCACGCCGAACTTGCCGGCGAAGTGCGGCACGTTGACGTAGCGGTCGCTGTGGATCACCGACAAGTACACCACGCGCTTCACCCCGGCCTCGCGGGCAACGTTGAGGGTGATGAGCGCCTGGGTGAATTCGTCGGCGACCACGGCGTTGAGCAGGAACAACGTGGAGACGCCCTTCAGCGCTTGGCGGAGGGCATCCACATCCAGCATGTCGCCCTGCACCAACTCCACGGTGGCGGGCAGGTTGGCAGTAGCGGGGGTGCGGACCAGTGCCCGAACGTTTGCGCCGCGCTGGATGAGGTGCTGTACGACCTGACGGCCGATGGTGCCAGTGGCGCCGGTAACAAGAATGGTCATGGGGTACTCCGGGTGGGTGGTGAGGCCTCATGGTTGTTGATCCGCGTGCGGGCCGATAGCCCATATACTTGGACCACCTGTCTCGCTGGTGGAACACATGGACCTGCTGGCCTTGGCCGACTTCAACCTGGTGGCGCGACACGGCGGGTTCGGCCGTGCCGCGCGCGCGGCCGAGCGCCCGAAGGCAACGCTGTCGCGGCGCGTGGGTGAGCTGGAGGCCAGCCTGGGGGTGCGGCTGTTCGAGCGTGGCTCGCACACGCTGAAGCTCACCGAGGAAGGTCGGGCGCTGTTCGAGCGCACCGAGACGCTGCTTACCGAACTGGGCGAAGCGGCCACGTCCATTGCCTCAGGCGGCGACACGCCCCGTGGGCGGCTGCGCGTGAGCGCACCGATGCTGTTCTCGCAGATGGCGCTGGGCAGGATTGCCGCCGAATTCGTGAAGCGCTACCCACAGGTGCGGCTCGATGTCACCACCGAAGACCGCGCCGTGGACATGGTGGAAGAAGGCTATGACTTGGTGATAAGGGTCAATCCGGATCCGGATGAGCGGCTGGTGGGGCGGGTGCTGATCCGGGACCGCCTGGTGGCGGTGGCGCACCCGGACCTGCCGCTGCCCGCGATGGGCGAGACGGCGCCTGCGGTGTTTCGGCCGTCCAGCGATGCCACCGGCTGGGACCTCGTAACGCCGCGAGGCGAGATACGTATCGCGGTGGATCCGGTGCTGCGCCTGGGCGCACTGACCATGGTGCGCGATGCCGTACGTGCAGGTACCGGCGCGGCGATGCTGCCCTTCTCGCTGGTTGCCGACCATCTCAGGGAGGGCGCATTGGTGTCGTGGGGAGATGCGAAGGCGCCGCCCATCGAGATATGGGCGCTGTACCCGTCGCGACGGCTGCTCAGCTCAAGGGTGTCGGCGCTGCTCGACCTGCTCAAGGAATCCTTCCCCGAGGGTCAGGCGGAGGAGCTGGCCGCTTTCGCAGGCGGGCGCCGCTGACGGCCAGGAGCGGACTCAGGCCGCTACACAATCAAGATTTTGCTACCTAACGAAACTTGTTCTTTATCGACACTCGTCAAGAAGAGCACCGACTTGTCGCCAACGAGTCGAAAGTGGACACGGGGGCGGCCGGATGGCTCAGCGCTGCTGTGGGACCGGGTCGCTGGGCTCCGCCCCAGAGCAACTCCCCACCCGAACGGTCGATTGTCGGTGGCCGAGCCTGCAGCGGCTAGGGCGACAGCCAGTACGTGCGGCGAAGAACTCTGCCCTCGCTGTCGATCTCGAAGGACCAAGCTTCGTCCAATAAGTGCAATCTATTCACGTACCAGACGCGCTTCACGCACGCCTCCCTGCAATCCGTGCCCCGAAACACAGCCGGCGCGTCTACGCCATGCTCCTGTATCACAGATGGAGTTCCCATGACCCGGATCAGCTGGTCTTGTGAGTCACCTATCTGCACTTTCTCGAAGTTCGCCCTGCCCATGTGTGAGGTGTAGCTACAAGAGCCCGCATACGCGGAAAATAGAAGAATCATCGACGCACCCAGATTGGGCAGTGGACTCTTCGTCATCGTGATCATAGATTTCCAGCCCGAGTGCAATTCCACGTTGACCAAGGGCAAGTAGCGCTTCTGCAGAGAGCCCCATCCCGTCATTGCTGCTACCCATGAAAAGGCCGCAGTAGAGGTTGGGTTCAAACCGCGCCAATGAAGTCCAGATGCTGAGATCCCGGGTAAGTTGCTCGAGGATCTCGAAGATCTGGCTTTCCAGGTCTTCCGGTTTACGATCAGCCGCGTTGAGCCTCCAACTTCCGGTCTTGGTGATGCGCTTGATCCCGGTGCGGCTGCCGACAAGCTCCTGGCCCTTTTGATACGACACCGTTGGACTCGCCCCCAGCAGGGCGCTGATCTCGTCGGGGATGAGCTCGTCCCCGAAGAGCCGTAGTGTTGCCAGGGAATGATCTGGTGCTCCCATACGCCCTCGCCATTTGTTGGACGGACCCGAGGTCCGATTGTGCACTTCTTATCTTCCCCGCCAGTCGTCATCACCCTTGGCAAAGCGTCCGCTGCCGGGGCGAGACACGCGCACAACCCCTGATACTTCCTGCGGACCCGCCCTTTCCTGTGTATCGCTCAGGAATGGCGTCTGGGTAATATCCAACGCGTAGCAAGGAAAGTAAAAATCCAAATGCCGGCGGTAATGACGGCAAGTCCGGTTGTTGATGGAACGAAGAAACCGTTTAGATGCCTGCCAAGGCCGGGCACGCCGACCATGTCCAAAAACGCCAACGGAAGCATGAAGATAATAAGCAACAGGACGGCCATAACTGGGATTGCGGTAAGTGCCCATCCTAATGCGGTCACACTGGTTGCGACGACTAAGGGTCTCCAATCCATGACGCCTCCATCTAAACTTTTCTTGTCACGGCATCATAGCGAATCGGAAACTGTAAAACTCAGGGGTGCCATTTGGCCCGGCAGGCCTTAAATGGTTTGGAGATCGAAGTCCGCTTTCGGCCAAAAGCGGACCAGTGACCGCCCAATCCGCTCAGATCCCAGCGAGCACGCTCGGATCACCCGTCCGCCAGACGTTGTCGACGATCACATGCTTGATCTCCCACCCCGCGTCGCTGCGGTCCAGAACAACGTCATAGCGGTTTTTCATCAGGTACTGGCGTGCGCCATCGACGCTCGATACGTGCTGCGCTTCTACCAGCACATCCACCTGCGCCGTATTGCCGTCCACCACCACCCTCGGGTTGCTGAAGGAGTGGGAGGTATCGAGCCCGTTGAGCGATGTGGACAGCACCTCGACGATGGTTTCCCGCCCCTGAAGCACGGGGTATTCGAAGCCCGCTTTTGCGCCGGCGGGGCGGAAATCTGAGATGGCGTCCTCTGTAAAGGCCGACGAGAGCAACGCGCGGTCGCGCAGGTCGATACCTGCGGCGAAGCGGTACAGCGTGTCGACCACGGCCAGTGTGTCGTGAAGGGCATCGGGGGTGTTTTGGCGCAATGACATGGGGTGGATTCCTTAGCGAGTCGCGGGGGCGGCTGGGTCAATGAAGGTGATACGGGTGTCGGCGATGGTTTCAGCGAAGCCACTTCCGAATACACCTACAGGCGTCTGGAACCCCGGCCGCGCCTCCCCTGCCAGCACACGGCGCGCAGCCACGATCGCGGCCAGGGGCGTGAAGCTGTAGCCGTTCACGGTGTCCAGCACTGCGCGGGTGATGGCACCGTCCGTGCCGACCACCTCTACCGCTGCCTGGTACCGGTTGTCGGCACGCTCCTGCGCGGTGGGTCCATCCGGCAGTGCTTCGATCCCGCCGTCGGGGAACGCGCTGCCGGAGACATGCACGTAGGTTTCGATATCGCCAACGCCGGTCTGCCTGGCGATGGTGATCAGATCAGGCAGCGTCACCGGGAAACAGCTCAATGGGCCTTTGCCGAAATCGAGGTCGCGCAGCGCGTCCGGCGCAAGCGGTGTGAGTACATCATCCTTTCGCATCAGGCACGTGGCCGTTACGTGCTGGCTGGCACTGAGCACCGATCCGCGTGACATCGACCCCGCTACATGCAGGGCGATACGGATGGATACGGGTGACGGCACACGCTCCACCGCACGCGCGGCCAGGCTGCCAAGCATCGCCACGCTGCCGCCGCTACCCGGCATCAGCATGACACCGGCCTTGGTGGCGCTCACGTCATGGCGCGCGGCCAGCTGGTAGCTGTCCAGCTCGGCGGCAATATCCAGGTAATGGACGCCGGTACGCAGACAAGCCTCCATCAGCGCTCCCGCGGTATGCGCGAACGGCCCTGCACAGTTGAGCAGCACCGCGATGTCCTGCAACGCGTAGTCCACATCGCCAGCGTTATCCAGCGCAAACACGCGGTACTCCACGCCAAGGCGTGTGGCCAGCGCCTGCAGCGGAGCTTCGTCACGCCCCGCCAATACCAGCTTCAGCCCAGCTTCTTTCGCGTGCGCTGCAGCCATGCGCCCGGTGTAGCCGGATGCACCGTAGATCATCAATGTTTTCATCGTGTGTTCCTCGCCACCCTATTCGAGTGAGGCGTCAATGCGGGAGATGCGGCCTGCGGAATCCATGGCCACTAGAAGAATTCCGATCTCGTGACCGAAGTCGCCAGTGAAGTCGACCCGGGCCCGTGCACGTGCATCGCCAAGGCCTTCCAGCGAAAGCAGACGGGTAACCGTGTGGTAACCCACGAAGTACTTTTCCAGATAGTCACGCACACCGGCGTGCTCGTTGAAGGTGCATCCGGTGGACGGGTCATCGATCACTGCTGTCTTGCTGAACAACGCCAGGGCACGTTCGATATCGAACGCGTTCATCGCGTTGATGAAGGCCACTACCGTGGCTTTCATGCGGTGCGATGCAGCGACGTCATTCATGGCCGTGCTGCCAGCTCTTGTAGACGAACTCCAGGCTGTAGCCATCCGGATCGCGCACCTGCGCGGCGTAGTAGCGCGGGTCGTAGTGCAGCTGCGGGCCCGGCGGATGGATCTCGCTGGCGCCAGCGGCCGTCGCGGCGGCATACGCGGCATCGACCATCGCGCGGGAATCTGCCACAAAGCCAACATGTGCCGCCTGCGCCGCCGCCACGCCCTGCCGCAGCCAGAAGAAGACCCGGCCGCCTGCGCCGAAGCCCTTCAGGTCGGGGTGGCCGGGTGGACCCTGCCGCCCGTCGTAGTCGAGCCGGTTGACGATGCCCAACGGGGCCAGCGCGGCCGTGTAGAACGCGACCGAGCGGGTGGTGTCGGTGACAGTGAGGAAAATGTGGTCGAGCATGTCGTACTCCCGTTGCGAACTAGATGTTGTAGCCGCCTGCAACTTCAATGGTCTGCGCATTGACCCAGGCCTGCTCATCACCGATCAGCCCGGCAATGACGCGGCCCACGTCGTCCGGCTCACCTACCCGGCCCAGTGCCGTCTGCGAGGCCAGCAGGGCTTCGAATTCATCATTGAGCCCGCCGCCCAGCTCGGTACGGATCGCCCCGGGCGCCACCGCATTCACCCGGATGCGGCGCTCGCCGAACTCCTTGGCCATGTAGCGGGTGAGCACTTCCAGCCCGCCCTTGAAGGCGGCGTAGGGCGCCACCCCGGCGGTGGCAACACGCGTGGTGGCACTGGTGACGTTGACGATGCTCGCGCCAGTGCCCAGCAGCGGCAGCAATGCCTGCGTGAGGAAGAACGGCCCCTTCAGATGCACGTTGAACAGACCATCGAACTGTTCCTCGGTCACCGTCTCGATCGGATTGAACAGCCCGAAGCCGGCGTTGTTCACCAGGCCATCCAGCGCGGATGCGCCCCAGGTTCCCTGCAGGGTGTCCTTCACGTTCGCCGCAAACGCTGGAAAGCTACCGGTATTGCCCACGTCCAGCTGCAGGGCCACTGCCGTGCCGCCTTCTGCCTGGATACGCTCCACCACCTGCTGGGCAGCGTGCGGCTGGGCGTTGTAGGTGAGGATGACGCCCATGCCGCGCTGCGCGCAGTGCAACGCGGCGCTGGCACCAATGCCACGGCTGCCGCCGGTGATCAGTACGTGCTTCATGCAGGTAGTCCTGTGCAGTGAGGGGATATGCACAGGCTAGGGTCGCCGGCTGCGGCGCGCCGACCTGATCCTCGCCAATTCCTGCCTATTCCTGCTTTCCGCCTTGCCAGCCCCCTGCGGCGGGTGTCCAATGGGGACATGGACAACGCACTGGAAGAACTGCGCCGCCTTGCGGCGCATGCCGAAAATCGCCGTACCGATACGGGTATTCCCCGCGTTGCCATGGTGCAGGGCGAGATCCCGGAGCATGCCTTGGCGGCCGTGTACGAGCCGATGATCAACCTGATCCTGCAGGGAAGCAAATCCATGACGGTGGGTGAGAAGACCCTCGAGTACGACCCGGCCACGTACTTCATCATGTCCGTGGACCTGCCCGCGGTGGGTGCGGTGCACCCGGCCAGCACCGGCGAACCCTACCTGGCGGTGAGCCTCACGCTGGACCTTGGCATCATCGCCGCGCTGTTGTGCGACACCACCGATGCTGCCACCGGGCGCGGCGAGCCCTCCACCCAGACCGAGGCCTTCAACGTCGCCGCCGTCACCCCCGAACTGATGGATGCGTGGGTGCGCATGCTGCGCCTGATGGAACGCCCCAGCGAGATACCTGCGCTGGCCCCGGCCTACGAGCGCGAGATCCTGTACCGCGTGCTGCAGGGACCACACGGGTGCATGCTGCGGCAGTTGGCCACGCCGGATTCGGCGCTGGCGCGTATCAGCAGCGCCATCCAGCGCATCCGCAGCGACTATGCAAAACCGCTGCGCATCGCCGCTCTGGCCGAACAGGTGGCAATGAGCGAATCAGCGTTCCACCGCCACTTCAAATCCGCCACCGCGCTGAGCCCGCTTCAGTACCAGAAACAGCTTCGCCTGCTGCAGGCCCGCCAGATTCTGGCGACGCGCGGAACCAGCGTTACCGCAGCGGCGCTTGATGTGGGCTATGAGAGCCCCACCCAGTTCACCCGCGAGTACGCGCGTGCTTTCGGCTTGCCGCCCTCGCAGGATGCGGCGCGCATGATGGCAAGCCGGCGTGGGTAACTCGCTGTTGGCTCTCTTCCTTGCCTCCAATGAGAGCAGCTTCGTCAGTGGCGCCGAGTTGCGCGTTGACGGCTGCATGTACTTGTCTTGAGGCTGCCGTAGCGCATACCTGGTCGATAGGACGCCGACTGCCCTGCCGGATGGGTGGCCATCGGCCCAGTCTTGCTGATGGAGGCTCGCTAGGGGCAATCCCTGTTCATGGCGCTCATCGCATCGGTCGGGTTGGAGCGTCCCACGAAAGGAAGAACAGGCGGATGCCGGGCGTCATCTCACTCAGGGCGTCGAGATAGGCATCCCAAGCTTCCGGCGCCACTTCGTCTCCGACTGGATTGGCCGGGCTGCTCGCCTCCGGCGGTGGCGCGCATGCGCAGAATGGATTGTCCATGTCAGGTAGACGCGCCGGAGCGCTGCCCTGTGACGCTTCCACTGTTGCGCGGAAGTAAACACTGGCGTTACTCGCAGGTGTCTACCCGGGGCGAGTGGGCGGGCATACCGTGGCACCGCGCTGCAGTCCCCCCGCGCCCCTTCCCAGGACCCAAGACCATGACCCAACGTCTCGACTACCAGCAGCAGTCCCCCGAGCTGACCAAGAAGCTCATGGAACTCAGCATGGCTGAAGCAAAGAGCTCCATCGAAGCATCCATCCGCCATCTCGTGCACATCCGCGCCTCACAGCTCAACGGCTGTGCGTTCTGCGTCGACATGCACGTCAAGCAGGCCACCATCCACGGAGAAAGCGCACTGCGGCTTCACCACGTGGCGATCTGGCGTGAATCCAACCTGTTCTCGCCGCGCGAGCGTGCGAGCCTGGCGTGGACCGAGGCGCTGACCTGCATTCCGAGCCAAGGCGTGCCGACCGAACTGTACGAGCGCGTTCGCGGTCAGCTCGCTGAGAACGAGATCTCCGATCTCACCTTCGTGATCGCGGGCATCAACGCATGGAACCGCATCAACGTGGCTTTCCTTGCCGTTCCCGGTTCCTTCGACAAGGCATGGGGATTGGACAAGGCAGGCCTGTCCGTCGCCCCGGCGGTGGCGCAATGAACGCGCGCGCGATGTGGGCGGCAATCGCTCTCTCCATGGGCCTCTGCCTGCTTTCCGGCGCCGCCAGCGCGCACGGGGGCACGCATGCAACCGATGCGCCGCACGCGGTTGTTGCCGAGCTGGCATCGCAGGCGCTGCAGGACTACCCGGGCAAAGAGATCACGCTCATCACCGTGGACTACCCGCCGGGTGCGGTTGACCCCGTGCATCGCCATGATGCGCATGCCATCGTGTACGTGCTCGACGGCACCATCATCATGGGTGTGAGGGGAAAGCCCGAGCAGACCATCAAGGCCGGCGAGACCTTCTATGAAGGCCCGAACGATGTCCACACCGTGGGCCGCAATGCCAGCCAGAGCAAGCCCGCCAGGTTTGTGGTCTTCCTTCTGAAAGACAAAGAGAAGCCGCTGCTTATTCCGGCGGAGTAATCCAGCGCACGTATCGCATGCACATAGGGCCTGCGGTACGCAGCCCCTCGGGACGCTGCCAGGTTCACGCTACTTGATCTTCAGCTCCGGCAGAAGGGGATCGACGTCGACCAGCTCCAACGATTTGACCATGTGCAGCGTCCCGTTCTTGTACTTGAGGAAATGCGGACTCTTCACGTGCTGTTCGTATGCCTGCCGACTCGCATATATTTCAAGAATCGTCAGTCTGGTCGGGTCGTCTTTGTCGAAGACGGCGTACAACGACAGCACGCCTGGCTCGAGCTCCATTGAGGCGCGAACCTCTTCAGCCAGGGCGTCTCGATAGGCGGGCAAATGGTCCGCGTTTACGTTGATCTTTGACAGCCTGGTCATCTGTAACTCCTCAGCTCCAGCACTGGAGGAGCATGCAGCCATGCCGATCAAGGTTCCGATCAGTATCCTTTTCAATCAGCCCTCCAACGTGCGCGTGCAACCCGGCGCATAGCTTTCCTGAAGATCATTCCTGCCGAGCCTCGAGCTGGCGCTGAATACCAACGCGGACACGTTCGGCAGCGTCCAAGCTGGAGTGGACTTCGAGAACATCGGCAAGGCTGGACAGCTGCTCAGGGCGCACGCCTATGTTCATGCTGATTCCTATGTGAGACTGCAACTGGGGTTCCACCCCGGACATGGCAGCCAGCATGCTGACCGTGGCCAGCTCGCGACTCTGCCAATCAAGGTTGTCGCGCTCGAAGATGTCGCCAAAGAGATGCGTACGCAGAAACTCATTTGCTTGCGGTGCGAAATCGAACAATGGCCCTGAGACTGGACCACCCACCAGCTTGGTCTGGTTGGCGGTGCCTGCAGCGAGCAACGCGTCGCCCTTGGGAATCGGCTTGCCGGGCTCGCGGCCGGCTTCATCCTGGATGCCACTCTGCCTGCGTGCCTCCGCCACCTTCATCAGTTCGCTCAACGCGTTCAGGCTCCGCGGAAAGCCCGCGTAGGCGTAAACCTGCACGAGTATCTCTCGCACTTCGGCCAGACTCAGTCCCGCGTCCAAGCCCTGATTCAGCGCGCCCCGAAGGCTATCCATATTGCCGGCCGCTGCTGAGGCGCTGATCGGAATAATGGCTTGCTGGCGAGTGTCCAGTTCGGTGGTGGAACCCGTGTTTGATTTGACGTTCATAGCTGCTCCTTCGTATGCGAAAGCCATCTGTCCCGGACCGGAGGCAAGCATCGCCGCACCCATCAGACAGACGAGACGACTAGACCGCCATTTCCAATCAATCGCCGTGGTGGGCATCGGTCACTTTCTCCAACCAGTTCACGTTCTGACCATCGCGCACGCCGGTTACGGCGAGATGGGTCATCGTCGTACCGGGCGCCGCGGCTTCAGCCTCATGGGGAAGGCCAAGCAGCGCCCAGACAGAGAGGGCCAAGAGCCCGCGAACCGCGGATCGAACCAACATGTCAGCCGCCTCCGTCGGAGCGGGCCGGTGCGTCAGCAGCGGGAGGTCCGGCGAGGTACTGCTCTTCGCTCACATGCTCCAGCCAGTCAACGTTCCTGCCATCCAACGCCTCCTGGACCGCGATATGCGTCATGGCGGTGGTGGGCGATGCACCGTGCCAGTGTTTGTGACCCGGCGGGCACCAGATCACGTCACCCGCCCGGATCTCCACGATCGGACCGCCTTCGCACTGTGTCCAACCGAAGCCGGCAGTAACGATAAGCGTCTGCCCCAACGGATGGGTGTGCCACGCAGTGCGCGCACCCGGCTCGAAGGTGACCGCGGCGCAGGATACCCTCGATGGCGCAGAGGCGGCATTGAGCGGATCGATGCGGACCATGCCCGTAAACCAGTCCGTCGATCCTTTGATGGACGCTTGGGTGCCAAGGTGTTTGATTTCCATGTAGCTCACCTCTTTGTGGTCTGTTGGGTATGCAACCAACGGCTAGTCGGACTCAATCCGAACCGCGAGCGGCCCTTCCGTGCGAAGGACCTGCAGTCCTCCTTCTATTCGACCCAGTCGAATCAGACCGACAGCATCTGATCGTTGATGATCAGTCGAATCTTCATGGAATGAACCTCCGGGTGTGACTCTACCTTCCTGGCTGAAATGGCGTGATGAGTGGACTCGGCAGAGCATGCCGCTACTGCCCCGAACGCAAGCAGGAGGCAAAGCAGTGTTCCTGTGATCGACGTAAGGCGGCTCATCAGCCCCGGGGTTCCACAGCGACCACCGACCCCGACGTGGACGCCCGGTCGTACGCCGTGGCATAAGCGAGCAGCGCTGCGCACAGCAACAGGCCAGCACTGGCCAGGAACGTGCTGGCAAAGCCGAGGCTGTCAAACAGCAGTCCGCCCACGGTCGAGCCGAGTGCGATGGAGCACTGCACCACCGCCACCATCAGCCCGCCGCCGGCCTCTGCGTTGTCAGTGAAAGTGCGGGC
>NZ_JBBCBJ010000009.1:0-136324 GCF_037203925.1 Stenotrophomonas sp. CCNWLW57
GGAAGTGAAACGCAGCTGCGCCGATGGTAGTGTGGCTCAAGCCATGCGAGAGTAGGTCATCGCCAGGGTTTACACCCAAAAACCCCGCTGCTCACGCAGCGGGGTTTTTTCTTTGCGTCAAAGCGTGCCGACCAACGGTTGGCACCTACCGTGTTGGGATGATCGATGTGTGCCGACCAACGGTCGGCACCCACCGCGACGGGCCGGGCGGCGGTAGGGTCGATTCCCAACCGACTGCCGATAACGGTGATCGGCACGGTGACGCATGGACCCGAATCGAAACGCGTTGCCTGCGTTCATGGTCATGCCCCAATGCGGTAATCACCACCTCGGCGGTCGATTGGGATGCGACCCTACCGGGGTCTCCTGACGACTTGATTGCGACTTCCCGGATACCACCGGCCATGGGGAAATACCACTCTTTGGCCATGCCCAGTCCACGCCTCCTCATCGGCCGCCGCTCCCTTCAGGGCGCGTACTACATGCTCACCACCGTAGTGGCCGGCCGCGAATCGATCTTTGTCGATGACGCCACCGTCGAATGCGTGGTCGAGGCACTTCGCTGCTCCGATCGCGAGCATCGCTCACGTACGCTTGCCTGGGTGGTCATGCCCGACCATGTTCATTGGTTGATGCAGCTCGGCAACGGGAACATCAGCCGCTGCGTGCAGGCCTTCAAATCCCGCTCCTCTCGTGCAGTCAATCTGCATCGAGGCAGCGAGGGCTCGTTGTGGCAACGGGGCTTCTACGATCACTGCATCCGCTCAGACGAATCTTTACTCACACAGGCCAACTACCTGATCGAGAACCCGGTTCGTTCGGGACTCGCTACAAAGGCAGGCGAGTACCCGCATTGCTGGACGCGGTGGCCCTCCGCTACCGAGTGACCCCAAAAAAGAAGCGGCGCCAAAGGCGCCGCTTCCTTTCAACCAGCGATGTGGGCCAGGCTTACTTCGCAGCCGGAGCCGCCGCAGCCGCCTCGGTCTTGCCCTTCATCATCTCGTCGCGGGCTGCCTTGAACGGGTTGCCCTCGTACCAGTTCGGCCACTGGCCGCCCACTGCGATGGCCTTGCCCACGCCGTGCAGCAGCTCCAGGTCTTCCACGGTGCCGTCCAGCTTCCAGGTACTGGCGTCGTACTCGTCCTTGGGGCCGTGGTACCGGTCGCGGCCATACGCCTCAGCCGCCTTGCGGCCTGCGTCCACGCCGCCGTCAAGCAGGTCTTCGCCCCCGTCGGCATACAGCGCCGGCACGCCGGCCTTGGCGAAGTTGAAGTGGTCCGAACGGAAGTAGAAGCCGCTCTGCACCGAGGTTTCGCCGTGCAGCGTGCGACCCTTCTCCGCCGCCAGCGGCTTGAGGATGTCCTCCAGCTGCGAGCTGCCGAAGCCGGTCACGGTCAGGTCCTTGGCCTTGCCGGCCACCGACATTGCGTCGATGTTGATCACGCCGGCAATCTTGTCCAGCGGGAAGGTCGGGTGGTTCACGTAGTACTTCGACCCCAACAGACCCGATTCTTCCAGCGTCACCGCCAGGAACACCACCGAACGCTCCGGCGCGGGCTGCTCATGCGCCATCGCGTCCGCGATCTCCAGGATGCCCGCTACGCCCGTGGCGTTGTCGATGGCACCGTTGTAGATGTTGTCGCCCTGCTCGCCTTCATGCTTGCCCAGGTGGTCCCAGTGCGCCATGTACAGCACGGCCTCGTCGGCATGCTTGGTGCCCGGCAGCACGCCGACCACGTTGCGCGACTTCTTTTCAGCGATGGTGCTCTTCAGGTCCAGCGAGATCTTCGCCTTCAGCGGCACCGGCTTGAAGCCGCGCTTGTTGGCATCCTTGTAGGCCTGGTCCAGGTCCAGCCCGGCATCGGCGAACAGCTGGCGCGCCGCTTCGGCACTCAGCCAGCCCTGCGCCGGCAGGCGGGGTTCGGGATCATCCTTGGCCGGCAGGTCGTACTGTGGGCCGGCCCACGAGTTCTTGACCACGTCCCAACCGTACGAAGCACCGGCGGTGTCATGCACGATCAGCGCCGCGGCAGCGCCCTTGCGGGCGGCTTCTTCGAACTTGTAGGTCCAGCGCCCGTAGTAGGTCATGCGCTTGCCATCGAACAGCTTCTCGTCATTGACGTGGAAGCCCGGGTCGTTGACGAACATCACTACCGTCTTGCCCTTCCAGTCCTGGCCGGCGTAGTCGTTCCACTTCTGCTCCGGCGCATCCACGCCGTAGCCGACGAAGACCAGGTCGCTGCCGTCGATCTTCACTTCCTTCTGGCCACTGCGGGTGCCGATCACCATGTCGGTGCCGAACTTCAGGTCGCGCTGCTTGCCGGCCTGGTCCAGCTTCAGCGCGGTGCTCTCATCGGCGGTGGTTTCGGTCATCGCCACCTCCTGGAACCAGCTGTCGCCGTTGCCCGGCTGCAGGCCGATGCGCTGCATCTGGTCGCGGATGTACTCCACCGTGCGGTCTTCGCCGGTGCTGCCCGGCGCGCGGCCTTCGAACTCGTCCGACGACAGGGTCTTGACCAGCTCGCCGAAGTCGCCGGCGTTGATCTCGGCCGAGAAGGCGTGGCCGGCGGCGGCCGGAGCGGTATCAGCAGCCGGCGCGGCCGCCGGTGCAGTGGTCTCGCCCTTGCACGCGGTCAGCGCGGCGGTGGCGGCCAGGCACAACAGAAGTTTGCGGGACATCATCGATTCCTGGAGACAAAGGGCCGGTGCGCGGGCACCGGATGGAAGAGTATCAATCGTTCGGCGCGGCGTCGGTGTCGAACGGCACGGGCTGGGCGCCCTCGACCGGACCGATGTGCGCGCTGCGATGCACGTACAGGGTGACCTCGCGCTCGAAGTGCAGCGGGCCGTTGACCGCCGCATTCGGGCCGATGATCACGCGCGGCTTGCGTCCGGCGCGCAGCGACAGGCTGAAGCTGGGCTTGTTGACGTGGATGCCGCCCTCGACCACCGAACCGATGCCGACGGTGATGTCGCCGTTGACCGTCTCGATGCCCTGGGACAGCCGCGTCTCCACCAGACCGATGCCGCCGTTGACGGTTTCCACGCCACCGTCGATGCGGGTGCCACGGTCGACAAAGATGCTGCCGTTGACGGTTTCGACATCGCCATCGACCACGACGCGCTGCCCGATCTTGATGCCGCCGTTGACTGTCGAGATGCCACGGGTGCGGGCGCGATCATCCACCTGGATGCCGCCGTTGACGGTCTGGATGTCGCCGGCCTCGGCGCCGCCCTCGACGGTGATTCCACCATTGACGGTGTCCAGGTCGCCGTAGGTCTGGCCGGCGCTGGCGGTGATGCTGCCATTGACCTTGCTGATGCCATCGCTGGCGAAGGCGGGCGCGCAGGGCAGCACCAGGGCAATCAGCAGCGGTAGCGGGAAACGTTTCATGGGTGCCTCGTCCGGGTATGCGGCTGGCAGGCCGCCTTCAGGAATGTCACCATGCAGCGCTGCAATCCGCATCTGCCTGAAGTCACTGGAAAGCCCTTGCGCCCCAACGTCTTTTCCTCACGCGGGAATAACAATCCGACCGCTGGGCACGGCCGTAGCTCGCGTTGGCCGGTGGCGCTGTCGGCGCTGGCATTGATCCTGGCGATGATCGGCGCTGCACCGCTGGCCGCGCAGAACCCGAAGGACGCCGAGCGCAAGCTGCAGAAGCTGCGCACCGAGCTGAAGGGTGTCGCCCAGGAACGACGCACGCTGGAAGGCCAGCGCGGGCAGGCCTCGCGCCAGTTGCGCGAGGCCGACGAGAAGGTCGCCCGCACCGGCCGCGTGCTGGCCGAGACTGAAACCGCGCTGCAGCGCGAAACTCGCGCCCTGCAGGAGGCGCAGCAGCGCCGCAGCGAACTGCAGGCGGGCCTGCAGCAGCAGCGCCAGGAGCTGGCCTCGCTGCTGCGCGCCGCCTACCGTATTGGCAACAACGCACCGTTGAAGCTGCTGCTGTCGCAGGACCGGGTGGCCGATGCCAACCGCACGCTGGCCTACCACCGTTACCTGCAGCGCGAACGCGCGCGGCGCATCGGCGCGCTGACCGCCGACCTGACCGAACTGGAATCGCTGGAGGCGCAGATCGCCGAACGCCGCCAGGCGCTGGAAGGCACCCGCCAGCAGCAGAAACAACAGGCCGCCAGCCTGGCTGCGGACCGCCGCACGCGCGCCGAGACGGTGGCCAGCCTGGACGAACGCTACAAGGACCGCAGCGAACGCGAAAAAGCGCTGGGCCAGGATGCCAAGGCGCTGGAAACCCTGCTGGCCAACCTGCGCGCCGCCGCCGCGCGCGCCGAAGCCGAGCGGCGTGCCGCGGCGCGCCGCGCTGCCGCCGAGAAGGCAGCTGCTGAAAAAGCCGAACGCGCTGCCGCCGCCAGTGGCACCAAGCCGCCGCCGCGCCCGGGCAAGACCCCGCCAGCCGTCGCCTCGGCGCCGGCGCCCAAGGTGGGCGGGCTGGGCTGGCCGCTGTCGGGCAACCTGCTGGCGCGTTACGGCGGCAAGCTGCCGGACGGGCGCACCAGCAGTGGTGTGCTGATCAGCGCGCCTGCCGGCAGCACCGTTACCGCCGTCGCCGATGGCACCGTGGTGTTCTCCGACTGGATGACCGGCTACGGCATGATCCTGATCGTGGATCACGGCAATGGCTACATGAGCCTCTACGCGCACAACGACACGCTGCTGCGCGATGCCGGCGGCACGGTGAAGAAGGGCGATGCCGTGGCCAAGGTCGGCAACTCGGGCGGGCAGGGCGTTACCGCGCTGTATTTTGAATTGCGGCGTAACGGGCAGCCGGTGGATCCGTCGTCGTGGCTGCAGCGCCGGTAGCCCCGTTCAACGGGAATTTACCGTGCCTTCGCGCATAATCGGGCCACGCATCATCGGTGCGTGTGGTCCCGTCCCCCGCTCAACCTGGAGTGCTTCATGCGCGTAGCCCGTTCCGCCACCCTGCTGCTGGCCCTGGTGCCGGCGCTGTCATGGGCGCAGCAGACCGCCCAGGTTCCGGAACGCGGCGGCGATGCAGCCTCCACCGAAGAGGCGGTGACCTCGCGCGTGCCGCTGGATGAAATCCGCCGTTACGTCGCCGTCTACAACGCGGTACGTGCCGCGTATGTCGAGCCGGTGGACGACAAGAAGCTGATGCAGTCCGCCATCCGCGGCCTGCTGCTGGACCTGGACCCGCACAGCACCTACTTCGACAAGGAAGATGCCGAAGCCTTCGACGAACAGGCCGAAGGTGCCTATGAAGGCATCGGCGTGGAGCTGCAGCAGCAGCCCGACAACAGCAGCCTCAAAGTCATCTCGCCGATCGACGACACCCCGGCGGCCAAGGCCGGCATCCTGGCCGGCGACCTGATCATCGCCATCGACGGCAAGCCGATCAGCGCGATCGAAGCCACCGAGCCGCTGCGTGGCAAGGCCGGCAGCAAGGTGATCCTCACCATCCTGCGCGAGGGCAAAGCCAAGCCGTTCGACGTGCCGATCACCCGCGAAACCATCCGCGTCACCAGCGTGCGCAGCCGCATGCTGGAACCCGGCTATGGCTACGTGCGCCTGAGCACCTTCCAGGCCGATACCGGTGCCGATTTCCAGAAGCACGTGGGCCAGCTGCAGCAGCAGGCCGGCGGCAAGCTCAAGGGGCTGGTGCTGGACCTGCGCAGCAACCCCGGTGGCCTGCTCACTGCGGCAGTGCAGGTCGCCGACGACCTGCTGGAAAAGGGCAACATCGTCAGCACCCGTGGCCGCATCGCGATCAGCGACGCGCGCTTCGATGCCACGCCCGGCGACCTGCTCAAGGGTGCGCCGGTGGTGGTGTTGGCCGATGCCGGTTCGGCCAGCGCCTCGGAAGTGCTGGCCGGCGCACTGCGCGACAACGGCCGTGCCCGCGTGATCGGCAGCCGCACCTTCGGCAAGGGCTCGGTGCAGACCGTGCTGCCGCTGGACAACGGCGATTCGGTCAAGCTGACCACCGCGCGCTATTACACCCCAAGCGGCAAATCGATCCAGGCCACCGGTATCGTGCCCGACGTGGTGCTGGTGCCGGAGAAGAAGCCAGGCGAAGACGACGACCTGCCGGCCAGCCTGTCCGATTACAGCGAAGCGACGTTGCCGGGCCACCTGCGCGGTGACGAAGAAGGCGGCGAAGGCTACCAGGCCGGCGACGTACTGCCCGGCGACGGCCCGATCAACGACGCACTGGCCGAGCTGAAGCAGCCCGGTTCGGTGGCTGCAAAGCAGAAGGCCGACGCGGCGAAGAAGCCGGCGCCCAAGCTGGAAGCAAAGCCGAAGCCGGAAGCAAAGCCGAAGCCGGAACCTGCACCCACGCCGTGACGGGTGCACCCGCTGGTAGAGTCGGTTCCCAAACGACTGCCGATAACGGTGCAACGCCCGGTAACGCATTGCGTTGAACGGCGTAACAGCCGGATCCGCCGATGTTCATGCCGACATCGAACGCGGCGGGTACCACGGCGGTCGATTGGGATGCGACCCTACCAGCCTGCGGCGCACGCTTAAAACCCGTGCCGCTTCCGCAACCGCCGCGCGATCGCCGCGCGCACGTACACCCCATACACCAGCCCGAACACGAACCCGGCAATGTGTGCCCACCAGGCCACCATGCCGAAGGTCGGGCCGATGTAAGCGAACACCACCTGCAGCCCCGCCCACACCCCGATCAGCAGGTAGGCCGGCGCCCGCACGAATTCCAGGAACAGCCCCAGCGGGATCACCACCCCCAGCCGCGCGCCCGGGAACAGGGCCAGGTACGCCCCGATCAGCGCCGACACCGCGCCACTGGCGCCGATGATGATCTGGTCCGGGCTGCCCATCGTGTAGATCGCGGTGAGGTTGGAGATCGCCCCGCCCACCAGGAACAGCAGGATCAGCCGCCACGGCCCCAGCACCCGTTCGGCGGGCAGCCCGAAGATCAGCAGGAACACCAGGTTGCCCAGCAGGTGCGACCAGTCCGCGTGCAGGAACAGCGCGGTGAACAGCCGCAGCACGCTGCCGTCCTCGAAGGTCGCCCACCAGTCCAGCGGCCGGGTCAGCCCGGTGGACAGCGCGCCCCAGTCCATCCACAGGCTGCGCCGGGCATCGCCCGGCCGCGAGATCGACCACAAGAATGCGGCCCACAGCGTCGCGAACAGCAGGGGCGTCGCCCAGCGGACGGCGGACTTCTTGCGGGAGGGGAGCGAGACGAACATGCGTGGGCGCTAGCCTAGCGCGGCGACGCGCCTGAAGGAGCGAAGACGCGTTCAGCCTGAATAGCCGGAAAGGGTGATCGCGTTATTGTTTCATTAACTGGTCTGGGTATACTCGCATACGGCGTCGTATGTCGGGAGGGGAATCCGGCGCGTTGTGTCAAGTCCTTCGGGGCCTGGGACAGCGCAGGCGCGCGTTGCCAAACCACACGCATTTCCGGAGAGAACAAAAGATGCATACCGCTTCCACCCTCGCTCGCGTCACCGCCCTCGCTGTCGGCATCGCCGGTGTCCTGGCCGTTGGCCACGTCAACGCCGCCGCCTTCCAGCTGAAGGAAAACAGCGCCAAGGGCCTCGGCCGCGCCTTCGCTGGTTCGGGCAGCGCCCAGGGCGACGCCTCGATCATCGCCGTCAACCCGGCCGGCATGCGCCAGCTGGAAGGCATGCAGATCCAGGGCGACCTGAGCGCCATCAGCTTCAAGGCCGAATACGAAGGCACCGGCCGCAAGCCGACCGGCCAGCCGCAGACCGGCGGTGACGGCGGCGACGCCGGCATGATCGCGCCGGTTCCGGCCGCGTACTTCCACATGCCGATCGGCGAACAGGCCCACTTCGGCGTGTCGCTGACCGCTCCGTTCGGCTTCAAGACCGACTACGACAACGGCTGGGTGGGTCGCTACAGCGGCCTGAAGACCGACCTGAAGGCGATCGACCTCGGCTTTGCCGCCTCGTACGACGTCAACCCGTACGTGTCCTTCGGCGCGTCGGTGTTCGTTGAGCACCTGACCATCGAACTGAGCAACAACATCGACTTCGGCACCGCGCTGGCCCAGTCCCGCGTGCCGGGCTTCGCCCCGGGCAGCGCCGATGGCAAGCTGACCGTCGAAGGCGACAACAACGCCGTGGGTTGGACCATCGGCGGTCTGTTCAGCCCGGACGAGAACACCCACATCGGCATCAGCTACCGTTCCAAGGTCGAGCACAAGATCACCGGCGGTGATGCCACCTTCGACGTGCCGGCCAACGCTGCTGCCGTGCTGGCCGTGGCCCAGCCGGGCCGCTTCGTGAGCACCTCGGGCAAGGCCACCCTGACCCTGCCGGCGTCGGCCACCCTGAGCGTGACCCACAACGTCAACGACCGCTGGACCGTGATGGGTGATGTCACCCGCACTGCCTGGTCGACCGCGTTCGACCAGGTCACCATCGACTACGCTTCGGCGCAGCCGGACTCGGTGCTGGAATTCGGCTACCGCGACACGACCTTCGTCTCGCTGGGTACCGACTTCAAGCTGAGCGACACCGTCACCCTGCGTGGCGGCGTGGCGTACGACCAGACCCCGACCACCGACGCGCACCGCGACGTCCGCGTGCCGGACACCAGCCGCAAGTGGCTGTCGCTGGGCGTGGGCTGGACCCCGTCGGCGAACACCGAATACAACTTCGGTTACACCCACCTGTTCACCAGCGACCCGAACCTGATCGTGCCGGCCACCACCAACAACCAGGGCAACTCGCTGACCGGCAAGTACAAGGTCCGCGGCGACGTGCTGGCTGCATCGTTCAACTACAAGTTCTGATCCACGGCGTTCGCGCCGCGTAACAGACGGAAGGCCCCGCGCAAGCGGGGCCTTCTGCGTTGTGGGTCGGCAACCGGATGCGAAACCGGATGCGGACGCGGATGCGAAACCACACCGGTAGAGCCGACTGTTAGTCGGCTGCTCTACGCGCGGTCTACGGCGTCATGCGAACGGCAGCCGACTGACAGTCGGCTCTACCCGCACGCGGGCGAACGCCCTGCGGCGTACAACAGGCCCTGCCGCAGGTGCGCCAGGAAATCGCGGTTGCGGTACAGGCCGGTGTCATGCCCCAGGCCGGTGTACCAGCTGCGCCCGCCATCGAACCGGTGGCACCACGCAATGGGGTGGTCGGCACCCATCGTGCCGCCCTGGTACATGCGCTCGTCCACCGTGGCGGTCACCTGCACGGCCCCACGCGGGTTGCTGCGGAAGTTGTACAGCTCGTCGCGTACCGGCCACGAGGTGCCCTGCGGCTTGCCCTCGCGCTCCGGCTGCACGCGGCTGAACTGCAGGCCTTCGGGGTGGTTCTTGAAGTACGCGCCCACCAGCTGCCCATACCAGGGCCAGTCGTACTCGGTGTCGGCGGCCGAATGCACGCCCATGAACCCGCCACCCGCGCGGATGAAGGTCTCCATCGCCTGCTGCTGGGTGGCATCGAGCACATCGCCGGTGGTGTTGGCGAACACCACCACCCGGTAGCGGGCCAGGTTGGCGTCGTTGAAATCGGCCGCGTTTTCGCTCTGGTCCACTGCCATCCGCTCGCGCTCGGCCAGCAGGCGCAGCGTGCTCACGGCAGTGGGAATGGAATCGTGGCGGAACTTGGCGGTACTGGTGAACACCAGCACGCGCTCGTTGGCCGCCGCCATGGCCGCCGGAACGGTGGACAGGAACATCGCCAACAGCAACGGCAGGACATTTGGGCGCATGGCCGGATCATGCCACAGCCCCGTACAATCCCGGTCCGCGTGCAGCCGGCCGGATGCCGCCTGCGGCGCAGGAACCGCTTCACGATCCATGACAAGGAAACCATATGTCGCCCGTTCTGCTTCGTTCCACCCTGGCCTTCGCCCTCTCCGCGCTGGCCGCGCCGGCTTTCGCCGCCGCCGATTTCGCCACCTGCTTCACCCTCACCCCGGGCCTGCGCTTCTCCACCGGCGATGAAACCCTGACCATCGAGAAGGCGGAGTTCGCCGGCCAGCAGGCCATCCGCGTGCAGAGCGCCGGTGGTGGCGTCGGTACGGCCGCCTATTACGATGCCAGCGGCCGCCAGCTGCTGGGCCAGGACCGCTACGGCATCTCCGCCTGGGGTGGCGACGCCTCCCGGCCGGTGATGACCGATACCTTCAAGCCCGCGCCGACCTTCCCGCAGACCGCCAGGCCGGGCGAGCGCTTCGTGGTCAACGGCAGCGGCGAACGCACCCACCACGTGGAAGAAACGGTGGAGCCGGTGGAGTACGACGGCTTCAACGACTACACCTTCGTCGGCTTCGAAGACGTGGAGGCCACGGTCGACGACCAGCCGCGCACCTTCAAGGACACCTGCCACGTCAGCGCGACCTTTGAAGACAACCGCATGGAAGCCTGGTACGCACCGGGGTTCGGCCGCATCAAATTCGAGCGCTACATGGGCGAAGAACTGCTCATGCGCGATGAAATCGAGGCCATCCACGCCGAGTGACGGCGTCGGCATCACCCACAAAAAACCCCGCTTTCGCGGGGTTTTTCGTTCAAACCATCACCACGTCGATCAATCGCCCAACGTCAGCAGCGACGCATTGCCACCGGCCGCGGTGGTGTTCACGGTGACGGTCTTCTCGGTGGCAAAACGCAGCAGGTAGTGCGGGCCGCCGGCCTTCGGGCCGGTGCCCGACAGGCCCTGGCCGCCGAACGGCTGCACGCCCACCACCGCACCGATCTGGTTGCGGTTGACGTACACGTTGCCCACGTTCACCCGCGAGGAAATGCGGTCCACGGTTTCGTCGATGCGCGAATGCACGCCCAGGGTGAGGCCGTAGCCGGTGGCGTTGATCTGGTCGATCACCGCATCGAGCTGGTCGCCCTTCCAGCGGATCACGTGCAGCACCGGCCCGAAGATTTCCTTGTGCAGCTGGTCCAGGTTCTTCAGCTCATACGCACGCGGCGCGAAGAAGGTGCCGTGCGCGGCCGCTTCGCTGAGCTCGGCAGCGGCGATCAGGCGCGCTTCCTTCTCCATGCGCACCGCATGTTCCTGCAGGATCTGCAGCGCATCGGCATCGATCACCGGGCCGACGTCGGTCGACAGCAGGCCCGGGTCGCCGATCTTCAGCTCGGCCATCGCACCGGCCAGCATGGTCATCACCTTGTCGGCGATGTCGTCCTGCACGAACAGCACGCGCGCAGCCGAGCAGCGCTGGCCGGCCGAGGTGAACGCCGAACCGATCGCATCCTTGACCAGCTGTTCCGGCAGCGCCGAGGAGTCGGCGATGAAGGCGTTCTGGCCGCCGGTTTCGGCGATCAGCACGCCGATTGCAGCATCACGGGCCGCCATCGCACGGTTGATCGCGCGCGCGGTATCGGTCGAACCGGTGAAGGCCACGCCGGCCACGCGCGGGTCGGCGGTGAGCGCGGCACCCACGGTGGCGCCGTCGCCGGGCAGGAACTGCACCACGCCTTCGGGCACGCCGGCGTCCAGCAGCAGCTTCACCGCGTAGTAGCCGATCAGGTTGGTCTGTTCGGCCGGCTTGGCGATCACGCTGTTGCCGGCGGCCAGCGCGGCGCTGACCTGGCCCAGGAAGATCGCCAGCGGGAAGTTCCACGGGCTGATGCACACGAACACGCCGCGGCCATGCAGCTGCAGTTCGTTGGATTCACCGGTCGGGCTGGGCAGCTTCTCGGCATGGCCGAACTGCTCGCGCGCCTGCTTGGCGTAGTAACGCAGGAAGTCCACCGCTTCGCGCACTTCGGCGATGCCGTCGGGCAGGCTCTTGCCGGCTTCCTTGACGCACAGCGCCATGAATTCCGGCAGGCGGGCTTCCAGCTGGTCGGCAGCGTGCTCGAGGATCGCGGCGCGGCTGGCGGCCGGGGTGCGGTTCCACTGCGGCTGGGCGGCCACGGCGTTGGCCAGGGCCTTTTCCACGGTGGCGCTGTCGGCCGGCTGCCACTGGCCCACCACCTGGCGCGTATCGGCCGGGTTGACCACGTTCAACAGCGCGCCGGTGGGCTGTGCACCCGGGACCAGCGGAGCGGCCTGCCACGGCTTCACCGCAGCGTTGAGCTGCTCGGCCAGGGCGCGCAGATCGTTGTCGTTGGCGAGATTGACGCCCATGGAGTTCTTCCTGTCGTGGTTCTGGCTGCGCAGCAGGTCAACCGGCAGCGGGATTTTCGGGTGCGGAATGGAATCGAACGAGGCCACGGCTTCGACCGGATCGCGGATCAGGTCGTCGATGGCCACCGCGTCGTCGGTGATGCGGTTGACGAAGCTGGAGTTGGCGCCGTTCTCGAGCAGGCGGCGCACCAGGTACGGCAGCAGGTCTTCGTGCGAACCCACCGGGGCGTACACGCGGCACGGCACGTTCAGGCGGTTGGCCGGCACCACTTCGGCGTACAGGTCATCACCCATGCCGTGCAGCTTCTGGTGTTCGTACTGGCCACCCTGCGCGATCGCCTGCACCGCCGCGATGGTGTGCGCGTTGTGCGTGGCGAACATCGGGTAGATCGCATCGGCATGGGTGAACAGACGCTTGGCACAGGCCAGGTAGGACACGTCGGTGTTCTGCTTGCGGGTGAACACCGGGTAGGCCGGCAGGCCGTCGATCTGGGCGCGCTTGATTTCCGCATCCCAGTACGCGCCCTTGACCAGGCGCACCTGCAGGCGACGGCCGATGCGGCGGGCCAGGTCGGCCAGGTAATCGATCGTGTACGGGGTGCGCTTCTGGTACGCCTGCACCACCACGCCGAAGCCTTCCCAGCCGGCCAGCGAGGCATCGCTCACCACCGCTTCGATGATGTCCAGCGACAGTTCCAGGCGGTCGGTTTCCTCGGCATCCACCGTGCAGCCGATGCCGTACGACTTGGCCAGTCGTGCCAGTTCCAGCACGCCCGGGACCAGGTCGGCCATCACGCGCGCACGCTTGGCGTGTTCGTAGCGCGGGTACAGCGCCGACAGCTTGATGGAAATGCCCGGGGCCGAATTGACGTCGCCATCCGGGCGGCCACCACGGGCCTTGTGGTCGCCACCGATGGAGTGGATCGCGCGGCGGTAGTCTTCCAGGTAACGCTTGGCGTCCTTCATGGTCAGCGCGCCTTCGCCAAGCATGTCGAACGAATAGCGGTAGCTGGCGTTGTCGCCCTTGTGCGAGCGAGACAGCGCTTCGTCGATGGTGCGGCCCATGACGAACTGGTGGCCCATGATCTTCATCGCCTGGCGCACGGCCAGGCGGATCACCGGCTCACCCACGCGGCCCATCAGGCGCGCGAACGCGCCCGGTACGTCGGCGCGGGTGGAGTCGTTGATCTGCACGATGTGGCCGGTGAGCATCAGGCCCCAGGTGGAGGCGTTGACCAGCACCGAATCGCTGCCGCCCAGGTGCTTCTTCCAGTCCGCTTCGCCGAGCTTGTCGCGGATCAGCTTGTCGGCGGTCTCCTGGTCCGGAATGCGCAGCAGCGCTTCGGCCACGCACATCAGCAGCACGCCTTCCTCGCTGCCCAGGTCGTACTGGCGCATGAAGGCTTCGATCGCGCCCTGGTCCTTGGCACGCACGCGAACGCGCTTGACCAGATCGGCGGCGGTGGCCTGCACCTTCGCCTGCTCGTCGGCGGGCAGCCGCGCCTGCGCCAGCAGCTCGCGCACGTGGCTGGCCTCGTCCTTCATCCAGGCATCGGTGATGGCCTGGCGGAACGCATTGGGAACAACCGGCAGCTCGGGGGACAGCAGCGGCGGGCGGGAGGCGCCGGACGGGGCCGGGGCAGGGGGAAGCGCGGAAGGTGCGGTCATGCCGGTTGGCTCGTGGAAAACTTGACCATTTTAATCGATTTTTCATCCGTGAAAGCAATCGGAGATGCGTCGCCGATTACGGTCATAGCCTTTCATACAGGGGGATTCGGCGGATCCAGCGGTGTCGTTAAAAACTGTGCCGATTTCGTCAAAACAGCTGCCGATGCTTATGCTGTATTGCACCATTGTCAAAACTGTGAATGGACCCTTGCCGGTCGCGCGAGATCAGGGCTACCATCGAGACGTTTCCTGCGGCAGGAACACGCGTCCCCCACGGGCGCTCGAATGAACGGTGTTTGCGGAGATGAATCCGCACCCGGTCGATCGCCGGTGTTCAGTGCATACCCCCATGGGGTGGGGGCTGATCGTCGGCGGGAAGAGAACCAGAAGGCTTGCTAGTGGCCAGCGATGGCTGCAACCGACGACGCTAAGGGTCTAGGCAATGAAGCAACGCAGAAAGTGGGGCACGCAGTTCGCAAAGGCAGTGGGGTGTGGGGCAGCGCTGATGGCGCCGGCACTGGCGTGGGCTCAATCGGCCGACCCGGTTCCGTGGCAGCTGAACATGGGCAAGGGGGTCACCCAGAGCTCGCGGCTGGCCTGGGAATCCAACATGTTCTCCCTGTGGGTGTGTACGGTCATCGGCGTGCTGGTATTCGGCGCGATGTTCTATGCCATCTTCAAGTTCCGCAAATCCAAGGGGGCGGTCGCCGCCACCTTCAGCCACAACACCAGGGCCGAGATCGTCTGGACGGTCATTCCAGTGATCATCCTGGTGGTGATGGCGTGGCCGGCCACGGCCAACCTGATCAAGTTCTACGACACCCGCGATGCTGAAATGACCGTCAAGGTCACTGGCTACCAGTGGATGTGGAAGTACGAATACCTGGGTGAAGACGTCACCTTCACCAGCCGCCTGGACCGCGAATCCGACCGGGTCCGGCAGAGCGGCAAGGTACCCGACCGCGAAAGCCACCCGCATTACCTGCTCGACGTGGACAACCGCCTGGTGCTGCCGGTCGACACCAAGGTGCGTTTCGTCATCACTTCCGATGACGTGATCCACGCGTGGTGGGTGCCCGCGCTGGGCTGGAAGCAGGACGCCATTCCCGGTTTCGTCAACGAAGCCTGGACCAATATCGAGAAGGTCGGCGTGTACCGCGGCCAGTGTGCCGAACTGTGCGGCAAGGACCATGGCTTCATGCCCATCGTGGTGGAAGCGGTGTCCAAGGAAGATTTCCAGAAGTGGCTGGCCGGAAAGCGGCCCAAGGCGCCCGATCCGGCGCCGGCACCGGCCGCACCGGAAGCCGCCCCTGCGCCCGCAGACCCGGCGGCGCCCGCACCCGAGGCTGCACCCGCAGCTGCACCGGCGCCTGAAAACGCCTGATACGAACCGCGCGCGCCGCATGGCGCGCGCTGATACCGAACCAACGAGGTGGTGTGGCGATGGCGCATTCCGCAGTTGATCACGACGGGCATCACGGGCATCAGCAGTCGTTCTTCGAACGTTGGTTCTTCTCGACCAACCACAAGGACATCGGCACGCTCTACCTGCTTTTCAGCTTCATCATGTTCATCATCGGCGCGGCGATGAGCGTGATCATCCGCGCCGAGCTGATGCAGCCTGGCCTGCAGTTCGTGAAGCCGGAAACCTTCAACCAGCTCACCACCGTGCATGCGCTGGTGATGATCTTCGGCGGCGTCATGCCCGCCTTCGTCGGCCTGGCCAACTGGATGATCCCGCTGCAGGTGGGCGCGCCGGACATGGCGCTGCCGCGCATGAACAACTGGTCGTTCTGGCTGCTGCCGGTGGCCTTCAGCCTGCTGCTGCTCACCTTCCTGCTGCCCGGCGGCGCGCCGGCCGGCGGCTGGACCCTGTACCCGCCGCTGTCGCTGCAGGGCGGCTACAACGTGGCGTTCACCGTGTTCGCCATCCACGTGGCCGGCATCAGTTCGATCATGGGCGCGATCAACATCATTGCCACCGTGCTCAACATGCGCGCGCCGGGCATCGACCTGCTGAAGATGCCGATCTTCTGCTGGTCCTGGCTGATCACCGCCTTCCTGCTGATCGCGGTGATGCCGGTGCTGGCCGGTGCGGTGACCATGCTGCTCACCGACAAGTTCTTCGGTACCAGCTTCTTCAACGCGGCCGGCGGCGGCGACCCGGTGATGTTCCAGCACATCTTCTGGTTCTTCGGCCACCCGGAGGTGTACATCATGATCCTGCCGGCGTTCGGCGTGGTCAGTGAAATCATCCCCACCTTCAGCCGCAAGCCGCTGTTCGGTTACCAGGCCATGGTCTACGCGATCGCCGCGATCGCCTTCCTGTCCTTCATCGTCTGGGCCCACCACATGTTCACCGTGGGCATGCCGCTGGGCGGCGAAATCTACTTCATGTTCGCCACCATGCTGATCTCCATCCCCACCGGGGTGAAGGTGTTCAACTGGGTGAGCACCATGTGGCGCGGTTCACTCACCTTCGAAGCGCCCATGCTGTGGGCGGTCGCCTTCGTGATCCTGTTCACCATCGGCGGCTTCTCCGGCCTGATGCTGGCCATCGTGGTGGCCGACTTCCAGTACCACGACACCTACTTCGTGGTGGCGCACTTCCACTACGTGCTGGTCACCGGCGCGGTGTTCGCGCTGATCGGCGCGGTGTACTACTGGTGGCCGAAGTGGACCGGGCGCATGTACAGCGAGTTCTGGGCCAAGGTGCACTTCTGGTGGTCCATCATTTTCGTGAACCTGCTGTTCTTCCCGCAGCACTTCCTGGGCCTGGCCGGCATGCCGCGCCGCATTCCCGATTACAGCGTGGCGTTTGCCGACTGGAACCTGATCAGCTCCATTGGCGCGTTCGGCATGTTCGTGACCCCGTTCATGATGGCTGCGATCCTGATCGCCTCGCTGCGCAACGGCGAAAAGGCCGCTGACCGCGCCTGGGAAGGTGCACGCGGGCTGGAATGGACGGTTCCGTCACCGGCACCGGCGCATACCTTCACCGTACCGCCGACCATCCGCCCGGGCGATCTGGCCCACGACGACATCACCCATTGAGGTCCGCCATGCATGATGTCCATCAACAGGATCTGGCTGCCCGCCGCCAACGCGCACGGCGCACCGCGCTGTGGGTCGGTGCGGTCGCGATCCTGGTCTATGTCGGCTTCATCCTGAGCGGGGTGCTGGGCCGATGAGCGAGACCCGCCCCGCACCGCATGCCGGGCTGCCGCGCCTGATCGCGGTGGCGGTGGCGGTGTTCGTGCTCACCTTTTCGCTGGTGCCGCTGTATCGCATCGCCTGCGAAAAGGTATTCGGGGTGCGGCTGGAGCGTGGCCCCGGTGCGGCGGCGGTGGGTGCGCCCGGCGCAGCCAAGCGCACCGTGCGCGTCCAGTTCGATGGCGGCGTGAACTCCAAACTGCCGTGGGCCTTCCACCCCGAACAGCTGACCATGGACGTGGTGCCCGGCGAACTCAACGAAGCGCTGTACTACGCGCGCAATGACAGCGACCACGCGCTGGTGGGCAGCGCGGTGCCGTCGGTGGCCCCGGCCAAGGCCTCGGGTTACTTCAGCAAGACCGAATGCTTCTGCTTCACCGCGCAGACCCTGGTGGCCGGCGAGAAACGCGACATGCCGGTGCGTTTCATCGTCGACCCGGACCTGCCAGCCAACATCAAGACCATCACCCTGTCCTACACGTTCTACAAGAACGACGCGCTGTCGGCGCAGCTGGCCACGGCGACCCCGCCGGCCACCGCGCGCTCGGCACCCTGATACGTACCCGGATACCGATCATGGCCACCCAGCACAGCCCAGACGCCAACGTGTACTTCGTGCCCACCCACAGCAAGTGGCCCTTCATCGGCTCCATCGCGATGATGGTCACCATGGTGGGCGTGGCCAGCTGGCTCAATGATGCCGGCTGGGGCAAGTGGACCTTCTACGCCGGCATCGCCATGCTGGTGCTGACCCTGTTCTGGTGGTTCAGCGACGTCGTGCGCGAATCGCAGGCCGGCAACTACAACCACCAGGTCGACGGCTCGTTCCGGATGGGCATGGTGTGGTTCATCTTCTCCGAAGTGATGTTCTTCGGTGCCTTCTTCGGCGCGCTGTTCTACACCCGCAACCTGGGCCTGCCGTGGCTGGGCGGCGAGGGCGACGGGGTGATGACCAACGAACTGCTCTGGGATGGCTACTCGGCCGCCTGGCCGACCAACGGCCCGGGCGCCATCGGCGGCCACTTCCAGACCATTCCGGCCTGGGGCCTGCCGCTGATCAACACGCTTATCCTGCTTACCTCAGGCGTCACCCTCACCATCGCCCACCACGCGCTCAAGGCCGGCCACCGCCGCCAGCTGCTGGTGTGGCTGGGCATCACCGTGCTGCTGGGCGCGTTCTTCCTCACCCTGCAGGCCGAGGAATACATCCACGCCTACAAGGAGCTCAACCTCACCCTGGGCTCGGGCATCTACGGCTCCACGTTCTTCATGCTCACCGGCTTCCACGGTGCGCACGTGCTGCTGGGCACGATCATGCTGATCGTGATGTGGCTGCGCTCGGCCAAGGGCCACTTCACCCGCGACAACCACTTCGGTTTCGAGGCCGCCGCGTGGTACTGGCACTTCGTCGACGTGGTGTGGCTGATGCTGTTCCTGTTCGTCTACGTGCTGTAGCGTCGGGCGGTATCAGCCGCCCACGCCGTGGGGTTTGATCCAGCCGCTGTAGATGCCGATGGCCACCAGCACGATCAGCGCTACCGATACCGCGATGCGGCGGGTGAGCGCATTGACCGTGCGTTTGGTCTGGCCACGGTCGACCAGCAGGTAATACAGCCCCGCGCCCAGATTCCAGACGATGACGATCAGAAACGCGATTACCAGCAGGGTCTTCAACGAATCATTCATGCGCAGCTCGAGGGCAGGGCGGGTATGCCTATCTGACCGCGTTTTGCCGGCGTTGTCATGATGCGCAAGCACACGCGCCTGATCGGCTGGGTCGTCGCCGTGCTGGTGATCCTGGCGTTCTGCCAGCTGGGCCGCTGGCAGCTGCAGCGGATGCATGAAAAACAGGCGCTGCTGGACCAGCAGCTGCCGGCCCGTGCGCAGACCCTCAGCCTGGCCCAGGCGCAGGCTGCACCGGTGCAGCTGCGCTGGGTGGAAGACCACGGCCACTTCCTCCCCGGCACCGTGCTGCTGGACAACCAGACCCGCGAAGGCCGCGCCGGCATCAAGGTGTACCAGCCGTTCCGCAGCGATGGCGGCGCGGTGGTGCTGGTGGACCTGGGCTGGCTGCCGATGCCGGGCGACCGCACCCTGCCGGCCATCGTGCCGCGCGACGGCCCCGCCCAGGTGGCCGGCCTGCTGGCGCCGCCGCCGGCCAGCGGGATCGTGCTGGGCCCGGCAGTCACCGCGACCCCGCAACCGGGTGTGTGGCTGGCCAACCGCATGCCGCCCGATGACGTCGCCTCCACGCTGGCACTGCCCGCGGGCAGCCTGAAGGGCCCGGTACTGCGCCTGGATCCCGCGCTGCCCGGCGGCTATGCCCGCGACCTGGAGCTGCTGCCCAACACCCTGCCGCCCAGCCGCCACCTCGGCTACGCCGTGCAGTGGTTCGGCCTGGCCCTGACCGTGCTGATCGTCGCCCTCGTCCTCGAATGGCGCCGGCGGCGCCCGGCACGCCCCCTTCTTCCATGAGAAAATCCCACGCATGAATGCCATCACCCCGGAACAGCTCAAGGCCCGCAACCGTGGCCGCTGGACCCTGGTAGCCCTGTTCGGCCTGTTCTTCGGGGCCATGGCGCTGGCCGGCGTGCTGCGCTTCGCCGGCTGGCAGCCGGCCGCCCACCGCAACACCGGCGAAGTGTTCACCCCGGCGGTGGACGCGCGCGCGCTGCCGCCCACCCTGGCCAACGGCCAACCGTACCCGTGGAACCCTGATGCCCATGTCTGGCGCATCCTGGTGGCGCCGGCCCCGGGCTGCGCGGCCGAGTGCGTCACTTTGTCGCAGGGATTGGACAAGGTGTGGCAGCTGTTCGGCCATAGGGCCGATAATGTCGAGATCCTGTGGCTGGGTACGCCGCCGGCCGAGGTCCAGGGCTTTCCCGCCCTGCGCGTGCTGGCCCCCCAGCCGAACCTGCGTGCCGTGTTGCCCGCCGTGGATGACGCCGCCGGCACGCCTGTGTATGTCATCGACCCGAACGGGTTCGTGATCATGCGGTATGCGCCGGGATTCGAATTGGCCGGTCTGCGCAAGGACATGGCCACGCTGTTGAAACTGAAGTGAGTTCCGTTTGATGAACCCCACCGCGCGCCCGGCGCTGCATCGCAATTTCCACCGTCTGGCGTGGTTCGCCCTGATCATGACGGCCAGCACGATCATGTTTGGTTCGTTCGTGCGCCTGTCCGATGCCGGCCTGAGCTGCCCGGACTGGCCGACCTGCTATGGCCGCGTGACCTGGCCGCAGCATGCGCAGGAAGTGATCGGCCACGAAGCGGCCAAGATCCGCCCGCTGGAAACCCACAAGGCGTGGCGCGAGCAGGTGCACCGTTTCCTGGCAGGCGCGCTGGGCATTGAAATCCTCACCCTGGCCCTGCTGGCCACGCGCCGCCGGCGTTGGGGCACCACCGCCGTGGTTACCGCGTGCGTGCTGGTGGCCACCGGCATCCCGTTGTACATGATGGGCATGCATGTCCTGGCCAGCATCCTGGCCATCACCGGCGAAGTGATCCTGCTGATCGCCGCGTTGCGCTGGAACAACATCGACCTCTCACGCGCGGCCTTGCTGACGCTGGCGGTGGTGATCTTCCAGGCGCTGCTGGGCATGTGGACGGTGACCCTGCTGCTCAAGCCCATCGTGGTGATGGGCCACCTGCTCGGTGGCATGCTGATGTTCGGGCTGCTGGTGTGGATGGCCTGGCGCGCCACGCACATGCCGATCACCCTGGTGCAGGCGCCGAAGCTGAAGTGGCTGCTGCGCATCGGCGTGGCCGTGCTGGTCATGCAGATCGCATTGGGTGGCTGGGTGAGCGCCAACTACGCCGCGCTGGCCTGCGGTGGCGGCAGTGCCTCGCTGGATAACTTCCCGCGCTGCGTCAGCCAGTGGTGGCCGCAGCACGACTTCAAGGAAGGCTTCACGCTGTGGCGTGGCATCGGCGTGGATTACGAAGGGGGCGTGCTCGATGGCGCTTCGCGCATCGCGATCCAGATGGCGCACCGCATGTTCGCGATCGTGGTGGCGGTGTACCTGCTGTGGCTGGCGGTGCGCCTGTACCGGCTGCCGAGCATGCGCGGCTGGGCCAGTGCGCTGGGGCTGCTGGTGGTGGCGCAGATCACCCTGGGCATTCTCAACGTGAAGCTGGCGGTGCCGCTGGAAGTGGCGGTGGCGCACAGCGGCGGCGCGGTCGCCCTGCTGTTCGTGCTGGTCACGCTGATGGCGCGCCTGCGCGCGCCTTCCGACGTGGTGGATGAAGCCGCTGGGGCGACACCATGAGCGTGCGGCAGTACTGGGACCTGACCAAGCCGAAGGTCGTGGCGTTGATCGTGTTCACCGCGCTGGTGGGCATGTTCCTGGCCATCCCCGCGTTGCCCACCGCCGAGCAGGCCGTGCGCGGCGCGCTGGGTTTCCTCGGCATCTGGCTGGCGGCCTCGGCCGCGGCGGCCATCAACCAGCTGCTGGACGCGCAGATCGACGCGCAGATGGCGCGCACCTCGTGGCGGCCACTGGTGGTGGGCAAGGTCAAGCCGTGGCAGGTGCTGGTGTTTGCCGGCGCGCTCATCGTGCTGTCGATGACCATCCTGGTGCTCTGGGTGAACGTCATCACCGCCGTGCTGACCTTCGCCTCGCTGATCGGCTACGCGGTGATCTACACCGTGTACCTCAAGCGCGCCACCTCGCAGAACATCGTCATCGGCGGTCTCGCCGGCGCCACCCCGCCGCTGCTGGGCTGGGCGGCCATCACCGGCATGCAGGGCCCGTGGGACTGGGCGTATGCATCGTTGCTGGTGCTGATCATCTTCATCTGGACCCCGCCGCATTTCTGGGCGCTGGCAATCTTCCGCCGCGAAGACTACGCCAAGGCCAAGATCCCGATGTTGCCGGTCACCCATGGCGTGGCGTACACCCGCAAGTCGATCATGGCGTATTCCATCGTGCTGGCCATCGTCAGCATCCTGCCCACGGTGGTGGGCATGAGCGGGCTGTTCTACCTGGGCGGCGCGATAGTGCTCAACGCCGTATTCCTCTGGTACGCCTGGCGCATGCTCAACCCGCCGGATGAGCTGTTCTCGATGAAGATGTTCGGCTACTCCATCGTCTACCTGATGGCGCTGTTCGCGTTCCTGATGGTGGACCACTGGATGCTGCCGTTCCTGTGAGCTTCCTGCGCCGGCCTTGAAACAGGCCATTGCGTCGCCATTGCTTTCATGACCCCAACAGGACGTGACGGCATGAAGCGATGGCTCTGGATGGCTGTGACGGTGGCTTCGATGGTGTGCGGCACAGCCGCCGCCGTGCCGGCAGGCGGTGTCGGTGACACCGCAACACAGATCGTGACCTTGGCGGGCGACCACCGGCTGGTGGTGCTCGGCGAATACCACGGAACCGCCGAAACGCCGCTGCTGGTGGCTGACCTGATGGAACGCTACAGCCGCGACAACGCGTCCGTGCGGCTGGGGTTGGAGCTGCCGATGAGCGAGAACGCCGCGCTGGCGCGGTACCTGCGCTCCAACGGCGATGCGGATGCGCGCGAAGCACTGCGCACCTCGCCGTTCTGGCGGGTGAAAGATGGCCAGCATGACGGGCGCCGTAGTCGCGACATGCTGGCGCTGATCGAAGCCCTGCGCGTGCTGCGGGCGCAGGGTCGCGATATCGCTGTAGCGGGCTACGATATTGAGATCAGCGCGTACGACAGCGACGTGGATCGCGACGCGGAGATGGCCACCCATGTGCGGCAGCAGTTCAACGCGCTGCCCAGCGCGGCGCGGATGTTGGTACTGACAGGCAACGTGCATGCGATGCGCCACCCGTTCGAAGATGCGCCCCCGGAAATGCAGCATCGCACCATGGCGGCGTTCCTTCTGGACCTGCCGCTGTACAGCGTGCGCGTGGAGGCACTGCGTGGCCACACCTGGCATTGCATTAGCCCCTGCCGCGCGATGCCGCTGCTCGAGCGGCCGGCGCGCGATCCGGTCGCCGAAACGGACCCGGATCGCTCGTATGACGTATGGGTGTACCTGCCAGAGCTGAGCGTAGGCACGTTGACCGACCGCTGACGCTAGGCGGCGCGGAACCCGGCGGGCTGGGAACGGCTTTGGTAGGGTCGCTTCCCAAACGACCGCCGGTAGCAATGATCAGCGCGATGGCGGCATGACCCTGGCCGACGCCACGTCGCAAAGCGCAGTTCCGATGATTGTCATGCCCACCATCGGCTGATCACCGTTATCGGCGGTCGTTTGGGAAGCGACCCTACCAACATCGCCGCGTACCGCGTGCTGCGCCGTCAGTCCAATGGCGCGGGGTTCACCACGGGGTCGCGTGCGTAGCGCTGCGCGATCACCGCGCAGACGATCAGCTGGATCTGGTGGTAGATCATGATCGGCAGCACGATGGCGCCCAGGCTGCCGCCGGCGAACAGGATCTTGGCCATCGGCACGCCGGTGGCCAGGCTCTTCTTGGAACCGCAGAACAGGATGGTGATGCGGTCTTCGCGGTTGAAGCCCAGCCGCCGTGACAGGAAGGCAATCGTCGGCATGGCGATACCCAGCAGCACCGCCGCCACCACCGCCACGGTGAGCAGCGACAGCAGCGGGGTCTTGCTCCACAGCCCTTCGTTCACCGCTTCACCGAAGGCCGAATACACCACCAGCAGGATCGTGCCCTGGTCGGTGTAGCGCAGCAGCGCACGCTGCCGTTCCACCCAGCGGGCGATCCACGGGCGCAGCAGGTGGCCGGCCACGAACGGCAGCAGCAGCTGCAGCATGATGCTCAGGATGGCCTGGCCGGGGTTGTGCATGCCGCCTGCGGTGCCGGCCAGCAGGGCCAGCAGCAGTGGGGTCAGGAATACGCCGAGGATGCTGGACAGCGAAGCGCTGACCACCGCTGCGGGCACGTTGCCCCGCGCCAGCGAGGTGAACGCGATCGATGACTGCACCGTGGACGGCAACGCGCACAGGAACAGCACGCCGATGTACAGCTCGGGGGTGAGCAGCCAGCCATCCAGCGGCTTGAACGCCAGCCCGAACAGCGGGAACAGCACGAACGTGCAGGCCAGGATGGTCAGGTGCAGGCGCCAGTGCAGCAGCCCGGCCATTATCGATTCGCGCGGCAGGCGCGCCCCGTGCAGGAAGAACAGCGCAGCGATGGCCACGTCGGTGACATCGTCCAGCACCATGGCCGCAGGACCGTGCATCGGCAGGAACGACGCGAGCAGCACGGTGCCGAGCAGGGCGAGAGTGAAGTTGTCCGGTCGCAGGCGCGACCACCAGCGGGTCATGGTGGGCAGGCTCCTGTAGAGCAGGGGGAAAGGGGGTGAAGCGGCAGCAGGATCAACGCGCGGTGTCCTGCTCGAGCAGGGTGCGGGTCTGGGCCTCCAGCGAGGTCATGCCGGCCTCGCGGCCGAACTGCAGGGCCTGTTCGGTAGATGCGCCCTGTTGCGCTTTCATCAGGGCCAGCAGCGCGCCGACGCGGTTGCCGGAGGCACAGTGCAGCAGTACCGGGCCATTGGCTTTGGCCAGTGCGGCCTGCAGGGCCTGCACCTTGGCGGGGGTCAGGCCGGCAGCACCGGCGACCGGGATGCGTACGTAGTGCAGGCCGAGCGATGCGGCCGTGGCGGTTTCGTCGAAGCCGCGGTCTTCGGTGGGTTGGCGCAGGTCGATCACGGTGGTGATGCCTGCCGTGGCGGCCTGCTGGAGTTGTTCTGCAGTCGGTTGCCCGCCGGTGTAGAGGTCTTTGGCGGGATTCCTGAAGGTTCGGGCGAGGTCGGCTTCGGCCAGCGAGGCAGGGCCGCGCTCTACCAGCCGAGCATCCAACCCGTCCTGCGTAGAGCGGGGCCCTGCCTCGCTGCTGGCCGGAGCAAGCAACACCAGGCACATCACACAGGCACTGAAGAAGGCGGGGCGGTTCCAACGTCGCATCACTTCACCTTCCTCCCTCATCGGTCAACGCAGCGTGGCGCGCGCCTTCAACAGCTCGCGCAGTTCGTACTTGTCAGTATCGTCCAGACCCTGCTGCCGCTGCTTTGCCTGAAGCTCCTCAAGACGTTGCAGCAACAGCTGTTTTTCCAGCTGCGCCACCGCATCGTGCAGTTCCTGGTTCCACATCGCCTCATCGCCGGGCAGGGTCTGCGCGGCCAGCTTGTGCAGCGATTCCTGCTCTTCGCGGCCTTCGAAATGCTCCAGCAGTGCGCCGGTGCTGATGTCCGGGCGCTGTTCCACCAGCGTGAGCAGCTCGATCAGCAGCTCCACCCCGGGCAGGCGCAGGCCGCTGAAGTGGTGGCCTTCCAGCGTCATCGCCAGCGACGGCTGCTGCAGCAGGATGGCAATGGCCGCGCGTACCAGGCTGCGCCGCTGCGCGGGTGCCACGGCGCGTGACGGCGGGCGCGATGCCGGCGCGGCGGCCGGTTTGGCGCCCAGCCCGGTCAACGTGGCCAGCTGCTGCTTCATCAGGTCGCCGAAGGCGCCATCGGGAATCTGCGCCAGCATCGGCCGCGCGCGTTCGGCCAGCCGTGCCTTGCCATCCAGCGTGGCCATGTTCACTTCGCGGGTGAGCTCATCGAAGAAGAACTGCGACAACGGCGTGGCCTGCTTCAGGCGCTCGTCGAAGCCGTCCTTCCCTTCCTTGCGCACGATGGTGTCGGGGTCTTCGCCATCGGGCAGGAACAGGAAGAACGCCTGGCGGCCATCCTTCATGCGCGGCAGCACCGATTCCAGCGCGCGCCAGCCGGCGCGGCGGCCGGCGGCGTCGCCGTCGAAGCAGAAGAACACATCCGGCGCGTTGCGGAACAGAAGTTCGGCGTGGTCCGGCGTGGTCGCCGTGCCCAGCGTGGCCACCGCCTGGGTGACCCCGAACTGGAACAGCGAGACCACGTCCATGTAGCCTTCGACCACGATCAGCCGCTCGATCTTCTGGTTGGCCTGGCGCACCTGCCACAGGCCGTACAGCTCGCGGCCCTTGTGGAACAGCGCGGTCTCGGGCGAGTTGAGGTACTTGGGGCCGTCGTCCTTCTCGAGCACCCGGCCGCCATAGGCGATCACGCGCCCGCGCCGGTCGAAGATCGGGAACATCACCCGGTCGCGGAACTTGTCGTAGACATGGCCGCGGTCGTTCTTGGAAAACAGCCCGGCGCGGTCAAGCAGCTTCATGCGCCGCTCGTCCTTGCCCAATGCATCCTTCAGCGCGCTGTAGCCATCGGGCGCGTAGCCGATCGCAAAGCGCGTGCGGTTTTCCTCGTCCACGCCGCGCTGGTCCAGGTAGGCACGGGCGGTGTCGCTGCCCTCCAGCGACTTCTGGAAGAAGCGCGTGGCCGCATCGAGCGCGGCGTACAGCTCGCGGCTGTCGTCCTGCTGCTGGGCGGTGCGCGGCTGCGTATCGCGCGGTACTTCCATGCCCACGCGCTTGGCCAGCTCATCGACCGCGTCGAGGAACTCCAGGCGGTCGTAGTTCATCAGGAAGCTGATCGCGGTGCCGTGCGCGCCGCAGCCGAAGCAGTGGTAGAACTGCTTGGTGGGCGAGACCGTGAACGAGGCCGAGCGCTCGTCATGGAACGGGCAGCGCGCCGAGTATTCCTTGCCCTGGCGCTTCAACGGCACGCGGCTGCCCACCACTTCGACGATGTCGGAGCGGGCCAGCAGGTCGTCGATGAATGCGTCGGGGATACGGGCCATGGGCAGCAGCAGGGGGCACGGCCGGCAACGGCCACGCACGGAAGCGGGGGACCCCGCTAGTCTACTAGCTGGCGGTGCCTTCGCCCGGTTTCGGCGGCACGATGCCGGCCTCGGCCAGGTGCACGCGGGCACGCAGGCGCTCGTCGATCACCGCCGTCATCAGCGCGCCCACGAAGAACACCACCGTGGCGTAGTAGATCCACACCAGCGAGATCACCAGCGCGCCCATCGAGCCGTAGGCGCTGCCCGGCGCCACCGTGGCGATGTACAGCCCGATGGCATAGCGGCCCAGCGCGAACAGCGCCGAGGTGATCACCCCGCCAATGAACGCCTGCCGCCAGGCCACGCGGCGGTCGGGCAGGTAGTGGTAGAGGAACGCGAAGCCCACCGTGTACAGCAGCAGGCTGGTCAGGTAACCCACCGCCGGCAGCACCGAGGGCAGCTGCGCGAACGCCACCTGCAGCATGGTGGTGGCGGTCATCGACAGGATCAGCAGGAAGCCCAGCGCCAGCACCACGCCGAAGGAAAACACGCGCTTGCGCAGCCACGCCACGATGCCGTCCAGGCGTTCGCCGCTGGTGTTGAAGATCAGGTTGAGTGCGTTCTGCAGCTGGGCAAACACCGCCGTGGCGCCGATGAACAGCAGCAGCGTGCTCCACATCCCGGCCAGCGAGCCCATCGAGGGCTGGTTGTCGGCGTTCTTGAGCACGGTATCGGCCACCGTGGCCGCGCTGCTGCCGGCCACATCGTTGATCTGGCCGATCAGCGCCTGCTGTGCGGGCGGGTACAGCGAAGCGGTAAGCCACAGCAGCAGCACCAGCAACGGCGCCATCGACAGCAGGGCATAGAAGGACACCGATGCGGCTTGGGTCAGCACGTCCACATCGACGAAGCGTTTGCCCACGGCAACCGGGAAGCTGCGTTCAAGCCGGTCCACGTACTTGCGCAGGCGGGGCGGAACGCGGGAAGGGCCGTGCGCGGGCTCGGGCGCGGGAGAGGGCGGCAGCGAAGACATGCCTGGATTTCTAGCAGGCCCGGTTCGAAGACCGGGTGAAACGCGGACCCATCAGCGGTGGGCGCCTACCGGTAGGACACGCAAGGTGCGGCGAAAGCCGCACCTAACGTCGTTTACGACGGCCCGAAGGGTGCCCGCGCGCAGCGTGGGCATACCGTTGGTCGTGTCCCCCCGCTCACTCAACCGGCGAAGTGCGCCTTCACCAGCTTGGAGACCAGGCCCATGTCGGCCTGGCCGGCCAGCTTCGGCTTCAGCGCGCCCATCAGCTTGCCCATGTCGGCGGCGCTGGCGGCGCCCGTTTCGGCAACGGCGGCCTGGATCGCAGCCACGATCTCGGCTTCGCCCATCTTGGCCGGCAGGTAGGTGTCGATCACCACCAGTTCGTCGCGCTCGATCTGCGCCAGGTCTTCACGCTGGGCCGCTTCGTACTGGCTGATCGAGTCCTTGCGCTGCTTGACCATCTTGTCGAGCACGGCGATCACAGCGGTGTCGTCCAGCTCGACGCGCTCATCCACTTCGCGGCGCTGGATTTCCGCCTTGATCAGGCGGATCACGGACAGCTTGTGCTTGTCGCCCGCCTTCATGGCGGCCTTCATGTCTTCGGTGAGCTGCAGCTTCAGGCTCATGGAACACCTCGTATCGATGAAAAGGGTGGAAACGCAAAAAGCCGGTAACGCTCGCGCGTTCCGGCTTCGGCTCCGCCGCGACAGGACAAGCCTGCCGCATCGAAGTTGCGTCCGATCAGTACAGGCGCTGACGCTTGGTGACGTCGCGCGACGAGCGGCGCAGCTGACGCTTCACAGCAGCGGCAGCCTTACGCTTGCGCTCCTGGGTCGGCTTTTCGTAGAACTCGCGCTTGCGGGTTTCGGCCAGCACGCCGGCCTTTTCGCAGGTGCGCTTGAAGCGACGGAGCGCAAACTCGAAGGGCTCGTTCTCGCGGACTTTAACGCTGGGCATGGAATCTCCGGGACACAGTAGAACCGGGTCACGCCCGGTGAGAGCCGCACATTATAGCGGCGAGAAAAGAAGTTGCAACCCACCCCGGCAAAGATCCTGGCCTGGGGTAGTGAAGGGCACGTCGGCGGTACGTCTGCCAAGGCCTCAAGAGGTCCATAATACCCGTTATGCGAGTCCTTGGTATCGAATCTTCCTGCGATGAGACCGGTGTGGCGGTGTATGACACCGCCGTGGCCGGCCCGGACGCCCTGCGCGCCCATGCCGTGTACAGCCAGATCGCCCTTCACGCCGAATACGGCGGGGTGGTGCCTGAACTGGCCAGCCGTGACCACGTGCGCAAGCTGCTCCCCCTGATCCGCCAGACCCTGGCCGAGGCGGGGCTGGGCGTGGGCGACATCGACGGGGTGGCCTACACGGCCGGCCCGGGGCTGGTCGGCGCCCTGCTGGTGGGCGCGGGCGTGGCCCGTTCGCTCGCCTGGGCGCTCGACGTGCCTGCGGTGGGCGTCCACCATATGGAAGGCCATCTGCTGGCCCCCCTGATGGAAGACGACCCGCCGGAGCCGCCGTTCGTGGCCCTGCTGGTGTCCGGCGGGCATACCCAGCTGGTGGCGGTAGACCGGATCGGTCAGTACCGCCTGCTCGGCGAGACCCTGGACGATGCCGCCGGCGAAGCCTTCGACAAGACCGCCAAGCTGATGGGCCTGCCGTACCCGGGCGGCCCGCAACTGGCAGCCCTGGCCGAACAGGGCACCCCGGGCAGGTTCAAGTTCACCCGCCCGATGACCGACCGGCCCGGGCTGGATTTCAGCTTCTCCGGCCTGAAAACCCAGGTGCTGCTGGCCTGGCGCGACAGCGACCAGAGCGAGCAGACCCGCGCCGACATCGCGCGCGGCTTTGAAGATGCCGTGGTTGAAACGCTGGCCATCAAATGCGAGCGCGCGCTGGATGCGGCCGGTACCGACGTGATCGTGGTG
Source organism: Stenotrophomonas sp. CCNWLW57 (assembly GCF_037203925.1). Classification (NCBI taxonomy): domain Bacteria; kingdom Pseudomonadati; phylum Pseudomonadota; class Gammaproteobacteria; order Lysobacterales; family Lysobacteraceae; genus Stenotrophomonas; species Stenotrophomonas sp. CCNWLW57. The sequence continues at coordinate 29,558 of NZ_JBBCBJ010000009.1, forward strand.
GCCGGTGGCGTGGGCGCCAACAAGCGCCTGCGGGCCAAGCTGCAGCAGATGGCCGAACGCCGTGGCGGCCGGGCGTGTTTCCCGCGCCCTTCGCTGTGCACCGACAACGGCGCCATGATCGCCTTCGCTGGCGCGCTGCGCCTGGAGGCCGGCCAGCACAACCCGCCGCAGGTGCAGGTCACCCCGCGCTGGGACATGGCGACGCTGCCGGCGGTGTAGCAGATGGCCACCGCGGCCCATGGATTCGGGTAAGCGCATCGGATACGGCGTTGCGGGTCACCACCTCGCCAATGTGCAGCGGCACCAGAAACGCGGCGGAGATGCGTGCATTCCAGAGGTAAAGTTCGAGTGGTGTGCACTGTGTGCTGCAGGTGACTGCACAATCGAATGTGCGCAGCCGTTCTTCCGACAAAGCACGTCTTACTGCGTCTTCCATATGCACACTGCTGGCCCCTCATGTCCGATGGGTGGAGGATGGAGTGGCAGGCGGCGCTGTGAACATCAGGGATCAGTAGGCTGTTGCGAGGTTGTCTCAATCGATCTGCGGAGCCTGATTGACTGTCTCTATTGAATCGACCGCAAGAGCGAAACTCGTCCCAATTCCAGTCAACACTGGTTGACGGCGTAGCGCCGCCCACGTAATTTCTGCCTCACGCGCCACCGGGACTCGCGGATGGGTATCCCATCTCCACCCGGGGACAAGAGGTAAAGCAAAGGGCCCCGCGCGGGGCCCTTTGTCTTTTTCGGCCCGCATTTCACATCGGGCGCCGCCAGGCACCGGTTCGAGGCACGTTCGGGGCCGTCCCGTTACCATGGTCGCCATCTTCTACGTGGCACTCCTATGGACAAGGTATTCATCGAAGGGCTCGAGATCGATGCCCTGATCGGGATCTACGACTGGGAACGGCGCATCCGCCAGACCCTGCGCTTCGATCTGGAAATGGGCTTTGACAACCGCAGGCCGGCGGCCAGCGACGACATCGCCGACACCCTGAACTACAAGGCCGTGAGCAAGCGCATCGAGCAGTTCGTGCGCGAATCCGACTTCGGCCTGGTTGAAACCCTGGCCGAGCGCATCGCCGAGATCGTGCTGCGCGAATTCAACGTGCAGTGGCTGCGCCTGAAGCTCAGCAAGCCCGGCGCGGTGCGCGGCGCCAAGGCGGTAGGCGTGATCATCGAGCGTAGCGCCGCCTGAGGCACCGCTGCCCGGCACTGACCGCGCAGCTGTCGCACGGGCCGCGCCCCGGTCGCGCAGCTGTCGCAGGGGCCGCGCCCCGGTAGCGCCGACTGTCAGTCGGCCCTCGCAATACCAAGAGAACCCGTAAACGATGGTAGACGCCGTAATCGCAGTACAACTCCTGGAAAACCTGCAGGACACCCTTGAACCCTGGCCTTGGGCCTATACCACCATCGTGCTGTGCGCATTGGCGCTGGCCGCCTGGCTGGCCAACTTCGTCACCAAGCGCATCCTGCTGCGCGGCCTGCGCCGGCTGGTGCGGCGCCTGCCGGGCCACGGCGCTGGCAATGAAGGTGGCAGCAACCTGCGGGTGATCTCGCGGCTGTCCAACGTGGTGCCCAGCATGGTCATCGCCGCCGGCATCCGGATCGTCCCGGATCTGCCGCCACAGCTGGTGGAATTCATCATCGGCGCCTGCCGGGCCTGGGCGGTCCTGACCGTCGCGCTGGCGGTCTCGCACGCGCTGGATGCGGCCAACGAGCTCTACGAGCGCCGCCCCGATGCCCGCAACAAGCCCATCAAGGGCTATCTGCAGGTCGTGAAGATCGTGGTCTTCGCAGCCGCAGGCCTGGTCATTGTTGCTGAACTGCTGGGCCTGAAGCTGGGCCCGATGGTGGCCGGCCTGGGCGCCGCCACCGCCGTGCTGATGCTGGTCTTCCAGGACACCATCCTGTCGCTGGTGGCCAGCGTGCAGATCAGCGGCGATGGCCGCGTGCGGCTGGGCGACTGGATCGAAATGCCCAGCCAGAACGCCGATGGCGATGTGATCGATATCGCCCTGCACACCATCACCGTGCAGAACTTCGACAAGACCATCACCACCATCCCGACCAAGAAGCTGGTCACCGAGTCGTTCAAGAACTGGCGCGGCATGCAGGAAGCCGGCGGCCGCCGGATCAAGCGCGCGCTGTATCTGGACCAGCACAGCGTGGGCTTCCTCGACGCGGCGGCATTGCAGCGGCTGGAGCAGTTCGCGGTGCTGGGCGACTACCTGCGTGAGAAGCAGGCCGAGCTCACCCAGTGGAACACCCAGCTGCAGGCCCAGGGCGTGGCGGCGGTGAACGCGCGCCGGGTCACCAACCTGGGCACCTTCCGTGCCTACGTGGAGCGCTACCTGCGCCGGCACCCCGGCATCCATACGGATATGACGTTGCTGGTACGGCAGCTGCAGCCCACCACCGAAGGCCTGCCGTTGGAGGTGTACTGTTTCACCCGCACCACCGCCTGGGCGGGCTACGAAGGCATTCAATCAGACGTGTTTGACCACCTGCTGGCGATCCTGCCGGCGTTCGGGCTGCGCGTGTTCCAGGCCTCCAGCGATGCCATGTTGATGACCGCACAGCAGCAGCGGGCCGCCGCAGAGTAAGCTCCTGTGCCCCGCGCTTTGCTTTGCTGGCGGCGGGAACGCTAGAATCTCGGCCTTGTAAACGTTTTCATAAGGATAGCCGGTGGCCTCCGATCGCATCGAAACCCTCATTGCCCAGATGACCGTCGAAGAAAAAGTCGGCCAGCTGGGTGTGTTCGCGGACATGGTCCGGCCGTTCGCGCCGGACGTGAACCCCGAAGCCAATGTCAGCAACGCCGACCAGGTGCTGCAGCAGGTGCGCGAAGGCAAGGTGGGCTCGCTGTTCAACGGCGTGGGCGTCGAGGCCGGCCGCCGCATCCAGCAGGTCGCCCTGGAAGAAAGCCGCCTGGGCATTCCGGTGATCCTGGCCGCCGATGTCATCCACGGCATGCGCACCGTGTTCCCGATCCCGCTGGGCGAAGCGGCCAGCTTCGAACCGGACCTGGCCCAGCGCACCGCGCGCGCCACCGCCGTCGAAGCCACCGCGGCCGGCCTGCACTGGACCTACGCACCGGCGGTGGACATCGCCCGCGACCAGCGCTGGGGCCGCGGTGCCGAAGGCGCCGGTGAAGACGTGGTGCTGGGCTGTGCGTTCGCTGCCGCCCGCGTGCGCGGCTTCCAGGGCCCGGACCTGCGCGCCGCCGACGCGCTGCTGTCCACCCCGAAGCACTTCGCCGCCTACGGCGCGGTGATGGCCGGCATGGAATACAACATGGTGGACATCTCGCCGCAGACCCTGCGCGACGTGCACCTGCCGCCGTTCAAGGCCGCGTTCGAGGCCGGTGCGATCACCGTGATGTCCTCCTTCAACGACATCAACGGCGTGCCCGCCAGCGCCAACGCCGAACTGCTCACCGACATCCTGCGCGGCGAGTGGCAGTTCCCGGGCGTGGTGATCTCCGATTACACCGCCGACATGGAACTGGTCGCGCACGGTTATGCCGCCGACGACCGCGACGCCACCGCCAAGGCCTTCACCGCCGGCCTGGACCTGAGCATGCAGAGCGGCTTCTACGCCGAACACCTGCCAGGCCTGATCGACAGCGGCGAGGTGCCGATGGCCACGCTGGACGAATCGGTGCGCCGCATCCTCAACCTGAAGGAAGCGATCGGCCTGTTCGACGATCCCTACCGTTCGCTGGATCCGGTGCGCGAAGCCGATACCTCCTACATCGCCGCGCATGACGAACTGTCGCGCGATGCCGCGCGCCGTTCCATCGTGCTGCTCAAGAACGAAGGCAACGTGCTGCCGCTACGCAAGGCGGGGCAGAAGATCGCCCTGATCGGCCCGTTCGTGCAGGACCGCGACAACATCGAAGGCTGCTGGACGCTGTTCGGCGACAAGTCGCGCTACGTCACCCTGGAAGCCGGCGTGCGCGCGGCGATCCGCGATGAAAGCCTGCTGGAGATCGTGCCCGGCTGCGACCTGGAAGCGGCCGTGCAGGACGGCATCGAACAGGCCGTCGCCGCCGCACTGCGTGCAGACGTGGTGGTGCTGGCGCTGGGCGAACCGCAGCGGTACAGCGGTGAGGCGCAGTCGCGGGTGGAAATTACCCTGCCGGCAGCGCAGCAGGCGCTGGCCGAGGCCGTGGCGATGACCGGCAAGCCGCTGGTGGTGCTGCTGCGCAATGGGCGCGCGCTGGCCCTGCAGGGTGCGGTGCGCAATGCGCAGGCCGTGGCCATCACCTGGTACCTGGGCACGCAGACCGGCCCGGCCGTGGCCGATGTGCTGTTCGGCGATTACAACCCGTCCGGCCGCCTGCCGGTGAGCTTCCCGCAGGTATCGGGGCAGCAGCCGTTCTTCTACAACCACCCGCGCACCGGCCGCCCGGAACTGCCGACCATGTCGGAGTTCAAGGCACGCTGGCGCGAGATCCCGAACGCGGCGCTGTACCCGTTCGGGCACGGCCTCGGCTACACCACCTTCGCTTACGGCGTGCCGCAGTTGAACAGCGCCCAGCTGGGCTGGGATGACACGCTGGAGATCACCACCACCCTCACCAACACCGGTGCGGTGGCGGGTGAGGAAGTGGTGCAGCTGTACATCCACGACCGCGTGGCCAGCCGCGTGCGGCCGGTGCGCGAGCTCAAGGATTTCCGCAAGGTGGCATTGCAGCCGGGCGAGAGCACGGAAGTGCGCTTCACGCTGGATCGTCATGCGCTGGGCTTCACCGGCCGTGATGGCGTGTTCCGTGCGGAGCCGGGCCAGTTCGATGTGTGGGTGTGTGCGTCGTCTGCCGCCGGTGAGCCGGTGATCTTCGAGCTGCTGGCCAAGTGATCTGGCGCCGGGCTATGCCCGGCGATCCCTCACCGCGCGCTTGCCAGGCAGGGCCTGGCGCTACCGTCATGGGTGCTGCACGCCATACGGGCTACGCTGGCATCTTCGAGATATCGACGGAGCCGTGCATGCGCCTGATCAAGATCCTGCTTCCCACGTTGATGCTGGCTGCATGCAGCCAGCCCACGCCGCCGGCCAACGAAGCGGCGGCGCCCTCGACATCGCCGCCGGCCACTGCGCCCACGGCCGCCGAGGATGCGCCGCAGGCCGGGTTGTCACCCGATGCGGTGGAGCCCACCACGGCGGCCACGCCGGATACGGCTCCCCCGGTAGCGGGGACCGATTCGGCGGCGACGCCTGCGGATGCATCTGCCGACGCCGAGGGGGGCGCACGCGAGCGCATTACCAAGCTGCTGGGGGATGCCGCCCCGTACGAAAGTGTGTTCAACGAACTGCAGCGTAGTGTTGCAGCAGGTGACCGTGCCGCGGTGGCCGGGCTGATGCGGTACCCGGTTCGGGTCACCATCGCCGGCAAGAACCAGAAGGTGGCTGATGCCGCTGCTTTCCAGCGCGACTACGACAGGATCGTAACCCCGGCGTTGGCGAAGCTGATTGCCGAGCAGAAGTTCGACACCCTGTTCGTCAACTGGCAGGGCGTGATGCTGGGCCAGGGCGAGGTGTGGATCAACGGCACCTGCCTGGACAAGGAATGCACGAAGAGCGACGTCAAGGTCAACAATATCGGGCAATGACGCATGGCTTCGTTGGAGGTCATGCGTTACCGGATGTTGATGGCGCAGCGGCAGTCGTTTGGGAACCGACCCTACCCCCAGCACCGCCGACCGGGCCGGTTGGGCCGGACGGGACTGCGCGCTGGTAGGGTCGCATCCCGATCGACCGCCGTGGCATTGCCCGCGTTCGGTAATGGCATGAACGTCGGCGGGGAAGGCCGGGCATCGCCCGGCGCTCCCACCTGCATCACCCCTTCGGAGTGAGCTTCAACAGCTTGCCCTTGCTGCCATCTTCCAGCAGCCAGATCGCGCCATCCGGTCCCTGTTCCACTTCGCGGATGCGTTCACCCATCAGGAAGCGCTCGGCTTCGCGCGCGTTGTCGCCGTCGAAGGCCACCCGCACCAGCGAGGTGGACGACAACCCGCCGATGAAGCCGCTGCCGGTCCACTGCGGGAACAGCGTGCCGCTGTAGATGATGAAACCGGCCGGCGAAATCACCGGGGTCCAGGTCACCTTCGGCGCGGCGAATTCCGGGCGCGTGCTGTGGTCGGGAATGTCGCGGCCGTCGTAATGGTTGCCGTTGGACACGATCGGGTAACCGTAATTGGCCCCGCGCGTGATCAGGTTCAACTCATCGCCACCGGCCGGTCCCATCTCGTGCACCCACAGCTTGCCGCGCGCATCGAAGGCGATGCCCAGCGCATTGCGATGGCCCAATGACCACACCTGCGTGGCCACGCCCCCCTGGGAGGCGAACGGATTGTCGGCCGGCACGCTGCCGTCGTCGTTGAGGCGGATGATCTTGCCCAGGTTGCCGGACATGTCCTGCGCCGGATCGAACTTCTGCCGCTCGCTGGAGGTGATCCACAGCTTGCCGTCCGGACCGAAGGCCAGGCGGTGGCCGTAATGGCCCTTGCCTTCCACCTTCGGGGTCTGGCGCCAGATCACCTTGAAGTCTTCCAGCGTGCCGCTGCCATCGGCGGCCAGCACCAGCTTGGCGCGGCCCACGGCGGCACCGCGCGTGTCGTTGTCGCCTTCCTCGGCGTAGCTCAGGTACACAAAGCCGTTCTTTGCGAAGTCCGGGTGCGGCAGCACATCCCCGAACCCGCCCTGGCCGCCGTAGGCCACCTTCGGCACGCCGGTGATCTCCGCGCTCTTTCGGGTGGTCAGGTTGAAGTGCTTCAACCGGCCTTCCTTCTCAGTCACCAGCAGGCTGCCATCGGGCAGGAAGCTCATCGCCCAGGGCTGGTCGAAGGTGGCAAATTCGGTGGCGGTGAACGGCCACTGCGCCTTTTCCAGCGCGGGCGCGGGCGCGGAGGCCGCCCCGGGCGTATCGGCGGCCACGCAGGCGGTGGTGAACAGGGCGGGGGTGGCGGCGAGGGCAAGGCTGAGCAGCAGGTGGCGGGTCATGGGAAATCTCCGGAAGGGGACGCGAATGGCCAGCCGTTGTTGTACACCATGGCCATCAAGGGGGCGTGGACCATACGTCACCCCCGTAGGCGGGTGCGGGGGAATCGGCTACCGTAGGCGCCATCAAAAGGGAGTTTGAACAATGAAGCCTCAGGTCACCAAACCGTCTCCGGCGTTCATCGCCGCCTCGTGGACCGCACTGCTGCTGGGCGCCGTGGCGTACCTGGTCGGCCTGTTCAACGCCGAAATGGCACTGAACGAAAAGGGCTACTACCTCACCCTGCTGCTGTTCGGCCTGTTCGCCGCCGTGTCACTGCAGAAGAGCGTGCGCGACCGGGTGGAAGGTATTCCGGTGAGCAGCCTGTACTACTCGCTGTGCTGGTTCGCGCTGCTGGTGTCGCTCTTGCTGCTGCTGGTGGGCCTGTGGAACGCCACCCTGCTGCTCAGCGAAAAGGGCTTCTACGGCATGGCCTTCGCGCTGAGCCTGTTTGGCGCCGTGGCCGTACAGAAGAACACCCGCGACCTGATGGCCGCGGGTGATCGCGAGATTCCGCCGATTCCGCGCGCGGAGTAATCCATCGCCCGGCTGCGCGATACTCAGGTACCGCGCGGGACACCCTTGTCCAGGTGTGACTGGTGCAGGGCGGTGGATTCGTCCCAGCCACGGCGTACTGCGTTGCGGGCCTGCGCCCAGGTCAACTTGCTGGTGGCCTGTTCCCGTGCCCAGCGCGATTCGAGTTCGGCTTCCACCTGCTCGTAGGCGTCGATCATTTCATCGGCGCGGGTGCGGGCGTGGCGGGAGCTGTAGCCGAGGTAGTAGGCCGGCTCGTAATCCTCGAACGCCAGGTCACTGTCGTAGTACGGCTCGGCGCTGAAGCGCTCGCGCCAGTAATCCGAGACCGCTTCACGCGGCACGCCGTCTTCCGGCACCCGGCCGGGAATCTGGTAGTCAGGGCTCATGTGGGGCTCCGGTTGGGTGAGTCTTCAACCTACCCAAGGACCGGTTAACGCGGCGGGCGCGTGGGGTGAATGTTGGATCAAGGAACAGCCGCCCGTCACCCTTCCTGCTTGCGCGGCAACAAATAGATCACCCCGCCCACCGCAAACGCGATAAGCGCGGCGGCGATGTTCTGCCAACTTGCGCTGGCAAACAGCGCCAGGCACAGCACCAGCGCCAGGATCGGAATCAGCGGGCCGCCGGGCAGCTTCAATGCGCCAGGGCGATCGCGGAAGCGGCGGGCCAGGACGATCACGGCTGCCGCCGTGCCGATGTACGCAAACAGGCGCGTGGTCATCGACAGCAGCGCCAGCTGCACGAACGAGCCGGACAACGCGAGCACCAGCGCGATCAGGCCCTGGGTGATGATCGCCGCCGCCGGGGTGCGGAAGCGCGGGTGCACCTGCGCCAGCAGCTTCGGCCCGTAGCCATCGCGCGCCAGGGCGAACAGGAAGCGCGGGCCCATCATCATCGTGTTGCTGTTGGTGCCCAGGATGGAGATCGTCGCGCCCACCGTGAGGATCAGGGCCAGCGCCTCGCCGCCAAAGCCGGCAGCAGCATCGGCCAGCGGCGTGGCCGAATCGGCCAGGCCCGGCAGCGTGCCCTGCGCGATGAACTGCACCGCGCCGTAGATCACCGTCACCGTGATGATCATGGTGATCAGCGCGAACGGAATATCGCGGCGCGGATTGCGGTACTCACCGGCCGCGGCCGGGATGTTCTCGAAGCCTGCATACGCATACAGCAGCAACAACGCCGCCTCGCCCATGCGCTGCAGGTCGTGCGGGTCCGGGCGGGTGCCGGAGAAGGCCAGGTCGGTATCCACGTAGAACGCGCCGATCGCCACGAACAGCAGCAGCGGCAGCATCTTGCCGATCACCAGCACGATCCCGGTCCGCGCCGCCGAGCGCACACCGGCGACGTTCACCGCAGTCAGGAACCCCAGCGAGGCCACGATCACCAGCACCCGGCCCACGTCGTGCCCGGCCCAGGGCCAGAACCGTGCCACCGCATCGGCCAGCGCGTTGCTCAACGCGGCCGCCGAACTGATCCGGGTCAGCCAGATCATCCAGCCGATCTCGAACCCGGCAAAGCGCCCGAACGCCTCGCGCGCATACAGGTAGCTGCCGCCGGGTTCATCGAAGTAACTGGCCGCCTGCGCGTAGCACAGCACCAGCAGTGCCACCACGATGCCCGCTGCCACCACGCCCCACAGGCTGAACGGCCCCAGCAACAGCACCGTCGCGGCCGGGAGCAGGTAGATGCCGCTGCCGATCACATCGTTGATCGACAACCCCACGATCTGCCAGCGGCTGACCGCGCGTTCCAGTTGCGGTTCGGGCGCGGCGCTCATCGTGCGGCCTTGGGCAGGGCCGGCAGCTGCCAGTCCTGCTGCAGCCGCTGGTACTGCGCGCGCGGCAGCAGCACGAACACCGGGCGCTGGGCCGGGTCCAGCCAGGCCAGCAGGCCGCGCATGTGTTCGGGCTGCATCGCCGTGCAACCGGCGGTGGCCTCACCCGGCGTGCGCCACAGGTGCGCGAAGATGCAGCTGCCCCGGCGCGGTTCCGCGTTCGGGTTGTGCTCGATCACGAAGCCCTCGCGGTAGCGCACGTCGCCCTTGTTGTGCAGGTCCAGCCGCATCGGTTCGGTGGAGCCTTCCACCGCATCGGCACCCACGACGTCGGCATCCACAATGCGGTTGTAGTACTTCGAATCCGGTACATCCATGCAGTAGCTGCTCTCCAGCATCGGCTGGTAGGGCATCGCGCTGGCCACCTTCGGCGCATAGCCGAACGCCGGGCCGATCCTGAACATCCCGGCCGGGCTGCGGCCGTCGCCTTCCTGCTTCACCGGCTCGCCCGGCTGCTGCGGCCCACTGCCGTCCGGCGCGGGCGCTACGCCCACGCCCCAGGCGCTGCCGTTGCGGCCCACCGCCACATCGAAGGCGGCGCCGTGCGGCTGCCAGCCCTGCGCGGTGCGTGCATAGGCCTGCAGGCGGCCCTGGGTGGCATCCCAGCCGTCGGTGGTGACCACGATCATCTGGCCGTTGTCCAGCAGCGGTGTGGCCACGGGGGTGAGTGCCGACGCGGGCAGGGCGCTGGCAACCAGCACGGTGGCAAAGGCGGTACGCAGCAGCGACAGCATCGGGTGCACTCCGGGAATCAGGTGTCGATCAGGTGTTCGATCCGTTCCAGGTTCACCCCGAGCTGGCGGTGGCGGTCCGGGTTGGCGTGGCAGAGCAGCACGAACACGAAGTCCAGCAGCGACTGCAAGGCAGAACGGTACAACAGTTGCGCCACGTGCGGCGCCGGATCGTGCGCGCACACCACCAGCGCGCCATCGGCGTGCGCGCGCAGCGGGTTGGCGCTGTGCCGGGTGATCGACACCACCTTGCCGCCCACGTCCTGGAACTGGCGCGAGAGCTGGAACAGCTGCGGCAGCTTGCCGAATTCGGAAAACACCAGCAGCACATCGCCCGGCCGCGCCGCCGAGAGGTTGGCCATCATCAGGATCGGGTCGGCGTGGTGCACCGTAAGCATGCCCAGCAGCGACAGCCGCATCGCGAACTCGCGCGCGTACAGGCCATCGTCGCCCAGCCCGTACACGAACAGCTTGGGCGCGCCGTCGATCAGCTGCACGATCGCTTCCACGTCCGCCTGCGGGTTGGCCAGCCGGGTTTCCTCGTCGGCCGCGGTACGGCTCAGGCGCAGGCGCTCGGCCAGCTGGTCGTAATCGTTGCCCGGCGCGGCGGCCGGCGGGCCGGCGGCCGGATCGTTGCCGGCGCGGGCCACGGCCTGGCCGATGGAATACTTCAGGTCCGGGTAGCCCTTGAAGCCCAGCTTCTGGCTGAACTTGACCACGCTGGACTGGCTGATGCCCAGCGCGCTGGCCAGCTGCTGCGACGAGTAATCGCGCAGCAGGTGGGCATTGTCGAGGATGAAATCGGCGATGCGGCGTTCGATCGCCGACATGTGGTCACGCTCGGAGCGGATTTTCACCAGAGGCGGCATGGGGTCATCAAAAAGGGGACGGGGGACGTTACCAGCGCGGCGGCTTGATCATCTCCAACCCGCGCACCTCGGTGATGCCCAGGCCGGGCGCATCGCTGATGGTGATCTCCGACTCGTTGAAATGTACCCCGCCGGTGACCGGATTGAACTGCCCCAGCGACGGGCCGTCCAGGTCCACCTTGGTGATGATCTCGCTCTTGGCCACCGCCAGGTGCACGGCCGCGGCCACGCTGATACTCGATTCGATCATGCAGCCGATCATGCACGGCACCCCGTAGATGGCGGCGATGTCGGCAATCCGGATCGCGTTGGACAGCCCGCCGGTCTTCATCAGCTTGATGTTGATGATGTCGGCCGCGCGCTGCTGGATCAGGTCGAACACCTGGCCCGGGTTGAACACGCTCTCATCGGCCATCACCGGCGTGTTGACCCGGTCGGTCACGTACTTCAGCCCGCTGATGTCGGCCGCCTTCACCGGCTGCTCGAGCAGCTCCAGCACCACCCCGGCCTCTTCCAGCGTGCGCATGGCGTGCACCGCCTGCTTGGCCGTCCAGCCCTGGTTGGCATCCAGCCGCAGCAGGGCGCGGCCCTGCACGGCGGCGTGGATCGCCTTCACCCGCTCGATATCCAGCCCGATGTCCTTGCCGACCTTGATCTTCAGCGACTCGAAGCCACGGTCGATCGCCGACAGCGAATCGGCCACCATCTTGTCGATGTAATCCACGCTGATGGTGATGTCGGTGGTGATCACCGGGTCGCCACCGCCCAGCATCTGGTACAGCGGCGCCTTGTGCAGCTGCGCCCACAGGTCGTACACCGCGATTTCCACCGCCGCCTTGGCGCTGGTGTTGCGCTCCATCGACGACTGGATCAGCGCGCAGTTGCGGTTGAGTTCGGCCACGTCTTGGCCGACCAGGCGCGGCTTGATGAAGGTGTTGATCGCCTCGATGATCGAACCGTGGGTGTCGCCGGTGATCACCGCCGTGGCCGGCGCCTCGCCATAGCCGGTGTGGCCGGTGTCGGTGCGCACCAGCACCACGACGTCTTCCACCGTATCCACGGTGCGCAGTGCGGTCTTGAACGGGGTTTTCAGCGGCACGCGCAGCATGCCAAGTTCAATGTCGGTGATTTTCATCAAGGAGTCTGGGGCCGGATGCGCTGGATGTTGGTGATGCGATCGATGTAGCTCACGGTGTCGCTGGCCATCATCGGCTGCAGCGGAGTCACCGAAACGCCGTTGAGGTGGGCCTGCACGCGATTGCCGTCGTGGCCGAACCAGCTGCCGCCGGCGGTGTCGTGGATCATCCACGTCTGCCCGTCGAGCTGGCCGATGGTGACCATCACGTGGCCGGGAATGTAGACCAGGTCGCCCACCTGCAGCTGCTGCACGGCCGCGTTGCGCCTGGCCTTGCCGTCCTTGTCGCTGAAGGCGATGCGGTCCAGCGCCGGGCTGACTGCCTGCGCGCTGGTATTGCGCGGCACCAGCACGCCGAAGCTGCGGTAGATCTCGGACACGAAGCCGCTGCAATCACGGGTGTCGTACGAATGGCCCCAGCCGTAGCGCTCGCCCAGGAACTTGAACGCCTGGGTGAGCACGTTGCGTGGGGTCAGGGGCAGGTAGTCGCTGGCGGTGTCCTGCGAACGCGGCAGCAGCGCCGGCACCAGCGCCAGCGTGCCATCGGCATTGCGCACCGGCAGCTGCACCACGTGCGCGGCGTGCGCCTGCTGGCCGTTCACGGTCTGGTTGAGCGGCCAGTCGGCCAGCACCGGCACGCGCACGCCCATCTCCAGCTGCAGCCGCGACACGCGCGGCTCTTCCGGGGTGAATGCGGTGAAGGCGGTGGCGCCGGTCACTACCCGGTAAGGACCCTGCTGGCCGTAGCCGAACACGGTGTCCGCGCTGCCAATGCCAACGTAGCGCTTCTCAATCCACGCCGAATAGCGCTCGCTGGTGACGAACAGCCACTGGCCGTCGGCGCTTTCATGCAGCACCGCCACCGCGTCGCCGGGGAACAGCGCCGATTCCTGGAAGCGGTCGATATCAGTGTCGCCCTGCGCGGTGAACACCCGCAGCGCGGTCGGGAACGCACGCAGCGCCGCGCGGTGGGTCACCAGCCCGTACTGCAGCGGGCGCTCGGCGGGAATGGCCGCCAGGGCCAGGTTCGCCTCGATGGCGGTACGTGCGCTGGCGGGAATCGGCTGCTCGTCTTCGCCGAACAACGGCTTCGTCGGCCAGCGCGACAGCGCCTGGATGTCGGCCAGCACCCGCGCACGCGAAAGCCGGGCCGGGAGCGCGCGCAGGTCATGGATGGAGTCGTCTTCAGCGCGCATCCGCGTGTTCTGCGCGGCAATGCCGGCGCGATCCAGGCTCACCCGGTCGGCATCGGGCAACCGGGCCGCCCAGAACGCCGGGTCGAGGTAGGCCTCACGCAACCCGGTCACGCCGCCGAATGCCGCCGGCGGCGCAAAGGGCGCGTCGGCCCAGGTCGCGCTGGCGGGCAGCAGCGTCAGCGCCACCAGCAGGGCGCGCGCCAGCCACGCAGGCCGCACGGGGCGGCGGGGGGAAGCCTGGATCATGGAGCGGTCACCCTCCTCGAAAGCGTCAGGAATATTTATTCCTTTTTCCGGCGAAAGCAAGAATAAATTATTGACCACCTGTCAGGCCCGTGTTACACAGCGATTACCACCTGCACCTTGGGAAGTGTCGCCGTGGATCTGCCCGTACGCAAACCGCGTTCTCCTGCCTCGACCTTCGCCCGGCGTGCCGCGACGGCATGCCTGCTGCTGGGCATCGCCTCGGCCGGGGCGCAGGGTCCGGCGCTGGATGCGGTGGTGGCGCAGATCGACCACGGCGATTTTGCCGCTGCCGATGCCCGCATCGCTGTGGCCATCAACGACCCCGCGCTCAGCGCAGACGCACGTGCCGCCTATGCGTTCCAGCGTGAGCGGATGCGCCGCATGCGGCTGGACTTCACCCTGGACGAGGCCGCCGCCAAGGCCCTGGTGCGCAAGCAGATCCCCGACCTGCGCTATGACGAGTTCGCGCGCTGGGATGCCGCCGGCCTGATCGAACACCTGGATATCGACGGTGAACGCCGCTACTTCAAGCGCGCGCCGGCCAACCTGTTCCGGGTCAGCGCCGAAGCCAAGGCACGCCGCGCGCCCAACGTCCCACTGCCGGTGGATGGCCCGTACGAGAATCTCGCCCCGCACCATGAAGAAGTGATCGCGGCGGCCAAGGCCAGCGGCACCCGCAGCGTGGTGCCGCGCCGTGTGGAAGTCACCCAGTCGATCACCGTCAAACCCGATGCCGTGCCCGCCGGCGAACTGCTGCAGGCATGGATTCCATACCCGCGCGCCATTCCCGGCCAGCAGGAAGACATCAGCTGGATCGGCCCCAAAAGTGGCGCAGTGATCGCGCCCGAAGCAGCCCAGCAGCGCACCGTCCACCTGCAGCAGAAGGCCGTGGCCGGCAAGCCGACCCGCTTCGAGATCCGCTACGCCGTCACCGTCTACGCCCGCCACATCGAGATCGATCCGGCCAAGGTGCTGCCCACGCCGGCCGATCCCGCATTGCAGCCCTACCTGGCCGAACAGCCACCGCACGTGGTGTTCACCCCGGCGTTGCGCGCGTTCTCGCAGCGCGTGGTCGGCAATGAAACCAACCCATACCGCATCGCCCAGAAGCTGTTCGACGCGGTGGACCAGATCCCGTGGGCCGGCGCCCGCGAATACTCCACCATCTCCAACATCAGCGATTACGCCCTGCACGCCGGCCACGCCGACTGCGGCCAGCAGACGCTGCTGCTGATCGCGCTGCTGCGCCTCAACGGCATCCCCGCGCGCTGGCAGTCCGGCATGGTCTATTCGGACGACGCGGTGGGCTACAACAACCTGCACGACTGGGGCGCGTTGTACATGGCCCCGTATGGCTGGGTGCCGATGGATGTCACCACCGGCCGCCTGCAAAGCGCCGCCCCGGCGCTGCGCGACTTCTACTTCGGGGGGCTCGATGCCTACCGCATCGCCTTCAACGACGATTTCCAGCAGCCGTTCCAGCCGGCCAAGCAGCACCCGCGCTCGGACACCGTGGATTCGCAGCGCGGCGAAGTCGAATGGTCCGGCGGCAACCTGTACTTCGATCAATGGAATTACGACTTCCAGTCGCACGTGGTGCCTGCCACACCGCGGTAGCACCCCACCGTTGGTGGGGTGATCAACATTAATTTTTCACCCTTGAAGGAGAGAGCAGGGAATGAAAGCGAACGGATTGAAGCGGGCGGCGCTATGCGTCGCATTGGGTGCGTGCCTGGGTGTCGTTGCACCGGCAGCGATGGCGCAGGACGGTTCGGTGGCCGGCAGGCTGTTGAGCGAACCGGGCCAGCAACTGGAAGGTGCCACCGTCACGGTGCGCAATCCTGCCACCGGCTTCGTGCGCTCGGTGCGCGCCGATGCCAACGGCAGCTACCGCATTCCCCTGCTGCCGGTGGGCACCTATGACCTGGAAGTGGCTGTGGCCGGCGGCGCCCCGGCTCGCGTGGGCCAGGTCAATGTGACCCTGGGCAACGCCACCACGGTGAACGTGCCGGTCAGCGGCGTGAGTACCCTGGGCGCGGTGCAGGTGCGCGCCCCGCAGGTGGTGAACATGGTGGACGTGCGCTCCACCGAATCGGCCACCAACATCACCCGCGAAGAACTGCTCCGGCTGCCGGTGGACCGTGACATCACCGCCGTGGCGCTGCTTGCCCCGGGCGCGGTGAAAGGCAAGGGCTCGCTGGGCGGGCAGGGCATTTCCTTCGGCGGCTCGTCGGTCGCGGAAAACACCGTCTACGTCAACGGCCTGAACGTCACCGACTTCTACAACCGGGTCGGTTTCTCATCGGTGCCGTTCGGCTTCTACCAGGAATTCCAGGTCAAGACCGGCGGCTACTCGGTGGAGTTCGGGCGCAGCACCGGCGGCGTCATCAACGCCGTGACCCGCTCGGGCACCAATGAGTTCCAGACCGGCGCCCAGCTGGTGGTGGAACCACGTGCCTGGCAGTCGCAGGCACGCGACCGCTACGACAGCAACGGCAGCCGCTACATCACCGCCAGCCAGGATGACTACTCGCGCAGCGCCCTGAACGTGTTCGCCTCCGGCGCGCTGGTGCAGGACAAGCTGTTCTTCTTCGGCATGTACGAGGCGCGCGACTACGAGCCCAACTCCACCAACGACGCCGGCACCGTATTCAACCGCGGAAAGGCTGACGACCCGTTCTGGGGCGGCAAGCTGGACTGGCAGATCACCGACAACCAGATGCTGTCGCTGTTCGGCTTCTCCGACAAGAGCGACACCATCACCGACGTCTACAAGTACGAATACGCCACTGGGGACATCGTCGGCGACCGCACCAACCAGATCTACAACACCGTAGGCGGCAAGAACTGGTCCGGCACCTACAGCTGGCAGGTCAACAACGACCTGACCATGAAGCTCATGTATGGCGAGAACAAGCGCAACCGCTCGCAGAGCAGCCTGATGGACCAGAACTGCAACCGCGTGTTCGATAATCGCACCGCCAGCCAAGGCGTTCCCACCGACCTTCAAGGCGACCGCAGCTGCACCAGCAGCTCGCAGGTGGAAGCGGCACTGGATACCCGCAAGGCGGCCCGCGCCGACTTCGAGTGGGCCCTGGGTGACCACCTGCTGCGCTTCGGCCTTGATCGCGAAGAGAACACCTCCGATTACGAGCGCTCGTACCCGGGTCCGGGTGGGTTGCGCTACGACATCTACTACCGTACTCCCGGCAGCTCGCTCAATGGCGGTACCGTGCCGGCCAGCGGTCTGGTCGCGCGCACCCGCCGCTATGAAGTGGCCGGCTCGTTCGAAACCATCAACTCGGCGTACTACCTCGAAGACAACTGGCAGGTCACGCCCAACCTGCTGCTGAACATCGGCGCGCGCGTGGAAGGTTTCGACAACAAGGGCGGCGACGGCGACAGCTACATCAAGATCGACAACATGTTCGCCCCGCGCCTCGGCTTCTCCTGGGACGTCAAGGGCGATGGCACCACCAAGGTGTTCGGCAACCTGGGCCGCTACTTCCTGCCGGTGGCCAACGTCATCAACATCAAGCAGGCGGGCGGCTTCCTGGACGAGCGTACCTGGTACGAGTTCCTCGGCTACTCCGGTGGCGAAAACAACATCCCGGTGCTGGGCGGCCAGATCGGCCCGGTGGACAACTCGCAGGGCGATGGCAGCGTGCCGGACCTGCGCGCCGAGGTGAACCGCGAAATGGACCCGGTGTACCAGGATGAAGCGATCCTGGGCTTCCAGCACATGCTCAGCGAATCGTGGTCGGTCGGCGCCAGCGTCACCTATCGCCGCCTGAACAACGCGATTGACGACATGAACATCACCGCCACCGGCCAGTGCGGTGCGGTCGACAGCGTGTGGATCATGGGCAACCCGGGCCGCACCAACACCGTGTGGGGCGACACCGATTGCGATGGCAGCAATGACGGCTGGATCAACATCGACACTTCCCGTGAGGGCTGGGCGCTGTATGACGATGATGGCAACTATGTTGGCCAGCGCGGCTGGGTCAAGCCGAAGCGCGATTACAAGGCGCTGGAACTGCAGGTCGACCGCGCGTGGGATGGCAAGTGGGGCTTCAACGCGTCCTACACCCTGGCCTACGGCAAGGGCAACGCCGAAGGCCCGGTCAATTCCGATACCGACTTCGCCGATTCGGGCCGTACCGAAAACTTCGACAATCCGTGGGTGAACTACCGTGGCTACGGCTACCTCGCCAACGATCGCCGCCACCAGTTCAAGTTCCGTGGCAGCTACGCGGTGACCGAAAACCTGACCGTGGCCGCCACGCTGGGCATCCAGTCCGGCAGCCCGATCACCCGCTTTGGCGCCGGCAACCCGTATGACGCCACCGACTTCCACAGCTACTTCGTGTGCGTGTCCAACTGCCAGTCCAGCGTACCGTCCGAACGTGTGTTCGTGCATTCGCCGCGTGCCGGCGATGGCCGTACGCCGTGGACCTACGACCTGGACATGAGCATCGCCTACAAGGTGCCGGTGCCTCTGGACATCAGCCTGAAGCTGGCCGTGTACAACGTGCTCAACCAGCAGCGCATCGTGTCGGTGGACCAGGACTACGAGCCGCAGGACAGCATCGGCACGCCGAACCCGCTGTACGGCTACGGCACCGGGTTCCAGTCGCCGCGCTATGCCCAGCTCACGGTGACGTGGAACTATTGAGGGCATGAACGCCTTGAAACGGTGGGTGGTATGTGCGACGGCGGGGCTGGTCTTTTCGGCCAGCGCCGCAACCGCCGAGCCAGGCTTCCAGGCGATGTTCGACCAGGCCCGGCAGCACTACGCGCTGCCGGGCCTGGCCATGGCTGTAGTGGACGACGGCCGCGTGGTCTACATCCACACGGCCGGCGAACGCCGCGCCGGCAGCGGCGAGCCCATCGACGCCGATACCCTGTTCAAGATCGCCTCCAACAGCAAGGCGATGACCGCCGCAGTACTGGCGCGGCTGGTCGACCGTGGCCTGCTCGCCTGGGACGACCCGGTGACGAAATACCTGCCGCAGTTCCGCATGCACGACCCGTGGGTCACCCAACACATGCAGGTCCGCGACCTGCTCATCCACAACAGCGGGCTCGGCCTGGGCGCGGGCGACCTGATGCTGTGGCCCGAACCCAATGCGTTCACCCGCGCCGACATCATTGCCGGCCTGGAGCATCTCAAGCCGGTCACCAGCTTCCGCAGCGGCTACGCCTACGACAACCTGATGTACGTGGTGGCCGGTGAAGTAGCGGCCGCCGCCGGGGGCAAACCCTATGACCAGCTGCTGCGCGAGGAAGTGTTCATCCCGCTCGGAATGACCCGCTGCCAGGCCGGCACGTGGTCGGTGGCGAAGGTGGGCAACGTCGCGCAACCGCATGCCCGGCGCGAGAGTGGCAACGTGGTCGTCAACGCCGACACCGACATCGCGCCGGACCTGACCTCCATGGCGGCAGGCGGCATCCGCTGCAGCCTGCGCGACATGACCCGCTGGATGCAGGTCCTGCTGGATCCCACGCGGGTGCCTGGCTGGCTTAGTGAAACCCAGCGCCGCGCGCTGTGGACCGCGCACATGCCCATGGCGCTCGGCGAACGCCAGCGCCGCTGGGACAACGCGCATTTCTCCGCCTATGGCTACGGCTGGCGCCTGTCGGACATGGACGGGCAGTGGAAGGTCGCCCACACCGGCACGCTGTCGGGCATGTATTCCTCGCTCGCGCTGCTGCCGGACCGCAAGGTGGGCGTGGTGATCCTGATAAATGGCGAAGGCGAGGATGCGCGCACCGTGCTGATGCAGGCCGCGCTGAAGCACTACACCGCCCCGGCGCAACGACAGACCGTTGCCGGTTACACCGAACAGCTGCAGGCCGAACGAACCCAGCGGCGCAACACCACCCACGCGCTGCCAGACACAACCGCCCGCAAACCCGCCGGCGTCGCCGCCACCGCGCAATGGCAAGGCCTCTATCGCGACCCTTGGCTGGGCCAGGCCCGCCTGTGCCCTGAAAACAACACCCTGCGCTTCAGCGTGGACAAATCGCCCACACTGCGCGGATCCGTGATGCAGCTCGATTCCCGCTGGCTGGTGCAGTGGGATACCCTCGGGGCGGATGCAGAACCCTGGCTGCAGGTGGAGCCGGGTACCCCGCCGACGCTCCGCCTGAGCGCGATCGATCCGGATATCGACTTCAGCTATGACTACCAGGACCTGCACTTCACCCGCATCGGCGATTGCCCTTAGCCTGCTGCTCGCCCTGGCCGCGCCCGCGGTGGTGTCGGCCCAGCCGGTCCACATCGCCCTGGTGCGCACCGCCGAACAGGCCGGCCTGGTCGACATCACCACGCTGGCGCCGGATATCAAACTCGACATGCGCTACGCCGGCGCCAACAACTTCACCGGCCGCCCGGTGCCCGGCTACGAAGCACCGAAGTGTTTCCTGCTGCGCCCGGCAGCGAAGGCGCTGGCCGAGGTGGAAGCCGGCCTGCGCGCCAATGGCTACGGCCTGCAGCTGTTCGACTGCTACCGCCCCGCACAATCTGTGCGGGCGTTCGTGGACTGGGCCAACGACCCGCTGGAGCAGTCGCGCAAGGCGCAGCAGTACCCCAGCCTCGACAAACCCGCGCTGCTGGGCGGCTATATCGCCGAAACCTCCGGCCACAGCCGTGGCGCCACCGTCGACCTGGGCCTGCTCGACTGCCGCAGCGACCCCTGCAGCGTGGTCGACATGGGTACCGATTTCGACTTCTTCGGCCCACGCGCGCATACCAACGCGCCCGACATCACCCCCATCCAGTACCGCAACCGCCAGACCCTGCTGCAGGCCATGCAGCGCCAGGGCTTTGCCAACTATCCGCAGGAATGGTGGCATTTCACCCTCACCCCCGAGCCCAGCCCCACCACGGCCTACGACGTGCCGGTGCGCTGAGCCCCTGCGTCCGGTCGGCGCGCCGCTACAATGCGCGCTCACCGAACCCACGGATCACGATGAACCTGCCGCTGCACTTTGGATTGCTGGGCACGCTGGAAGCCGGGCTCATCGCCCTGCTGGTCGGCCTGCTGGTGTACGCACTGTGGCACCGGGTGTGCCGTTGGGCGGGCTGGTCCGACGGGCATGCCATTGGCTGGGCCTGCGTGATGTCCGTGGTCGCATCCGCCGGCATCGATGCCTGGAACCTGTTCTACATGGGCATGATGCGGCTGGAGTCGCCGCTGTACGCGCGCCTGTTCCTGGCCACCATCCACGATCCGAACGAACTGGGCTCGCGCGTGGTGATTGAAGTGGCCGGTGCGCTGGGCGGTGTTGCACTGGGCTGGCTGATATTCAGTTCCCGCTCAGGCGAAAAAAATGCCAGAAACCCCTGAGTTTTCGTTCGCATCCGGTTAAATCCGGGCCCATTGAATGATCGTCTTACCAACCGCTCACCTGCGCGTAACCGCAGGGGTAACGGAGCGCTGCGCGCGTGTGGTTAAGACGGCGTGCGCAGGCCGGTTGCAGGGCAAGGTCGATTCACAAACAGGGTGTCAGTGTGGGGCCGTGCGGAAAACAACGAGCCGCGCAACATCCCACAAGGAGACCACCCGATGACTATTCGCAACCGCAAGCCCCTGATCGCCCTGATCGTCGCCGCCGGCAGTGTTCTGGCCATTCCGGCGATGGCACAGACCGCACAGCAGAGTGCCGCGCAGGCCCAGACCCAGGCCGCGCAGGCCCAGCAGTCGGCGGCACAGGCAGACCAGGCGGCAGATGCGGCCACCGGCGCGGCCGCCCAGGCCTCGGCGCAGGCCGGCGGCGGTGGCGGCCAGACCTGGGCCAGCGTCGATACCGACGGTGACGGCGCTATCAGCAAGACCGAGGCCCAGGTGAACGCAGGCCTTGCCCAGGTATTCGACCAGGCCGACACCAACAAAGACGGCAAGCTCACCCCGGACGAGTACAAAGCCTACGTCGCCGCCCAGCAGGGCGCCGCAGCCGGCGGCAACGCCGCCCCGGGCCGCTGACCACGCAACTGCCTGAAACCGCTGGACAACGGTGAATGGCCTGGAAGGGCGGCTTGGGCCGCCCTTCCTTCTTTTGCGCTTGGTATCCTTGCCCGATGATGACCTCCATGCCCGCGCCCACCGGCGCCATCGGTCTGGTCGGTTTTGACGGTGACGACACGCTGTGGAAGAGCGAGGACTATTACCGCAAGGCCGAGCAGGATTACCTCGACATCCTGTCGCGCTACATCGACGTGCACGACACCGCCACCGCGCGCCACCTGCTCGAAGTGCAGCAGCGCAACCTCGGCGTGTTCGGCTACGGCGTCAAGGGCATGACCCTGTCGATGCTGGAAGCGGCCATCGAGATCACTGAAAAGACCATTGCCGCACGCGACCTGCAGCTGATCCTCGACATCGGCCATGACACCCTGCGCCACCCGGTGGAGTTGATTGATGGCGTGCGCGAGTCCGTCGCCGAAATCGCCCGCGACTATCCAGTGGTACTGATCACCAAGGGCGACCTGTTCCACCAGGAAGCCAAGATCAAGGTGGCCAACCTGCGTGACCTGTTCCCGCGCATCGAGATCGTGTCCGAGAAGGATCCGGAAACCTACGCGCGCGTGCTCGAAGAGTTCGACCTGCCGATGGAGCGTTTCGTCATGGTCGGCAACTCGCTGCGCTCGGATATCGAACCGGTGGTCACCCTGGGCGGCTGGGGCATCCACACCCCGTATGCGGTGACCTGGGCGCATGAAACCCAGCATGGCGTGGCCGCCGATGAGCCGCGCATGGTCGAAGCGGCCACCGCGTTCGACTGGCCTCAGGCCCTGCGCGCCATTGAAGCCAAAGCGGCGGGCGGCTGAGCCGGTGAAGCGCCTGCGCCTGCTGCTGGTTGCCCTGCTGCTGTGGCTGCCGTTGCTGGCGGCCGCGCAGCAGACCCCGGAAAAATCCCAGGCTTACCAGGTCCACACCGGTGACGCCTGGGTTGATGACCAGCTGCAGGACATCAACCACTACGCCGAGCGCTACCCGGAGAGCTTCCTCGACGAGGTAGCGCGCTACGCCAGTGTCCCGCGCGATTACATCGCCGCGCTGTTCTACACCCATGGCTGGCAGGCGGGTGACATCTACTTCGCCTGCTTCTGGGCCAAGGCCACCGAGCGCTCCTGCCGGGACGCCGTGCAGGCCTGGTCGCGCTTCGTGCCCGACGAAGGCGATGACAAGCGCTGGGCCGACGTGGTGACCAACATGCCGGTCACCCCCAGCAACACGCATTGGCGCACCCTGCGCCACGCCATCGTGGCCAGCCACGACCACTGGGACCGCCCGGTCACCCTCGACGCCACCCTCAAGCGCCAGCTCGGCGACCGCGCCCAGCGCGACAAAGCCGCTGCTGACGCCGAAACCAAACGCGCCCGCTGACCCTCCAGGTCCCATCTGCGAATGCTGCTGTGCACCTCGCCCGGTACGGCCCACCTCGGCGACAATGGGTACCTGCTGTTCCCCGTGATCCGTTGCCGAGTACGTAATGAGCGCCGACCGTTTCGTTTCACCCGACGATATCCGCAGCCTGTTCGCCCAGGCCATGTCCACCATGTACCGCACCGAAGTGCCGCTGTACGGCACCCTGGTCGACCTGGTGGCCGAGATCAACGATGCCGTGCTCACCGACAACCCGGCACTGGCCGAGCAGCTCGAGCGCAATGACGAACGCGGCCGCCTGGCGCAGGAGCGCCACGGCGCCATCCGCGTCGGCACTGCCGAGGAGCTGGCCACCCTGGGCCGCCTGTTCGCCGTCATGGGCATGTACCCCATCGGCTACTACGACCTCTCCGTGGCCGGCGTTCCGGTGCATTCCACCGCCTTCCGCCCGCGCACCGCTGCCGCGCTGGCCGCCAACCCGTTCCGCGTGTTCACCTCGCTGCTGCGCCTGGAACTGATCGAAGACGAAGCCCTGCGCGACGAATCCGCGCGCATCCTCGCGCGCCGCCGCATCTTCACCGATGACGCGCTGGCGCTGATCGAGCAGGCAGAACGCGAAGGCGGGCTGGACCAGTACGATGCCCGCCGCTTCGTGCTGGCCGCACTGGAAACCTTCCGCTGGCACAGCGATGCCACCGTCTCGCTGGCCACTTACGAGGCATTGAGCAACGCCCACCGCCTGGTGGCCGACGTGGTCAGCTTCCGTGGTCCGCACATCAACCACCTCACCCCACGCACGCTGGACATCGACGCCGCGCAGGCCGGCATGCTCGCCCGTGGCATCGATGCCAAGGCCGTGGTCGAAGGCCCGCCGCCGCGCCGCTGCCCGATCCTGCTGCGCCAGACCAGCTTCAAGGCGCTGGAGGAAACGGTGAACTTCCCCGATGGCGAAGGCGCCGATGCCGGCACCCACACTGCACGGTTCGGCGAGATCGAACAGCGCGGCCTGGCCCTCACGCCCATGGGCCGCGCGCTGTACGACCAGCTGCTGGCCCAGGCCCGCGATGCCGGCGGCGCCGGCAGCACCGGGCAGGATTACCCCACGCGCCTGGCCGCAGCGTTCACCGCCTTCCCGGACGACCACGACACCCTGCGCCGCGAAGGGTTGGGCTACTACCGCTACGCCCTCACGGACGCCGGCCGCGCCAACCCGGCCGCCGTGGGCGACCTGCCGGCCGAAGCGTTGGTGGCGGCAGGGCTGGCCAGTGCCGACCCGATCGTCTACGAAGATTTCCTGCCGGTCAGTGCCGCAGGTATTTTCCAGTCCAACCTCGGCGGCGAAGAACAGCGCGCGTACGCTGCTCACGCCAACCGCGATGCGTTCGAGCAGGCATTGGGCATGAAGGTCGAGGATGAGTTCGTGATCTACGAGCGCCTGCAGAAAGAGTCGCTCGACAGTCTCCGAATCTAAATGGCAATGGGATGCGCCGGTAGGGTCGCATCCCTATCGACCGCCGTTACGTTGCCCGCGTTCGGTTGCGGCATGAACATTGGCGGGGACGGCGTTTGTTTTTGCCCGGGGTCATGCGTTACCGGACGTTGCACCGTTATCGGCGGTCGTTCGGGAACCGACCCTACCATCGCGAACAAAAAACGCCGGGAAATCCCGGCGTTTTTTTGTTGCAACCACTCAGGCCTTCATCGTCCCCGTATCCAACCACCGCTGGTGCCACGACAACGCTTCCGGCAACAGGTGCGGAGTGTGCTTGCCGTAACTGTCGCGGCTGGCCCGCTCGAAATAATCATTGAGCTGGTCGCGGAAATCCGGATGCGCGCAATTATCGATCACCACCCGCGCACGCTTGCGCGGCGGCAACCCACGCAGATCCGCCAACCCCTGCTCGGTCACGATCACCGACACATCGTGCTCGGTGTGGTCCACATGGCTCACCATCGGCACGATTGCCGAAATGGTGCCGTTCTTGGCCGTGGACGGGCTCAGGAACGCCGACAGGAACCCGTTGCGCGCAAAATCACCCGAACCGCCAATGCCGTTCATGATCCGCGTGCCCATCACATGCGTGGAATTGACGTTGCCGTACAGATCCACCTCGATCATGCCGTTCATGCCGATGCAGCCCAGGCGGCGCACCAGTTCCGGGTGGTTAGAAATCTCCTGCGTGCGCATGATGATGCGCTCGCGGTAGAAATCGATGTTTTCCTTGAACGTCTCATTGGCCTGCGGGCTCAGCGCGAACCCGGTGCACGAGGCGTAGCTCAGCACGCCATCGCGCAGCAGGTCCAGCATGCCGTCCTGGATCACCTCGGTGAACGCGCTGAGGTCGCGGAAGCCGCTCTTGCCCAACCCTGCCAACACCGCATTGGGAATATTGCCCACGCCGCTCTGCAGCGGCAGCAGGTTGGCCGGCAGGCGGCCGCGCGCCACCTCGTGCTGCAGGAACTCGATCAGGTACGCCGCGATCTGCTCGCTGGTCGCATCGATCGGGCTGAACGGGCTGTTGCGGTCCGGGCCGTTGGTGCGCACCACCGCTACGATCTTGTCCGGGTCGCAGCGCAGCGCCGTTTCACCGATGCGGTCGTTGCCGTGCACCAGCGGAATCGGCTTGCGGTGCGGCGGCAGCGCCGTGCCGTAGTAGATGTCGTGCATGCCGTCCACGCCGGCCGGCTGCCATTCGTTGACCTCGACGATCACCTTTTTGGCCAGGTCCAGCCAGGTCTTGTTGTTGCCCACCGAGGTGGAGGGCACCAGCGAACCGTCTTCGCGGATCGCGGAAACCTCGATCACCGCCGTATCGATCTCGCCATAGAACCCGAACCACACATGCTGGGCCACGTGGCTGAGGTGGATGTCGATGTAGTCCAGCAGGCCCGCATTGATGCGGTTGCGCGCGTCCGGGTCGCTCTGGAACGGCATGCGCATGGCGATGCCGTCGGCCTTGGCCAGCGCACCGTCCAGTTCCGGCGCGGTGGACGCGCCGGTCATCAGGCTGATCTGGAAGGGCAGGTTGTCGGCGTGGAAGGCCTCGATGCGCTGGGCCAGCGCCACCGGCACCGCCTTGGGGTAGCCCGAGCCGGTGAAACCACTCATGGCCACCGTTTCGCCCGGCTGGATCAGCGCGGCGGCGGCTTCGGCAGATACAACGCGAGCGCGCAGGCGCGCGTCGGCAATGCGATCAACGGACATGACGACTACGTTTGTGGGGGATATTCATTATCCGCCATCGCACCACCGTCCCGGGTGCGACCAAGGTGGAATGGTGTTCTCCCGGTATATGAGGTCCTATTCAGTTAAATGAGGGCATCTGTACCCGCCAGTATTGTTTTGCAGTGCAGCGTGCAACTTGTTCGCGGAGCCTAGAAGATCGCCCTGCATCCCGACGTGGGGGAGGGAGCAGAGCCCGCTGGCAGTTCGCTGCAAGCGGGCTTTTTTATGCCCAAAATTCGGCGGGTGCCCTATTCATTCACGGAGACACCACGGTGTGGCCGCCCTGCGGTTGGGTCGCATCCCAATCGACTGCCGTGGCACCGCCCGCGTTCGATGGGGCATGACCTCCGGCGGGGAAGGCGTTTACGTTGTCCAACGGTAATGCGTTACCGGGCGTGGACCCGTTATCGGCGGTCGTTTGGGAACCGACCCTACGCCCGCGCCGCAGCCGCCACCCACGCGCAACGCGCCGCATACACGGACCCCCACACGCACCCTGCCATTCGGGTGCCGCGTGCGGCCCCATGCATAATCGCCTCATGCCGATTTCCGCCGATGCCGTTCCCGCCGCCCTTGTCCCGCTCGTCGACCGCGCGCTTGCGCGTCTTGCGCTCAGCCTGAACGACTCAGGCAACTGGCCGCCGCCGGAACCGGTCCTCGCCAAGCTCCGCCTGCTCGCCATCACCAGCGACTTCGCCCTCGACACCCTGTGCCGGCAGCCCGCGCTTCTGTCGCAATTGACCCAAACCGACTGCCCGCCGCTGCCGCTTCCGGAACTGGATCCCCAGCAGCCGGCCGACTGGCCGGCGCGCCTGCGCCGCTACCGCACCGCCTGCTCCACCCGCCTGATCTGGCGCGACCTCGAAGGCCTCGACGACGTACCCGCCACCCTGGCCGGCGCCACCCGCCTGGCCGAGGAATGCCTGGCGCTGGCCCTGGCCGCGCTGGAACAGGAATTCGCCACCCGCCACGGCGTGGTCCGCGCCGCCGATGGCAGCACCCAGCAGCTGGTGGTGTTCGGCCTGGGCAAGCTGGGCGGCGGCGAGCTCAATTTCAGTTCTGACGTGGACCTTGTCTACGCCTACCCGCAGGGCGGCGAATCCGACGGCCCGCGCCCGCTCGCCGCCGAGGAATACTTCGCCCGGCTCGGCCAGCGCCTGGCGCGCCTGCTCGACGAAACCACCGTGGACGGCTTCAGCCACCGCGTCGACCTGCGCCTGCGCCCGTTCGGTAGCGCAGGCCGCGTGGCGCTGTCTTTCACTGGCATGGACCAGTACTTCCAGCGCGAAGGCCGCGATTGGGAACGCTACGCCTGGCTCAAGGCGCGCGCCGTGGCGGGCGACATCGCCGCCGGTGAAGCCTGGCTGCAGACCCTGCGCCCGTTCGTCTACCGCCGCTACCTCGACTTCACCGCGCTCGATGGCCTGCGCGAAATGAAGGCGGCCATCACCGCCGAAGTCTCGCGCCGCGACATGTTCGACGACATCAAGCGCGGCCCCGGCGGCATCCGCGAAATCGAATTCCTGTCCCAGGCGCTGCAGCTCATCCGCGGCGGCCGCGAAGCCAGCCTGCGCGAGCGCCGCCTGCTGCATGCGCTGCCCGCCCTGGTCGCCTGCGGGCAGATGGCGCCGGAGGATGGCGCAGACCTGCTGCACGCCTACGGCTTCCTGCGCCGCCTGGAAAACCGCCTGCAGATGCTGCGCGACGCCCAGACCCACGCGCTGCCCACCGACCCCATCGACCGCCTGCGCATCGCCTGTGGCCTGGGCTACGCCGACTGGGACGCGCTGCTGGCCGCACTCGATGTGCAGCGCGACCGGGTCAGCACCGAGTTCGCCGCGCTGCTCGCCCCGCGCGCCGGCCAGGCCGCCCCCGATGCGCTGGCCAATTACTGGCGCGGCCTGCCCGACAGCGGCGATGCCGAGGTGCTGGCCAACGCCGGCTTCCACGACCCCAACGGCGCCGACCAGTCGCTGCGCGACTTCGCCCAATCACTCGGCGTGAAGTCGCTCAGCGACAACGCGCGCGCACGCCTCGACCGCGTACTGCCCGCGCTGCTGCACGCCGCCACCCGCTCGCCGCAGCCCGACGCCGCGCTCAAGCGCGTGCTGGGCCTGCTGCAGGCCATCCTGCGCCGCACCAGCTACCTCGCACTGCTCGACGAACAGCCCAGCGCACTGGCCAGGCTGGTGGACGTGCTCGCCCGCAGCGCGCTGCTGGCCGAGCGCATCGCCGCCTACCCGTTGTTGCTGGACGAACTGCTGGATGTACGCGTCTCCGGCCCGATGCCCGATGCCGCCGCCATGCAGGCCGAGTGCGATGCCGCGCTGGCCGTGGACGACCCCGAGGCCGCGCTGCGCCTGCTCAATGAAACCCGGCTCGCGCTGAGCTTCCGCATGGCCCTGGCCACGCTGGATGGCCGCCAGCGCGCCGTGGACAGTACCCGCCAGCTCGCCCAGCTCGCGCAGGCGGTGGTGGTCACCGCGTTGGCGATGGCCGATGCGGACATGCGCCGCGCGCACGGTGAAGTGCCGGGCGGCCGGTTCGCGATCATCGGCTACGGCAGCCTGGGCGGGTTGGAACTGGGCTTCGGCTCGGACCTGGACCTGGTGTTCCTGCACGACCACCCGGCCGACCAGGACAGCAGCAACGGCGCCCGCCCGCTCGACCCGGGCCGCTGGTACGCACGCCTGGCGCAGAAGGTGATGGCGCTGCTGGGCGCGGTCACCGCTGCCGGCCGCCTGTACGACATCGACGTGCGCCTGCGCCCGGATGGTGGCAAGGGCTCGCTGGTGTCCTCGCTGGCCAGCTACACCGAATACCAGCGCGAGCGTGCCTGGACCTGGGAACACCAGGCGCTGGTACGCGCGCGCGGCATTGCCGGTGACGCCAGCCTTCTGGCCGATTTCGAACGGATCCGTGCCACCACGCTGGCGCGCCCGCGCGAGCGCGAGGTGCTGTACGCCGACGTGGTGAAAATGCGCGGCCGCATGCGCACCGAACTGGACCGCAGCGATGCCGCGCGCTGGGATCTCAAGCAGGGCGCCGGTGGCATCGTGGACCTGGAGTTCCTGCTGCAGACCGGCGTGCTGGACAGTGCCGGCACGCACCCACAGGTGCTGGAGCCGCGCGACACCCCCAGCCTGATCGACCAGCTGGCCGGCATTGCCTGGCTGCCCGGCGGCACGCGCGAGGCGCTGCACGAAGCGCACGCCGCGCTGTTGGACGTAGGGTTGGCCTGCACCCTGGACAGAAGGCCGCGCCTGGCGGTCCTGACCCCCGCGTTGGAAGAAGCCCAACGCGTAATCACCGCCACCTGCGAAGCAGCAGAGCTACCCTTCGCCGATACCGGCGCAACGTCCGGTAACGCATGACCCCGTGCAAAAACAAATGCCGTCCCCGCCAATGTTCACGCCACAACCGAACGCGGGCAACGTAACGGCGGTCGATAGGGATGCGACCCTACCGCCGAATCGCGGGCAATTCGGCACGGGATACGTGCACTATCGCGGGCAATGCGGCATGGCCGGCTATCGGGATACATGCACTGGTAGGGTCGGTTCCCAAACGACTGCACGTATCGGTGCAACGTTCGGTAACGCATGACCCCGGGATAAAACAAATGCCGTCCCCGCCGATGTTCATGCCCAACCGTACGCGGGCAACCTAACGGCGGTCGATTGGGATGCGACCCTACGCCGTGCGCGGCGCCATCTTCCACAGCAACGCGCGGAACGGCGCCAGCAGGAACACACCAATCGCCAGCTTCACCGCCAGGTCGCCCGCGGCCCAGCTCACCCACGGCAGGCTCGAACCGGCGAACGCGATGCTCCAGAAAATCGTCGTATCCAACGTCGCACTGCACGTGGTCGCCACCATCGGTGCGCGCCACCAGTGTCCCCGGCGCAGCCGGTCGAACACGGTGATATCCAGCAGCTGCGCGGCAATGAACGCCAGACACGAGGCCACCGCAATGCGCGGGGTCGCAATCCAGATCGACAACAGCACCGCCAGCGCAAACCCTGCCCACGCCACCCGCCGTGCCGCCGCCGGGCCAAACCGGCGGTTGATCAGGTTGCTCACCAGGAACGCCACCGGGTAGCTGAAAGCGCCCCAGGTCAGCCAATCGTTGATCGGGTACTGCACCAGCACGTTCGAACCCAGCACCACCGCGCCCATGGCCAACACCGCCAGCAGCAGCGAGCGAAGGGTCAACGGGGCAAACACGATGGCAGGGCGGGCGGTCATGGCGGAGCAGCTGGAGGGGAGGGGGCGCATTATCGAGGCACTCTCCCGGCGTCGCCAGTTTCCCGGCCTTCGGTCGGCGCCTTGGCTGACGTACCATAAGCGTCCTAAGGACGCTTATGGTACGTCAGCGATAGTGTCCAGATGTTAACAATCGAGGAAACTGACCCTGGCTTTCACGGGTGTGACTTGAGGCTCAGCAACCATCGTGGTATACAATCAACGTCCTTAGGACGTTGATTGTATACCACGCCAACTGACGCCCAAGGAGGGTCCGCGTAGTCATGTCCTACCTCCCCGCCATCGCCTGGCGCGACGCCCTCGATCTCAAGATCCGCCAAGAGTTCACCCTGCCAGTCATCAGCAATCATGGGCTGGCGGTCATCCTGACTCAGCTGCTCGCGAAAGATGAATACGAGGGCAGGGCTATCCGCCCGCCGCGCACTGGCCTGAATCGAGACGCTTTCCTCTCAGGCCGCAAAGCTCTATTGGAGCGCGGAGCCCTTCTCCTGCCCGAACGGGGCCTGCCCCAATCCCTGATGCGAGTGCCCGGTCGGAAGGACGCCTCTCCAGGGGAAGTGATGTGCGCCATCGATCCATTCGGCCACATCGCGTTCCTGAGTGCGATGGAGTTCCACGGCCTCACCAACCGGCTGCCCAAACTCCTCTACTTCGTCACCTTCGACACGGCGTCGTGGCGAACGCTTGCCAAACAGAGAATGGAGCACGAGCTCGGCGGGCAGCTGGCCGCGTTTCAGGAGGCAGACCTGCCCCCGCTGCAGTACTCGGTCATCAAGCGCCTCAACGGCGTGGTCATCGAAACCCTGCGTACCAAGGAAGCTGGGCATTGGCGGTATGCCATGGACGGGGCGATTCGCGTCACGGGCATCGGCCGCACGTTCCTCGACATGATCAAGCGCCCAGACCTCTGCGGTGGCATCCGCCATGTCATTGAAGTGTTCGAAGAACATGCACGGATGTACCTCACGCCCATCCTTGCCGAGTTCAACACACACGGCGGAAAAATCGACCGCGTACGTGCTGGTTACATCCTCAATGAACGATGTGGGATAGAACGTCCAGAAATCGATGCGTGGGTTGCCGATACTGCACGCGGTGGCTCGCGGAAGCTCGACGCGCAGGCCGAATACGCATCAGAGTTTTCTGAAAAGTGGAGTCTTTCAATCAATGCCTAGCCTGCTGCATGACATCCCTGCATGGGTCCGCACCACGGATCCGCGTCAGGCGGTCATGCGCGAAGCGGTGCATTGTGTCCTGGAAGCGATTGCCCGCACACCGCGACTTCGCACGTTGCTGTGCATGAAGGGCGGCATCCTGATGGCGCTGCACTACGCGAGCCCGAGGTACACCACGGACATCGATTTCTCCACGCCCAAGCCGTTCACTGAAGCGGCCGAGCAGGAGACGCTCGCGTTGATGGCTGAAGTTTTGCCGGGAATGGGGGAGCTGCTCGGACACGACGTAGAATGCCGTCTTCAGGGGCACCGGGTAAAGCCGAACCGGCAGGGCACCCGGGTAAGTCTGACCATGAGCGTCGGCTACGCGCTGAAGGGCACCGCCGCCCACCGAAGGTTGGTTGCCGGCCAGTCGCCTTTCTCACTGTCACTCGACTTCAGCTTCCGCGAACGCATTCCTGCGTTCGAAGAGGTGGAGATCGGTGAAAGCGGTCATCTTTGCGTGTACGGGCTGACCACCCTCGTTGCCGAGAAGATGCGGGCGCTGCTGCAGCAACCCATCCGCAACCGGAATCGTCGGCAGGACGTCTTCGACCTCAATTACCTGCTCACCCAACGTGCTGAGCTTCATCTGTCCCAATGGCGGGCGGAGGTGCTGAGCGATCTTCGCATCAAGTGCGAAGACCGCGATGTGCCGCTCAGCGCAACCGCATTCGATGATCCGGACATCGCGACGCGCGCCGAGCAGGATTACGACACGCTGCGGTCGGAAATCGAAGGCGAGGTGCCTGAGTTTGCACCTGCCTTCGAAAGGGTTGCGGCCTACTTCCGCGCGCTGCCCTGGTAATGAGCGGGTTCGCCTACCAACGTTCGCTCAGGTTGCTGGCCGCCGCATCGGTGGTGGGCAGGAACGCCAGCTGCGTGCCCTTGGCATCGGCCACCATCCAGCCGGCACCGGCCTCGGTGGGCGTGAAGGCCAGCACATCGCCGGCTTTCAGCGCCTGCGCGGGGTTGTCGTCGCGCGCAGGCCACTGCACCACGGCCAGGTCGGCGGGGGCTTCGGGGTTCTTCAGCGCCACCTGGTAGGCGCCGTCAGCCTGGCGCTCCACCTTCTCCACAGTGAGCGGCGGCAACGGGCCGGCCTTGGCCCCGGCAGCGCCGGTGCCCTTGCCCTTGGCCGCACTGCGCCGCTCCGACCCCTTGGCCGAGCCCTTGAAGCCCGCCGCCGTCAGCCAGATCGGCGCGGTGACCACCGCGATGCTCACATACGCGCTGATCGCCGCGTAGCTCACCGACTGCTGGCTGGGGGTGAAGTTCTGCGCACTGGCCTGCGGTGCTGCAATGGCCACGCTCAGTGCCACCGCCAGAATCGAATAACGCTTCATGCCAACTCCTTCTGCAAAGGGAAAAATCATTACGGCTTCGGCGCCGCCATCCCGGCCACCGGCACATGCGCCACGCTCACCTCCTGCGCCAGCGCCTTGCGCTGCTGCAGGAAATCGAACACCGATTCCACCGTCACCACCGAATAGTCGCCGGAAATGCGCTCGCTGGCCGGGTGGTCGGTGGTGGCGGCATTGGCCGAGAAGAACCGCGCGCCCAAGCGCTTGCCCACGCCAATGTGCAGCGAGCTGGGCTGGTAGTGCTGTTCCTTCAGCCATGCCTGCACCTGCGCACGGCGCACCAGCAGCGCGCCGTCGCGCGATTGGGCCATTGCCGCCGCCAGCACTTCCAACACCCATTGGTTGGAGTTCTGGTATTCAACGCTGAAGGGGTAGGCCACCACGCTGTAGCGCGGCTCGTGCAGCGCCTTGGCCTGGATGCCCGGCGCGGTGAGCATCGTCTTCAACGCCGCGCGCACCGCAGGTGTGGGCACGCCCACGCGCAGATCGGTATGCGTGCCGGTTTCGCCGATGAAGTTGCTCAGCCCTTCATGGAACAGCGAAGACTCCGGCGACTTGCAGTGGTTCAACAGATGCACCGCGCGCCAGCTGCCATCGTCCTCGCGCACCGCGAAGGCGAGGTGGCTGTGGCGCAGGCCGTACCTGCTCAGGTCCTGGCCGCCGCGCGCGATGATCACCACATCCACGTCGTCGAGCGCTTCCAGTGTTTCATCGGCGCGCTGTGCCACATCGAACATCGACGCCAGCGCGGCCGGGGTAGGGTGGCGCTCCATGCATTCGGGCTGTTGGGATTGCGCCTGTGCCACAGGCGCGGCCAGCAGCAACGCCGCGCACAGCAGTGCAGGCAGCGCGAGGCGCTTCAACGGCGGGTGCTCAGGCAATCCGGGGCAGGGCAGATCCATTGCGTTTCAGTCTCCAGCGGTACGGGGCCGCGTCGGCATCATAGCGGCATCAGGCTGTGTGCCGACTAACAGTCGGCGCTACCGAGGTTCGCGAGCCGATGGTGGTTTGATTCGTATCCCGATGGGCCCGTCGCGGATTGATCCCGATCCCAATGGGCACGTCGCGGAACGATCCTGATGCCAATGGGCTCGTGGCGGATTGATCCTGATCCCAATGGGGTCGTGGCGGATTGATCCTGATGCCAATGGGTACGTAACAATTCGTAGCCCCGGCCGTTGGCCGGACACCGCGCGAAGCGCGGCCCAAGCATCCGGAGCCGCCCGCATGACGCGCGCGACCAATCTTCCGGCGTTTACACAAACCGAAGCCGCCTCCGCACCCCATCCACCTTCACAACGCCCGAACGCGCAATCACCGGCTCAACTCCCGCGCACAAGGCTCGCTAACCGGCGCAGGCTGATCCTCCGGCGGCCACCGCTCCTTCTTCTGCTCGTCCGTGCGCGGCGGCTGGTTGCGATACGCGGTGAGCTCCTTATGGCAGCTCCACGACACCGCATCCTGCCCAGCAGGCATGCTCGAACAGCCCGCCATCAACACAACCATCAACGCCACTAAAGCACTGCGCATACGCACGCTCCTTCCCTGGTGAACCCCGAATCTAACGGCATCGCCACCGCGTCGGTAGCCAAGCGCCCACCTCCGTTAAGCCGGGATACCCAAAGCCTGGCGCACCTGCGCGGCAATCCGCCCGGTCTCGCGCAGCGGTTCAATCGGCCCGGGATACCCCCAATCCAACCAGCGTTCCTGCAACCGCCCGCGCGCGCGCAGCGCCTGCTGGAACTGCACCATCCTTCCCTGCGCGTGCTGTTCCAGCGCCACCGCCACCGGCAACCGCGTCCCGCACGCCTCAGAAAGCAGGTTCACCGAATCGGGCGACACCACGATGCGGTCGGCCCAGCCCAGCAACCCCGCATACGGGTTCACCCCGTCACCACCATCGCCCCAGATCACCCCGGGCACATCGGCGAACGCGCTACGCAGCGCACCCACCAGCGAAGGCGGCGTACGCCGCGAGGTGGTGGCCAGCAGGCTGCCGCCCTCGGCGCGCAGCTGTTCGGCCAGCTGCTGGAACACCTTCACCATGTCCGGCTCGTGCCACGGTGCGTGCGCGGTCGGCCCACCCACCAGCAGCGCGGTACGCGGCCCGGGCAGGTCGCCGAAGGGGGCAAACGCCGCGCGGCCCACCGTGAGCCAGTCGTCGTCCACCGGGTTCAGGCTGCCCAACAGAGTAAGTACGTTGCTGCCGCGCAGGGCATCGTGTTCGGGCACCACCAGCAGGTCCCAATGGCGCGTGCCCAGCCGTGGGTCCAGGATCTGCACCACCTTGC
The DNA here is from genome assembly GCF_037203925.1 of Stenotrophomonas sp. CCNWLW57. NCBI lineage: Bacteria > Pseudomonadati > Pseudomonadota > Gammaproteobacteria > Lysobacterales > Lysobacteraceae > Stenotrophomonas > Stenotrophomonas sp. CCNWLW57. The sequence goes on from NZ_JBBCBJ010000009.1 coordinate 64,901, forward strand.
TGCCGCGCCGGCGCAGTTCGCGCAGCGCCCCGGCCGCCTGGCGGCCACAGCCCACCGCCAGCTCGGGCGGTTGCGCAGTCAATGTCGCGAATGCCTCACCAAAGCCCTGTGCCATACCCGGCAGCCAGCGCGGCGCCACCCATTTCCAGGGCGCGCGCGGCAGCAGCACCAGCGGGCGATGCACCCCCAGCTTCAATGCCGTGGCCAGGGCCACTGCCTGCCGCACATTGCCGGCACGGCCGTCAGTGATCGTCCAGGGCGGACTCCATCGTTTCACGTATGGCATTAATTCGTTTCAGTCAGGCTGGGTGTTGCAACAGTCGCGACACTCTACACTGCCAGCCTTCGCCGACCGCGCAGTGCCCCGTAAAGGTAGCGCACGGCGTGCGGGATTCCTTCTTCGTCCAACGTGTTTTACCGGAGGCTTCATGTCCAACGTGCTCAACGATGCTGCGCTTGACCAGTTGTTCCGTACCGCCCGTACCCAGAACGCTTTCCTCGACAAGCCGGTCGAAGACAGCCAGCTGAAGGCGCTGTACGAACTGCTGAAGTGGGGCCCCACGGCCGCCAACGGCAGCCCGGCGCGTTTCGTGTTCGTGAAGTCGCCCGAAGCCAAGGCCAAGCTCGCCCCGGCGCTGTCCGAAGGCAACCACGACAAGACCCTGGCCGCCCCGGTTACCGTGATCGTCGCCTTCGACGAAGACTTCCACGAAAAGCTGCCGTACCTGTTCCCGCATACCGATGCCAAGGCATGGTTCGACGGCCCGCGTGAAGGCCGCCACGAATCGGCGTTCCGCAACGGCACCCTGCAGGGCGCCTACCTGATCCTGGCCGCACGCGCGCTGGGCCTGGATGCCGGCCCGATGAGCGGTTTCGACCCGGCCAAGGTGGACGAAGCCTTCTTCAAGGGCACCACCATCAAGTCGAATTTCCTGGTCAATCTGGGTTACGGTGATTCTTCGGGCCTGTTCCCGCGGCTGCCTCGCCTGGCCTTCGACGAAGCTGCCCGCATCGAATAAGCGTTTCCGCCGGACTGGCCCGTCCGTGCGGACGGGTTGTTTCCTTACTTTTCCCTTTTTCCCTACGAATTCGAGAGAGAACCGACATGACCGTGACCCGCAAACTGCTCCTGCCGCTGGCCCTGACCCTGGCCATCGCCGCCTGCTCCAAGCCGGCTGAAGAAACCGCTGCCCCGGCCGCCGATGCGACCCCGGCTGCCGCCACCACCCCGGCTGCCGAAGCCGCTGCCCCGGCTGCTGCCGCCCCGGCCGCAGAAGCCATCCAGATCGCCTCGGGCACCTACAAGCTCGACCCGAGCCACACCGACGTGCTGGCCCAGTGGAGCCACTTCGGCTTCTCGCACCCGACCGCCCACTTCGGCAGCGCCGAAGGCACCCTGGTGTACGACGCCGCCGACGTGACCAAGTCCACCGTGGAAGTGAAGCTGCCGCTGACCGGCCTCAACAGCTTCACCGCCAAGTTCGACGAACACCTGAAGAGCGGTGACTTCTTCGACGCCGCCAAGTTCCCGGCCGCCACCTTCAAGAGCACCAAGGTGGAAGCTGCTGGCACCAACAAGCTGACCGTGACCGGCGACCTGACCATCAAGGACATCACCAAGCCGGTGACCCTGAATGTGACCGTCAACGCCGGCGGCGAACACCCGATGGCCAAGGTTCCGGCCGCCGGCTTCGACGCCACCACCACCATCAAGCGCAGCGATTTCGGCGTCGGCGCGTACGCCCCGAACGTGAGCGATGAAGTGAACATCCGCATCACCACCGAAGCCACCGGCGAAAAGCCGGCTGCCTGAGCGGTAACGATGTAGAACGCAGAAATCCCGCCGAAAGGCGGGATTTTTGTTTGTGCGTAATGAACAACGGGGTGCTGCATTGGTAGGGTCGGTTCCCAAACGACTGCACGGAACGGTGCAACGTTCGGTTACGCATGACCTGCACCGAAGCAAAAGCCGTCCCCGCCGACGTTCATGCCCCAATCGAACGCGGGCAATTCCACGGCAGTCGATTGGGATGCGACCCTACCGCCGTGCGTACCGTAGGTTAACGACGCGGTTACGCCGTGGCGATCTTCGCCAACCAACCGGTGGCGAAGTCCGTTGGCAGCCGGCGGGCCGGGGCGGTCAACCCGCTTTCGCGCAGGAATGCGTGCGTGGCCTGGGCGAAATTCTGCCGGGCAATCAACGCCGTCTGCTTCACCGCGCCCTGCTGCTTGCGCAGCTGCACGATCTGCAGGCTCGGCTTACCCGGCATCGCGTACTTCTGGTAACGGCGCAGCTCGTCGGCCACCAGGGTGATATCGGCGTTGGCCTGCACCAGCGCCAGCTGGGCGCGGGCCAGCGGCAGCACCGCCTCGCGCATGGGCACGGTGGCCTGCGGGGCGATTTCAGCCAGGGTGGCGTCCAGCGTGGCATCGGCGCGCTCCAGGCGCGCGATCAGGTCGGCCAGTGCCGAAAGAGAAGCTGCTTGCATCGAAAGGCACCGGCCCAAAATGCGATTGTCGCATGGCGGGGGTCACCGAACGCCGCACCCGGTAGCGCCGGCCGTTGGCCGGCCCAAGCAGTGCATGATCCGGCCAAGGAACGCCGCAATCCGGTAGCGCCGGCCGTTGGCCGGCCCAAGCGGTACGTGGTCCGGCCAACGGCCGGGGCTACAGCACTCAGTCGCCTTCGTGCTCCGGATGCGCCTTCCAATACCCCTTCGAGCGGATCCAGTCCTTCGGCACGCCCAGGTGCCCCTCCACGTACTTGCGCATCATCCGCGCCCGGCGCGATTCGGTAGCAATCCAGTAGAACGTATCGCCCTCCGGCTCCTCGAAATCGGTGAGCACGTCTTCCAGCAGGGTGCTGGTGGCCGCATCAAACCCGTTGCGCTCCAGCCACGACACCCGGATGCGTTCATCCTCCGGCAGTTCCTGCCGGTCATCCGCTTCCGGAATCTCGATGTACACATCCGCCCGCGCGCCTTCGGGCAACGTCTCCAGCCAGCGGCCAATGGCCGGCAGCGCGGTCTCATCGCCAAACAGCACGTAGGTGTCGAAGTCATCGGCAGTGATGTGCGAGCCACGCGGCCCACCCACCGCAATCGCATCGCCGGCCATGGCATTGGCCGCCCAACGCGAGGCCACGCCATCGCCGTGCATCACGAAGTCGATGGCCAGCTCGTTGGCCTCCAGGTCCCACCAGCGCGGCGTGTAATCGCGGGCGGGCGAGGGTTCCTGGCCTTCCGGGTAGCGCGGGCCTTCCGGGGTCATGGTGGGCACCACGAACTGGCCTTCCGCATTCGGGAAGAACAGCTTCACGTGGTCATCCGGCGAGGGCGACTCAAAGCCCTCCAGCGCCTCACCGCCCACGATCACCCGGCGCATGCACGGGCTGATTTCCTCGGTGCGCAGCACCTGCAGCGGGCGGAACTTCACGGTGTGGCGCACCAACTTGTTTTCATGCAGAGCCATGGCGATGTACCTGTTTCAAAGCCGCCGCAGCGGCGTAGGGGAAAGACCTGGCTGGCGAAATGCGGGCGGGGTCGAATAAGGGGAAGAACGGTTCAGCGGCCCTGCGCGCGGATCTGCGCGGCGGCCTCGCGCAGCGCCTGGGCCACCGCCACCGCGTTGTCGTCCTGCCAACGCGCGTGGTGCAGGCCCAGCGCCTGCTTCAGCTCGCGCATCGCATCGCGCACCACCGGCGGCAGGTTGGCCTTGGCGATCGCGCGCGCGCTGTGGCGAACCCGGTGCAGCGCCGCGTCCACCTCCTCGCGCTGCGCAGTCAGCTCGGCCTGGCCCAGTGCGGTGAGCTGGTAGCGCTTGCGCCCGGCCTCTTCCAGCGCGCTCACCCAGCCGGCGGCCTCGAACTGCGCCAGCACCGGGTAGATCGAGCCCGCGCTGGGCGTGTACACCCGCACGAACATCTCACTGATGCACTGGATCAGCTCATAGCCATGGCGCGGCTGCGCCGCCAGCAGCGACAGCACCAGCAGGCGCAGGTCGCCACGGCTGAGCGGGCGGGAAGTCAGCGGACGGGCAGGCCCATCCAGATCACGGGGAGCGGTCATTTCGATATATCGAATGAAGTGCGATAACGATATATCGAAAAAGATCCCCGGTGTAGGGTCACGCCATGCGTGACTGCGCACGCGTTCAGCAACCATTGACCCCGAAAGGACCGCGACCAGCCAGGCGTGGCCTCGTTCCAACCGGTCCGCCGCCACCACAACGGTACGTCCCCCAGGTAGAACACTCCCCAGGTTCCACGCCCCCAATGACAGCGCTAGCCAACCGATCCCCCCAGAAAACCGCCCAAGCATCAACCTCAAGCCCCCGTGGAACCCCCGCAACACCACGCGCCACTGTCGCCTCATGTCCCCAAGACACAACCGCACCACTTCCATACGCACCCGTAGCGAAGTAAGCAAACCCATTGGTGCGCTACACTTTGCGGCTAGAAATCTAAAACAGTCGCGCGCGTGCGTGCGGTCATGGGAGCGCTAATGAACTGGTTGAACGAGGTGCTGAACAACGACCCGAATCCTGTGGAAACCCAGGAATGGATCGAGTCGCTGAAGGCCGTTATTGATGTCGAGGGCCCTGAGCGCGCGCATCAACTGTTGGAAGGCATGGTGGAACTGACCCGTCGTTCGGGTGCTTACCTGCCGTTCTCTCCCACCACCGAGTACGTGAACACCATCGCGCCGACCCTGGAGGCCAAGAGCCCGGGCAACGCCGAACTGGAATGGCGCATTCGTTCCATCATCCGTTGGAACGCCATGGCCACCGTGGTGCGCGCCAACCGCAAGCCGGGCGACCTGGGCGGCCACATCGCCAGCTTCGCTTCAGGTGCCACCCTGTACGACGTGGGCTTCAACCACTTCTGGCGCGCCCCCAGCGACAACCACCCCGGCGACCTGCTCTTCATCCAGGGCCACAGCGCCCCGGGCATCTATGCGCGTTCGTTCCTCGAAGGCCGCATCGACGAGCAGCAGCTGGACAAGTTCCGCATGGAAGTCGACGGCGGTGGCCTTTCCAGCTACCCGCACCCGTGGCTGATGCCCGATTACTGGCAGACCCCCACCGTGTCGATGGGCCTGGGCCCGCTGGCCGCCATCTACCAGGCGCAGTTCCTGCGTTACCTGGAAAACCGTGGCCTGATCGAAAAGAGCGACCGCAAAGTGTGGTGCTTCATCGGCGACGGCGAATCGGACGAACCGGAAACCCTGGGCGCCATCGCGCTGGCCGGCCGTGAAGGCCTGGACAACCTGATCTTCGTGGTGAACTGCAACCTGCAGCGCCTCGATGGCCCGGTGCGCGGCAACGGCAAGATCATCCAGGAACTGGAAGGCGTGTTCCGTGGCGGCGGCTGGAATGTCATCAAGCTGCTGTGGGGCGGTTACTGGGATGCCCTGCTGGCCAAGGACACCAACGGTGTGCTGCGCAAGCTGATGATGGAAACCGTCGACGGCGAATACCAGAACTGCAAGGCCTTCGGCGGCGCGTACACGCGCGAGCATTTCTTCGGCAAGTACCCGGAAACCGCCGCCATGGTGGCCGGTCTTTCCGACGACGACATCTGGCGCCTCAACCGTGGTGGCCACGACCCGCACAAGGTGTACGCCGCCTACCACGAGGCCGTGAACACCAAGGGCATGCCGACCGTGATCCTGGCCAAGACGGTCAAGGGCTACGGCATGGGCAGCGCCGGTGAAGCGCTCAACCCGACCCACCAGACCAAGAAGCTGGACGACGAAGCGGTCAAGCACTTCCGCGACCGCTTCAACATTCCGGTGACCGACGCGCAGCTGGCCGATGGCCAGGTGCCGTTCTACCACCCGGGCCCGGATTCGCCGGAAGTGAAGTACCTGCAGGAGCGTCGCGCCGCACTGGGCGGCTACCTGCCGCAGCGCCGCCGCAAGGCCACCAAGAGCTTCAACGCACCGAAGCTGGAAACCTACGAACGCCTGCTCAAGAGCAGCGGCGAGCGCAGCTACTCCACCACCATGGCCTTCGTGCAGAGCCTGAACATCACCCTGCGTGACAAGGAACTGGGCCCGCACATCGTGCCGATCGTGGCCGACGAAGCCCGTACCTTCGGCATGGAAGGCCTGTTCCGCCAGATCGGCATCTACGCCCCGTTCGGCCAGAAGTACAAGCCGGTCGACGCCGACCAGCTCATGTTCTACCGCGAAGACCAGAGCGGCCAGGTGCTGCAGCAGGGCATCAGCGAGCCGGGCGCCATCAGCTCCTGGATGGCTGCCGGTACCAGCTACTCGGTCTCCAACGTGCCGATGCTGCCGTTCTACATCTACTACAGCATGTTCGGCTTCCAGCGCGTGGGCGACATTGCCTGGCAGGCCGCCGACATGCGTACCCGCGGCTTCCTGCTCGGCGGCACCGCCGGCCGCACCACGCTCAACGGTGAAGGCCTGCAGCACGAAGATGGCCACAGCCACCTGGCCGCTGGCGGCATCCCGAACGTGCGCAGCTACGACCCCACCTTCGGCTTCGAAGTCACGGTCATCCTGCAGCACGGCACCAAGCGCATGATGGAAGACCAGGTAGACGAGTACTACTACCTGACCCTGATGAACGAAAACTACACCCACCCGGAAATGCCGGAAGGTGCGGCCGAAGGCATCGTCAAGGGCATGTACCTGCTCACCGACGCCGGCAAGCCTAAGAAGAACGAGCTGCGCGTGCAGCTGATGGGTTCGGGCACCATCCTGCGCGAAGCCATTGAAGCGGCCGCGCTGCTGGAGAAGGACTTCGGCGTTACCGCCGATATCTGGAGCTGCCCCAGCTACAACGAACTGCGCCGCGATGGTTTCGACGCCGAACGTTGGAACCGCCTGCACCCGGAAGAACCCCAGCGCAAGGCGTATGTGACCGAGCTGCTGGAAGACCGCCAGGGCCCGGTGATTGCCGCAACGGACTACGTGCGTGCGTATGCGGACCAGATCCGCGCGTTCGTGCCGGCCACCTTCACCGTGCTGGGCACCGATGGCTTCGGCCGTTCGGATACCCGTGCGAACCTGCGTCGCTTCTTCGAAGTAGACCGGTACTACATCGCGCATGCCGCGATTGCGGCACTGGCCAAGGACGGGAAGATGACCGGGAAGGATGTGGCCCGGGCTATCAAGCAGTACAAGATTGATCCTGAGAAGGCTAATCCTGTCGGGGTTTGATCTTCAGTCAAATTAGTACATTATTTGAGGCGGCCAATGGCCGCCTCTTTTTCGTGCAATGAATAACTTTAGGGATCTTTCAGGGGGCAGGGATGAGTACTAGAATTTTAGTCAACGATTTTTCATGCATATCGAATGCGGACCTAGAGATCTCGAGTCTCACGGTCTTGATCGGCCCTTCGGCAAGTGGCAAGAGTATTCTTTCGAAGCTGATCTTCTTCTTTAATGACTTGTTGAATGACCAATGGCAGGTGTTGGAGGACGGGAAGGGGATCGATACGTTCAAGGGATTTGTCAAAGACAAGTTCAAGGAGTGGTTCCCTGTTGAAGCTTGGGGTGAAGGGAAGTTCCAGATTGAGTTCTACTGTGGAGATTTTCAGGTCAGGGTCAGTAGGATTGAGTATAGGAAAAAGCTTGGCGATAACATGCGAGTTTGGTTGTCCCCGTTCTTCGAGGAACAATACGAGCGTGCATTGTCAGCCCTCAAGGAAGCTTCCCGCATAACTGATCAGAGCATGATGGATCATCGTTACATGCGGGCCAATTATTCACTTCAGGAAAAGCTGAGGAAGGTGAATAAGAGGAGGCTTGGCGACGATCACGTTGACATTCAAACATTCGTGCCGGCTGGTCGCTCCTTCTTTACAAGTATCGGCAAAAGCATTGCGGTGTTCGAGCACAGTCGAATACTGGATCCTCTCATTCTGAGATTCGGAAGATTCTATGCGGGCGTGCGTGAGAACAGGCTAATTTCCCACCACAAAATGCCTGCCGCCTTTAGTTCGCACTTGGACTCTTTGTTGAACGGCTCCGTTGTGTTTGAGCGCAACAAGGAGTACTTACGCACCAGTGACGGGCGAAGGGTGCCCTTCTCTGCAATGTCATCGGGTCAGCAGGAGTTGATGCCGCTGATTCTGGCGTTGAAAAGGCGCGCAATTATGCTCGAAGTATCTGATGTGCAGCAGATGCTGTTTATTGAAGAGCCCGAGGCTCATCTTTTCCCCGCTGCGCAGAGTGACTTGGTTGAGGCGTTTGTCCAGTTCCTTTCTATGTCACGAGGCAGGGCGAAAATGCTGGTTACTACGCACAGCCCATACGTTCTTGCAAAGCTAAATAACCTCATGAAAGCCAAAGAGGTGGCGGGTCGCAAAGGATCAAAGAAGAGTCAGTTGGTCCAGGATATCGTCAGGGAGGAGTACTGGCTGGCGGGAGAGGGACTGCGGGCCTACGCGATCAAAGACGGGAAGCTTGAGAGAATTCAGGATGAATCTGACAACCTGATTGAAGCCGATTATCTAGATGAAGTCTCTGGATCAATCTCAAATGAGTTCTCTAGGCTGCTTGGCGTGGAGTACTCAAAATGACTTGTGCAGCCGATCGCGTCGTTACGGATGTTTCCAGGGTAAAGGTTGAGGAGAACGGCCGTAGTGCAATATTTGTCAATGAAGAGAAGCGTACATTTCACCGTGTCAAAGTTGACGGTGGGCTTGTGAAAGATACGCTTTGCGCGGACTACGTCGTGTCAAAACAGGATGTTGGATCGGTCGTGATTGAGTTGAAGGGAACAGATATCGAGCATGCCGTCGATCAGATTGATGCAACGGTTACGATCATGAAGAGCTGCAAAGCTCCGAAGGCGAAAGGAAGGCGTGGGATTGCTCAACTTCCAATGGCAGGTCTTATCGTTTGTTCAAAGTACCCTCGCGCAGATACAACATTCCAGAAGAAGCAAAAGAAATTCGTAGCTAAGCACGGTAGTCCTCTTCATTGCGTGTCAGGCAAGGGCGAGTTCTTCATCGAGAAGGTGCTGAGTTTCAATGGGCCCAAGTAGATGCTGCAGTAAGCGGGGCGACGTCTCCGAGCCCGGTATCCGACCTTCGGTGCACGCGTGCATGTCCGTGTCCCAATGCTGGAGCATATGAGGTCGTTTGTGTCAGAACAGATGGTGGCCAGTTGTCCGCCATCTTTTTCCAGATGACCAGTTCAGGTGAGCGAGCCTTATGTGTGGCTATCAACAGTGTGTTGGGAGCAGCAGGATAGGCCAACTCTTTGTAAGCCATGTCGTGAAATCCTGTGCACTTCATTCCAGTTCAAGCGCCATGAACTGCTAGACACGTCAATTGGTAGTTCCTGTCCATCGAAGTTCCAAGTTCGAGAGAAACAAACGATTTCCCATCGCTTGCAATTTGCTGCATGGTCGACTCCGGAGCGTAGAAACTCCTCTAGCAGCAAAATGTTGGACGTCCCTTTGTCGGGAGGGTGGCTAATACAACACCCCCTGTGGAAATACGCCCGCCGAATGCTGCTAGACGGTTTCTAACCTCCCGACCCCCTCGCCATCCCGGCGAGGGGCGATCCTTACAGGAGGTCCAACATGCAAACGCACTGGGACGACACGTCCTTCGATGAACTGCCCTCACGTCGGCGCGCTCGCCAGGCGCATCTGGCCGGCACCGCGAAGCCTGCAGCGTGCTCACCGCCCCCGGAGTTCCAGGAGGAGCTGAAGGTGCCCTACCTGAAGATCCGCGGCCGCTGGCTGCGGCAGATGGGCTTCAACGTGGGCCGCAAGCTGCAGATCGAGGCCTGCGCAGGGGTGATCACCATCAAGCTGCTCGGCCCGCCAGCGGTGGAAGACCCACGGGTGCCCCGGTTCGCGGAGCGCACGATCTACCACGGCGAGATCAACTCCGAGTCGGGGCAGTTCGTCCCCGAGGACGTCATCCAATGAAGAAGCAGGTGTACATGAGGGTGAAGGTAGACCGCGATCTACGCCGCGCCTTTCAGCTTTCGGCGTGGCGTAGCGAGCGTTCGCCTACGAACGTGCTGCGGTCGTTGATCCAGGACTGCGTGAACCTGGATCGGAGCGCCCAAGGCGTTGACCTCTACGTTTGGGGGGATTCGTTCCCGGTGGGGAGCGAAGTACCGAAGGGGCAGGGCAGGCCCCGCTGAGGGTGTGCCGGGCCGGCCTGCGCCATCGGCCCTGATGGGAAATTCCGCGAAGCCATGTGCACGTGGCTTCCGGAGGGATGTTTTGCTCACCCCATTCGCATGCTGCGGGCTTCCAGCTCCTGCTCGCTCTGCTGCGTGCATAGCCAATGCCGGCCGTTCCTGCCTGCTTAATCCAACTCTTGCAGCGAGTGTTCCACCGGCGGTTGTACCGCTAGTTCAGTGGGCATGGCAGCAAGCTACCTGGCCGAATCAGCTGGCGCCAGCGGACTGCTGCACGAACAAGTTCGGTCGCATCTCAGGCGCTGACATCTCAGGCAGACCTCACTCCTGGACGATCGTGTAGCTGTAACAGATCGGTTCCAGTTGAAGGTCGTCGATCTTCCAAGGAAGCTGCGCGTTTAAGAGGCCTCCGCTGGCAACGGGATTCGCCTGAGTGTTGGACAAGGCAATCTGGGAAACCACGATGAGGCCGTTGGAGGGGAAGAACTTCTTATGGTGGGCAACCTCATTGCGGGTCAAGAGTATGCCGCCGAGGTTGCCAGTGGTGCCCTTAACCTCAACGAAGACTTCTTCGTCATCCTTTCGCGCAACAAGGTCATATGGCTTGTTTCGACTGGTGTCCTCTACCGAATACCCAAGCCTGCTCAGGTGGTCGATTGCCAGGGACATTGCTCTTAGTTCAACTGCACGTCGTTCCGGCTGGGATAGGCCGAATCCCTGCTTGGCCGATCGCTGCGGCGAGCTGATTTCCTCCAGAAGCTTAAGCGCACCCGCGACCTCTGGAGAAGGTTTGCCCGGCGACAAGCCAAGACGATCAAACTCGTAAAGTCTGGATAGCTGAGCTGCCATCTTCTGCATGTCAGTGAACAGCTGGTCGTCCGAAGGAAAGCCGCCGTTCGGGTAGAAGAGCGCGATTGCAGTGGTCTTCTCGTACCCCTTGGCGAGCGAGCCGAACCCAAGGTCCAGCTTGGTCGTCATGCGGGAATCCGCAGCAACATCTGCGGTGAGCCTCTGCCGCGCCCATTGAGTCAGGGCGGACGCTTCCTCCAGTGAGCGATCAATGAAGTTGCCGCCCACGTTAATTGTGGAAGCATGAGCAAGCGCAAGGTAAGCACCCGAGCCATCTTCCCGGAATAGCCACACGACGTACCAGCCGATAGTGGCTTTCGGCGAACGACCTTTAGACGCGAACCGCACCCAGGGTACTCGGGCCTTTCGGGTTATGCCGTCCTTGCCTTCCACCAGGAAGTCGGCTTCCTCCACGTGTGCGGCAGTGCGCAGTAGCGTGCCGAGCTCACGAATTTGGGAGGGGATGGTTGATCGAATCAGCAGCCCCCGCTCCTTCATCGCATCTGTTGGCGTCGAGTCGTACTCACTCTGCAGTTCAAGCACACGCTGTAGATCTTCCCTGATAGCCATTGCGATAGCTCAGCCCCATTTTCGATAGGCGGCATTTATGCATGGCACCTAGGAAAATGCAATGTGCATCACAGATTCGTCGTTTGGACGGTCGTTGAGCTACGACGGATAGATATTTGGTGGCGTTCCTCCCCGCATCGGTAAGCGCGCTTGGCACCGCTGTGCGTGCTCCGCCAGATGGGCCGGGTTCGGCCTATCAGCTGGGGAGGTAGGGAGGTTCAGGATTTGGCCTTGAAGAGCTGCGTAGTCGGTGGCTAGCAGGGAAGGAGCCACGGCCACCGTGTGCTCAGGGGTAATCCAGATAAGATGGCAATCAAACAAGGTATGCAGGTCCGCTCGGAGCAACAGGCCGTTATCTACTCTGTTGGTATGTTCGCCCCGGTAGGGCAGAAGATGTGCGGCTTCCAGGACCTCCACAGCGGTGCACCCAGAGATGGCGCATCGGCTACCGTAGGCGTCCAGCATGCGGGCGCGGAACAGTGGTTGACCCCGCCGCTGCGCCACGGTGCGCATTGCCCACACACGGGCATCATGCTCACTATCCAATGGCGGCGCAGCCATGAAGGCTGCAGCCTCACCCTCGGCCTGGGCGCGGGCCTGGTCGTCCGAAGCTAGGGGTACAACCACCCACTTGCCGTCAGCATTCTTCCTGAGATCCACATGTCCATGAACGGCAGGGGTGAAAGGAACATAGCGGGTTCGCTTGGGCGGTCCAGGATCTACTAGCTTGAATAGTCGATCCCGGGGATGACCACTGTCGCTGCGCCAGTTCGTCCTCCCATAGTCATAGTGGACGCGACTTGGGGCGTTGACAGTCAGGTGCTCCAAGTCAGCACGGGCGTTCCCGAGCGGCTCTTCGGGGTGACGTGCGGTATCCCATGCTTCAACCTCAGACAGCGTAGCGCCGCCAAGCGCGCAGATGGCATCCGCAACACGCCAGTACCTCGCGCCATTTGCATAGGCACTTGCGCTTGATCCCTGGTGCTCAAACACGAGCACGAAGTGATCCCCATCTAACCGATCCACTCGGCCCACAAGGTCCGGACGAGCCTCGAATATATTGCGAGCCGGCTTGTCGGGATCCACTAGGCGCTCGGCGCGATTGAGCTGTGTCGCAACTACGGCGCGTAACTGCAACCCCTCGCGCGCGGCGATACCAAGGTGCTCCATGAGCAGGTTCTTACCCGGGCCACGCCAACGCGCCAATGAGTCATCGTAAACCCAGCGACCGTTAGTCGTTTCAATGTTGTGCTGCCAAATGCTGACGACGAGCTCGCGCGGATCCTCAGTGAGCGAAGATACTGCCCATGCACGATTGACTAGCTTGGCGCCAAAGCGCCCAAACTCTCGTTCGATACCCATTATCGTCCCCCATGTTCAGCGCATTATCGTCCGACAAGCGAGGTGGCTGCCATACTGAGGAGCCCTTTGGGTGCCCAGGTCAGTGGAGCGCTCGGCCCACCAATGAGAGCCGAGATCACATGCGCGCAGAGAAATAGCGACGGGCGCGGGTAAGCCAGCTCGCATCCCTGAGGGAGCGCTTGAGGGCGTGCCGGGCCGGCCTGCGCCACCGGCCCTGATGGGTAATTCCGCGAAGCCATGTGCACGTGGCTTCCGGAGGGATGTTTGCCTCACCCCATTCGCATGCTGCGGGATTCCAGTTCCTGCTGGTTCTGCTGCGTGCGTTGTTCGGCTTGCATGGCCAAGGCCTGCCGTTCCTGGCCTGCTTCATCCAGCCGCTGCAGCGATTGCTCCACGGGCGTCTGCACGGCTATTTCAGTGGCCATGGCAGCGCGCTGCTGTGCCGGGTCATGCAGGTTGCCCTGCACCACGAACACGTTGCGGCCTGCAGCACCCTCTGCGGTGGCTTGGCTCAGTACCACGTGGTCAGCCCGGTCCAGCTTGTTCTCCACGGCCAGCGTGGTGAGGCTGGCGGTCAGCCGTTCGCTGGTTTCATCGAAGCTGCGCCCGTGTTTGGCGTCCAGTGCGGCCACGTGTTCGCGTATTTGCTGGTAGAGCAAGTAATGCGCATCGCCGGGGCGCAGTGCCGCCAGGCGGGTGCTCGGGTCCTGGCCGGGCAGGTCGTTGAGCACCACCTTCGGGGTTTCGATGCGTTGCCGGTACGGGTCGTCTGGGTGGAAGTGGGTTGCCTTCTCCTCGCGCTCCAGGCGGACCTCGCGGGTGTCGTTCAGGCCTTCCAGTACGCGTGGGTTGCGCTCCTGCACGGGGAAGCCGCTTTCTGTGTGGTGCGACCAGGTGCCGGCCTTCGGGTCATACTCGTGGTACGAGCTGCGTATGCCGATGACGTTGGGGTTGCTGGTGGGCAGCGACTGGTCGGCCATGCTCAGCTCATACACGCCCAGCTTGGCCACGTAGGCGGTGGCCTGGCCCCACGGCATGGCGTCGTAGGCATGGCCGGCGGTGTTCCATGCCCGCGCGGTGCCCCGGTAATCGTTGTTGAGCATTTCCTTCCAGACGTTCTCGGCAGCGTCTTCGCTCAGGTTCTTGCGGGTGGCTTCCAGCAGGATGCGGGGGGTCCAGCAGTTCGGGTCCAACCCGTGCTGGACGAATGCTTTGTCATGGGCAACCTGCACGTCGCGGCCGGGCAGGTTGAGCGCCAGGTCTGGCCTGCGTGCCCCCATCCAGTACTCGCGGCGCTCAAGGTCCCGGTCGAGCAGGGTCTGGCCGAAGTCCTCCCACTGGCGCTCTGTCAGCGTGCGGTTCTGCAGCCTGGGGTTGCGGTCGTGCTGGTCGCTGGCTTCGAGCTGGGCATAGGCGTTGGCGACCTGGCCGGGCAGGTTGTCGTTGCGCACCACGCCTAGTGCCAGCAGGCCATAGCCGTCGGAGCCTTCCTTCTGTGCCAGGTAGTTCCAGTACAGCTCCCGGTTCCCCTTGGAGGCGTACTGCTGCAGGATCTCGATGTCCTTCTGATTCAAGCCGCTCATGTGTTGTTCCTCCTGAACATTCCTGAGTTACCGGACCTTGTACTTGGCCAGTGCCGCGCGGGTAGCTTCTTCCATGGCCTTCCAGTCCTTCAGCAGCACGCGTGGGTAAAACAGGGTAACGCCCAGGTTGTCGTTGGAGTCCACGAAGTAGTGGGTGCAGCTTGAAACCTTGACTGACTCATCGGGCACCAGTCTGTCGCCCTGGATCGCCAGGCCCTCGTTCCCACCCTCAGGCTGATCGCACTTGATGAACGTGGCCAGCATCCCGTTGGCGGCCCGGGCGATGTACCACTCGTCTTCCTTCCGTGGGTTGCGGGTAACGGGCTCCCCAAACTGCTTCTGGTATTCGTTGCCGAACTGCGCCATGCGCTCCTCGTCAATGGCGTACGGAATGAGGCCGAACCGCTCCGTACCCGCCTTGCGCAGATCCAGCCGGCGGCGCGGGTCGTTTCGGTTGACCGAGCCTGCTTCAGTGGTGGCTTCGGTGTTGCTCAGCCGGGGCAGCAGCTCTGATGCGGGGACCGCATCGAGGTAGTCGATTGAAGCGGTGACCGTTCGGTAGTGGTCTTCCATGCTGCGCGTGGGACGGTCGCCGGGAGCGGCTGCCTGCAGCCCGGGCCAGATGAAGCTCAACGCAATGCCGCCGCCCACCGATGGGCCAATCTGGTCATCGTAGAAATTGGCCGGGAAGGCGTAGCGGTGCGGACCGAGCTGGGCCACTACCGGCGCGGTGGTGTAGGTGTAGCCATCCACCGTGCGGCTCTGGCTGGTGTCTTCAGACATGGCAGGTTCCTTGTTTCCCTTTTCCGTGGATGGGGCCTTGGCACAGGCGCTGGCGCTCAGGGCGACGGCGAGTGCAACTGCCAGGCACCGGCCGGATGACATCACGCTCATGGGCCATTCCATTGCATTGGGTGGGGTCAACTATAGGGAATGCTCTGTCAACGGGACAGGAACGGGGTGCGCGCGTGGCTACACGACCAGTGCCTTTGGGGCGGTCGACCCGTTTTTGGTCTTTGAGGCCAAGCTCACCGTCCAGTGGCCCTTGGAGTCCTGATGGGTTTTCAGCAAGGGGTACGTCTTGACCATGGTCACCAGCTTGACGTGACCGTAGGTACCCGGTTTGAAGGTCGGTAGAGTGAGCCGAATCAATCCGCTCACGCGTTGTTCCTCCTGAACATCCTGGGTCACTCAACCTTGTATGCGCTCAGCACGCCGCGCGCGGCGGCTTCGATGGCCTTCCAGTCCTTAAGGAACACCCGGGGATAGGAGAGGGTCACCGAAAGGTCGTTGTCGGCATCCACGAAATTATGGGTGCAGCCGGAGACCGGGACACTTTCGTCGATCTCAACCTGCTCGCCCTTCAGCGTGAGTGAGTCGCGCCCCTCCTGGAGCTTGTCGCACTTGATGAAGGTTGCCAGCTCGCCGCCCGGGGTGCGGGCGATGTACCAGTCGCTTTCCACGTTGGCGTTGCGCTTGGCCGGCATGCCGGTCTGCTTTTCGTACGCCTGGGCGAATTCGACCATCCGCGCTTCATCAATGGCATAGGGCGTCAGCCCGAACTGTTCGGTGCCGGGGGTGCGCATGTCGAGCCGGCGGCGCGGATCCTTGCGGTAGGCCGAGCCTTCCTCGCTGGTGGCATCGGTGCTGGTCATGCGGCCCAGCAGCTCCGTGATCGGCACGCCGTCGATGTAGTCCACCGACATGGACATCGCGCGGTGGTGGTCGGACATGGAGCGGGATGCGCGCGTGCCCGGCGCGGCTGCCTTGAGCTCGGGCCACATCAGCGTCAGGCCAACGCCGCCGCCAACGGCCGGGCCGATCTGGTCGTCGTAGAGGTTGGCCGGGATCGCGTAGCGGTGCGGACCGAGCTGGGCCACTACCGGCGCGGTGGTGTAGGTGTAGCCATCCACCGTGCGGCTCCGGCTGGTGTCTTCAGACATGGCAGGTTCCTTGTGTCCCTTTTCCGTGGGTGGGGCCTTGGCACAGGCGCTGGCGCTCAGGGCGACGGCGAGTGCAACTGTCAGGCACCGGCCGGATGACATCACGCTCATGGGCCATTCCATTGCATTGGTTGGGGTCAACTATAGGGAGTGCAGTGTCAGCGGGACAGGAACGGAGTGCGCGCGTGGCTACACGACCAGCGCTTTTTTGACGGTCGATCCGTTTGTGGTCTTTGGGGCCAAGCTAACCGTCCAGTGGCCCTTGGAGTCCTGATGGGTTTTCAGCAAGGGGTACGTCTTGACCATGGTCACCAGCTTGGCGTGACCGTAGGTACCCGGTTTGAAGGTCGGTTGAGTGAGCCGAATATGTTCCGATAGCGCGTTCAACGTCACCCGACCATTGGGGGAGGAAGTCACCAACTCCTCGACTGCCTTCATGACGAATGGAGGGCTCTGCTTGGGCGGGGGTGCGTTCGCAGCAGGCTTCTTCGGCGCCTGCTTCTTTACCTTCGCCACGGGCGCAACGATGGGCTTGGCCACGTCTGCCACCTTTGCCGCAGGCTTCGCTACGGGCTTCGCTGCCGGCGTCCACTCAAAGAACTGATCGCACGCTTTTCGCAGTGCTTCCGGGCTATTGGCGGCGCCCGCGATATAGACAATTGCGCCACGTTCCCTGAGCTTGCGGCACAGGTAGGCGAAGTCGCTGTCACCGGTGACCAGGCAGAAGGTCTGTGCACGCTTGTCCAGCAGCAGCTCAAGCGCGTCCAGCGACAAGGCAATGTCGGTGCTGTTCTTCCTGGGCGCGTAGGGGAACTGCAGGCAGCTGGTAAACGACTGCCGAACCAGAACCTGTTCCCACCCCTTGTTGATCGTGTTCGGGTTGCCATAGCCCCGGCGAACTGTCACCCGCCCTGCCTGTGCGGCTCGCTGCAGCGCGAATTCGGCGATCTCCGGCGGCACGTTGTCGCAATCAATCACGAGGGCGACGGACGCTTCCTGGGTGGGGAGGGCCATGGCAGTTCCTTGTGCTGGGCCGGGGTGCCGGTAGGGGAACTATAGGCAATTTGGTGGTGGGTGCGCGCGGGGTTTGGGGGCGGGGTGGCGCTGCCGCTGGGTGTTATCCCATGCGCATTGTTTGGTGGTGGTTGTGTTCCTGCTGCTGGGTCTGTGCCAGCGCCTGCTGCTGGCGCTCCTGGCCGACCTCCTCCAGCCGCTGCAGTGATTGCTCCACTGG
Source organism: Stenotrophomonas sp. CCNWLW57 (assembly GCF_037203925.1). NCBI lineage: Bacteria > Pseudomonadati > Pseudomonadota > Gammaproteobacteria > Lysobacterales > Lysobacteraceae > Stenotrophomonas > Stenotrophomonas sp. CCNWLW57. The sequence goes on from NZ_JBBCBJ010000009.1 coordinate 82,581, forward strand.
CGTCTGCACGGCCACGTCCGTGGGCATGGAGGCGCGGCGGTGCGCCGGGTCGGCAGGGTCGCCCTGCACCACGAATACATTCCGCCCGGCGGGGCTGTCGGCGGTCTGGTGGCTCAGCAGCACGTGGTCGGCGCGCTCCAGCCCGTTCTGGCGGGCCAGTGCCACCACGCTGGCGGTGAGCCGTTCGCTGTTCTCATCCGGGGCGCGGCCCTGCCTGGCGTCGATGGCGGCCACGCCTTCGCGTACCTGCTGTACCAGGGCGTAGTCCGCATGGCCCGCGCCGATGTCGGCCAGCCGGGTGGGGGCTTGCTGCTTGTCCCCCGGCGCGCCGTCTATCGAGGCCGTGAACGGGCTGCGGGTGATGGTGCGGTACGGGTCATCCTCATGGAACTGGGTGGCCTTCTGCTGGCGCTCCAGGCGCACCTCGCGGGCGTCGTTGAGTTCGGCAATGCGGCTGGGGTTGGTCTCTTCCCGCATGGAAACGTGGCCGCCGCCGGTGCTGACGTTCGCCCACTTCCGTTCCGCCTCGAAATACATGGCGTAGTAGCTGTTGCCGCCAATGACATTGGGGTTGGTGGCCGAGCGGCCTTCCAGCAGCTGGGTAGCTTCGGTGGCGCCCAGCCTGGCCAGGTATTGGCCGCCTTCCACCACGCCCATCTGGGCGATGGCGTCATAGCCGGTCCTGCCTACGCGGGTTGCGCCCAGGTAGTTGTTGTCCAGCATGTTGGTCCAGATCTGCTCCATCTTCTCCGGGCCGCTTTCTTTGAGGGCGGCCTGGAGGAGTACGCGGGGTGTCCAGCAGTTGGGGTCCAGGCGGTGGCGAACGAACGCCTTGTCGTGAGCGAGCATGACGTCACTGCCCGGCAGGTTCAGCGCCAGCTCCGCGTTGCCATCACTCAGGTAGTGAGCGCGGCGCTCAAGGTCTTGATGAAGCAACGTCTGCCCGAACTTCTCCCACTGACGTTCTGAAAGCGTGGCATTTGCGAACTGCGAGCCCTCGTCGCGCTGGTGAGCAGCATGGTCCTGCGCGTAGCTGTTGGCAACCCGGCCCGGGAGACTGTCATTACGCACCACGCCAAGCGCCAACGTGCCGTAGCCGTCTGCACCCGGCAGCTGGGAGAGGTAGTTCCAATACAGTTCGCGATTGCCAGCGTCGGCATAGTGCCGCAGCACGCGCAGGTCACGTTCAGTCAATCCACTCATTGCAAACTCCTGTAAGCGCCGAAGTTACTTGACCTTGTAGCGGTTCAAGACATCCCGAACAGCCAGTTCCATGGCCCTCCAGTCCTTCAGGAACACACGGTTGTAGTTGAGGCTTATCGAGAGGCTGTTTTCAAGGTCCACGATGTAGTGCACGCAGCCGGCAACCGTGTCTCCTTGAGAGTCCACAAGCTCCTCGCCGTTCACCACAAGGCCGTCACCCGATTCCTTGGCGCTGTCGCACTTGATGAACGTGGCAAGCGCTCCATTCGAGCTACGCGCGATGTACCAATCGTCCTCAGATGCGGGGTTACGCGGATGTGGGCGGCCATACTTGGCTTCGTACACACGTGCGTATTCGGCCATCCGGGCTTCGTCGATGTCGTAGGGGATAAGCCCGAACCGCTCCGGCTGGGGAACGCGAAGGTCCAGGCGATCAGATGGGTCGCCGCGCTCCACCGAGCCTGCCTCTGTGATGGCCTCATTGGAGGCATGGCGCTCGAGCGAGGTCTCGATCGGAATCCGGTCAACGTAGTCAATAAGTACCCGGATTTCCTTGCGGAAGTCATTGGCTCGTGGGTTCGCTCGAGCACCCGGAGGGGTTGGCTTCATGTCCGGCCACTCGATGACCAGGCTCACGCCCTCGCCCGGCCACGGCGCAATCTGGCTGTCTAAGTAGTTGGCGGGAATGCGGAAGATATGCGGCCCCAGCTTCACTTCCACCGGGGCATTGGTGTAGGTATAGCCATCGACAGTGCGACCGGTTTCTGTAGCTTCCGACATGTTCGAAGTCCCTTTGTGTTCGGTGGGCGGCGTCCGTGCGCAGGCGCTGGCGCTCAGGACGACGGCGAGTGCAACTGTCAGGCACCGGCCGGATGACATCACGCTCATGGGCCATTCCATTGCAGTGGTTGGTTCTCAGTACTTTACAAGAGGCTTCGCACTGCGTCTTCCATGCGCTTCCAGTCTTTCAGGAAGGCTCGCTTGTAATCGAGGGTGATGGAGAGCTTGTTCTCCACGTCGGTGAAGTAGTGGATGCAGCCAGCGGCAACGGCGCCCTGCTCCTGGATGACCTGGTCACCCTTGAGTTGCACGCCGTCTTCGCGGAACGTGCTGCTGTCGCACTTGATGAACGTGGTGAGGTTGCCGCTGGGGTCGCGTGCCACGTACCAGTCATCCTCGAAACCGGGGTTGCGGGTATGCGGTTTGCCGTAGCGCGTCTGGTAGGCCTTGGAATAAGCCGCCATCTTTGCTTCGTCGATGGCATAGGGAATCAGCCCCATCGTCTCTGGCTGGGCCACACGCAGATCCAGCCGATCCTTGGGGTTGTCCCGCTCGACCGAGCCTTCCGCGGTCACCGCGGTGTTGGACGACAGCCGTTCCAGCGAGGTCTCAATGGGCGCGGTATCGATGTAGTCGATGGACACGGCGATCTCCTTGCGGAAATCATTGGTGCGCGGGTCCACACGCGCGCCGGGGGCGGTGGGATTCATGTCCGGCCACTCGATGACGAGGCTGACGCCGTCGCCGGGCCACGGCGCGATCTGGCTGTCCAGGTAGTTGGCGGGAATGCGGAAGGTATTCGGCCCCAGCTTCACGTCCACCGGTGCATCGGTGTAGGTGTGGCCGTTGAGGGTGCGACCGGTTTCAGTTGCTTCCGACATGTTCGAAGTCCCTTTGTGTTCGGTGGGCGGCGTCCGTGCGCAGGCGCTGGCGCTAAGGGCGACGGCGAGTGCAACTGTCAGGCACCGGCCGGATGACATCACGCTCATGGGCCATTCCATTGCAGTGGTTGGGGTCAACTATAGGGAATGAGGTGTCAACGGGACAGGAATGGGTGCTTGCTGCTGCCCTTCCATGGTATTCAACGGCTGTAGCCGCGATGGCAAAGGGAGTTGGCGCTGTGGTTGGGAGAACCGGAGGTTGGCTGGCGGTTGGCATGGTCGCCGCAGTGGTGGGCGTTGCGCTGTGGTGGAATGCGCCAGCGACGCAGAGTGGCGCGCCGGGCGGGAAAGCCCAGTTGGCGCAGTCGGCCGTTGCGGCCACGGTGCGCGCCAATGCAACGGAAAGCCGCACCAGCCGAGGCGGGCCTGCTGAAGTAGACCGGGTAAAGACCTTCGAAGACCTGAAACAGAGGGCCAAGGCGGGCGATGCCGTGGCCCAGCGCCTGTTGGCCGACACCTATGAAGGCTGCTACTTCGTCAACATTGACCGCGAGCACTTCATGGACAGTCTCGATTTCTATAGGCAGATGATCAGGGCGCCTGCCCAGCTCTCTGTGCTGGAGCAGGTGGCGGCCGAACGTTTCGCACAATGCGGGGCAGTGGACGGTGGCGCCATCGTGCCGATGCAGCTGGTCACCGGCTGGTACGCGCAGGCCGCCGAAAACGGTGACTTGGCCGCCCGTTTGATGGACAACGCGTTCAAGCGGAAGAGGCTGGATACCGCTGAAGCCGCCGAGCAGCTTGAAGAAGTATTGGGCTCCAATGATCCAGCGGCCGTGTTTGCCTTGGGCAGCACGTTGCACAGCAACTACCCCGCCAGCGCAGGCGGCCCAGCGGCGGGCTTGATGACCGGGGAGCACGCCGGCGAGGCATGGATGGTGGCTGGCTGCCGCATGGGGTACGACTGCGGGCCTTCCGGCAAACTGATGGGAACGCTGTGCCTGGTGCAGAACGCTTGTACGGGTGAGGACTTCGAGGCCTACCTCAAGCGGGCGATGATGAACGAAGCGGAGCGAAGGGACTTGGAGCGTAGGGTGACGGAGATATTGCGGTTGATTGAGGGGTAGCCCTCCCTCCGCTGTCTACACCATTCCCGCAGGAGCAAGCGAGCCAACGAAACGCCGAGCAAGCGGTAGGAATTCTCCGATGGCCCACCAGCCCGCTGGCATGGCACTCTTTACCCGATGGACCCACCTGAACGCCGATGTTTGGGTCCAACCCGGGTCGATGAACGGAAACACTTAAAATGAACCTTACGCCGCCACCCGTTCCAAACAAACTCCGCGAACTTCTGGGCGCATATCCCGAACATATCGAGCGGCTGCAGTTGGCCATCGACAAGGCAGCCTCCGAATCTGGTGCCAGTACACCTCGGATTGAGCACATTGTTTGGGCGTTGGAAGACTGTCTTGAAGGTTTCGTGGCGTCGGCTCGTGTCGAACTTGATGCTGCTAAGGCCAAAGGCAGTGCCGATGGCATTCGCCACGCCGAAGCAAAGGAAATGCTGATGCTTCGTGCGGCATTGAAGCAGCAATGGATCGGCGATAGGGGTCTCCTTGATTTCTTGGAGCGGGATGAGGCCAAGTTGAAGCCACTGGCGATGCTTGAAGACGTCGCTTGTGCGGGCGTGAAGGTATAAGGGTTTTACTATGGTTTCATCGCCAGTCGTTATGGCATCCTGAGATCCGGGACCGTACAGCGTCCGCCAGCTCGTCGGGCACGCGGCTACCCTCCGCGCGCGCTTCCAACAACGTGATGTCAGCGCTTTGGGAGCCGCAGCCTGATTGGAATGACAGTCACTAGACACAATGGATGCTGCAAATGACCGCTTCGCTGCCTCCAATTCCTCAGAGACTTTGCGAGATGCTGAAGGAATACCCGGGTCACTTGGTCAGAATCCATGACGCATTGGCTTCCGTGGCGAAAGAGCCTGAGGTGGCGCCACGCTTCGAGCTGGTCATCTGGGTAATGGAAGATTTGGTGGGCGCTTTCTTCGAGGAAGCACGGCAACAGCTTGCTGTGGCAAAGAGGCAAGGTGACTCCGAGCTCGCCTCTAAACTTGAAGCGGAGGAGGCGCTCATGGCGACGCTTGTCCTTCAGAAGCCTTGGTTTGGTGACAAGGACTTCACACTCTTTTTCGGGAAGTAGGGTGGGTGTCGAATCAGCGCTGCGAGTGACCACCAGAGTAGCGAAGAGCATGCGCGGATACTGATGGACAAGATATTTCCCGCAAGCCATCTCGAATCGCTTCAGTCTCATGTTCGGCCAACGGCGATCATCGTGGCTGGCCAAGCCGGTGCCGGTGAAGGCGGATTGAGCTAAGTCGCGAGGGATGAACTGTTGCACGCCGCCGCCGTCCTCGCCGCGGCCCCGCTGATTCGTAGCGAAGGAAGGGCAGAGCGACGCCTGAACCGGAACAGACTAAGGAAGAGTGATGTCGATCCACTTCAAGCCCATCGAAAATACCTCATTTGATGAGGGTAGTGGCGTCACAATCTCGCATCCTCGAATTCTTCTAGATGCGCCGCTGCATGGTGTTGCCAGCGGCGAGTACCAGTACACGTTCCGCCGAGGCGGTCAGCGGGTGGGTGCCATGGGGTTTTTCGGAACCGAAGTCGCTGCCGAGTTGAAGGTTTGCGGTTGATCTGATTCGTGACTGGGTCCTTAAGACCGCACATGCTTGTACTTGGCGCTAAGAGCGAGATATCAGTACGCCGTATATCCGACTAAACATCCAGAGATGACCATGCCTCTTAGCTTCCAGCCTCGCTCGCACTCCTCTTACGATCCGACTAGCGATGTTTCAATTCCGCGCCCTCGGATTTTGCCAACCACGCTGGCTAGCGGTGAGGGCGGCACGGAGTACCATTACTCGTTCTTCCGCGGCGAAGATCGGATAGGTGCGCTGGGCTTCGACGGTCCCGACGTGGTCGTTGAGACCGACGGGTACCGGGAGCGGGTATTCACCTTCGATCTAACCCGGGAGCAGACCATCCAGTCCATGCTCAGATCTAAAGCAGATTTCGGCAGCACGGACGAAGATCTCACGTTCCTGCGAGGTCTCGCACAGGGTCTGGTCCTGGCATATGCCGGGCAAATGGACAACGAGGACAATCTTCGCTATATCGCCGTGACTTCGGTTGAGGCCCTGGATCAGGCTGGTGTTCCTATTGCAGGGTCAATTCCTGTACTTCCTGATAAGAAAGTTGTATTGGGTGAAGCTGCTGTGCCATCACACGTATAGCCTGGGTTGAAAGGTACTAGTCCTGACGAAGTATGCTCGCTCCCTTTATGAAAAATATCTTGGAAAGTGGCTATGCTTATTGATTCAAGCCGAAGGGGGCATTCTCCCCGCAAGGAACTATGATTCCTCTCCAATTCATACCACGGGAACGATCTGCGATTGACCTTGTCAGTGGCGTCTCGATTCCGAGACCGCGAATGCTGCCCAGCTCTGACGCAGGCGGAGGCAGGACGATCGAGTTTCAGTACGCCTTTCTGCGTAATGGCGAACGCATCGGTGGAATGGGAGTCTTCGGGTCTGAAACGGTTGCTGAGAGGGCAGAGGGCCGGGAGTGGGCATGCACCTTGGACCTCACACCAGTCTGGGTTCTGGAGGACATGCTCCGGTTCAAGAAGACCTTGGGTCACACCGACGATGACATCACGTTCGTAGCGGGGCTTGCGCAGGGATTGCTGAATGCCTTCGCCGGGCAAGCGGACAACAAAGATGCTCGTAGTTACGTAGCAGTTACATCAGTTGCGTCGCTGGATCAGGCCGGAGTTCCCGTCATGGGTGCTGTTCCCGTTCTAGTTGACGGTACAGTGGTCCTAGCTGAGTTTGCTATCCCGAACGGCGGTGTCTGATGATGTCGCAAGCGGCACAGAAGCACCTTTGGCACACGGGTGGTGCCTTCTGGAAATACTTTTACCTGAAGTCGTCTGGAACTGGTCCTGACGCGCATCGGGCCGTCACATAGTTAAGGAGTAATCACCGCTGAAGCTGCCGAGCAGCTTGAAGAAGTATTGGGCTCCAATGATCCTGCGGCCGTGTTTGCCATGGGCAGCTCGTTGCACAGCAACTACCCCGCCAGCGCAGGCGGCCCGGCGGCAGGCTTGATGACCGGGGAACACGCCGGCGAGGCATGGATGGTGGCTGGCTGCCGCATGGGGTACGACTGAGGGCCCACCGGAAAACTGATGGGAACGCTGTGCCTGATTCAGAACGCTTGTACGGGTGAGGACTTTGAGGCCTACCTCAAGCGGGAGATGATGAACGAAGCGCAGCGAAGGGATCTGGACCGCCGGGTGACGGAGATACTTCGGTTGGTTGAGGGGTAGCCCCCGCGCAGCTGTTCACACCAATCCCGCAGGAGCCAGCGGGACAACGACACTCCAGGCAACAGGTAGGAATTCTCCGATGGCCACCCAGCCCGTTGGCGTGGCACTCTTCCTCCATTCAATGGGTGGGCCTGCCTGGAAGGAGCTGCTTAGGCTCACTCCAGATCGAGCAGGCTGCCGTGCAGCCGATCTACATCCAGAGATGACTCATGCCTCTCCACTTCCAAGCTAAATCGGATTCTTCATTTGACCCCATTAGCGGTGTCACCATACCGGAGCCTCGCATCCTTCCTGGAAAGCTCCCGGACGGCAGCGCAGTCACGGAGTATCAGTACGCGTTCTATCGGGGCGATGCACGCATCGGCGGCTTGGGCTTCAATGGTCCCGATATGTCTGTTGAAGTCGACGGGATGGCGGAGAGGGTGTTTATCTTCGATCTTGGCCACGATTGGTTGATCAAGTCCATGCTGGAGTTCAAGGAAATCATCGAGAACAAGGATGATGACTTCACCTTTCTGAGTGGACTCGCGCAAGGGTTGGTGTTGGCGTACGCGGGCCAAACTGACAATGAAGAGAATCTGCGATACATCGCTACTACAACCCCGGCTGCACTGGTTGGAGCGGGTGTACCTGCTTCGGTGGAAACGGCGATGAAGCCGCAGGGCCCCATCGTCCTCGCCGAAGTACGCATTGCCAAACACGCTGGTTGAGGATGGCCCCGTGGCGAGCTTCGTCTTCGATGATTTCGCCCGGACGACCTTGGGCGGTGCCCGCAACAAGGTTGATGGCAGCCCGCTGTCCGCAGCCCAGATCGATGATGTAATTGCCTATCTGAAGTCGCCAGGATCGGGTCCCGATGCGTCTACCAGCTACGCAGATTACGTCGCTTCAAAGCTGAAGCAGTTTCCTCCCGAACTACCTCCTGGCGTGGACTACGTCGGGTTCTCAGGCATCGATTCGGCAGGCGCAGAGAACTATCAGAATGCGCTTCAGTACGGAAGGGACCTCAAGGGCAAGGCGGGCATCATAGGCGACACGCCATGGGGGACGTTCATCGAAGATGTTCGAAAGAATCCGGCGCTGCATCCTGAGTTTCAGGTTATGGAAAGCGGCCTGAAAAATTTCATGAGCGCGCAGGGTACTGAGCCCTTCAACAATAGGCACAAGGCTGCGCTCCAAGACATGATGTGGAACGCCGGCAGCCCCGCATTCCTGGAGAATGCGATTGCTACCGGGAAGCCGCTGGTTGCCTTCGTCGAGGGCGCGCCCGGCAATCGGGGCTTCAGCAACTTTGAGCTCACCACCGCGCTCGAACATCCCGACGTAAGGATCAACGGGTATCCAGTAAGCGCTTTTGGGCCAGAACCCCTGGCGTTTGTGAGCAATTCCGCCGCTGAGTATCAAGCGCTGGAGCGGTCGCTGGCCGAGGCGGCTAGTGTCAACAGCGGTCAACCGGTTACCGTCGCAGAGGTCCGTCTTAAGCTCAAGCCCATCGATGGCTATGACGCTGTGGATCAGGTTCTCTTCGATCGACCACTCCACGAATTTAAGTCCTTCAATCTCACCGAGATGGCGGCCACCCGTGCGGATTGGCATGCAGCCCGCGCCAGCCTTGGCACGAGTCCCAGGCTCCATGCTGAGGTACCCGGACATACACCGCACGCGGCGACCCCGCGCGGTGGGGCACGTGCCCCGCCCCCTAGCGGTGCGGCAGGCATCGCGGAGGTGGCAGCAGAGTCCGCGCCCCACGGCGTACACGCCGGTATGAGCCCCGGCATGAAGGTCGCCGGCGTTGCCGGCCTGGCGCTGCTGGCGCAGGACTTCGCCACTTCCGGCCACAAGTGGGTGGAGCTGAGTTCCCAAGGCAACGCAGCGGGCGCTGATTCAACGGCAGCGCACTTCGTCGGGCGCAATGTCGGGGGCGCATTGGGCGGCTTTGTCGCCGGCGCCAGTGTGGGTCTTACTACGGGCTCCTGGACCGGACCGGGTGCGCTGGTCATCGGCGTAGGCGGCGGTGTTCTGGGCGCCCACCTCGGCGAGGAGTGGGCAAACCAGAAGGACATGAAAGCCATCTACGTCCAGGTGGACCCCATGGGCCGCACCTGGACCCGAAGCCCTACCGACGAGGACGGGCGGTGGCTACGTGCCGCGCACCAGCAGCAGGTGCAGTCCGCTGAGCTCGGCACAGGCGTTGAACTGCGGCCAGTTCAGACCGCGCAGGGGGAAGATGTCACCTTCCGCGCCGATTACGTGGCGACTGGCACACTGGAGCGGCAGTTGAACTGGCAGGCCGCCAAGGCGTCGTACGAGCTGGGCTTGGCCCATCTTCCTCCGCCGCAGGATCCGTATCGCCTGAATGCTCGTGCTGAGCAGGGAACCCCGCCGGCGCCGTTCGAAACCGGGAGGGCATTCGTGCGCGACCCGACCTCCCGTCAATGGGAGCTGCAGATCACGCAGATGCTGGATGGGCGTGCGCCGGTCACACGCCACGAACCGGTTTCAGCGGAGCAGGCGCAAGCCCTGGATGCGCAGTCGCGGGCCGTGATCGCCCAGAACGCTGCCAATACGCCAGCCGCCGTCGCGGCGCGCTATATGGTGGCGCACGCGGAAGGGCGCTGGAGCGACTTTGGCGATGCAAACAATCCTTCAGTTCCCGCCGCCATCCAGGACGCACAGGGCAGATCAGGCACGCTGCAGGCAAGCAACGGCCACACGTACACCCGCCAGGACGATGGCCAGTGGCGCGACGACGGGCTGGTCTTCAGTGGCACGGCTGACGGCAACCTCAGCGATGAGCTGGATGTTACGTGGCAGAGCCAGCAGATTGGCGTGGCCGGTCTGGGCAACATGGCCGAGCAGGTCAAGGCCACGGTGCAACTGGCACCGGAAGGCGTGCGTGGGCAGGTGGAAGCACTTTACGCACGGCACGGTATCGAACGCAGTGAAGCGCAGTTGGCGGCTACAGCGGCAGCGGTGGAGCAGGGCCTTGCGGACAATGGAAGGCAAGGTGACCTGGTACTTGAACTCATACCAGACCCGCGCACCCACGCGCCAAGCGTTGACAGCGCCATTGCTGCATTCGGGGATGCGGGTGGCAACCGCATGGTCCTCACGGCGACCACCACGATGGAGGACGTTGCTAGGGTTCAGGCGTCACTGCAGCATACGGCTGCGCTGCAGGGCAACGTGGCAGACGAGGTGCCAATCCAGAACGCGCCGGAGCTGCGCATTGAGGCACTGTCGCCCGACGCGTGGGACGCCCATCAGCAGGCGCTAAGGGAGGCCAACCGGCAAGGCGCTTCCGCGGGGGAGGCCGCACAGCTGGCTGCATTGGCGGCGATGCGGGCGGATGGCAGGGACGTCGCTGAAGCGCACGTGCCGGAGCTGGTTGAGAACGAGCCAAGCACTAACAATGAGCCACCTCCCTCGCAGCTATCCCCTCATCGGGCTACAGCAGCGATTGCGGCTTCTGTCGAGCGCTCCGCGGTCGAGGAGCAGTCCACGGCCCAGCGAGAGCCCCAGACAGCTCAGGGGGCTGAGCAGGGCGCACGTGAGCACGTCGAAGAGCAGCGTACCCAGGAGGCGTTCGCTCGTACTGCCGAGGAAGAGGAGGCGCGGCGCGAAGCGTCCGTGGCCGAGCCACAAGCTCACACGGCGCCTACTTCACCTGACATCGCCTCGACGCCGGTACAGCCAGTGCCTGAGGCCGAACCTGTCGTACGGCCACCGGTGGAAGTCCCCGACCTCGCTGCGACCGTCGCTGCATCAGAAGCGAAGGTAGAGCAGCAGGTAACCCACGAAGCGGTGCCAGAGACTGTCATCCGCGTGGACGCCGACCCGCCTGAGGTCGCGGTGCAGGCTGAGAAGTCCGAGCGACCGGGCATGGATGATGCAGCGTCAACACAGCACCCACTGCGGGATGAAGTTTCGCTCGACGAGCCTGTTACAGAGGCACCGCCGAGAGACGTGGTTGAGCAGGTGGTGGTGGCCGAGGAACTGGATGCCGTTCCGTTGAAAGATCCCGCGAACGACTTCATCGCGAGTCAGGCTGTGCCGGAGCAACAGCCGGAGCCAGAACCAGAGCCTGCCATGGCGCGGGTGGCGCAGCCCGCTGATGGGCAGGAACCTTGGACACCCCTCAACCCCGAGCACCCCGACCACGCCCTCTACCAGCAGATCCGCGAGGGCGTAGAGAAGCTGGATGAGGCCCACGGCCGCAGCTACGACCAGACCAGCGAGCGCCTCACCGGCAGCCTGATGGTGCTGGCCAAGAGCAACGGCCTGGACAGCGTGGACCACGTAGTGCTTAGTCAACCCACTGCGGACCAACCCGGCGGACAGAACGTCTTCGTGGTCCAGGGCGAGTTGGACAACCCCGGCCACCAACGCGCCGGCATGCCAACGGCGCAGGCAGTGAAGACCCCGTTCGAGGAGTCTCTTGAGCAGTTTGACGTTGCGGCGTTCGAGCAGGAACAGCGCGCCGCGCAATTGGCCACGCAGCAGCAGGAAGAAGATCAGCGCGTGCAGCAGGAGATGCAGGTTGCGGCGGCAAGCATGGGGTACTGACTGCGCTCAACTGTTCAGCGCCAGGCCCATCGGCGGCCACAGCGGATTCATCCGGTCCAGGTCGTAGTCGTTGCCAAACGCCAGCGCCGCCTCACGCGGCTCCAGGTCGTAGTAGCTCACCAGCAGCTGCTCATCCATCCCGGCGTCGCTGTGGTTGATGGCATACAGCCCGAGCATGGCCTGGTCGAACTCTTCCAGCCAATCAAGGTCGATCTTGTTCATGTTGATCCTCCGAAGCGGTTCGCAGGATCGCGCAGGGGCGTCTCACAGCGTGGGACGGAGGAATCCAGCCGCCGGCCACCCCTGTTAAGATGTCCGGGCCAGCCAGCCTTCCCACGTCATTCGACCGTGTGGTTGGCCGCTCCTCCCAGCGGCCACGCGAGCCAGGATCCTTCCTCTGCCTCTCACAAGGACGCTCGCATGCACCCTCGTTCCCTGTTCCGTTCGGCCGCCCTGGCGCTGGCCGTCAGCCTGACCCTTGGCGCTCCGTCTGCCTTTGCCGCCGAAAAGGCTGCCACCACTGCCGCCGCTTCCTCCGTGCAGCGCGCCGCCGTTGCCCAGGGCCTGTACGAGCTGGCCTTCAGCCCCACCCAGAACGCGCTGTTTGTGGCCTCTTCGGGCGGTTTCGGCGATACCGCCGGCCCGGCCCAGGTGCTGCGCCTGAATCCTGATTCGCTGGCCGTTGAAGCCAAGATCCCGCTGGAGCGCAAAGCCTTCGGCGTGGTGCTCGATGACGCCCATAACCGCCTGTACGTGGGCAACACCGTGGACACCTCGGTGACCGTGGTGGATACCGCCTCCAACAAGGCGGTGGGCATCGTGCAGCTGATGGAGAAGAAGGTCGGCAAGGATGGTAAGGCCGGCTACACCCACGACCTGCGCGAGCTGGTGGTGGATTCCCCGAACAACCGCCTGTACGTGACCGGCCACTCCGGCGAAGGCAGCGTGCTGTTCGTGGTGGATACCCAGTCGCTGAAGCTCATCAACACCATTCCGGGCCTGGGCAACGCCAAGGCGCCGGGCCTCACCCTGGATGCGGCCAACAAGCGCGTGCTCACCTCGAACCTGCTGGGCGAAGTGGTCACCGTGGGCACCGACACCGGCAAGGTGGAGCAGCGCTTCAAGGTCAGTGCCGAGCAGCCGATGAACCTGGCGCTGGACCCGAGCGGCAAGCGCCTGTTCGTGACCGACCAGGGCCTGGAGATGATCCGCAAGTACCAGGGCAGCAGCATTCCGGGCTTCGTCTCCAAGCACCCGGGCCAGCGCGTGCTGGTGCTGGACCCGACCACTGGCAAGGAACTGGCCAGCATCGCCACCGACGCCGGCCCGCTGGGCCTGCTGCTGGATGCACCGCGCAAGCGCCTGTACGTGACCAACCGCGAAGCGGGCACGGTGACCGCGTATGACAGCGAGAGCTACAAGCAGGTAGGCACCTATGACGTGCCGACCCACCCGAACAGCCTGGCGCTGGATGCGAAGAAGAACGTCCTGTACGTGACCATCAAGAATGGCGACAAGGACGAGAAGGGAAGTGAGGAGTCTGTGGCGCGGATTGCGCTGTAAGGGCTGATTTCAAAGACGATTCCCGGTATCCCAGCTGGGATACCGGGCAGGCGCTCTATGGGAGGCCGCCATCCGATGCATGGCCCCTTGCAGAGGGTTAGGGTTGCGCCCATAAACTGCGGGAACCCAATGTGAGGCGGTTCCGATGCTCGAACAGCTACTGCTCCGGTCTGATTTATTGATGCAGAACATCCAGGAGGTTCTTCATCATCCTCTCTACGACCAAAGCGCTCGCATAGGACTGTCCGCTGAGTACGTGATGCTCAGTTTGGAGCATGCGGCGGCGGTAAGGTGTCTTTTGGAGGCGGGAATCATGTCCAGTGCGCCGGTTCTACTTAGGTGCCAATTCGAATCGCTGCTGCGTGCAATGTGGGTGTTCTACCGCTCGTCGGACGAGACCTTGGAGAAGCTCGAGACCTCATTGCTCACAGGGCCTGATCAAGCTAATGCTTCCATGCCAACTGCGTCAGGAATGCTGAATGAGCTGGATGCAGTGCCACTAGTTGCAGCCGCAGTAGTGAGCCTCCGCGAGTTCCAGACGTACTCGTGGAAGCCTCTGAACTCCTATGTCCATTCAGGCGATCACCCCCTCTGGAGACAGGTCACTGGCTATCCGCCAGAGCTCTCCTGCCAGCTTCTACAACAAAGCAACGGGCTGGCGTTCATGGCTGCAATGCAACTCGCCATTCTGACCGGCGTGAACGGACTCCAGAAGGAACTTCTGAAACTCAATGATCGCTTCAGAGAATGCCTGCCTATGCAACCAGAGGCCAACCCGAGCGACACGCCTACGAGCGTTCCGTAACACTGATATGAACCGTAACATTGCCTGAAGTTACGGTTCATTCTCATGTTACGGAGGCTAAAGAGTCATTGCACTCTCAGCGGCTGGCACCGAAACGATGTGGTCAGGCGTTTACATCCACCACCAACCGCCCACGCACCTTGCCTTCCAGGAATGCCGGGAAGATATCCAGCACGTCCTTCAGGCCAATCACCTCCACGGTGCTGGCGAGCTTACCCAGGTCCAGATCGGTCGCCAGGCGCTTCCACGCTTCAGTACGCACGGCGTGCGGCGCCTGCACCGAGTCGATACCGGCGAGGGTGACATTGCGCAGGATGAAGGGCAGCACCGAGGTAGGCAGGTCGGTACCCTGCGCCAGCCCGGCGGCCGCCACCACGCCCCGGTATTTCGTCTGCGCCAGTGCGTTGGCCAGCGTGTGGCTGCCGGCGACATCCACCACGCCGGCCCAGCGCTCGGCATCCAGCGGGCGGGTGCGCGGCTCGGCCAGCGTGGCCCGGTCGATGATCTCGTCGGCGCCCAGGTCCTTGAGGTACTGCGCATGTTCGGGTCGGCCGGTGGACGCCACCGTGCGGTAGCCCAGCTTGGAGAGGATGGCCAAGGCGATGGAGCCTACGCCGCCGTTGGCACCCGTCACCAGGATGTCGCCGTGCTCGGGCTTCACCCCGCCGTGTTCCAGCGCCAGCACGCACAGCATGGCGGTGTAGCCGGCCGTGCCGATCGCCATGGCGTCTTTGCTGCTGATGCTGTCCGGCAGCTTCACCAGCCACTCGCCGGGAACGCGCGCGCGCTGCGCCAGCCCGCCGTGGTGGGTCTGGCTGAGGCCGTAACCGTTGAGCACGACGCGGTCGCCCTGGCGGAAGCCGGCATTGCCCGATTCCAGCACGGTGCCGGCCAGGTCGATGCCGGGAATGAGCGGGAACGTACGGATCACCGGCGAGGCGTTGGTCATCGCCAGCGAGTCTTTGTAGTTCAGGGTGGAGTAGTCCACCTGCACGAGCACATCGCCTTCGTGCAGGTCGGCTTCGTCAAAGGCCACCAGCTGGGTGGAGACCTGGCCGTCTTCTTTCGTGGCCAGCAGGGCATTGAATTTCATGGGCATCGATCACCTCCGGGGACATGACCTGCATGCTATGGTCGCACCGTGGTTGCCACAAGAACTATGCTTTTCCATAGGTACTATGGTTTTCAGGAGTATCCCGTAATGGCGCGGCGCGTATATGGCAAAACCGGCTGCAGCGTGGAAGCCACGCTGTCGGTCATCGGCGGCACGTGGAAGCCGGTGATCCTGTTCTACCTGGTGTCACGCACCCGGCGATTCATGGAGCTGACCCGGCTCATCCCCAACGCCACCCAATCGATGTTGACCAGCCAGCTCCGCGAGCTGGAGGCCGATGGCGTGGTGGTGCGGCATGTGTACCCGGAGGTGCCGCCGAAGGTGGAATACCGGCTTTCGGAGCTGGGCCGGACGCTGGTGCCGGTTTTGTTGGCGATGCGGGATTGGGGGGATTCGTACAAGAAGACCCAGGAGACCGCTGAAGAGGCGTGAAGGGCGCTCGTTGAGGGCTTTTCGCGCCGCTTCTGTGACGCCGGTCAAGCTGTAAGTAGGTTTTTTCCTATTCTTCCCCGTGTCCGCGTACCCCAGACTACGCAGGCGAGTACGGCCGTACCAGGAAGAGAATTGACCATGAAGCTTTGGGCAACAAGATCGATGCTGATGGGCGCCGGGACGCTGTTCGTCATTGCCGGCCTCGCCGCGTGCGGGCGGGAAGCGGAAACCGCCAAGCCCAGCGTGGAAGCAAACAAGGAGAACGCTGCAATGCGAACTGAGGTTCCTCTTACCCGGCCCATTGCCTTGGACAAGGCGGGCGAGGTAGCAAATGTGGAGTTTGAGCTTCCAGCGCCCGGACCCAACGCCTCACCCGAGTTGATGCTGGGTGTGCGGTTGGTGAGGCCGGACGCAGAATCCGGCACCTCGCTTTCCATCAGGCTCGTCGAAGCAGGGATCGCTGCCAGAGTCAGCTTGATTCGCATGGAGGAAGGTGCAATCAAGACAGTGCCCCTGACGAGGGATGCGGCGAATCTTCGCGAACGGATACCGGTCCCCATTGACGGAACCGTACCTGGCTTGACCATGTCGGGAGTTGAACCGTCACTGCTCGAGAGCGCCGGCCTTGTTGATGCCGCGCTCTACTATGACGTTCTTCAGTTTGCGTATGCAGAGAACATCAAGCCTGGACATTATCGCCTCACCATTGAGCTGACGGGCGAGCATCCGGAGTTCCGCGACGATACCGCTGAGCTGCTTGTCGCTTATTTCAAGAAGGCAAAGTGACAGATGAGCAAGGACGCACCCTATACCGTTACCGTTTACGTTGCCGCGCCCGGGACGCCGTTGGACGGGGGAGGGACATCAGCCGCAGGACACATGTATCTGTCGGTTGAGCACGGCGATTGGTCACGCAGTTATGGTTTCGCACCGATCGAGCATGGCGCTACCAGCGGCCCGGGTGCGATCACCTACCGCGATAGCCAGAATTACCAGAATCCCTACTACGCGCGGACAATGGAGATCACCAAGCAACAGTTCGATCGTATCGTTGAGTACGGTAAAGATCCTGCCAAACATGGGTTCAGCATGGAGTACGGCGGCCTGTCCAACAGCTGCATCGACTTTACCTGGGGTGCACTCAATCACGCGGGCCTGCACCGTCAAACAAGATCGGGGCAGGATCAAGGTTTCGAGGGGGCGGTCAAACCACTCAACAACAAGCGTGAAATCGAGAGCATTCCGGATCCCGTTCCGGGCAGCAAGCTCAACACCGAAATCCACAATGACCTTCCAAAGCGGTCGCTGCTGCAGCGCCTGATCTCCGAGAATGATTCCTACGAAGGCATCAGGGGCGACCCCATGCTGTCGCAGATCCGGGAGAAGGTGGCAGAACTGGACGCCGCCAATGGCCGAACCTTCGACCCCACCAGTGAGCGGGTCAGCGCAAGCCTGTATGTGCTCGCCAAGGAAAATGGGCTATCGCGCGTGGACCACGTGATGCTCAGTGAGCGCACCCCAAACGCGACGGCAGCTGAAAACATCTTCGTCGTGCAGGGCGAGCGCAACGACCCAGCGCATCTGCGCGCTTCCATGCCCACCGCGCAGGCCGCCCAGACCCCGGTTGAAGCTTCGCTGGAGCGTGGCGAGCAGTTGGCCAACGCCAACCAGCAGACCCAGCAGCTGGCGGCGCATGCCGAACAGACCCAATCGCAGGAGCGTGAGGCCGCCGTGCGGCGAATGGGGTGATGCCCTGCCGGTTACGTTCGCTTCCTCACATGCCGCGCCCGCCCTTCGCCATGCACCACGCTCAGCGCGTTCACGTGCCCGCGCGCATTCAGATAGAACTCCACCTGCAGCCTATCGATATCCGGTGAAACGTACCGGTTCGGGCTTAGCAGCTGCACCTGGCCGTAGTGCGGGATCGGGCCACGCCCACCCGCACTTCGCCATTGGCGACCGAGTACTTCACGAGATCCTTAGAAACCCCGTCGTACGCTTGCTGCAGGCCTCACACCGTGAGGCGGCCGGTGCGCTCGCGCTGGACGGGGAACAGGTTGTAAGGAAGGCAACTTCACGCGTGGCCAGCGGTCATGCGTAGTCAGCCGTCCTCCATTCTGGAGCCTGTCATGAATGATGTTCTTGCCAAACACAAGCGCGTGAACCTGCATGTTGAAGACACCGGCGGCGATGGTCGCCCGGTGGTGCTCGTGCACGATTGGCCACTTACCCTGGACCAGTGGAAGCTGCAGGTGCCCTCACTGCGCAGCGCCGGCTACCGCGTCATTTCCTATGACCGGCGAGGTTTCGGGCGATCGGAGAAGCCGAGCGAGGGCTACAGCTACGATGAAACAGCCGCTGACCTGGCCGCGTTGATCGTGGACATGCAGCTCACCAACGTCAGCCTCGTTGGCTTCGGCATGGGAGCGGCCGAAGCAGCGCGGGCCGAGGTGCTATTAGGCGGGGAAGGCATCAGACGCCTGATGCTGGTTTCGACCGTGACGCCATTCATGCTCAGATCCGATACGAACCCGAACGGGTGGCTGCAATCTTCGGAATACGTGCGCATGTTGCAGGCGCTCGGCGACGATCGCAGCGCGTTCTTTACTTCATTGATGGAGGACCATCACAGCGTCCACGGCGAATTGAAGATCACCTTGGACCAGCTTGAAGAGCTCGTCCGAATGTGCGAGACGTCCGACCAAACTGCCGCCATGAGATGCCTGGAATCGGTCTGTACGACCGACCACCGGTCCGAACTTGCCGTAGTCGGAGCATCTGCAACGATCCTGCACGGCACGGCAGATGAATTCGCGCCAGTTCAGAACGCAGCGCTTGGAACGCGGTGGGCCATGAATAGCGGCTTGGTTGCCCTTATCACAGGTGCGCCGCATGGCCTGAACATCAGCAATGCAGATGAGTTCAATGAAGCATTGTTGCGGCTTCTTCCGGAGTAGCGGAGCCAACGGTCAAGGCAAGGTCATAAAACGCGTGCACTTTGTGCACAATGTGTAAGTTCAAAGCAAAGATATGCTCACGTCATGTCCGCATCAGCCGATTAGCATGGGCCATCCATTGGCGAATCTGGAGCTATCCATGACTGCAACACGCGTACGTCTACACGTTGAAGACACCGGCGGCACCGGTCGCCCGGTTGTGCTGATTCACGGCTGGCCGCTGTCGGCCGAATCATGGCGTGCCCAGGTGCCTGTACTCAAGGCCGCGGGCTACCGCGTGGTGGCCTATGACCGCCGTGGCTTCGGCCGTTCGGAAAAGCCGGCCGATGGCTATGTGTACGACACGCTGGCCGACGACCTTGCCGGGGTGCTGGAACAGCTGGACCTGCAGGACGCGACGCTGGTGGGCTTCTCGATGGGCGGCGGCGAAGTGGCGCGCTACATCGCCCGTCATGGCGAACAGCGCCTTCGCAGCGTGGTATTCGCTGCGGCGGTGCCGCCGTACATGCTCAAGACCGCCGACAACCCGGACGGCCCGCTGACCGAGGAAAAAGCCGAGCAGATGCGGATGGGGCTGGAGAACCACCGTGACGAGTTCTTCGACGGGTTCACCAAGGATTTCTTCAGCGCCAAGGGCGAGTTGAAGGTCACTGAAAAGCAGCGTCAGGAAGCGATCGAGCTGTGCAAGCAGTCTGATCAGACGGCAGCGCTCGGTTGCATGAAGGCGTTTGGCACCACCGATTTCCGCCAGGACCTGAAGAAGGTTACGGTGCCCACGCTGGTGCTGCATGGTGACAGCGACGGCACCGTGCCGTATGAAGGCTCGGGCCGCCGTACGCATGAGGCGATTCGCGGCAGCGAGGTGGTGCTGCTGAAGGATGCGCCACATGGGTGTAATGCCAGCCATGCCGAGCAGTTCAATGCGGCGTTGGTTGCGTTCCTGGCGCGGTGAGGTAGGCCGGGCAAAGGGGTGATTGAATGCAGAAGACCGTTACACCGCCTTGGGATAAGCCCAATCCCAAGGCGAAGAAGGGGCAGCCGCTGTCGCCGTCGCAGAAGGCGGCCGCGCGGCAGCGGGCTGAAGAGAACGGGCGGGCGTACCCCAATCTGGTCGACAACATGTGGGCAAAGAAGCTCCCACGCGGCGAGTAAAACACGTCACTGGAGGACTAAAATTCGGCCCCGGGGACTAAACCACGTCGTGCGAGGACGAAACCGCGTAGTGACACGCCATGCGGGTCAGCTTTCCGTTCCGGCACCGCAAAGCCAGGCAGGGCCTGGCTCTACGGCGGTGGTCTTTCCTTAGGCGCGTAGCGCGTCTTTCGCGGCGCTCAATGCCTGGTCGGCCCGAAGAAAAACAGCGGTAGTAGGTTCGCCAGTGCTGGTGGACGCGGCGCCAAGCAGCAGCGGGGTGCCAAGGCTCTGGCTCGTTTCACGAGCCACCTGCTGCAGTTTCTCAACGGTATCGTCCACGTGGTCGCTGCCGAGCACAGCAATGAACTCACCGCTGCCGGTCACGCGGTTGATGCTGTCCCCACGGTCTGGCTGCAGGCAGTGCTCCAGCGCCTGGTCCAACTGCTGCAGCTGGCGGTCCAGGGTGCGCTCGCCGAGGCGCTGAGCCAGCTCCGACAGGTCCTGCAGCTCCAGAATCACCACGGTGTAGCTGCCAGCAGCGTCGGGGGCAACGGCGGTTTCTTCGGCCACGCCATGGTCCAGGATGGCTGCCACCTGCTGCTCGCGTTCGCGGCTGCGACCTTCCATCAGGTTCATGGTCAGGCGGGCCAGGGCCTGCAACGCTTCGCGTTGGGTCTGGTTGAGTTCGCGCGGGTTGAGGTCCAGCACGCACACGGCGCCCACCGCAGCGCCGTCGTCGGTGACCAGCGGCATGCCCGCGTAGAAGCGGGCGCCGATGTCCTTCAGCAACGGGTTCTGTGCGAAGCGTGTATCGGACGAAAGGTCGCCTACTTCCATCAGTTCCTTCGGCTGGCGGATGGCATGGTCGCAGACGGCCATGTTGCGCTCGGTCTGCACACCCTCCAGGCCGGTGCGTGCCTTGAACCATTGGCGGTCGCGGTCGATCAGGGTCACCAGCGCCATCGGGGTGCCGCAGACCGCGGCGGCAACCTTCACGATGTCATCGTAGGCCGGTTCGGGCAGGCTGCCGACGATGTGCAGCGCATCGAGCGCGCGCTGGCGTTCGGCTTCATTGGCGGCGGGCGCAATGCTTTGGGTCATGCAGATTCCTGATGTTCGGAAGGCCACGCCTTAGCCTAGGGCAACCGCCAGCGCGTCAGGTTAAGCCCGGGTAGAGGCCGGGCAGGTGGTTCACCTCCCCGTGTATTTCGACCGCGATCAGCGCTTGACCGCCACCACGCCATCCAGCGCCAGCTCCGCCTTGAAGCCGGCCTTCTCCAGCCGCCTGGCCACTTCACGCGGCACGTCGCGGCCACTGGTGAGCTTGTTGGGCGCGCCGGTGTAGTGGAACATGCGTCCGCCCTTGCGGATCACCCGCGCTAGCTGATCATAGAACACCTGCGAGTACAGCTCGCCGGCGATGCCGAAGCGCGGTGGGTCATGCAGGATGGCGTCCACCGAGCTGCTTTCCAGCGCTTCAATCGCCTGCGATACATCGCCCTGGGTCAGCGAGAGCCGGCCACCGCTGCTGGGCGCATCCGGGTCGGGCGACCACGGGTTGAGCGTGCGCAGCCACAGCACATCGGGGTTCTTCTCGAACGACTGGATGCGGGTAACCCCGGCTTCAAGGCAGCAGGCAGCGAAGTAGCCCAGCCCGCCGCAGGTATCGAGCACGGTCTTGCCTGCCGGGGCCACCAGCGCCACCTTGCGGCGCGCATCCTCGTAGGGCGAAACCTGCGCGCTGGGCAGCATCTTGATGCCGTCGATCTCGAAGGTGGGCGCGTCCCACTCGGTGGGCACCAGCTTGATCAGCGCCGAGCCGAACCGGGATACCGCCAGGAATTCCTCGCCATCCCAGTAGTACAGGGTGCGGTCCTTGGTCTTGCCCGGGTAGGCATAGGTCTCGCCCTTCCACTGCCAGCTTTCCGCGCCCAGCGTTGCCGTGCCGCTGGAGCGTGCCAGATCGAGCGAGCCGGTCCACTCGGTCGCACCGGCATCGCGGGCGCGGACCAGGGCTTCGGCGAGGGGGCGGGTGAGCAGGGGGCCGGTGTAGTGCGTCACGGGATCAGGGCGGACCGTGCTGCAGCGCAGCCGGCCGACGGGCAGGAAGGGGTGGGCATCGTAACCGAGATGGCCACCGGGCTGGTTCACGCAGGCGGCGCCGGTGGATGTTCCGTGCTGCGGCCGCAGCTCCAGCCGCCGTAGGTGCCGGGGCCGCTGGAGGTTGAGTCTTCGGGGTACATCTGCTGGAACCAGCAGTAAGTGGCGTGGTACATCCGCGTGGCGCGGGACTGGCGCGCGTACTGGTAGGTGAAGGAGCCGTCCTCGTTGGGAATGAGGACCTGCTCTACTGGGGCCTTGCCGCCGTTGAAGTCGTCCCACAGGGCGGTACGGATGATGACGTGGGTACCGTCGTCGGAGAATCCGGGGCGGTCGTGGTAGCCGGGCGGGAACGGCTCGGAACGGGTGCTGGCAAGCAGGAACAGAAGCACGGAGAACATGGGAGGGGCTGCGCGTTGGGCCGAGGTGAGGCCACTGTGTCCCGGTCGATCGGACCGTCGCCGTGTACTGCGTCGCAGAGCCGGAACTGGAGCGATTGACAGGTTCAATACTGTGCGGCGCGTCGCCTGCGGACGGGTCTAGAATGACAGCATGCCAATCTTCAACCGCGTCGTTCTGCGCTTCCTTGGGTGCACGCCTGCCGTGCTGCTGGTGGCGTGCACGGTACCGGGCAGCGGGCCGCCGCCGGCTGCGATAGACAACGTGCGCTCGGTGGAGATCCAGTACCAGTACAGCGGCTGGAGCCGTGCGGACGAAGTACACCGGCTGCAGCGCAGCGGTGGCCAACGTGCGTTTACCCGTACCTCGAAGGTGGAAACGGCCGAGGGAGTGGAAACCACGCAGGCCACGGTGCCGGCGCAGCGGGTGGGCGAGCTGGTGTGGGCGCTGTCGGCGCCACCCTGGCCGCGCGAACGGGGAATGCAGGTGATGGCGCGTCGGGTGCGCCCGCTCGGGATGCTGGAACGCTCTGCGCCCGGCGCGAGCCGCAACATACCTGCGTGTACCGCCGAAAACATCCGCAATCGGATGTTCGACCTCATGAAGGGGAGCGCGTTGCGAGCGCAGCTGGATACGTACTACACGCAGATGGAATGGACCGACGACTACCCCATGATGCGCGTGGTCATCCGTTTCCGCGACGCGCCCGATCAGGTCATTTCGTCGCGATCGCAGAAGCTGCAGATGCTGCCGTGGACCTTGGGTGACCTGCCGGAAGTGGATGTCCCCTCCACGCCGCGCAGTTGGTCGGTGCCGGTCAGCGATGCCCTGCGGCGTCTGCTGCCGCCTGCTTCGCTGGCGGCGAAGCGCTTGGGCGAAGAGAACGCCCTGATGCTGGGCGAGCAGATCAGGCACGCAGCTCAACAGGCATGTGAAAGCGAACTGGAACCGCCACGCGCCGCATCCTGACCGCGGGCCGGGCGGCGCACTGACGCCTGCGTGCGGCCTGCCCCGATCGATCGCGCTCGCGCAGATTTGCACACTGCGCGCATGGCTACTGAAAACCCCTCCTGGCAACCCGGCAGCGCGTACTTCTTCAGCGCGCATCTTCGTGATCGCTACAGCCGCCTGCTGGTGGAGCACGCGCAGTTACTGCGACTGGCATTCCGGATAGCGCAGCAGGCGCGGCCGTTCCGGATCAATGCAATCGTGGTGCTGCCCGATCATCTGCACGGCGTGTGGACGCTGCCGGATGGGGACGAAGAGGGCCACCGGCGATGGCTGCAGATCCAGGCCGTGTTCGACCGCCAGCTGCCGGGTCATCCACCGCGTGCGATGGTGCGCCGTGACCGCACAGTGCGGCCGCTATGGCACTCCGACTTCCGTGAACGACGGTTGGTCGACGCCGATGACGTGCAGCGCCACATCGCCTACGTGCACAGCTATCCCGTGCAGCACGGGTTCGTGCGGGAGGCCTGCGAGTGGCCCTACAGTTCCATCCACCGCCGTTGTGCCAGGGAGGGCGGGCCATGCTGAAGTACGGGCGGACCGTGCCGCGCGGCGTGCGCTGGATGGTGGGCGGGCGACTCGGATGGCTGGCGCGTCCCGTGCGCAGGGACGCGCGCCGCCGTACGCCACTACCGGGGGTGGCCGTGCAACGGGGTCGTACGTGGCGTTGGGCGGGTCGGCCGTACAGGGGAGCGGGAGCACGGCGGCACATGCGCCGCTATGTGCGGAAGTCACCCCGGGGTTTGGTGCGGTGGGGATCCGCACCGACGAGGAAACCCCGGCGGCAACTGCACATCCGCGGTTCGCCGCAGGGCGGCGCCTTGGGTGAGGCGCTCAAGGGCAGGTCACCTGGAACACCGGGCCGGCACCGATCAGCACCAGCGCCATGTAGTCGCTGTCCTTGTCCTTGCCCTTGAGGGTGGCGCCGGGATTGAAGTGAAAGATGCCGAAGCCGCCCGTCGGACGCACTAGCGCCTTGTCGATCTGGTCGGCATCATCCTTGAAGAAGCGGGCGATATCGGCACGCGAGGAGAGCTGCAGCGGTGTGGCGTCACGCTGCCATTGCTCGTCGCGGTTGAAGGAAACGAAGTATTGCCCCTGCTGCTGCTCGATGCGGAACTCCGCCGGCTTGCGGGGGTGGGTGGCAAAGCAGCCCAGCAGCGGGTCGGAAGAGAACATCCCGGCGGCATTGTCGCGGTCGCCGCAGGCTGAGAGCAGCAGCAGGCCGGGCAGCAGAAGCATGAACGGTAATGTGCGCATGGCGGATCCCCCCCAGGGACAGGTTTGCGGGCATCGTGAACTTTTACCTGCGCAGGCGGTGTGTACGCGTTGCGTTGGGTGTACGGTTGGAGAGACCTACGGAGCACGTACATGCCGCAACCGACTTCCCAGCCGCTGCACACCCGTGTCGATTCCCGCGCCGCTGGCCAGCGCTGGCCGCTGCTCGGCACCGCCAGTTGGCTGGTAGCCCCGGTGATCCTGACGGCGGCCTACGCAGTGGCGCAGGCATCACCTGAAATGGGGCGCCTACTGGTCGGAAGTGCCGGAGTAGCGGTGGGCGTACTGGCGTCGTCGGTACTGGGCCTGCTGCTGACCATCGGCTCGCGCGTACGCCGCGAGCGCTGGCCATGGGTGGGCATTGTGGGCGCGATCATCAGCGCCTTGCCGCTGCTGCTGTTCCTCGCAGGAATGTTGCTCCGCCTGTAACGCCAAGCATGCGGCGTAGAGCCATGCGGGTTCAATGACGGTGGCGGCGCCAGGCGTTCCAGATGTGGGTGCTGGCGAGGAGCAGGCTGCCGGTTACCGTCATCGGCGTCTCCGCTTCGTGGCTCGGCCACCCGGCTGCGCCCGCCAGCAGCAAAAGCAGACCGGCGGTTGCACTGACGATCGCCGCGGCCGGCAGCGGTTGCTTGCGGTGGGCGCGCCATAGCGCGAAGCCGGTGGTCGGGGCGGCGATGGCCACGAACACGATGTGCACCCACTCCGCTTCGGCCCACACCCCCAGCAGCGGCAGGGCGGCGGCAAGCAGCGGCAGGGCCAGGCAGTGCAGCAGGCACAGGCTGGAAAGGGCGATGGCGCCGGCGTCGAGCAGGGTGTTGGTGGTCTTCATGGCGGAAAGGTCTGGAACGATTGATGTTATATAGTAACATTGCAATCCAACTTCAAGCTTTCGCCACCATGACTGCCTCTGCCATCCCTTTCGACTCCCGCCTGCGGGTCACTTGGGCGCGTGCTGATGTTCGCGACTACAGCAGCTTCAACTGCCACCCCTCCTCGCCGGCATCCAGATGATGGGTCAGCTGCATGGCATCCAGCAGGGCCTGGTCGTGCGAGACGATCACCACGCTGCCGCGGTACTGGTTGAGCATCTGCTCCAGCGCGGCCAGCGAGGCCAGGTCCAAGTGGTTGCCCGGCTCGTCGAGCAGCAGCAGTTGCGGAGGCACTTCCGCATAGAGCACCGCAGCCAGCGCGGCCTTGACCCGTTCGCCACCGCTCAGGCTGGCCAACGGGCGTAGGCTGCGCTCGGCATCCAGGCCGAGCAGGGCCAGCTGGGTGCGCAGGATGCCCTCGCTGGCCTTCGGGTTCGCGCGCTGCAACAGCTGCAGCGCGGAATCCTGCGCCGGGAGCGAGGACAACGTCTGGTCAAGCAGGGCGATGCTGGCCGCGCGCTTGACCTCGCCACCGTGCGGCGTCACCTCACCGGCCAGCACCCGCAGCAGGGTGGACTTGCCACTGCCGTTGCGGCCACGCACGCCGATGCGGTCGCCGCGCTGGAGATGCAGGGTGACGTGCTGCCAAGGCGCCTCCACCCATGGCAGGTGCACGTTGGTGAGCGTGGCGACCTGTTGCGGACCGGGCGCGGCCAGGTTGGGCCCGAGCATCGCAATCCGGGCCGCCTCATCCACACCCGCTGCCGCCTCCCGTACCCGGCTGTCGGCCGCTGCGCGCCGTTCAAGCTGCTGCGCCTGCAGCCGGCCGGCGCTGTTCTCGGCGCGGTTCTTCATGCCGCCCAGCAGGATCGGTGCCTGGTTGGCGGTGCGGGCATCGCGCTGGGCGCGTGATTGGCGGTGTTCCTGCCGCTCGCGCTGTTCGCGTAGTGCGGCCTGCTCCTGCCGGCGCTCGCGCTTGTGCAGGGCAAGCTCGGCTTCGGCGCTGGCCTGTTCGGCCTGCTTCTGCGCGGCATACAGGTCGTAGTTGCCGCCGTAGCTGCGCAACCCGCTGGGCGTGAGTTCGACAATGCGGTGCATCTCCCGCAGCAATGCGCGGTCGTGGCTGATGACGATCAGGCCGCCACGCCACTGCGCCAGCGCCTCGATCAGCCGGGTGCGATGTGCGCTGTCGAGGTGGTTGCTGGGCTCGTCCAGCACCAGTGCATCCGCGTCTGAGAGCAGGGCACCGGCCAACGCCACCTGCATGGCCTGGCCGCCGCTGAGCGTGGCGGCCGGTTGCGCGGGATCCAGTTCGGGCAGGCCAAGCCGCTGCCATTGCGCCTGCAACTGCTCGCGCACGGTCCAGCGTTCGCCCACCAAAGCAAAGTCGTGCGGGTCCAAGCTGCCGGCTTCGATCCGGTCCAGTGCATCCAACTGCGGGGCGACGCCCGCCAGGTCGGCAATGCGGCCGGGCAGCACGCCACTGTGCTGGGCAAGCAGGTGCACGTGGCCTTGCCGTTGGATGTGCCCACTGCTGGGCTGGAGCTGCCCGGCCAGCAGACGGCCGAGCACGCTCTTGCCCACGCCGTTGCGGCCGACCAGGCCGGTGGGGGTGGTATCGAACGAGGCAGAAAGTTCAGGGAACAGCACCCGGCCATCGGGCAGGGTGAATGTCACGCGGTCGAGCGTGAGGGTGAATGCGGTCATGCGACCTCCAACAATGCCAAGGACTCCCCCTGCGAACAGGGCGGGAAGGAGACTGGCCGTCCAACGACGGCGGCATTACTGGCGCATGCAGGCACACCTCATGACGGGGGCGGCTGGATGCCGCGTGCCCATTATAGGGCTGCATTCCAACCGGCCGATGAACCCGCTACTCGGTGATCGAGTTGGGGTTCTGCATGTCCTCCGGCGCCTTCCCATACTGCATGCGCCGCTGCTCATGGAAAGCCACGAACTCGGGGGCCGGCAGCGGCCGCGAGAACAGCCAGCCCTGGCCGAACTCCACTTGGCGCGACTGCAGGTAGGCGAGCTGGGCGGAGGTTTCGATGCCCTCGGCCACGGTGAACAGGCCCAGCGTCTTGGCCATGTCGATGATGTGCGAGGTGACCGGGCTGGTCACGCTGTGGGTGCCGATGGAATCAATGAACGACTTGTCGATCTTCAACGCATCCAGCGGCAGCTGCTGCAGGTACTGCAGGCTGGAGTAGCCGACGCCGAAGTCGTCGATGGCCACGCAGTGCCCGGCACGCCGCGCGGCGGCAAGCGACGTGCGCGCGCCCTGGATATCGAGGAAGCCACGTTCGGTGGCTTCCAGCCAGATCTGCTGCGGGTGGATGCCGCTGCCGACCAGCTTGCCGGACAGCACCTTCAATGCCCGCCCGCTGCTGACATCGCCGGCAGACAGGTTGATGGCGATATGCGCGCTGCGATCATGGATGAGCAGCTCACGCATGTCGCTGATCACCAGGTCCATCACGTGGTCGGTGAGCGCTTCGATCAGGCCGGTTTCTTCGGCGACAGGAATGAACAGATCCGGCCGCACCTGGGTGCCGTCGGCGCGCGACCAGCGCACCAGCGCTTCGGCGCCCACGCAGATGCCGGTGTCCAGTTCGATGATGGGCTGGTAGTCCATGCGGAACTCACGGCGGCGCACCGCGCTGGCCAGTTCGTTGCGCAGCGACAGGCGGCGGCGCGAGAGCCAGATGCCGGCGACGGTGGCCAGCACCGCGCCCACCACGCCCAGCGGCACCAGCTGCCAGAGCTGCTGCTGGAAGGCGGCCACCAGCCCGACCCGTGGGGCGATGGCGATGGCCAGCCATTCCTGGTCCTGCGCGCTGGCAAACAGCGTGCGCGGGGTATGCCCGTTGTGCGGTTCGCGCAGCAGCCGCTGCAGCAGTTCCGGGTCGGCCATGGGCTGCTGGGCGATCAGGCGGCCATCGGGGGTGGCCACCGCCAGCCGCACGTTGGGTTCGGCGATGACATCCACGAACCGGGAGGGGTCCATCAGGATGTCGTGGCGGCCCAGCTGCAGGGAGAGCAGCGAGGCGGCACCATCGCCGGCCACCGGCCGCACGCCAAGGGTGATGGAGGCGCCGTCGGCGGTGATGTGGTCTGGGGTGGGTTCGGGCACCAGGTCCTCGACCATGCCCCAGGAGGTGCAGCGCAGCCGGCCTTCCTCGAAATACCCCACCTGTTCGGCGGAGGTGGTGCTCAGCGTGAGGCTGCGCATCAGCTTGAGGTGCTCGGGCGAGCAGCCGGGCAGTTGCGCCTGGTTGAGCTTGCGCAGCGCCAGCAGGCCGGCCTCGTAGGCGCGGTGGGCACGTTGAAGGGTACGTTCGGCGGTGCGCTCGAGGCGGTCGGTCTCGGCGACCTGGGCGCGGCTCCAGCTGATGTAGACCAGCGCGGCCACAGGCAGGATGGCCCCCAGAAGGGCGGCAAGCGCGATGGCGGCGATGGTGCTGGCGCGCTTCAAGCGGACCTCTCTGCCCGGCGGGCGTGGAATGAGCCCTATATGACCATCTGGAACGTCGGTTTGGAACAGGGCTTCACGTAGATTCCTGTCGGTATTTCCCCAGTGTCGGCATCAGGTCGCATGGGGGAGGTGAAGCCGTCACCCCGGCAGCCATGGCTGGTGCTTGCTTCACCCCGTCGGCCAACAGCGGCATTTTCTCCACCAGCCGCACAGGGCTTCACCTGCGGTTCGCACTGCCCGCCGGATGATCGCGCCACCCCTCGATCTGGCCGACCCCCGGCGGCCCCGGAGCCATGAAGCCCCTGCTGCCTGCCGTGCTGGCCCTGTTGCCGTTGCTGTTGCCCGGCACTGCGTCCGCGCGCACGGTGTATCGCTGCGTACAGAACAACACCGTCAGCCTGGCCACGGCGCCGGAGCCGGGTTCGAAGTGCAAGGCGCAGCAGATCGACGACAACGCGGTGCAGGCGCCCAACCTGTGGGGCAACATGGGGGTGTTCAGCGGCACCTTGTATGAGCGCGAACAGGACGGGCAGTTGGTGTACTCCACCCGCAACCTTCCCGGTTCGCGGGTATTCCTGAAATTCACTGTGGCCACCCCACCAGGCGAACCCGCGCACGAAGGGCTGGGCAAGGTCGGCGCGCCGCAGCTCAACCGCCATGCGAAACAGTTCAAGGCGGCGGCGCGTGCCACGGGCGTGGACGATGCCTGGCTGCGCGCGATCGCCCATGCCGAAAGCGGCTTCGATGCCGGCGCGGTGTCGCCCAAGGGCGCGCAGGGGGTGATGCAGCTGATGCCGGATACCGCTACCGAACTGGGCGTGTCTGATCCGCTTTCCGCCGAGCAGTCGATCAATGGCGGCGCGCGGTACCTGAAGGCGCTGCTGGCGCGCTACAAAGGCGACCGCACGCTGGCGGCGGCCGCCTACAACGCGGGCATCGGAGCGGTGACCCGCTACAAGGGCGTGCCGCCGTATGCGGAAACGCTGGCCTACGTGGAGAAAGTGGGCGCGCTGTACGCGCGCTA
The DNA here is from genome assembly GCF_037203925.1 of Stenotrophomonas sp. CCNWLW57. Lineage (NCBI taxonomy): Bacteria > Pseudomonadati > Pseudomonadota > Gammaproteobacteria > Lysobacterales > Lysobacteraceae > Stenotrophomonas > Stenotrophomonas sp. CCNWLW57. The sequence continues at coordinate 112,573 of NZ_JBBCBJ010000009.1, forward strand.
CCGCGAGGCGATGGGCTTCAAACCGGAAACCCCGGCGCGCTGACCTGCGCTCAGAAGGTGAACAGCGGGTAGGACTCGATGCGGCCAACACGACGCACCGCAGCCTGCACATCGGCACGTTGCTTGAGCTGCTTCCAACGCGCCGTAAGCAGGACTTCCTCCGGCAGCGGTGGCGCATCGCGCGTGTCCTGCACCTCAAGCAGGGCATCGCTGCGGTCCATCGGGTCCTGCAGCTGGACGATCAGGCCGGCCGCGGCTTCGTCCATCCGATTCTCCAGCAACAGCGCCTCACGGTAGTGGCCGGGGGTTTCAACGCGGCTGGCGAACAGTTGCTCGCGTGCGCGCGACGCTGCGGCGGCATCGTCGAGCTGCAGGGCTGCCTGCAGTTCGATCACCGCCTTCGTGCTGCGGCCATACGTGCTCATGTTGTCCAGGCCCTGCATCGTTTCGCGTGCCATCGACGGACGGTGCAGGGCGGCATACAGGTTGGCCAGGTTGAGGCGCTGACTGACCGTATCGCCCGCGGGGTCGGCCATGCGGATCGCCAGCAGCTGCGCGCCTACCGCGTCGTCGGCCTTGCCCAGGCGCCGGTAGGCGCGGCTGCGGGTGTCGAGCATCCACGCAATGTGGCGCGCCATCTCCGGCGGCGCCGAATGCGCGGCTGCAGCAGCCTCGGCGATGGGCGCGGTCATGCCCACCACTTCCTGCAGCTCGCCGGCGACCATGAGCGCCGAGGTCAGTTCAACGGCGGTTTCATTCACGCCCGGTGACAGCATGGTGTCCACGCGAAGCCGGTCGATATGGCGACGTGCGGCGGCCACCGGGTCGTAACGGGGATCATCGCGGCGCAGGAAGCGGTCAAAGCGCTTGTCGGCGCGCAGACGCACCAGCGGGATCGGTGCATCGATGCGCTCCAGCGTGGCAGCGACCTTGTCGGTCTGGCCGGCCTCGACCTGGAGGATGGCCAGGATGGACCACAGTTCAACCGGTTCGATGCCGTCGATCTTCCACTCGCGGTCGAACAGGCCCTGCAGCACAGGCAGGCGTTTGGCCGGCAGGTGCTTCAGGTCCGTGTCCAGCTGCCACACCATCTCGGCGGACATGTCCGGCTGCCCTTCGCCATCGGCCAGCGCGAGAATGACGTTGTCGGCGGCGCTCTCCGGCGTGCCATCGACCATCTGCGTCCACGCCAGCCGCAGCCGCGCGTAGGCGTTGTGTGGATTGATCGCCAGTGCCTGCTGCAGGCGCTGCAGGGCGATGTCATCCTGCTTCTGTGCACCGGACACCATGGCCGCCGATGCCCATACGTCGCTGCGCTGGGCCACCTCCAGCTGCGCCATGCGCGGATCGACCAGCAGGCGATCCAGGGTGATGGCCGCGCCCAGGCTGTCACCCGCGTCGGACTGCTGCAGGGCGGCGCCTACTTCGGCCAGGAACGCGGCGTTGGCGGGCGATGCCTCAGTGGAAGCATCGAGGGTAGCGCCACTGGCAGCGGCGGCCGCGCCTGCGGCCGGCACCCCGCACAGCGAGAGCAGCAGGACGAGGGCAGTGCCGGTATGGCAGGTCATGCGGTGCTTCCTTCCTTGGTCTGAGCCACGATTGAAACCGGAACGCGGCATCCATACAAGTCGCTGCGGACGCACGCAGGGTTTGCAGGCACGCGGCGAGCGGCTAAGGTCGTGTCCCGAACGGGTAGCAGGCAAGGACAGCGATGACGCGCGCACGATGGGCAATGGTGGCGCTGGTAGGCGTGGCGGTGGCAGCGGCACTGACGTGGACCTTCCTGCGCGAACCGGCCGCGCCGGCCCCGCCGCCGGGACCGGTGGCCACGGTGCTGGGCTGGACCCCGCAGGTCAGCCTGCTGGCCGGTGACGGCGTGGGCGGCCTGCGTGATGGCGCGGCGGCGCAGGCCCAGTTTGCCGATCCCTATGGCCTCGCACTGGATGCGCACGGCGTGCTGTATGTGGCCGATGCGGGCGACAACAACCGCATCCGCCGGGTATTTCCCGATGGGCGGGTGGACACGCTGGCCGGGCAGGGCGAGGGCTGGCGCGATGGCCCGGCGCCGCAGGCGCAGTTCAATACACCGTCGGGCATTGCACTGGACGGTGCCGGCAATGTGTTCGTCGCCGATACCGGCAACCATGTGATCCGCCGGATCGGCATCGATGGTGTGGTGAGCACGATTGCCGGTGATGGCACCGCCGGTTACGCCGATGGCCCGGCCGCACAGGCGCGCTTTGACGGGCCGATGGGCGTGGCGGTGGATGCCGGTGGCCGTGTGGTCGTGGCCGATACCTGGAACGACCGCATCCGCGTGATCGAGCCCGATGGCCAGGTGCGCACGCTGGCCGGCGGTGATGCGCCGGGCAACGTGGATGGGGCAGGGGTGGGGGCGCGGCTGGATACGCCCGTGGCGTTGGCGCTGGATTCGCATGGCAACGTGCTGATCGCCGACCTGCTCAACGCCGCGATCCGCCGGCTCGCGCCGGACGGCACGCTGGATACGCTGCTGGCCCGCGGCAGCCTCCTCAACGGGCCGCTGGCGCTGGCGGTGACCCACGATGACGTGGTGTATGTGAGCGATTTCGACGGCAAGGTAGTGCAGTTGTCGGCACTGGGCCATGTGGTGGACCTCACCGCGGCGTCGGCGCAGCCACGCTTCTCGCGGCCGAGCGGGCTGGCGCTGGATGCCGATGGCGGGCTGTACGTGTCCGATGCGGCGTCATACCGGGTGCATCGCCTGCGTGCACTGGCGGCCGGCGCCACGCCGGCGCCGTCATTGATCGGTCCGGCCGCCGATGCCGCGCTGCCGGACACCGGCGGGCGCTGGCCGCTGGCCCCGCAGCTTGGCTGGCATGAGGTGGTGGGCACGCTGGGCGAGGTGCGCGGCAACTTCAGTGGTGAGAGCCGCCACCACCTGCACGATGGCTTTGATATCCGTGGCGATGTCGGGCAGACGGTGCTGGCGATGGCCGACGCGAAGGTGAGCAGTCCCCTCCCGAGCTGGTCAGTGGGCGGGCAGGCCGAAGGGTTGTCGCTGGACCGGCTGCGCTACATCCACATGAAGGTGGGCCGCGATGCGCGTGACCGCGCGTTCGACGCGCGCTGGCCGCAGCTGCGCGACCTGGACGGCAAGCTGGAGCGGGTACGCGTTCGCCGGGGCACGCGCTTCAAGGCCGGTGAGCCGCTGGGCAGCATCAACCGCATGGCGCACGTGCACCTGAGCGTCGGCGCCGGTGGCTTCCAGCGCAATGCGGTGGCGCTGGGCTTCGTGGGCTACGCCGACAGCTTCGCGCCGCGTATTACGGACGTCGCGGTGCTGGATGACCTGGACCAGCCGATCAAGGCCGGGGCGAACGGCCGCGTGCCGATTCCGCGCGTTGGGCCGGGCGTACAGATCGTGGTGGAGGCGTGGGACCAGGTGGACAACAACCTGCCGCGGCGTCGATTGGGGGCGTACCAGGTGGGGTACCAGATCCTGGACGCGGCTGGCACGCCGCTGGCCGGGTACGAGCAGCCGCGCTTCAACATCGTGTTCAACCGGATGCCGCGCGAAGACAGTGCCACGGTGGTGGCGTATGCGCCGGACAGTGGGATTACCGTGCACGGCAGTGCGGTGACGCGGTTCCGCTACCTGGTGACCAATACCGTGCGCGATGGCCTGGTGGAGACCGGGCGCTGGCAGCCGGAGGCATTGCCGGCGGGGGACTACATCATTCGTGGGAGCGCGCGGGACTACACCGGGAACGAGGCGATCGGAGAGCGCGAGTTGAAGGTTACGGTGTTGCCGTGATTTCCAGGCAACCTCAGGCGCCGACCCGGCGGCGTTCTGCTTCGAAGTCGGCTACCGGGCGGACTTCGATGCTGCCATAGCGCGACCACGGGAACCCTTGGGCGATGCGCAGGGCTTCATCGTGGTCGCTGGCGTTGATGAGGTTGAAGCCGGCGAGCAGTTCGCGGGTTTCGGCGAATGGGCCGTCGGTGATGCGCGCCTGCGCCTGGCGCGTGCGCAGGGTGCGCGCCTGGGCGACCGGCTCCAGCTGCTGCGAGGCGACCAGCGTGCCTTCGGCCTTCAGCTTGTCAGCATGCTGGATGCAGCCGCGCATCATGGCGTCGTATTCCTCGGCGGGCACGTCCTGGATCAGGGCTTCGTCGATATAGATCAGCAACAGGAATTGCATGGCCGGCGCACCGCTGGGCAGGGGATGCCCATGATGCCCCAGCCTGCGCTGCGCTCCTGCTGCAGTGCAGCGCTGCCGGCCCGTTCAGGGCCGTGACCGTCAACCGCTGCCGGCATCGGAATATTTTTTGGCATTCATGTCGATTTCCGTTCCACTGGGGCGTCGTATCTCATGAAGGGCCCGCCAACCGGGCCGACAACGAGGAAAGCCGATGAAAGTCATGGTGATCGTGAAGGCGACCGAGGCCACCGAGGCCGGGGTGCTGCCTACCGAGGCGCAGTTCCGGGACATGGGCGCCTTCAACGAGGAGCTGGTCAAGGCCGGGATCATGCTGGCCGGCGATGGCCTGCGCCCCAGCAGCCACGGCCGCCGGGTCGCCTACACAGGCACGGCACCGCAGGTGATCGACGGCCCGTTCGCCGAAACCCGCGAGCTGGTGGCCGGTTTCTGGCTGTGGCAGGTGCGCTCGGTGGACGAAGCCACCGAATGGCTCAAGCGCGCCCCGTTCCTGCCCGGCGACGTGGTGGAGATCCGCCCGTTCTATACCGAAGAAGATTTTGGCGAGGTTTTCACCCCGGAATTACGTGCGCAGGAACAGCGTCTGCGCGAGCAGATCGGCCAGGCCGACTGACCCACCCCCCGTGCTTTTCAGGAGATTCCCATGAAACTGATTCCGTTCCTTGGCTTCAGCGGCCAGACCCACGAAGCCATGGCGTTCTATGCCCAGGTGCTGGGTGGCAAAGTCACCTCGGAAATGAAGTACAGCGACATGCCGCCCAGCGACAACATGGACGGCTGTGGCGACAACCCTGGCCCGTCCGATCCGAACCTGATCGCGCACAGCCAGCTGGAAGTGGGCAGCGCGATCCTGATGGCGGCCGATGGCCCGCCTTCTTCTGGCCAAGGCACCACCACGATCAACATCGAGGTGGAGACCGAGGAGGAAGCCGAGCGCGTGTTCAAGGCGCTCTCCGAGGGCGGCAAGGTGACGTTCCCGATCGGCGAAACGTTCTGGGCCAAGCGCTGGGGCATGCTGGAAGACCGCTACGGCAAGCCGTGGATGGTCAACTGCATGAAACCCTACTGATCACGGGAAACCCATCATGACCGACACGCCCCAGATGATCTTCGTGAACCTGCCCGTCCGCGACCTGGACAGGAGCAAGGCGTTCTTCACCGCGCTGGGTTTCACGCCCAACCTGACCTACACCGATGACAAGGCGGCCTCGTTCAACATCAGCGACACCATCATGCTGATGCTGCTGCTGGAGCCGTTCTTCGCGACCTTCATCAACCGGCCCATCGCCGATGCGCGCAAGCAGGCTCAGGTGATTCTTGCGTTGTCTTCGCCCAGCCGCCCGGCGGTGGATGAAACCCTGGTAAAAGTGCTGGAGGCCGGTGGTAGCGAACCGACGCCGCCGCGCGATTACGGCTTCATGTACCAACGCAGCTTCGAGGACCTGGATGGCCACCTGTGGGAAGTGGCGCACATGGATGGCGAACCCGGCTGATGCCATGTGCCGCGCCGCACCTTGTGCGGCGCGGTAACGGATGCTCTCATTCGCCGCATGGAAGCTGCGCTGACACAACGACTGGATACCCTCTGGCGCATGGAGTCGCCGGCGCTGATCGCACGCCTGGCGCGGATGCTGGGCGGCGATATCGGGCGTGCCGAAGAACTGGCCCAGGACACCTGGCTGGCCGCGCTGGAGCGCTGGCCCAGCCAGGGCGTTCCGGATAATCCGGGAGCGTGGCTGATGACCACTGCACGCAATCGCGCCATCGACGTGCTGCGCCAGCACCAGCGCGTGGCCGGCCAGCATGCGCAATGGGGCACTGAACTCGAACCACAGCCCTTGCCGCTGCCCGACGACAGCGACGCCCTGCAGGACGACATCGGCGATGACCTGCTGCGGCTGATGTTCGTGGCTTGCCATCCCGTGCTGTCGGCCGATGCACGGGTGGCGCTGACCCTGCGCCTGCTGGGCGGGCTGACCACCGATGAGATCGCGCGCGCGTTCCTGCAGCCGGAGCCGACCATTGCCCAGCGCATCGTGCGGGCCAAGCGCACGCTGGCCGACAAGCAGGTGCCGTTCGAAGTGCCGCGCCAGGCGGCATTGCCGGAACGGCTGGGCTCGGTGCTGGCGGTGGTGTACCTGATCTTCAACGAAGGCTATGCGGCCAGCAGCGGCGATGACTGGATGCGCCCGGCGCTGTGCGAGGAGGCGCTGCGGCTGGGGCGGGTGCTGCAGCAGCGCCTGCCGACCTGGCCGCAGGTGCACGGCCTGCTGGCGCTGATGGAACTGCAGGCCTCACGCGCGGCCGCGCGCGTGGATGTGCACGGCAACCCGATCCTGCTGCCCGACCAGGACCGCAGCCGCTGGGACCACCTGCAGGTGGCGCGCGGGCAGGCGGCGCTGCAGCAGGCCGTGGCGCTGGGTGGGGCCGATGATGGCTACGTGCTGCAGGCGGCCATCGCCGACTGCCACGCGCGCGCGCGCCACGCCGATGCGACCGACTGGGCGCGCATGGCCGCGCTGTATGCGCGGTTGGCGGAAGTGCAGCCGTCACCGGTGGTGGAACTCAACCGCGCGGTGGCGGTTTCGCGCGCGGAAGGGGCGGCCGCCGCATGGCCGTTGGTGGAGCAGCTGGCCGACGATCCACGGTTGCGCGACTACGCGCCGATGGCGGCGGTGCAGGGTGACCTTTTGTCGCAGATGGGCCGGCACGCAGAGGCGGCCGATGCCTTTGCGCGGGCGGCGCGGCTTACTCCCAACGCGCGCGAACGCGCACTGCTGCAGGCGCGGGCGGCGCAGCTGCAGCGGGACTGAAACAATTTTCTTCTTGCCCGAAACCTGAACAGGCACTATGGTGGCGCCTCACAAAAGTGACCGGGCGCCTTGCCGGGTCCGTTCGAGAAGGATTGCGGGACGATGGTTTCAGGGAAGAAGCGTACGCGCGCGCGTAGCGCGTGGCTGTTGTTGTGCGGGTTCGTACTGGTTGGCACCACCTTCGCCAGCGCCGCGCAGGCCGCCGACAAATCGCAGCAGGCCTATTGGGCCGGTTTTGCCTACACCGCCGACCAGAACGCCGTTGAAGCCAGCACCCCGCGTGCGGCCGCCGTGCTCAAGGCGCGTGGCCTGGCCCCGCTCAACCAGGCCCTGTGGGCCCGGCTGCAGGCGCAGCGCCCGGCCAGCCTGGAACTGATCGACCAACCGCTGGCGATGCTTGATGGCACCACCAGTGCCACGGTGCTGGCCACCGCGCTGGACCGCGAGCTGGTGTCCATCGAACCGATCGGTGGCCAGTACAAGGTGCTGGTGGAAGTGGCGCTGCAGGCGCTGTTCTTCGATTTCCGCGAACGCCAGGTGGTGGCGTCCTACCCGATCACGCTGCAGCGCATCGACGTGATGGAGTTCCTGCCGGACGAGGACGACATCGACGCGATCGTGGCTGACCTGCTGTACGGCAAGGCCGCCACCGGCCTGCCGCAGGTGCTGGCCGATACGCTGGCCAAGGCAAAGCTGCCGGCCGCGTCGACGCGCCGCCTGCAGGTGGGCGAGGTAACCCTTTCCGATGCGGTGCGCGCCAAGCTGCCCGATGCGGTGGATGAGCAGGTGCTGCGCGCAACGCTGGCCCATGAGCTGTCCAAGACGCTGTCGTCCAACACCGGCATCGGGCTGCTGCCGCCGGCCACCGGCCAGGCGATCGGCGGTGCGATGGCCGCGCGCTTTGCCGACGGCAAGGTGTACCAGCTGAAGATCCCCGAGCCGGATTACGTGGTGAAGCTGCGCCTGGATGCGCTGAAGAACGGCGTGATCAATGAAACCCCGGCGATGAAGACGATGCTGTTCGGCGCGTTCTTCCAGGCCACGGTGGTGGAGCCGTTCTCGGGCAAGGTGTTCTTCGACCAGCCGCTGCGCAAGGGCGCCACCAAGGTGGTGCCGTCGACCCAGTGGCACGTTGACCAGTGGTCGGCCAGCTACGAAACCACGCTGGCCGGCCTGGACGCCTTCGCCGGCGCCGCCGCCAAGCGCGCGGATTCGAAAGCGTGGCTGGACGAACAGAAGCCCGGCGGCAAGCCGCTGCAGCAACAGACCCAAGCCCTCCAGGAGTTGATCACCTCATGCCGTTGATTCGTGCCGTACTGCTGATTCTCATTGCACTGATGGTTGCCGCGCCGGTGGCGGCGCAGACCGCCAGCTCCCGTGGTACCGGTTCGGCCAGCTATGGCCTGCGCCTGAGTGCCGATACCCGCGCCCAGGCCCTGAACAAGGCCAAGGTCAATGCACTGGAGGCGTACATCGCCGAATCCGGCGCGGCCAAGCTGCGCCTGTTCGAAGACCGCCGCGCCGAGTTCATCGGTGAAATCGACCGCTACGTGCTGTCGGCGGTACCGCTGTCGGACACCGAAGACAAGAAGGCCAAGACCTACACCGTCAGCGTCCGCGCTGAGATCAATACCACCCTGCTGCAGACCAAGCTGGATGCCGGCTCGGCCACCGCCGGTGCACGCAGCAACGAGCGGTCGATGCTGACCTTCCTGTTCATGGCGCGCTCGCAGGACACCGTGCAGTCGTTCCAGGACAAGGAATACCGCCGGGTCGACGCCAGCCAGAGCTACGACGAGAAGACCCGCGAAGGCGACAGCTTCCGTGGCAACTCGGTGAGCACCAACGGCAGCATCAACCAGAACGCGTCGGTGTCGATCACCGCCGGTGGCAGCACCACCGCGCGCAGCGACAACATCGCCTGGAAGGTGGCCAACGCCAACGAGATCAACACCGCGATGACCGGCGCGTTCAGCGCAGCCGGCTATGAAGTGGTGGAAGCGGAATACGTGGAAGGCGAATCGCGTGGCCTGCTGAGCATCGAGCGCATCCGCAAGGACTTCAGCACGGGCAACGACCTGTCGGCCGCCACCCTGCGCGATACCGCCAATGGCATCAAGGCGGCCAACATCCCGTACCTGGCGGTCGGCACGCTGGACGTGGGCATGCGTGACCGCGATCCGGTCAGCGGCAACACCCGTGTGTTCGTCACCGTCACCGGCAAGGTGCTGGACGTGAGCGGCCGCTTCCCGAAGACCGTGTCGTCGGTGGGTCCGGTGCAGTTCTCCGGCACCGGTCCGAACGAGACCGTGGCCCGCACCAATGCGCTGCAGATCGCCGCCGAGAAGGGTGCGCAGCAGATGATCAACGAATTGAACGTCAAGGCCGTGCGTTAAGGCGTACCGACCAACGGTCGGTACCCACCGGTTCGCGCCAACATTTTCCAACAAGGAATTACCCAATGATCCGCAAGACCCTCATCGCCCTGGCCATCGCCACCACCTTCGCCGCCCCGGCGCACGCGCAGTTCGGCAAGCTGAAGGACCTGGCTGGCGGCGGCAACAGCGCCGCGGCCGCTTCGGCCGGCGCCCCGGACGAAGCCGCGCAGGAAGCGCTGGTGCGTCGTTTCGTGTCCTCGCAGTCGCACTCGATCGACGCGCAGACCTCCTTCGCCAAGGCCTTCGGCCTGGCCGAGCAGGTCAAGCTGCTGGAGGCCGAGCGCATGGCGCTGTCGTCCGGTTCGGTCAACGTGGACCAGATGAAGAAGTCGGTGTCGGTCAGCGAAGCAGCCCAGGCTGCGATCGATGAGCGCGTGGCCGCGCAGCCGGAGCTGAGCGCCGAATCCAAGCAGCACTACACCACCGGCCTGGTCGCCCTGGTCGCATCCGCTGCCGAAGGCCAGAAGCTGAGCGGTGAAGCCAGCAACTTCGCCAACGGCATGAAGAGCCTGAGCGGCACCCAGCTGGTCACCGTGGGCCGCAAGCTGGCCGCCGGTGCGTGGGTGGCCAAGGAATCGCCGGGCTACCTGAAGGGTCTGTACTCCTCGTCGAAGGCCGCACTGACCTTCGCCCGCGCCGCCAAGATCAAGGTGCCGGGCAACGCCGAGTCGATGCTCGACAGCCTGTAATCGAAAGGAACGCCACGCATGCAGACCTCATACCGACTGTTGAGCCTGGCCCTCACCGCTGCCCTGCTTGCCGCCTGCGGCAAGCAGGAGGCACCGGTGGAGACCGCAGCACCGAAGGCCGAATCCAAGCTGGACGCACCGGCTGAAAAGCCGCTGCGCGACGCTCCGGATTTCGGCGGCACCACCCAGGTGGCGCGTGAAGCCGATGGCATCGGCAGCACGCCGGAGCTGGCGGTGCTGGCAGCGCTGCAGTCGGCGGTGGCACAGGTCAACGGCGTGCGTGTCGCCAGCCAGATGCAGAGCCTGCGTGCGGGCCTGCATGTGGACGTGGACGGGGAACACGTCGGCGATATCCGCGCCGACGCGTTTTCCCAGCAGATGATTGCCGCTTCCCAAGGGGCGGTGCTGGGTTACGAGATCCTCTCGCAGGAAGAAGTCAGCCAGCTCGATGAAGAAGTGATTGCCCGCGTGCGCGCCAGCGACGCCGGCTACAGTTATTCGGCGTCTGCCTCGGCCAGTGGCTCGGCGCAGGCGCAGGCAGAGGCTGCCGGTGGCGGGAGTTCCGCATCGGCCAGCATCAAGGAAAGCTACAAGGAACAGGCCAGCGTGGACGCCAAGCGTGGCGCGCAGTCGTTCGAGTCCGATGTCAGCCGCCGCACCATGCGCAGCTACTGGAAAGTGCGCGTGCGCGCCGATATCGCCAAGTACCGCGCCCCGGACGAACAGGGCCGGCCGAAGATCGTGGTGGCCCAGCCGCACGTGCGCAGCGGCACCTATGCCGTCGGCGATGGCCGGGTGGCCAGTGACGAAGTGGCCGCGGCGATCCGCGCGCGCCTGAACGACACGCTGACCCAGACCAAGCGCTTCATCGTGCTGGACCGTGAGTTCGGCGAGGAGATGCAGGCCGAGATCGACCACATCAACAGCGGCAACGTGCGCCTGCAGGACACCGCGCGGCTGGGCCAGCAGCTGGCCACCGACCTGATCCTGATTCCGACCATCGAACGCTTCGAATACCCGCGCAGCGTGCGCAACCTGCGCATGTCCGACCGCCAGGTGACCTCGTATTCGGGCGGTGGGCGCATCACCCTGCGCCTGATCAACGCGACCACCGGTGAGGTGGTGATGTCCGACAGCTTCGATCACCAGCTGGCCTCGACCGGCCCGAGCACCCTGCCGCGCGTGGTGGATGGCAAGGGCATGGCGGCGGCGATGATGGATTCGCTGTCCGGGCAGATCGGCACGGCGATCATCACTGAGATCTTCCCGGTGTCGGTGGTGGCCATGACCGGCGACCAGGTGGTGCTGAGCCAGGGCGGTGAATCGCTCAAGGCCGGCCAGCGCTGGCAGGCGGTGATGCTGGGCGAGGAACTGAAGGACCCGCAGACCGGGCGTTCGCTGGGCCGCAATGAAACCCCGTGCTGCACGATCCGGGTGGACCGCGTGGCATCGCAGACCTCCTACGGCACCATCGAAGGCGGCGCGGACCTGGGGGGAGCGAGCTTCAAGCCCGGTTCGATCGAGCTGCGTTCGCAGGCCGGTGCGGTGAAGCCGGCCGCGTCGGCGGCGACGGCATCCAGCGGCAGCGCGAAGCCGAAGCCCACGCGTGCGGCGGCACCGAAGGCCGCGGCACCGGCGGAAGATCCGAACTGGTGATGTGTATCGGCGCCTGATGGGCGGCTTCGTTGGGTTGAAACGCCGGTTGCAGTGCAGCCGGCGTTTTTGTTTTCGGCTCCGGATGCTTGCGCCGCGCTGCGCGCGGTGTCCGGCCAACGGCCGGGGCTACGAATTGTTACGTGGTGGTCGGGATCGGGATCAATCAACCGCAAGCGGTAGCGCCGGCCGTTGGCCGGCCCAGGAGGCCCATGTCGCGCGCGGGACGGTTATGATCCGTGGATGATGGGGTTGTCCCAACTGCGGAGAAAACGATGAAGCGAGTGGTTTTGAGCGTGCTGGCACTGTCGGTGTCCAGCGCCCTGATGGCGGCGACGCCGAAATTCGATGGCGCGCGGATCTCCGCCGACGTCAAGGAACTGGCCTCCGACGCCTATGAGGGCCGCTCGCCCGCCACGGCCGGCGAAGCGAAAACCATCGCTTTCCTCAGCAAGCAGTTCGCGGACGCCGGCCTGCAGCCGGGCGGCGACCTGAAAGATGGCAAGCGCCTGTGGACCCAGGCCGTGCCGCTGCTCAAGGGCGATATCGTCGGCACCCCGAGCCTGGCGCTGTCCAGCAAGGGCAAGCCGCAGTCGCTTACCCAGGGCCAGGAAATCGCGGTGCGCGCGGCCATGAACGGCGCGTCCGAAGTGGATATCCAGAACGCCCCGCTGGTGTTCCTGGGCTACGGCGTGAACGCGCCGGAGCGCAACTGGAACGACTTCAAGGACGTGGACCTGAAGGGCAAGATCGCCGTGGTGCTGATCAATGACCCGGACTTCGAAACCGGCGAAGGCGACTTCGACGGCAAGGGCATGACCTATTACGGCCGCTGGACCTACAAGTACGAAGAGGCCGCCCGCCAGGGTGCGCTGGGCGTGCTGATCGTCCACGAAACCGCGCCGGCCTCCTACGGCTGGGCCACGGTGGCCGGCTCCAACACCAACACCATGTTCGACGTGGTCCGCGACAACCCGGCCGAAGCGCACCCGCTGCTGGAAGGCTGGATCCAGCGCGACCTGGCGGTGGACCTGTTCAAGCGTGCCGGACAGGACTTCGAGGCGCTGAAGAAGCAGGCCCAGCGCCGCGATTTCAAGCCGGTGGAGCTGAAGGGCGAAACCCTGTCGGCCAAGTACGCGGTGAAGACCGAGGTGATCACCTCGCACAATGTGGCCGCGCGCCTGGAAGGCAGCAAGCACCCGGATGAAACGGTGGTGTACAGCGCGCACTGGGACCATATCGGCGTGGGCAAGCCGGATGCGAACGGCGACACCATCTTCAACGGCGCGCTGGACAACGCCAGCGGCACCGCCTCGCTGGTGGAACTGGCGCGTGGCTTTGCCAAGGGCAAGCGCCCGGAGCGTTCGGTGCTGTTCCTGGCCGTGACCGCCGAAGAGAAGGGCCTGCTGGGTTCGGAGTTCTACGCCAGCCACCCGCTGTACCCGCTGGCCAAGACCGTGGCGGTGATCAACATGGATGGCATGGCGCCGTTCGGCCCGTCGCGTGATTTCGGCATCTATGGCTCGGCCAAGCTGGAACTGCTGGACCAGCTGAAGGACGTGGCAAAGGGCTGGGATATCCGCTACACCCCGGACCCGAAGCCGGAAGCCGGCCTGTTCTTCCGTTCCGATCACTTCCCGTTCGCCAAGCGTGGCGTGCCGGCGGTGTCCTACTCGGCCGGCCAGGACTGGGTGGACGGCGGCGTGGCCGCAGGCAAGGCGGCCTCGGACGATTACACCGCCAAGCGCTACCACCAGCAGGGCGACGAGTGGCAGCCGGACTGGAAGTTCGCCGGCGCCGCCCGCGATCTGGAAGTGCTGTACACGCTGGGCAACCAGCTGGCCAACAGCCGCGCCTGGCCGAACTGGAGCGATGACTCGCAGTTCCGCGCACCGCGCGACGCCAGCGCCGCCGAGCGCAAGTAAGCACCACGCCCCGCCGGCACCTGCCGGCGGGGCATGGTCTTCGGCCTGCTGTACGTGGGACACGCATGGCGTGTCGCTACGCCCCCGGACCGGCCGTAGGGACACGCCATGCGTGTCCACGCGGTGCCTGGCACCCCGGCGCCGCGCCGGCACCGTTTCATCCCTGCTTTCCCGGCTTCCATCGCATGGCGCTTGTGCCCTCCACGGGCACGGCTATCCTCACACCATCCCATCGTGAAGACGCCGCCGTGTTTGCCAGCCTTTCCCTGATTCTCCGTATTCTGGTGGCCTGGGCCGCGGCGATCGTCGTGGCCGGGTTCGTGTGGAGCGGCTTCTTCCACGGCATGGATGAAGGCCCGGGCTGGGTGTTCGGACTGCTGGCGCTGTTCCTGATGATCACCGCGCTGGGCAGCTGCATCACCCACCTGCGCCGGGTCTCGACCCTGGCAGGGCGCCTGGATGCGGCCACCCTGTCCAGCCGCCAGCGGCGCCAGATCGAACTGCCGATGGACGCCGGCGAAGCCTTCAGCCTGGTCGAACAGGCGATCAAGGAACTGCCGCGCGTGGAAGACATCGAAAGCGCCGCCGGCAGCCTGCAGGTGCGCGCCTATGTGCGCCGCGTGGATCCCTACAACGGCCGCCCGCCGTCGCGCTGGAACCTGCCGGCGCGCTGGGCGATCAAGCGCAACAGCGTGCTGGCCACGGTCACCCCGGGGCAGGGCACCAGCAGCGTGACCCTGGTCTTCGAGCCCGATGCCGGGGTGTGGGCCGACCTGCTGGCGGTGGACGAAGGCAGCAACTACGAGAACGCCGAAGCGGTCAGCCGCGCCATCACCCGCCGCGTGTCCGAACAGCGCCGCGACGAGCAGGCGGCGGCCGAACAGACCGCCACGGAAAAGGAACTGTCGGTGGCGCGGCTGAACCTGCTGCACGCACAGGTGGAACCGCACTTCCTGTACAACACGCTGGCCAACGCGCAGGTACTGACCCGCACCGACCCGCCGCGCGCCGACCAGATGCTGGGGCACCTGATCCAGTACCTGCGCAGTTCGCTGCCGAGCGTGGACGAATCGATGTCCACCCTGGGCGTGGAACTGGAGCGCACCAAGGCCTACCTGGAAATCCTCAAGATCCGCATGGGCGCGCGGCTGGCACTGCAGGTGGATGTGCCGCCGGCGCTGGAAACCGTACCGCTGCCGTCGATGGCGCTGCAGACGCTGGTCGAGAACGCGATCAAGCACGGGCTGGAGCCCAAGCCCGGTGGCGGCACGGTGTGGATCATCGCGCGCGCCTTCGATGACCACGTCACCCTGACCGTGGCCGACGACGGCTTGGGCTTCGGGCAGGGCAGCAGCGGCACCGGCATCGGCCTGAAGAACCTGCGCGAACGGCTGCGCCTGACCTGCGGTGAACGCGCCGGCGTGGCCATCGTGTCCAACTTCCCCAGCGGCGTGGCGGCAACGATCACCTTGCCGCGCGACGCACGCGAGGCGATCCATGCTGCTTGATGCCCTCATTGCCGAAGACGAAGACCTGCTGCGCCAGTCGCTGGTGGCCCAGCTGCAGCGGTTGTGGCCGGAACTGCGGCTGGTGGCCGAATGCGAAGACGGCGCCAGCGCGCTGGAGCGGCTGGCCGAACTGAAACCGGACCTGGCCCTGCTCGACATCCGCATGCCTGGCATCAGCGGCATCGAGGTAGCGCGCGCGCTGCCGGAGATCAGCCCGCGCACCCAGGTGGTGTTCGTGACCGCCTACGATCAGTATGCGATCGATGCCTTCGAGCAGGGCGCGATGGATTACCTGCTCAAGCCGGTCAGCGACGAGCGGCTGCTGGCCACGCGCGAGCGCATTCTGGCGCGCATGCAGATGGGCCGGCCGGACAACGCGATGCTGGAGCAGCTGCTGCAGCGCCTGGGCCAACAGCCCGGGGCGCACTCGAACGCGCCGCCGCTGGCGTGGATCACCGCCAGCAATGGCCGCGATACGCAGCTGATCATGCTCGAAGACGTGGTCTACTTCCGCGCCGACAGCAAGTACACCACGGTGGTGACCGAGGCCGGCGAAAGCCTGCTGCGCACGCCGCTGCGCGAGCTGCTGGAAGTGCTGGACCCGCAGCGCTTCCGCCAGATCCACCGCTCCACCATCGTCAACATGAAAGCGGTGGCGGCGGTGAGCCGCGATGACACCGGCCGTGGCCAGCTGCGCCTGAAGCAGCGACCGGAAGTGCTCAACGTGAGCCAGCCGTTCATGAGCCTGTTCCGCGGCATGTAGAAAAACAATGCCACCGTGTTCGCGCACGGTGGCATTGGGATCCCCCTGGACCTGGTGGGGTCAGAAGGCCGGTTGCAGGTGCAGGTTCTGGCCGGGGTCGGGTTCGCCGACGTGGTTGAGCTGGCCGACCAGTTCCGAATGCTGCTTCATGCGCCCGATCTCACGCATGATGCGGATGTCTTCGTGGCGCAGCTCACGCCTGGCAGTGACCGCCTGCTTGTAATCGAGTACTTCCGGGTAGAGCTGGGCCATGTCCAGCGCTTCGGCCACGCATTCCACGGTATCGGCATCGGAGGTGATCCGCGCCCGGCTGTTGAACGCCTTCATCCAGCGCTCGAAGCCGGCGGTGTGGTCGAACATGTTGGCCATGAACCAGATCACGAACAGGATCGAGACCCACGAGCCGAACACGATCACCACGCGGGTGAAGGTGATATGGAAGTCGTCCTTCCACAGGTAGTTGGCGATCAGCCCGAGGATCAGCAGCGAGGCCGCCTGCCAGCCGACGATGGACGCCATCAGCCACTGGCCCTTGGCCTTGGCCAGGGTGGCCACTTCTTCGCGGATCTGCTGCTCACTCTTGCTGCGCCAATGCGCGACCTGCTTTTCGAACGGGCTGCCGTAGAGCTCGTTGTCCTGGAGCAGTAAACCTAAACCTTTGAACAAAGCGATCATCACGGGCTCCTTCGGGAACGTGCAGCGGCGCATTTGGACGGACGGTGAGGCGGGTTCAGTTCTAGCACTTTCATTTCGCTTGGCAATGGGCAGTGCGACAAAACGCCGCAGGGGACTTAACTGAATGCGCAGGGCGCCGAAATTTTTGCGCGGTGCATCATGTAAAACTGCTTGTGAAGCGAAAAATTTCCGCCGTTTTTTGCTGCGACCGCACAATGTGTAGGCCGGTGCCGTGCCGGACGTGGTCGGGGCGACGTGGATCACGCAGAATTGACGCAACCGCGCAGGATCGCCGGCCTCTTCACCCATGGAAGCACCCCGATGTCGTCACTGCTGCACCGCCTCACCCGCCCCGCCACCGTACCGATCCGGCGCTGGGTGCTGGGGGCGTTCCCGCGCGGGCAGAGCGGCATCGATTACGACCACCCGCTGGGCGACCCGGGCTGGTTCGGGCCCGATAGCGTGACCTGGCGGGTGCATGCCGAGTTTCCCGGGATGCTGGCCGGTGGGCTGTGCGCGCTGATGCTGCAGACCCTGCACCCGCTCGCGCTGGCCGGGGTGTATGACCATTCCAACTTCCGCGATGACCTGGTGGGGCGACTGCGCCGCACCACGGCGTTCGTGGCATGTACCAGCTACGCGGCGTCGGGCGAAGTGGAGGCGCTGGTCGGGAAGGTGAAGCGCATCCACGCACACGTGCGCGGGCAGACGCAGGATGGGCAGGCGTATTCGGCCGATGATCCGGCGTTGCTGACCTGGGTGCATGTCACCGAGGCATACGGCTTCCTGCAGGGCTACCGGCGTTACTGCCGCGAGGTGCCGGAGCCCATCGCCGACCGGTACTACGACGAGTACCGGCGCGTGGCCGAAGCGTTGGGTGCCACCGATGTGCCGGCTTCGGAAGCGGAGGTGGAAGCGTATTTCGCGCGGCAGCAGACGCTGCTGCGGTTCGATGCGCGCTCACGTGAAGTGCTGGCGGTGTTGTCCAGCATCCGGCTGCCGGTACCGATGGCGGGGCTTTCGCGCGAACTGTTCCTCGGCGCCGGTGCTGCGCTGCTTCCAGAGTGGGCCACGACGATGCTCGAACGAACGCCGTTGCAGCGCACCCAGGCACGGGCTTCCGCGCGGTTGCTGCAGGGCATGTCGCCCTTGTTCCGCCGCGCGCTGCAGGACGGCGTAGCGGCGCGCGCCTGCGCGCGTGTAGGCGTGCCAACAAGCACGCTCGCCCATTGGTGAACCGGATGACGGATCGGTAGGGTCGGTTCCCAAACGACTGCCGATAACGTGTGCGATTTCATTTACGCATGACCTGAAACGAAGGTGTCTCTCCGTTCAACGTCATGCGTCCCCGTGCCGATCATCGCCATCGGCAGTCGTTTGGGAACCGACGCTACCAGCGGGTACATGCCCCCCAAAAAAACGGGCGCCGAAGCGCCCGTTTTTGTCACCACACCTTGACCCGCTTTTCCGGGGCCAGGTACAGTTTCTGGCCGTCCTTCACCTCGAAGGCGGGGTACCACGCGTCCAGGTTGCGCACGGTGAGCGCGCGGAACTGGCCGGGGGCGTGCACGTTGGTCAGCAGTGAATTGCGCAGGGCCTGTTCGCGGGCCTTGCTGCGCCACGCCTGGGCGAAGCCCAGGAAGAAGCGCTGGTCCGGGGTGAAGCCTTCCAGGGTCTGGCCCGGCTTGCCCTGCAGCGACAGCTGGTAGGCGTCGTAGGCCGTGGCCAGGCCGGCCACGTCGGCGATGTTCTCGCCCAGGGTGAGGCGGCCGTTGACCGACACGCCCGGGAACGGCTGGTAGCTGCTGAACTGCGCAGCCAGCGCATCGCCGGCGGCATTGAACTTCTTCAGGTCCTCGGCCGTCCACCAGTTGTGCAGCTTGCCGGTTTCATCGAACAGCGCACCGGCGTTGTCGAAGCCATGGCTGATCTCATGGCCGATCACCGCGCCGATCGCGCCGTAGTTCACCGCATCGTCGGCGGCACCGTCGAAGAACGGCGGCTGCAGGATCGCGGCCGGGAACACCAGGCGGTTTTCCAGCGGCACGTTCATGGCGTTGATGGTCTGCGGCAGCATCGCCCATTCGCTGTGGTCCACCGGCTGGCCCAGCTTGGCCAGGTTGCGGCGGTACTCGAACTGGCTGGCGCGCTCGGCGTTGCCCAGCGCATCGTCGCGCTTCACTTCAAGGCCGGTGTAATCGCGCCACTTGTCCGGGTAGCCCATGCCCACGGTGAGGCCTTCGACCTTGGCCTTGGCGTGCGCCTTGGTTTCCGGCGACATCCATTCCAGCGCGTCGATGCGCTTGGCGAAGGCGGCGATGATGTTCTTTGCCATTTCATCGGCGCGCGCCTTGGTGGCCGGGTCGAAGTGCTTTTCGACATACAGCTTGCCGATCGCTTCGCCCACGGCGTTGTTGCTCTCATCCACCGCACGCTTCCAGCGCTCGCTCTGCTGCGGGGTGCCGTTGAGGGTGGTGCCGTGGAAGGCGAAGCGCGCATCGGCCAGTGCCTTGGGCAGGTACGGCGCGGCGCGGTCCAGGGCGTGGAAGGTCAGGTAGTCCTTCCACACATCCAGCGGTTCGGTGGCGACCAGGCGCGAGATGCCGGCCACGGCCTTGGGCTGCCACACGATGAAGTCGTCCTGCTTGTCCAGGCCGGCGGCGGCCAGGAACGCGGCCCAGTCCATGCCCGGCGCCTTCGCGCTCAGGTCGGCCTGCTTCCACGCGTTGGCACCCTTGGCCACGTCGTTGGTTTCTTCCTGGGTGGCGTGCGCCTGCGCGATGCGGGTTTCCAGCGCCAGGATGCGCTGCGCCTTGGCGGCCGGGTCGGCCACGCCGGCCAGCTGCAGCACCTGGGCGATATAGGCCTGGTACTGCTTGCGGATCTCGGCCATGCGGCCGCCCTGCAGGTAGAAGTCGCGGTCAGGCAGGCCCAGGCCACCCTGCACCAGGTAGGGCGCATTGCGGTCCGGCTGCAGCAGGTCCACCGACACCCAGGTGCCGAACAGGCGGTCGGTGTAGAAGTTGGTGGCGTTGAGCAGGTCCACGTCGGCGCGCAGGGTGCCGCCCAGGGCGGTGGCCAGCGCGGCCTTGTCGCCGATGCCGCCGATGGCGTCCAGCTCGGGCTTGATCACGCCCATGCCGCGCGATTCGATTCCGGCCTCGTCCATGAAGGCGGCGTAGTAATCGCCGATCAGCTTGGTTTCGCCGCTGGCCTTGGTATCAGCGGCGGCGCCTTCGAGGATGGCGCGGGTGTCGGCCAGGGTCTTCTCGGAAATGACGTTGAAGCTGCCGTAGCTGGAGCGGTCGGCCGGAATTTCGGTGTTCTTCACCCAGCTGCCGTTGGCGAAGCCGAAGAAGTCATCGCCGGCGGCGACGCTGCGGTCCATGCCGGCGGCATCGAAGCCGAAGCTGCCCAGCTGCGGCTTGGGCGCGGCGGGCGGGGCGGCGGTATCGGCCGGCGGGGCGGCGGTCGGCGCGGCCGCATCGCGGTCGCAGGCGGCCAGGCCCAGCGACAGGCTGGCGGCAATGGCAAGCATCAGGGTGGGGCGGCGCAGCTTGGACATGGACTTCTCAGGCAACGGGGAAACCCCAAGTCTAATCCGCCGCCCGGCCCGCGAACCGGCGGGATCTGGCGGGAGTTGTGGCCGCATTGGGCTGCGTCAAGGTGTGACGGCTGTCGCACCCCTTCCCGAGCCGGGCGGGCTGGTGCATGCTGGGGGCAAGGCGCTGGGCCAAGGCCTTGCCCGTTGGGAACGGGCAAGAGAGACGTCAAGAAATTGCGACGTCGGCCGCTCAGGTTTGGGGAAACCAGGAAGCGTTTACATGAAGTCAGGCCGTCACCGAGGTAGAGGTACGCGATGCCCGCGCTGAGCCAGCCTATGGCGCGGCCGCTGCGCACCATCGTGTGGCTGGGGATCGGCCTGGGCCTGCTGCTCGGTGCGGGCCTGGTGGTGATGCTGGCCAATGATTACCAGCGCCGGCTGGAGGCCGCCCAACGGCAGAGCACGGCGCTGGCCACTGGTTCGCAGCGCCTGCTGCGACTGGAACTGCGCAACCTGGAACGCGCCATGCGCGGCATCGCCGCCGACGGCGCGCAGCTGTTCGAGCACGTGCCGGCGCAGGCACCGGACCTGCTGGACGATGCGATCGATGGGGTGCTGCAGCGGCATGCGGAGCTGGAAAGCATCGTGGTGGTGGACCAGTTCGGCCGTGCCCTGACCAGCGGCGGCGGTGACCTGACCCTGCCGCTGTGGGCGGTGGAGGCGCATCGTGGCCAGGACAGCCAGCTGTATCTGGGCCCGCCGCAGGACCTGGGCATGCGCCGCTGGGTGCTGCCGTTGGCGCTGCGCATGGGCGAGGACCGGTGGCTGCTCAGCCGGCTGCATACCAGCGAGCTGCAGTCGATCATCAGCGGGCTGGATATCGGCCTCCACGGCGTGCTCTCCATCAGTGATGTCACCGGCCACCTGCTGGCGCGCAGCCCCGACAACGACGGCTTGACCGGACAGCAGTTCAAACTGCAGCGGCGCGACCTGCTGGGCAGCGATACGGTGCTGCCGCTGGGCGTCGAACACAGTCCCATCGACAAGGTCGAGCGCATCACCACCCTCACCACGCTGGCCGAGTACCCGTTGGCGGTGTACGCCGGGCTGGGCCGGCAGGATGTGCTGGCGCCGTGGTGGCCCTACGTGCAGGCCTCGATCGGCCTGTACCTGCTGTACTGGGGAGCATTCGCGCTGGTCTACACCAGCCTGCGCCGTGCCACCCGCCGCCAGGATGCGATGAGCGAGGAGCTGCGCACCGGCCATGCCGAGCTGCGCATGGCCCACCAGGTCGGCAAGATCTGCACCTGGACGGTGGACGAGGACGCCTCGGTGCTGCGCTGGTCGCCACTGGCGCGGGAAATATTCGGCATCCCGCTCGATTCCCTGCCGGTGGCCGATTTCTTCAACCGGGTGCACCACGAGGATGCACAGCGGTTGCAGGCGGCGTTCGACGATGCGTTTGCCGGCAATGGCGTGCTGGATGAGATGTTCCGCATCGTGCTGCCCGGTGGTGCCACGCACTGGGTATCGGCGCGTGGCCAGCAGGTGGGTGGCAGCGACCGCGAGCGGCGCATGATCGGCGCGCTCACCGACGTGAGCGAGCGGGTCCAGGCGCTGGCACGCGCGCAGCAGGCCGAGCGCCAGTTCCGCCTGCTGTTCGACCGCAACCCGGCACCGTTCTGGGTGTTCGATCCGGACACGCTGCGGTTCCTGGAAGTGAACGAAGCGGCGGTGCGCCAGTACGGCTACAGCCGCGACGAATTCCTGGCGATGAGCATCCTGGACATCCGCCCACGCGAAGGCTGGGAGGAAATCCGCGGCGCGATTGCCAACGCCACCAGCGGCGACCTGCAGGATGCCAAGGTGCGCCTGCACCGGCGCAAGGACGGCACCGTATTCGAAGTGCGCGCGCACCTGGCGCGGTTGGACTTCGACGGGCGCGAGGCCTGCCTGGTGCTGGCCGAGGACATCAGCGACCGCATGGCCTATGAGCGTGACCTGGCCTACCACGCCACCCACAACCCGGCCACCGGGCTGCTCAACACGCGCGCGCTGGCCGCGCAGCTGGATGAGGAAGGCGGCAGCTACACCATCGCCTACGTGCAGTTCCGTGGCCTGCAGCTGGTGGCCGATACGCTGGGCCGCGAAGTGGGCGACGTGGTGCTGCAGGCCATGGCCAAGCGCCTGGGTGGGCTGGGCGTGCGCTATGGGTTGCTGGCGTTCCAGCCGGCCGAGGATTTCATCTTCGCCATCCGCGACGACCACGAGCGCCAGACCGCGCTGGATACGCTGGTGCAGACTGTCTCCGAACCCGTGCGCGGACAGGACTGGCTGCACCAGTTCGAGCCGCGCATTGGCGTGGCGGTGAAGTTCGACGGCGATGTGGTCAGCGCCGAACAGGTGATCGGCATGGCCGCGCAGGCCGCACATGCCGCGCGCGACGAAGGCAGCGTGATTGCCTGGTTCGACAGCGCAGTGAGTTCGCGGCTGGCTGACCGGCTGCGCCTGGCCGGGCGCATCCACAGCGCGATCGATGCCGAATTCGCGCTGTACTTCCAGCCGATCTGCCACGCCAGCGATGGCAGCCCGGCGGCGCTGGAGGCGCTGCTGCGCTGGCCGCAGGCCGATGGCAGCTTCATTCCGCCGGGCGAGTTCATCCAGCTGTGCGAAGACACCGGGTTGATCCTGGCGCTGGGCCGCTGGGTGATCCGTGAAGCAGCGCGTGCGCAGCGCCAGCTGGTGGATGCCGGCTGGGACCTGCCGATTGCGGTGAACGTCTCGGCGGTGCAGTTCTTCAACAGCGACCTGGTGGCCGAGTTCAGCCGCGCCAGCCAGGAGTTCGGGCTGGCGCGCGGGGCCCTGCACGTGGAGCTGACCGAGAGCAGCCTGATGCGCAAGCCGGGCCAGGCCAAGCAGACCATGCAGCGCATGCACGAGCAGGGCATCCATATTTCGCTGGACGACTTTGGCACCGGTTATTCGAACATGTCCTACCTGCAGCACCTGCCGCTGGACATCCTGAAGATCGACCGCAGCTTCGTGGCCGATGTGGAAACCAACCCGCGCAACGCCTCGATCTGCCGCGCGCTGTTGTCGCTGGGCCACAGCATGGGCCTGACGGTGATCGCCGAAGGCGTGGAAACCCCGGGCCAGCACGAATGGCTGGCCGCGCACGGCTGCGACCAGGTGCAGGGCTTCCTGCTGGGCCGGCCGGCGCCGCTGGCCGACGTGATAGAACGGCTGGAAACCGCCGCCGCGTAAAACGGCGGCCGGGATGCCGAACGGTAGCGCCGACTGTTAGTCGGCTGCATCACCAGGCGCAGGGCTACGGGCAGCCATATGCTGTGGCGAAGAGCAGCCGACTAACAGTCGGCGCTACCAGTAGATGCCACCCAGCAGATGGCACCCAGTAGATGCCACCCAGCAGATGGCACCCAGTAGATGCCACCCAGCAGATGGCACCCAGTAGATGCCACCCAGCAGATGGCACCCAGTAGATGCCACCCAGCAGATGGCACCCAGTAGATGCCACCCAGCAG
>NZ_JBBCBJ010000010.1:0-79033 GCF_037203925.1 Stenotrophomonas sp. CCNWLW57
GGGTTTGCGGGGGCTTTACCAAACATGGATGTTTGGTAAGAGCCCCCAAGGACGGGTTCACGGCGCCCCCCGCAAACCCACACCGGCCGGGGCCCCGCAGTGATCAGCGAACAACCAGCGCCGTTGACGTTGACGTTGGAGCAAAACCAGACCCAACAAAAAACCCGGCACAAGGCCGGGTTCTTTGAAGAATCTTTGGTAAAGCGAGTCGATTATTCTTCGACGGCTTCAGCCACGGCGGCCGGACGGTCGACCAGTTCGACGTAGGCCATCGGCGCGTTGTCGCCAGCGCGGAAGCCGCACTTCAGCAGACGCAGGTAGCCGCCCGGACGGTTCGCGTAACGCGGGCCCAGGGTGGTGAACAGGTTGCCCACGGCTTCGTTGTCACGCAGGCGGGCGAAAGCCAGACGGCGGTTGGCAACGGAGTCGACCTTGGCCAGGGTGATCAGCGGCTCGGCGACGCGGCGCAGTTCCTTGGCCTTCGGCAGGGTGGTCTTGATCAGCTCGTGCTTGAACAGCGACGCGGCCATGTTCTTGAACATTGCTTCGCGGTGGGCGCTGGTACGGCTGAACTTACGGCCGGATTTCATGTGACGCATGACGGATGTTCCTTGAAAGAATGTTGGATCGGTTGGGTATCGCTGTCGCCTTCCCGGCGTTGTTGCTTGGACTGCGGATGGTCCGGCGCCGGCCCTCCTGGCCGACCGTCACCGCAGGCTGGCGCCTGTCGATGCGAGGTACTGCGGGTGAAGCCCCCGCACCCGAAGGTGCGGGGTAAAGCATTTACTGCGCTGGATCAGCCGAGCATGCCGTGCTGGGCGACACCGGCCGGCGGCCAGTTCTCCAGCTTCATGCCGAGCGAAAGGCCGCGCTGGGCGAGGACTTCCTTGATCTCGGTCAGCGACTTCTTGCCGAGGTTCGGGGTCTTGAGCAGTTCCACTTCGGTCTTCTGGATCAGATCGCCGATGTAGTAGATGCTCTCGGCCTTGAGGCAGTTGGCCGAACGCACGGTCAGTTCCAGGTCGTCGATCGGGCGCAGCAGCACCGGATCCACGCCGTTGTTGGCCGGCTTGGCTGCACCGCGGTCGCGGTGGGTGAAGTCACCGAAGACCGACAGCTGATCGCTGAGGATGTCGGCGGCGGTGCGCACGGCTTCCTCGGCATCGATCGTGCCGTTGGTTTCGATGTCCAGCACCAGCTTGTCCAGGTCGGTACGCTGTTCGACGCGGGCCGCTTCCACCGAATAGGCGACGCGACGGACCGGCGAGAACGAGGCGTCCAGGACCAGACGACCGATGGCACGGGTTTCTTCGTCCGGACGACGACGCGCGGCGGCCGGCTGGTAGCCGAAACCACGCTCGATCTTCAGGCGCATGTTGACTGCCGTGTCCTTGGTCAGGTGGCAGATGACATGATCCGTGTTGAGGATCTCGACGTTGTGGTCGACCTTGATATCGGCAGCAGTCACGACACCCGGACCCTGCTTGGACAGCGACAGGGTTGCGCTGTCACCGGTGTGCATACGGATCGCCACGTCCTTCAGGTTGAGCAGGACTTCGAGAACGTCCTCCTGCAGGCCTTCGAGCGTGGTGTACTCGTGCAGTACGCCGTCGATCTCAACTTCCGTGATGGCGAAGCCCGGGATGGACGACAGCAGCACGCGACGCAGGGCATTGCCCAGCGTATGCCCGTAACCACGCTCCAAGGGTTCGATAACGACCTTGGCGCGGGTGTCGGTAAGGCGTTCGATCTGCGGACCACGAGGACGCAGAACCTGGTTGGCGGTAACCGTCATGTTGCGGGTTCTCCTAGTGAACCCCCGGCCGTCGCCGGGGGCTCTCCAATGTGAATTACTTCGAATACAACTCGACGATCAGCGCTTCGTTGATATCCGCAGGCAGGTCCGAACGATCCGGCACGGCCTTGAAGATGCCGGCGAACTTGTCGGCGTCCACTTCGATCCACGTCGGGCGCAGGTCGTGCGTCTTGGACACGGTCAGGGCTTCCTGAACGCGCAGCTGCTTGGCAGCCTTCTCGGACAGCGCGACAGCGTCGCCAGCCTTGACCTGGTACGAAGCCAGGTTGACCGACTTACCGTTCACGGTGACACCGCGGTGCGAGACCAGCTGACGGGCAGCCGGACGGGTCACAGCGAAGCCCATGCGATAGACGACGTTGTCCAGGCGGGTTTCCAACAGCTGCAGCAGGTTCTCGCCGGTGTTGCCCTTCTTGGTCGAGGCCTTCTTGTAGTAGTTGCGGAACTGACGCTCCAGCAGACCGTAGATACGCTTGACCTTCTGCTTTTCACGCAGCTGGGTGGCGTAGTCGGACAGCTTGCCCTTGCGGGCGGTCGCGCCGTGCTGGCCGGGCTTCTGCTCCAGCTTGCACTTGGAGTCCAGCGCACGGGCCGGGCTCTTGAGGGAAAGGTCGGCGCCTTCGCGGCGGGCGAGCTTACAGGTAGGACCGATATAACGAGCCATTTCTTATCGCTCCTTTAGACGCGACGCTTCTTCGGCGGACGGCACCCGTTGTGCGGGATTGGCGTCACGTCGATGATGTTGGTGATCTTGTAGCCCACGTTGTTCAGCGAGCGCACGGCCGACTCACGACCCGGACCCGGGCCCTTGATGCGGACTTCCAGGGACTTGACGCCGTAATCCAGCGCGGCACGGCCGGCTTTCTCGGCAGCCACCTGGGCAGCGAACGGGGTGGACTTACGCGAACCGCGGAAGCCAGCGCCACCGGACGTCGCCCACGACAGAGCATTGCCCTGGCGGTCGGTGATGGTCACGATGGTGTTGTTGAAAGAAGCGTGGACGTGGGCAACGCCGTCAGTGACGACGCGCTTGATCTTCTTCTTGGTCTTAGCGACGGGCTTAGCCATTTCTTAGGTCCCTTACTTCCTGATCGCCTTGCGCGGGCCCTTGCGGGTGCGGGCGTTGGTACGGGTGCGCTGACCACGCAACGGCAGGCCGCGGCGGTGACGCAGACCGCGGTAGCAGCCCAGGTCCATCAGGCGCTTGATCGCGATACCGATTTCACGGCGCAGATCGCCTTCCACGATGTACTTGGCCACTTCCGAGCGCAGACGCTCGATTTCCGGCTCCGACAGATCGCGGATCTTGGTGGTCGAAGTGACGCCTGCGGCGTCGCAGACCTTCTTCGAACGGGTACGGCCGATGCCGTAAATGCTTTGCAACCCGACCCAGACGTGCTTCTGGGCTGGCAGGTTGACGCCTGCAATACGCGCCATGACGCGGTTCTCCAGCTGAGTGATGGCCGACAGCGCACCCGAGGCGCGCCGATCCGGCAGGATGGATCAAAAAAGTGAACTAGCGATACTAACAAGGTTCCGGTTTACATGGAAGCCCGTGAAACCTGAAAGGTTTCATGGACCCGGCCCAGGGAGTGTGCCCAGGCTCCGGCGCCGGATCAGGTTGACTCCGGAAGCGACCCTTTCGGACCCTCTTCCGGCGCCGCCCGCGCTACTCCCGCGCGGGACGACCCGATCTCACCCCCACCCGGAACCGCTGCGGGGGCCGCCCTTCGTTTGTGTGGCCAGGTCCGCGAAGCGGAGGACCATCACGTCAGGAAGACGATAGTGTAACAGGCCAATCAGCCGCGGGCAAAACCGCCGCGGTTGCCGCCCTTCAGGTTGGCCTTCTTCAACAGGCTCTCGTACTGGTGCGACATCAGGTGCGCCTGGATCTGCGCAATGAAGTCCATCACCACCACCACCACGATCAGCAGCGAGGTGCCGCCGAAGTAGAACGAGGCATTCAGCTGCGTGCGCATGATTTCCGGCAGCAGGCAGACGATCACCAGGTAGGCCGAGCCGGCCGCGGTCAGGCGGGTCAGCACGCCGTCGATGTAGTCGGCGGTGGCCTTGCCCGGACGGATGCCCGGAATCAGCGCGCCCGACTTCTTCAGGTTGTCGGCGGTTTCCTGCGAGTTGAACACCAGCGCGGTATAGAAGAACGCGAAACCGGTGATCAGCGCAGCGAACACGATCATGTGCAGCGGCTCGCCCGGACCCAGGGCGTTGGCGACCTTCTGCAGCCAGGTCGCCGAGCTGGCCTGGCCGGACCACATGGCCAGGGTGGTCGGGAATGCCAGGATGCTGGAGGCGAAGATGGCCGGGATCACGCCCGCCATGTTCAGCTTCAGCGGCAGGAACGAGGTCTGGTTCATGTACGCGTTGCGGCCACCCTGGCGACGTGCGTAGTTCACCGTGATGCGGCGCTGGCCGCGTTCGACGAACACCACGAAGAAGGTGAAGGCCAGCACCACCAGCGCGATCAGCAGCAGCTGGATGAACTGCAGGTTGCCTTCGCGGAAGGCGTCGAAGGTGTGGATGACCGCACCCGGGAGGCCCGCCACGATGCCGGCGAAG
This sequence comes from Stenotrophomonas sp. CCNWLW57, assembly GCF_037203925.1. Taxonomy (NCBI): domain Bacteria; kingdom Pseudomonadati; phylum Pseudomonadota; class Gammaproteobacteria; order Lysobacterales; family Lysobacteraceae; genus Stenotrophomonas; species Stenotrophomonas sp. CCNWLW57. The sequence continues at coordinate 4,394 of NZ_JBBCBJ010000010.1, forward strand.
ATGATCAGCGACACACCGTTGCCGATGCCGCGCTCGGTGACCTGCTCGCCAACCCACATCAGGAAGATGGTACCGGCGGTCAGCGCGACCACGGCAGTGAGCACGAAGCCCATGCCCGGCGCGTACACGACCGGCGCACCGGACGGGGACAGCTGGTTCTGCAGCGCCAGCGCAATGCTGCCGCCCTGCACCACGGCCAGCAACACGGCGCCGATGCGGGAATATTGGGTGATCTTGCGGCGACCAGACTCACCTTCCTTCTGCATCGCCTTGAGCGCGGGGAAGATGTGGACGGCCAGCTGCATCACGATGGATGCCGAGATGTACGGCATCACGTTCAGCGCGAAAATGCTGAAACGGTGCAGGGCGCCGCCCGAGAACATGTTGAACATGTCCACGATGCCGCCGCCCTGCGCCTGCATGAGCGCAAGCATGGCATCGGGATTGACGCCCGGCACCGGCACATAACAGCCGATGCGGTAGACGATCAAAGCCCCGACGACGAACAGCAGACGCTGGCGAAGTTCCGTGAACTTGCCGAGCCCGCCGCCCAGGTTACCAATGCCAGCTTGCGCCATGTCTTACTCCTGTACGCTGCCGCCGGCAGCTTCGATCGCGGCCTTCGCACCGGCCGTTGCTGCGATGCCCTTCAGGGTGAAGGCCTTGGTCAGGCCGCCCTTCATGACGATCTTGGCCTGCTTGGCAGTGCTCGGGACCAGCTTCGCAGCGCGCAGCGCGGCGAAATCGATCTCGCCAGCTTCCAGGCGGTCCAGGTGGTACGACAGCACTTCGGCGGTGTCCTTGGCGATCTTGGAACGGAAACCGACCTTCGGCAGACGACGCTGCATGGGGGTCTGGCCGCCTTCGAAGCCCGCCTTGATCTTGCCGCCACCCTTACGGGCGAACGAACCCTTGTGGCCGCGGCCGCAGGTCTTGCCCAGGCCGGAGCCGATACCACGGCCGACGCGGGTGCGCTCTTTGCGCGCGCCCGGTGCCGGGCTCAGTTCATTGAGATGCAGGGTCATTGGATTATTCCTCAACCTTGACGAGGTAGTGGACCTTGTTGATCAGACCGCGAACCTGCGGGCTGTCCTTCAGGACACGCACATCGTTGAGCTTGTTCAGGCCCAGGGCACGCACCGACAGGCGGTGACGCGACTGGGTGCCACGCAGGCCGCCAACCAGACGGACCTTGACGGTCTTGACGGTGTCATTAGCCATGGTTGAGATCCTCCACCTTCTTGCCGCGCTTGGCCGCGATGCGGGCCGGCGACTGCATTTCGGACAGACCCTTCAGCGTGGCGCGAACCAGGTTGATCGGGTTGCGCGAACCGACGGCCTTGGCCAGCACGTTCTTGACGCCCACCGCTTCCAGCACGGCGCGCATGGCACCGCCGGCGATGACGCCCGTACCTTCCGAAGCCGGCATCATGAACACGCGGGCTGCGCCGTGGCCGGACTTCACCGGGTGCCACAGGGTGCCGTTGTTCAGATCGACGTCGGCCAGGTTCTTGCGAGCCTGCTCCATCGACTTCTGGATCGCGACCGGCACTTCACGCGCCTTGCCGTAGCCGAAGCCAACCTTGCCTGCGCCGTCACCGACCACGGTCAGTGCGGTGAAGGTGAACTGACGACCGCCCTTGACGGTCTTGCTGACGCGGTTGACCGCGACCAGCTTCTCGATCATGCCGTCGTCGACTTTCTCTTCGCGGTTACGGTCGCGATCGCGACCCCGCTGCTGACGTTCTTCTGCCATGTTGATTCCTTGATTGATTGGGTATGTACGGCTCAGGGCCGCTTATAGCTGTGGAATGACGCGGTGGATCGAACGCCCCTGCAGAAGAAGGACGCCGCCCGGCACAACCCGTGCCGGCAGGCAGGCGGAAGCGGGGACCAGCCCCGCTTCCTTATCCCTTAGAACTGCAGGCCGCCTTCGCGGGCTGCATCGGCCAGTGCCTTGATGCGGCCGTGGTAGCGGTAGCCCGAGCGGTCGAAAGCGACCTTCTCGATGCCCGCAGCCTTGGCGCGCTCGGCAACCAGCTTGCCGACCTTGGCGGCGGCGTCGCTGTTCTTGCCGTTCTTCAGGCCTTCCTTGACGTCGGCCTGGGTGGTGTTGGCAGCAGCCAGCACCTTGGAGCCGTCGGCGGTGAAGACCTGGGCGTACAGGTGCTGACCGGTGCGCAGCACCGACAGACGCGGCACGCCGAGGACACGGATGTGTGCGCGGGTGGACTTGGCGCGACGCAGGCGAGCAATGTTCTTGTTCATGATCTTTTTCCTTGAAAGCTGAAGACAGGATTCCTCCCCGGAACGGGGACTCGCCCTTACGCCTTCTTGGCTTCCTTACGAATGATGACTTCGCCGGCGTACTTCACACCCTTGCCCTTGTAGGGCTCCGGCTTGCGGTAAGCGCGGATCTTGGCGGCAACTTCGCCCACCAGCTGCTTGTCGGTGCCCTGGACCAGGATTTCGGTCTGGGTCGGGGTCGACAGCGTGATGCCTTCCGGCGCCACGTACACAACCGGGTGCGAGAAACCGAGCGCCAGGCTCAGGTCCTTGCCCTGCATGGTGGCGCGGTAACCCACGCCGACCAGCTCAAGCTTGCGCTCGAAGCCATCGGTGACACCCTTGACCATGTTGGCCAGGATCGCGCGGACGGTGCCGGTGAGGGCGACCAGCTCGTCATTGCTGGCGGCCAGGGTGGCAACGCCGTCGTTGACGGAAATTTCGACGCCAGCAACCTTGGCCAGGCTCAGGGTGCCCTTCGGGCCCTTCACGCTGACGGATTCCGGCTGGATGTTCAGTTCAACGCCCTTGGGCAGGTTGACCGGCTTCTTGGCTACGCGGGACATAGTGGTTTCCTTCTCGCCTTAGGCCACGAAGCACAGGACTTCGCCGCCGACGCCCAACTGGCGCGCCTGCGCATCAGTCATGATGCCCTTGGAGGTGGAGATGATGGAGATGCCCAGGCCGTTCAGGACCTTCGGCAGCTCGGACTTGCCACGGTACTGGCGCAGACCCGAACGCGAGAAGCGCTTCAGGGTCTCGATGACCGGCTTGCCCTCGAAATACTTCAGGACGATTTCAAGCTCGGCCTTGTTGTTCTCGGTCTTGGTCACGCGCAGGTCGGTGATGTAGCCTTCGGCCTTCAACACTTCTGCGATTGCAACCTTGATCTTGGAGGACGGTGCTTTCACCGTCTGCTTGCCAACCGCGGCCGCATTCTTGATGCGTACCAGCAGGTCGGCGATGGGATCAGTCATGCTCATAGTCGATACCTTTGAGTGCACCGATATCCGCTTTCGCGAAAATCTTGCTATTTGGAATGGGCCTGGAGGCCCGTCGTTCGGGTGTTGCGCCCTACCCCACCCCATGCCGCCGGGTGAGACGCGGGAGTATACGACAAAAAGAGCCCGACCGGGGTCGGACTCTTCAAGTCGGGGTGAACCTGAACAGGCCCACCCCATACTGCAGGGACGGATCCCTTACCAGCTGGCCTTGCGCAGGCCCGGCACGTCACCACGCATGGTGGCTTCGCGCAGCTTGTTGCGGCCGAGGCCGAACTTGCTGTACACGCCACGCGGGCGGCCCGACAGTTCGCAACGGTTGCGGTGGCGGCTCGGCGACGAATCGCGCGGCAGCTTCTGCAACTTGATCACGGCCTGTTCCTTCTCTTCGTACGAAGCGGTCGTGCTGGAGATGATCTTCTTCAGCTCTTCACGCTTGCCGGCGTACTTGACGGCCAGCTTCGCACGCTTCAGGTCGCGGTTGACCATGGAGGTCTTTGCCATTTCGGATTCCTCGACGTATCAGTTACGGAACGGGAACTTGAACGCTGCAAGCAGCGCCTTCGCTTCCGCATCGGTCTTGGCGGTGGTGGTGATGGCGATATCCATGCCGCGGATCGCGTCGACAGCGTCGAAGTCGATTTCCGGGAAGATGATCTGTTCCTTCACACCCATGTTGAAGTTGCCGCGACCGTCGAAGGAACGACCCGAGACACCACGGAAGTCGCGCACGCGCGGCAGCGAGATGTTGATCAGGCGATCCAGGAACTCATACATCTTGGCACGACGCAGCGTGGTCTTGCAGCCGATCGGCCAACCATCGCGGATCTTGAACGAAGCCACCGAGACGCGGGACTTGGTCACGATCGGCTTCTGGCCGGAGACCTTGGCCATGTCGGCGACGGCATTTTCCAGGATCTTCTTGTTGGTCGCCGCTTCGCCGACACCCATGTTCAGGGTGACCTTGACCAGGCGGGGAACCTGCATCGGATTGGTGTAGCCGAACTGCTTCATCAGCGCCGGCACCACTTCTTCCTGGTAGAACTTTTCGAGACGGGAACTCATCTTCTCATTCCTCAGGCGTCAAGCGCCTCACCGCTGGAGCGGAACACACGCAGTTTGCGTCCATCCTCCAGCACCTTGAAGCCAACGCGCTCGCCCTTGCCCGAAGCCGGGTTGAGCACATTCACGTTGGAGATATGGATCGACGCTTCACGCTCGACCACGCCGCCGGCAACGCCTGCCTGCGGGTTCGGCTTGGTGTGGCGCTTGACGATGTTCACGTTGGCGACGATCACACGATCGCCGTCGACGCGGACGACTTCGCCCTGCTTGCCCTTGTCCTTGCCGGTGTTGACGACGACCTGGTCGCCCTTCTTGATACGGTTAGCCATGATTATCTCCTGTCGCTCACAGCACTTCGGGAGCGAGCGAGACGATCTTCATGAACTTCTCGGAACGAAGTTCACGGGTCACCGGCCCGAAGATGCGGGTGCCGATCGGCTCTTGCTTGTTGTTGAGCAGGACCGCGGCATTGGTGTCGAAACGGATCAGCGAGCCATCGGCGCGACGCACACCCTTGCGGGTACGCACCACGACGGCGTCGAACACTTCACCCTTCTTGACCTTGCCGCGCGGGATTGCATCCTTCACGGTGACCTTGATGATGTCACCGATGTGTGCGTAGCGACGCTTGGAGCCGCCCAGCACCTTGATGCACATCACTTCCTTGGCACCGGAATTGTCCGCGACCTCGAGGTAGCTCTGCATCTGGATCATGAGTCAGATCTCCTTATTGAGCCGCACGGGTGACAATTTCCACCACGCGCCAGTTCTTGGTCTTGGACATCGGAGCAATTTCGGTCACGCGGACGACATCGCCTTCATTGCAGGCGTTGTCGGCGTCGTGCGCGTGGAGCTTGGTCGAACGACGCAGGTACTTGCCGTACAGCGCGTGCTTGACCTGGCGCTCCACCAACACGGTGACCGTCTTGTCCATCTTGTTGCTGACGACACGGCCTTCGACCGTGCGCAGCTGCTTGTTTTCAGTATTGTCGCTCATCGCGGCCATCCTTACTTGTTGCTGCCGAGCAGGGTCTTGACGCGAGCAATCTCGCGGCGGACCCGGCGGGTTTCGTGAGTCTTCGGCAGCTGCCCGGTGACCTGCTGCATGCGGAGCGAGAACTGCTCCTTACGCAGGTCAACCAAATGGGACTTCAGGTCGTCAGCCGACTTTTCGCGAAGCTGTTTGATATCCATCACATCACCGTCCGGGTCACGAAAGTGGTGGTCACGGAGAGCTTGGCAGCTGCCAGGCGGAACGCCTCGCGTGCCACGTCTTCACCCACACCTTCAATTTCATAGATCATGCGGCCGGGCTGGATCTGGGCTACCCAGTACTCCACGTTGCCCTTACCAGAACCCATTCGGACTTCGATGGGCTTCTTGGTGATCGGCTTGTCGGGGAACACTCGGATCCACATCTTGCCACCGCGCTTGACGTAGCGGCTGATCGAGCGGCGGGCCGCTTCGATCTGGCGCGCGGTCAGCTGACCGTGGGCGGTTGCCTTCAGGCCGTATTCGCCGAAGCTGACAGCGTTGGCGCTCCAGCTCAGGCCATCGTTACGGCCCTTGTGTACCTTGCGGTACTTGGTTCGCTTGGGTTGCAACATTGTCGTTACCTCGCTTCACGGGCCGGGCGCTGACGGTCACCGCGGTCACCGCGATCGTTACGATCGTTGCGCGACGGGGTGTCGTCCTGCTTTTCCTGGCCAACCTGGGAGAAATCGAAAACCTCGCCCTTGTAGATCCAGACCTTGATGCCGATGATGCCGTAGGTCGTCTTGGCTTCAGCGAAGCCATAGTCGATGTCGGCACGCAGCGTGTGCAGCGGCACGCGGCCTTCGCGGTACCACTCCGAACGGGCGATTTCAGCACCGTTCAAGCGGCCACCGACGTTGACCTTGATGCCCAGGGCACCGAGGCGCATCGCGTTGCCGACCGAGCGCTTCATTGCGCGGCGGAACATGATGCGACGCTCCAGCTGCTGCGCGATCGACTCGGCAACCAGCTGTGCGTCCAGCTCGGGCTTGCGCACTTCGGTGACGTTGATGTGCGCCGGAACGCCCATCATTTCGCTCACTTCCTTGCGCAGCTTCTCGATGTCCTCACCACGCTTGCCGATCACCACGCCCGGACGGGCGGTGTGGATCGTCACGCGGGCGGTCTTCGCCGGACGTTCGATGAGGATCTTGCTGATGCCGGCCTGCGCGAGCTTCTTGCGCAGCATGTCCCGCACCTTCAGGTCGGCTGCCAGATAACCAGCAAACTCGGCCTTGTTGGCGTACCACTTGGAGTTCCAGTCCTTGGAGATGCCGAGGCGGATACCAATCGGATGAACTTTATGACCCATGGTGTTTTCCTTTCCGCTTACTTGCCGGCGCCCACAACCACAGTGATGTGGCTGGTGCGCTTGAGGATGCGGGTGCCGCGGCCTTTCGCCCGCGCCATGAAACGCTTCAGGGTCGGACCTTCATCAACCATGATGGTCTGAACCTTCAGCTCGTCGACGTCGGCGCCCTGGTTGTTCTCGGCATTGGCAATAGCCGACTCCACCACCTTCTTGATCAGGTGGGCAGCCTTCTTGTCCGAGAACTTCAGCAGGTTGACCGCACGCTCGGCCGGCAGGCCGCGCACCTGGTCAGCGACCAGGCGTGCTTTCTGCGCAGAGATGCGCGCGGAGCGCAGGATTGCTTTCGCTTCCATTGTCATCTCTCCTTACTTGCCCGACTTCTTGTCACCACCGTGACCCTTGAAGGTCCGGGTGATGGCAAATTCGCCGAGCTTGTGGCCGACCATGTTCTCGTTGACGAGCACCGGAACGTGGTTCTTACCGTTATGAACGGCGATGGTGATGCCTACCATTTCCGGCAGGATCATCGAACGGCGCGACCAGGTCTTGATCGGCTTCTTGCTACCCGCAGCGGCCTCCACCTTCTTGACGAGGTGGTGATCGACGAACGGGCCCTTCTTGAGTGAACGTGCCATGGTCGATTAGCCCCTACGATCGCGGACGATGAATTGCTGGGTGCGCTTGTTCTTGCGCGTCTTGTAACCCTTGGTCGGAACACCCCACGGGGTGACCGGATGCGGATTACCCTGGCCGGCCTTCGCCTCACCACCACCGTGCGGGTGGTCAACCGGGTTCATGGCAGCACCACGAACGGTCGGGCGGACACCGCGCCAGCGCTTGGCGCCAGCCTTGCCCAGCTTTTCCAGGTTGTGTTCGTCGTTGCCGACTTCACCGATCGTTGCGCGGCACTCGACCGGCACCTTGCGCATTTCACCCGAGCGCAGGCGCAGGGTGGCGAAGACGCCTTCACGAGCGACGAGCTGCACGGCAGCGCCGGCGGCACGCGCGATCTGGGCACCCTTGCCCGGCTTCAGTTCGATGCCGTGGACAGTGGTACCAACCGGGATGTTGCGCAGCGGCAGGGTGTTGCCGGTCTTGATCGGCGCATCCGAACCCGCGATCACCTGGTCACCGGCCTTCAGGCCCTTCGGTGCGATGATGTAGCGGCGCTCGCCGTCGACGTAGCACAGCAGGGCGATATGGGCGGTGCGGTTCGGATCGTATTCGATGCGTTCCACGCGCGCCGGAATGCCTTCCTTGTTGCGCTTGAAGTCAATCAGACGGTAATGCTGCTTGTGACCACCGCCCACGTGACGGGTGGTGATGCGACCGTGGTGGTTACGACCACCGGTATTGCTCTTCGGCTCCAGCAACGCTGCGTGCGGTGCGCCCTTGTGCAGATCGGGCGTAACCACGCGCACGGCCGAACGGCGGCCGGGGGAAGTGGGCTTGAATTTCATCAATGGCATGGGATGTACCTCAGGCCTTGGCCGTTACATCGATGGACTGGCCATCGGCGAGACGCACGTACGCCTTGCGCCAATCGCCGCGGCGGCCGGTGCGGTTACGGAAGGACTTGTTCTTGCCCTTCACGTTCAGCACGTTGACCGCTTCGACCTTGACGTCGAACAACTGCTCTACCGCGGCCTTCACGTCGGCCTTGGTCGCTTCGTTCGAGATCTCGAAGACATACTGGTTGGAATGTTCCTGCAGGCGCGCGGTCTTTTCGGAGACTCGCGGAGCACGCAGCACGCTGAAGATTTTTTCGTTGCTGTTCATGCCAGCCACTCCTCGACCTTCTTGACCGCATCAGCGGTGATGACGACCGTGTCGGCACCGACCAGCGACACCGGATCCAGGCCCTGCACGTCACGCACTTCCACGTAGGGAATGTTGCGGGCCGACAGGTACAGGTGCTCGGTGGCTTCCTCGGTGACGATCAGCGGGCGCTTGCCCACTTCCAGGCCGGCCAGCTTGGCGATCAGAGCCTTCGTGCTGGTCGCTTCGACATCGAAGGACTCCACGATGGTCAGACGGCCCTGGCGGTTCAGCTCGGACAGGATCGCGCACATGGCGGCACGGTACTGCTTGCGGTTGACCTTCTGTTCGAAGCTGCGCGGCTTGGCCGCGAAGGTGACACCGCCGCCGACGAAGATCGGAGCCGTCAGCGCGCCATGACGCGCACCGCCGCCCTTCTGCTTCTTCGACTTCTTGGTGGTACCAGCCACTTCAGAACGAGTCTTCTGTGCCTTGGTGCCGGCGCGACCGGCATTGCGATAGGCAACGACGACCTGGTGGACCAGATCTTCGCTGAAATCGCGACCGAACACGGCATCGGAGACCGAGACCTTGTTGTTGCTACCCGTGATAACGAGTTCCATCGTCATCTCTCCTTATGCCTTGCTAGCCGGACGCACGATCACGTCACCACCCGCAGCGCCAGGCACGGCGCCACGAATCGCGATCAGACCGCGCTCGACGTCGACCTTGACAACTTCCAGGTTCTGCGTGCTCTGCTGCACGGCACCCATGTGGCCCGACATCTTCTTGCCCGGGAAAACGCGACCCGGGGTCTGGCGCTGGCCCAGCGAACCCGGCGCGCGATGCGACAGCGAGTTACCGTGGGTTGCATCGCCCATACGGAAGTTGTAGCGCTTGATGGTGCCCTGGAAGCCCTTACCCTTGGTGACACCCTGGACGTCGACCTTCTGGCCAACTTCAAAGATGTCCGCCTTGACTTCGCCGCCAACGGCGAAATCGCCGAGCTGCGCGTCTTCAACGCGGAATTCCCACAGGCCACGACCGGCTTCCACCTTCGCCTTGGCGAAGTGGCCGGCTTCCGGCTTGTTGACCAGGGCAGCGCGACGCGCGCCGACGGTCACCTGCACGGCGCTGTAGCCGTCAGCTTCGACGGTCTTGATCTGCGCGATGCGGTTCGGGGTAGCTTCAATCAGGGTCACCGGGATGGCCTGGCCATCTTCGGTGAACACGCGGCTCATGCCAGCCTTGCGGCCCACGAAGCCCAACGAATATTTCTTCGTCATGGTCGTAGTCCTCAGGTCAGCTTGATCTGAACGTCGACGCCGGCAGCCAGTTCGAGCTTCATCAGCGCGTCCACGGTCTTGTCGTTGGGGTCGACGATGTCGAGCACGCGCTTGTGCGTGCGGGTCTCGTACTGGTCACGCGCGTCCTTGTCGACGTGCGGCGAGACGAGAATGGTGTAACGCTCGATCTTGGTCGGCAGCGGGATCGGGCCACGCACTTGCGCGCCGGTCCGCTTTGCCGTTTCAACGATCTCGCTGGCCGAACGGTCGATCAAACGATGATCGAACGCCTTCAACCGAATCCGGATCTTTTGGTCCGCCATGGCGGTAGGTTCCTTCGTTAAAAGAGCGACGGACAAGGCCTCTGGGTTGCCTTGTCCCATGAATATCCTGAATGCGGACGCCGCACATTCCTGCGCGGCGACAAGATCTTTCCGTAGACCTCAAAAATCGAGGCAGACCGGTCTCCCGATCTGCCCAGACAAAAAGTATAGCGCGCATACAACGCGGCGGTCAACAGGGGGTCCTGTTGACACTGCCTGAATGGCGCGACCCTTCCTGGTCTGGGGAACACGAGGTGCGTCCTGCGCCTCTTTTCCCGTTTGTGTTGCAACCCCGATGCCCTACCCAGGCAACATCGGGGCGCAGAGTCTAGCAGATTACTTGATGATCTTGGAGACCACGCCGGCACCGACGGTACGGCCGCCTTCACGAATCGCGAAGCGCAGGCCTTCGTCCATGGCGACCGGGTTGATCAGGGTCACGACCATCTTCACGTTGTCACCCGGCATCACCATCTCGACGCCTTCCGGCAGCTTGGCGGCGCCAGTGATGTCGGTGGTACGGAAGTAGAACTGCGGGCGGTAGCCGTTGAAGAACGGGGTGTGACGGCCGCCTTCGTCCTTCGACAGCACGTAGACTTCGCCTTCGAACTCGGTGTGCGGCTTGATCGAACCCGGCTTGCACAGCACCTGGCCGCGCTGGACGTCGTCACGCTTGGTGCCGCGCAGCAGCAGACCGGCGTTGTCGCCTGCCTGGCCCTGGTCCAGCAGCTTGCGGAACATTTCCACACCGGTCACGGTGGTCTTCTGGGTGTCGCGGATACCGACGATTTCGATTTCTTCGCCGACCTTGATCACACCGCGCTCGATACGACCGGTCACCACGGTGCCGCGGCCCGAGATCGAGAACACGTCTTCCACCGGCATCAGGAAGGTCTTGTCCACGTCACGTTCCGGCAGCGGGATCCAGGTGTCCAGCGCCTCGACCAGCTTGATGATGGCCGGCACGCCGATCTCGCTCTGGTCGCCTTCCAGCGCCAGACGGGCCGAGCCCGAGATGATCGGGGTGTCGTCGCCCGGGAAGTCGTACTTGCTCAGCAGCTCGCGGACTTCCATTTCGACCAGTTCCAGCAGCTCGGCGTCGTCCACCATGTCGGCCTTGTTCAGGAACACGACGATGTACGGCACGCCGACCTGACGCGACAGCAGGATGTGCTCGCGGGTCTGCGGCATCGGGCCGTCAGCAGCCGAACAGACCAGGATCGCGCCGTCCATCTGGGCAGCACCGGTGATCATGTTCTTGACGTAGTCAGCATGGCCCGGGCAATCGACGTGGGCGTAGTGACGCTCGGTGGATTCGTATTCGACGTGTGCGGTCGAGATCGTGATGCCACGCGCCTTTTCTTCCGGCGCGGCGTCGATCGCGGAGTAATCCTTGAATTCGCCACCGAAGCGCTCTGCGCCGATCTTGGTCAGCGCAGCAGTCAGCGTGGTCTTGCCATGATCGACGTGACCGATGGTGCCGACGTTGACGTGCGGCTTGGTGCGCTCGAACTTACCCTTTGCCATTGTTGTATACCTTGGATATCAGAAAGAGGGAGATGAAGGCCTGAGCTTATGCTCAGGACTTCTTGATCACGGTTTCGGCGATGTTGTTCGGCGCCGGCTCGTAGTGGTCGAATTCCATCGTGAACGTCGCGCGACCCTGGGTCTGCGAACGCAGCGAGGTGGCGTAACCGAACATTTCACCCAGCGGGATCATCGCGTTGATGATGCTGGCCGAACCGTCACCGGTGGTGCTCGAACCCTGCAGCACGCCACGACGGCGGCTCACGTCGCCCATCACGTCACCCTGGTAATCCTCCGGGGTCACGATCTCGACCTTCATGATCGGCTCGAGCAGGACCGGCTTGGCCTTGGCGAAGCCCTGCTTGAAGGCCATCGACGACGCCAGCTTGAACGCCATTTCCGAGGAGTCGACGTCATGGTAGGAGCCGAACACCAGCTTCACCTTCACGTCCACGACCGGGAAGCCAGCCAGCGGACCGCTGGTGATGGTTTCGCGCAGGCCCTTTTCGATCGACGGAATGAATTCCTTCGGAATCACGCCACCGGTGATGTCGTTGACGAACAGGAAATCGTCCTTGATGTTCGGCGCGATCTTCGGATCGGCACGGTCTTCAGCGGTGATCGGCGACAGCTCGATCACGACGTGACCGTACTGACCCTTACCACCGGACTGCTTGGCGTGCTTGTAATCCGACTTCACGTCGGCCAGCTGGATGGTTTCGCGGTAGGCCACCTGCGGCTTGCCGACGTTGGCTTCAACGTTGAACTCGCGCTTCATGCGGTCAACGATGATGTCCAGGTGCAGCTCGCCCATGCCCGAGATGATGGTCTGGCCGGATTCTTCGTCGGTCTTGACGCGGAACGACGGATCTTCCTGTGCCAGACGGCCCAGGGCCAGGCCCATCTTTTCCTGGTCCGACTTGGTCTTCGGTTCGACGGCCATCGAGATGACCGGCTCCGGGAACACCATGCGCTCCAGGATGATCGGGTGCTCCTGCGAGCACAGGGTGTCACCGGTGGTGGTGTCCTTCAGGCCCACGGCGGCGGCGATGTCACCGGCCAGCACTTCCTTGATCTCTTCGCGATCGTTGGAGTGCATCTGCAGGATGCGGCCGATGCGCTCCTTCTTGCCCTTCACCGAGTTCAGCAGCTGGTCGCCGGCGTTCAGCGTGCCCGAGTAGACACGGAAGAAGGTCAGCGCGCCCACGAACGGGTCGGTGATGATCTTGAAGGCCAGCGCCGAGAACGGTGCCTTGTCGTCGGACTTGCGGCTCAGCGCAACGGTTTCGTCATCGACGTCGGTACCGGTCACGTCCGGCACGTCGATCGGCGACGGCAGCAGCTGCACCACGCCGTCCAGCATGGCCTGCACGCCCTTGTTCTTGAACGCCGAACCGCAGTACATCGGCACGATGTCGGTAGCCAGGGTGCGCACGCGCAGGGCTTCGATGATCTCGGCCTCGGTCAGCTCGTCGCCGCCCAGGTACTTTTCCATCAGCTCTTCGCTGGCTTCAGCCGCAGCTTCGATCATGAAGGTGCGCGCCTCGTCGGCGGCGTCCTTCATGTCGGCCGGGATTTCCAGGTACTCGAACTTCATGCCCTGCGAGGCTTCATCCCAGTGGATGGCCTTCATCTTGATCAGGTCGACGACGCCCTTGAAGCCTTCTTCAGCGCCGATCGGCAGCTGCATCGGCACGGCGGTGGCGCCGAGCTTGGCCTTCAGCTGGCCAACGACCTTGGTGAAGTTGGCGCCGGTGCGGTCCATCTTGTTGACGAACGCGATGCGCGGCACCTTGTACCGGTTGGCCTGGCGCCACACGGTCTCGGACTGCGGCTGCACGCCACCGACGGCGCACAGCACGAACACCGCACCGTCGAGCACGCGCAGCGAGCGCTCCACTTCGATGGTGAAGTCGACGTGCCCGGGGGTGTCGATGATGTTGAAGCGGTGCTCCGGCAGGGACTTGTCCATGCCCTTCCAGAACGCGGTGGTGGCAGCGGACTGGATCGTGATGCCACGCTCCTGCTCCTGCTCCATCCAGTCCATGGTGGCGGCGCCGTCGTGCACTTCACCGATCTTGTGGCTCTTGCCGGTGTAGAACAGGATGCGCTCGGACGTGGTGGTCTTGCCGGCATCGATGTGGGCCATGATGCCGAAATTGCGGTAACGCTCGATGGGAGTGGTGCGGGCCACGGGAGCCTCTCAATTTCTTGGAATTCGGATGGCCGAACGCCGCCTTTCGGCGGCCTTCGGATTGGCGCAGCCCTTCTGGGGCCGCGAGGCAGCACCTTAATGGTGCTGCCGTGCCTGTTTTACAAGGCCGTCAAACTCACCAGCGGTAGTGGGCGAAGGCCTTGTTGGCTTCGGCCATGCGGTGGGTTTCTTCGCGCTTCTTGATGGCGCCACCACGGTTTTCCGAGGCATCCAGCAGTTCTGCAGCCAGCTTCTTCGGCATGGTGTTTTCACCACGCTTGCGGGCGGAGTCGATCAGCCAGCGCATGGCCAGGGCCATCTTGCGCGACGAACGCACTTCGACCGGCACCTGGTAGGTCGCACCGCCGACGCGGCGGGACTTCACTTCGACCGACGGAGCCACGTTGTCCAGAGCCTTCTGCACCAGCTCGATGGAGTTCGGGTTCTTTTCGCTGATCACGTCCATGGCGCCATAGACGATCTTTTCAGCGACCGACTTCTTGCCGCTCAGCATCACCATGTTGATGAAGCGCGCGATGGTTTCACTTCCGTGCTTCGGATCCGGCAGGACAGAGCGCTGCGGCGTATTACCTTTACGAGACATGTGTACTTTCCCTTAGCTCTTCGGACGCTTGGCGCCGTACTTGGAACGGCCCTGGCGACGCTTGGCAACGCCCGAGGCGTCCAGCGAGCCACGCACGGTGTGGTAACGCACACCCGGCAGGTCCTTGACGCGACCGCCACGGATGAGGACCACGGAGTGCTCCTGCAGGTTGTGGCCTTCGCCACCGATGTAGCTGATGACCTCTTCCTGGTTGGTCAGGCGGACCTTGGCAACCTTGCGGAGCGCCGAGTTCGGCTTCTTCGGGGTGGTGGTGTACACGCGCGTGCAGACGCCACGGCGCTGGGGGCACTTTTCAAGAGCCGGGGAGGCACTCTTGTAAGTGGTTGCCTGCCGCGGCTTGCGGACAAGCTGATTGATCGTCGCCATCAGTAAGTTCTTCTGAGAGAGGCCCGATGAAAAACAGGCCATGAATGCGGATATGTGCGAGCAGGCGAGAAACCGGCCTGCTGAGACAGACGATTGTAGCAACCCGGCGAAAACGCAGTCAACCGCGCGCACGCCAAGCCGACCCTGATCCCGGGCCGTTACAGGGGAGCCTTTTCCATGCCCCCCGTTCAGGTTGTCAAACCGGCCCCCTTTCGAGGACCGGCCGGCATCCTACCCCATCGGTGGCGATTGCGCCACCGCCGAGGGTGGTCCGGCCAGACGGCCGGACCGGATCCATCATTCGTCCGCGGCCGATTCGGCTTCGGTCGATTCCACCGCCACCGGGGCTGCCGGCGCCACTTCAGCCACCGCCGGCGTGGTGCCGGACAGGGTCTGCATCTCCGACTCGGTCAGCCCGGAGGCGTTGCGACGACGGTTGGCGTGGTACGCCAGGCCGGTACCGGCCGGGATCAGGCGGCCGACGATGACGTTTTCCTTCAGGCCGCGCAGGTTGTCCGAGGTGCCGCGGACGGCAGCTTCGGTCAGCACGCGGGTGGTTTCCTGGAACGAGGCCGCCGAGATGAACGATTCGGTGGCCAGCGATGCCTTGGTGATGCCCAGCAGGACCGGGTCGAAACGGGCGATCAGCTCGTTGCGGGTGGTCAGGCGTGCGTTTTCCTCGATGACGCGCTGGCGCTCGGCCTGCTCGCCATTCAGGAACTTGCTGCTGCCCTGGTCGGTGATCTCGACCTTGCGCAGCATCTGGCGGGTGATCACTTCAATGTGCTTGTCGTTGATCTTCACGCCCTGCAGGCGGTACACGTCCTGGATTTCCTTGACCAGGTAAGCGGCCAGCGGCTCGACACCCAGCAGGCGCAGGATGTCCTGCGGGCTCGGCTCGCCGTCCACGATGGTTTCGCCCTTGGTCACGTGCTCGCCTTCGAACACGATCACCTGGCGGTACTTCGGGATCAGCTCTTCGTGTTCCGAACCATCAGTGTCCTTGATGATCAGGCGCTGCTTGCCCTTGGTGTCCTTGCCGAAGCTGATGATGCCCGAACGCTCGGCCAGGATCGCCGGATCCTTCGGCTTGCGCGCTTCGAACAGATCGGCCACGCGCGGCAGACCACCGGTGATGTCGCGGGTCTTGGACGCTTCCTGCGGGATCTTGGCGACCACGTCGCCCACGCCGACGGCGGCGCCGTCCTGCAGGTTGACGATGGAACGCGGCGGCAGCAGGTACTGGGCCGGCAGATCGGTGTTCGGGATGGTCAGGTCATTGCCCTTGGCATCCACGATGCGCACGATCGGGCGCAGCTCCTTGGCCTGCGAGCCACGACGCTTCGGGTCGGTGATTTCGCGCGAGGCCAGGCCGGTCAGTTCGTCGGTCTTCTCGATGACGGTGACGCCGTCGATGAAGTCGATGAAGCGGATGAAACCGGCCACTTCGGACACGATCGGGTGGTTATGCGGATCCCAGTTGGCCACGGTCTGGCCAGCCTTCACTGCATCGCCATCCTTGGACGCGATCATCGAGCCGTACGGCAGCTTGTAACGCTCACGCTCACGGCCGTGGGCATCGAGCACCGAGATTTCACCCGAGCGCGAGACCGCCACCAGCGAACCGCTGGCGTGTTCGACGGACTTGAGGTTGTTGAACTTCACCGAACCGGTGGTCTTGACCGTGATGTTGTCCACGGCTGCCGCACGCGATGCCGCACCACCGATGTGGAACGTACGCATGGTCAGCTGGGTACCCGGCTCACCGATCGACTGCGCGGCGATGACGCCCACCGCTTCACCAATGTTGACCAGGTGGCCACGGGCCAGGTCGCGACCGTAGCAGTGGCCGCACACGCCGAACGCCGATTCGCAGCTGATCGTGGAGCGCACCTTGATGCTCTGTACGCCGGCGTCTTCCAGCTTGGCCACCCAGGCTTCGTCGAGCAGGGTGTTGCGGGTCACGATCGGATCTTCGTCGTTGCCCGGCAGGAACACGTCCTCGGCCACGACACGACCCAGCACGCGGTCCTTCAGCGGCTCCACGACGTCGCCGCCTTCCACGATCGGGGTCATGGTCAGGCCTTCGGAGGTACCGCAATCCACCTCGGTGATGACCACGTCCTGCGCCACGTCCACCAGACGACGGGTCAGGTAACCCGAGTTGGCGGTCTTCAGCGCGGTATCGGCCAGACCCTTACGGGCACCGTGGGTGGAGTTGAAGTACTCCTGCACGTTCAGGCCTTCACGGAAGTTCGCCTTGATGGGCGTTTCGATGATCGAGCCATCCGGACGGGCCATCAGGCCACGCATGCCGGCCAGCTGGCGGATCTGCGCCTGCGAACCACGGGCACCGGAGTCGGCCATGATGTACAGCGAGTTCATCGACTTCTGGTCGATGGTCTCGCCCTTGGCGTTGACCACCTTCTCGGTACCAATGGTGTCCATCATCGCCTTGGCGATGCGTTCATTGGTACGCGACCAGATGTCGACCACCTTGTTGTAGCGCTCGCCGGCGGTGACCAGGCCCGACTGGTACTGTTCCTGGATTTCCAGCACTTCGGCTTCGGCCTCGGTGAGGATGCCGCGCTTCTCGTCCGGGATCAGCATGTCGTCGATACCGATCGACACGCCCGCACGGGTTGCGTAGGCAAAGCCGGTGTACATCAGCTTGTCGGCGAACACGACCGTGTCCTTCAAGCCCAGCTGGCGATAGCTGGAGTTGATCAGGCGGCTGATGTTCTTCTTGGTCAGCTCGGTGTTGGCCAGCGCGAACGGCAGGCCTTCCGGCAGGATTTCGGCCAGCAGGGCGCGACCGATCGTGGTGTCCACGATCGAGGTCTTGTTCTGCTTGTCACCGTTCTCGTCGGTCACCACTTCGGTGATGCGGACCTTGACCTTGGCGTGCAGTTCCACCACGCGGTTGTCATAGGCACGCTTCACTTCGGCGATGTTGGCGAAGGCCATGCCCTCGCCCTTCTTGTTTTCCAGGGCGCGGGTCATGTAGTACAGACCCAGCACCACGTCCTGCGACGGCACGATGATCGGCTCGCCGTTGGCCGGCGACAGGATGTTGTTGGTGGACATCATCAGCGCACGCGCTTCCAGCTGGGCTTCCAGCGAGAGCGGCACGTGGACGGCCATCTGGTCACCGTCGAAGTCGGCGTTGAACGCGGTGCAGACCAGCGGGTGCAGCTGGATGGCCTTGCCTTCGATCAGCACCGGCTCGAACGCCTGGATGCCCAGGCGGTGCAGGGTCGGCGCACGGTTCAGCATCACCGGGTGTTCGCGGATGACCTCTTCCAGGATGTCCCAGACTTCGGCTTCTTCGCGCTCGACCAGCTTCTTGGCGGCCTTGATGGTGGTGGCCAGGCCACGACGCTGCAGCTTGGCGAACACGAACGGCTTGAACAGCTCAAGCGCCATCTTCTTCGGCAGGCCGCACTGGTGCAGGCGCAGGTACGGACCGACCACGATGACCGAACGGCCCGAGTAGTCGACGCGCTTGCCCAGCAGGTTCTGGCGGAAGCGGCCCTGCTTGCCCTTGATCATGTCGGCCAGCGACTTCAGCGGGCGCTTGTTGGTGCCGGTGATGGCACGGCCGCGGCGGCCGTTGTCCAGCAGCGCATCGACCGATTCCTGCAGCATGCGCTTTTCATTGCGCACGATGATGTCCGGCGCGTTCAGCTCGAGCAGGCGGCGCAGGCGGTTGTTGCGGTTGATGACGCGGCGGTACAGGTCGTTCAGGTCGGAGGTCGCGAAGCGGCCACCGTCCAGCGGCACCAGCGGACGCAGGTCCGGCGGCAGCACCGGCAGCACGGTCATGACCATCCATTCCGGGCGGTTGCCCGACTCCAGGAAGGCTTCGACCAGCTTGATGCGCTTGGTGAGGCGCTTGAGCTTGGTTTCCGAACCGGTGCTGGCGATCTCCTCGCGCAGGCGGGTCATCTCCGACTGCAGGTCGATGGTGCGCAGCAGTTCGTACACGGCCTCGGCGCCCATGGCGGCGTCGAAGTCGTCGCCGTGTTCCTGGCGTGCCTGCAGGTACTGTTCTTCGGTCAGCAGCTGGCGGCGCTCCAGGGCGGTCAGGCCCGGCTCGGTCACCACGTAGGCTTCGAAGTACAGCACGCGCTCGATGTCACGCAGGGTCATGTCCAGCATCAGGCCGATGCGCGACGGCAGCGACTTGAGGAACCAGATGTGCGCGACCGGCGAGGCCAGGTCGATGTGGCCCATGCGCTCGCGGCGCACCTTGGCCAGGGTCACTTCGGTGCCGCACTTTTCGCAGACCACGCCACGGTGCTTCATGCGCTTGTACTTGCCGCACAGGCACTCGTAGTCCTTGACCGGCCCGAAGATGGCGGCGCAGAACAGGCCGTCACGCTCCGGCTTGAAGGTACGGTAGTTGATGGTTTCCGGCTTCTTCACTTCGCCGAAGGACCACGAACGGATCAGGTCCGGCGAAGCCAGCGCGATCTTGATCGCGTCGAAGTCCAGCGTCTGGCGCTGCTGGTTGAAGAGGTTGAGCAGGTCTTTCATGGTGTTTCTCCGAAAGGAGGAAATCTTGTCGATGGGGCTGTCAGGTCACATCCGGCGGCGCGGCTGCCGGGGCAGCCGCGCCTGCACGATCAGTTGTCTTCCAGTTCCATGTTGATGGCCAGCGAGCGGATTTCCTTCACGAGCACGTTGAAGGATTCCGGCATGCCCGCGACCATCTCGTGCTCACCGTCGACGATGTTCTTGTACATCTGGTTGCGGCCCTGCACGTCATCGGACTTCACCGTCAGCATTTCCTGCAGGGTGTAGGCCGCGCCGTAGGCTTCCAGCGCCCAGACTTCCATTTCACCGAAGCGCTGGCCGCCGAACTGCGCCTTGCCGCCCAGCGGCTGCTGGGTGACGAGCGAGTACGGACCGGTCGAACGGGCGTGCATCTTGTCGTCGACCAGGTGGTTCAGCTTCAGGTAGTGCATGTAGCCCACGGTGGTGTGGCGATCGAAGGCCTCACCGGTACGACCGTCATACAGCTGGGTCTGGCCGCTGAGCGGCAGGTCAGCCAGGGCAAGCATGTGCTTGATTTCAGCTTCGGTGGCACCGTCGAACACCGGGGTGGCCATCGGCACGCCGTCGGTGAGGTTGCCGGCCAGGCGCAGCAGTTCCTCGTCGCTGAACTGGGTCAGGTCGACGTGGTTGGCGTGCTGGGTCTTGTCGTGGTTGTACACGTCGTCCAGGAACTTGCGCAGGTCGTTGATCGCGGCCTGTGCCTCGAGCATGCCCTGGATCTTGCGGCCCAGGCCCTTGGCGGCCCAGCCCAGGTGCACTTCCAGGATCTGGCCGATGTTCATGCGCGACGGCACGCCCAGCGGGTTCAGCACGATGTCCACGGTCTCGCCCGAGGCCATGTACGGCATGTCCTCGACCGGCACCACGTTGGAGACCACACCCTTGTTGCCGTGGCGGCCTGCCATCTTGTCGCCCGGCTGGATGCGGCGCTTCACGGCCAGGAACACCTTGACCATCTTCAGCACGCCCGGGGCGAGGTCGTCGCCGGCGGTGATCTTGCCGCGCTTGTCGGCGAAGCGACGCTCGAATTCCTTCTCGTGCGCCTGGATCTGCTTCTGGGCGCGTTCGATGGCTTCGGAAGCGTCATCGTCCTTCATGCGCAGCACGAACCAGTCAGCCTTCTTCAGGCCGTCCAGGTAGGCGTCGGTGATGGTGTCGCCCTTCTTCAGGTTGGCACCGCCGTTGGCGACCTTGCCCACGATCTGCGAGCGCAGGCGTGCGTAGATGGCGCCTTCCAGGATGCGGAACTGGTCGTCGAAGTCCTTCTTGACGCGCTTGATCTCGCTTTCCTCGATCTGGCGCGCACGCTTGTCCTTCTCGATGCCGTCGCGGGTGAAGACCTGCACGTCGATGACGGTGCCGTCCATGCCCGGCGGCACGCGCAGCGAGCTGTCCTTCACGTCCGACGCCTTCTCACCGAAGATCGCGCGCAGCAGCTTCTCTTCCGGGGTCAGCTGGCTTTCGCCCTTCGGGGTGACCTTGCCCACCATGATGTCGCCGGCGCGCACTTCGGCACCGATGTACACCACGCCCGACTCATCCAGGCGGTTCAGCGCCTGCTCGGACACGTTCGGGATGTCGGCCGAGATTTCCTCCGGCCCCAGCTTGGTGTCGCGCGCGACGCAGGTCAGCTCTTCGATGTGGATCGTGGTGTAACGATCTTCTTCCACCACGCGCTCGGAGAGCAGGATGGAGTCTTCGAAGTTGTAGCCGTTCCACGGCATGAAGGCGATCAGCATGTTCTGGCCCAGGGCCAGTTCGCCGATGTCGGTGGACGGACCATCGGCCAGCACGTCGCCACGCGCCACCACGTTGCCCACTTCCACCAGCGGACGCTGGTTGATGCAGGTGTTCTGGTTGGAACGGGTGTACTTGATCAGGTTGTAGATATCCACGCCGGCATCGCTGGCGTCGGTGATTTCCACTTCGTTGACCTTGACCACGATGCGGCCGGCGTCGATCTGCACGATCTCGCCGCCACGACGGGCGTTCACGGTCACACCCGAGTCACGGGCCACGGCGCGTTCGATACCGGTACCCACCAGCGGCTTCTGCGCACGCAGGGTCGGCACGGCCTGGCGCTGCATGTTGGCGCCCATCAGTGCACGGTTGGCGTCATCGTGTTCCAGGAACGGAACCAGCGCGGCGGCGATCGAGACGGTCTGCATCGGCGAGACGTCCATGAAGTGGACCTCCGCCGGCGGCTTCAGCAGCGACTCACCCTGGAACCGGCACGGCACGAACTGCTCGGTGAGCATGCTCTTGGCGTCGGTCAGGGCGTTGGCCTGGGCGATGACGTATTCGTTTTCTTCGATGGCCGACAGGAACTCGATCTCGTCGGAGACCTTGCCGTCGTGCACCTTGCGGTACGGGGTTTCCAGGAAGCCGTACTGGTTGGTGCGGGCGTACACGGCCAGCGAGTTGATCAGGCCGATGTTCGGGCCTTCCGGGGTTTCGATGGTGCAGACGCGGCCGTAATGGGTCGGGTGCACGTCGCGCACTTCAAAGCCGGCGCGCTCACGGGTCAGGCCGCCCGGGCCCAGGGCCGAGACGCGACGCTTGTGGGTGACTTCCGACAGCGGGTTGTTCTGATCCATGAACTGCGACAGCTGCGAGGAGCCGAAGAACTCCTTGATGGCCGCGGCAACCGGCTTGGCGTTGATCAGTTCCTGCGGGGTCAGGCCTTCGGATTCGGCCATCGACAGGCGCTCCTTGACCGCGCGCTCGACGCGGACCAGGCCCACGCGGAACACGTTTTCGGCCATTTCGCCGACCGAACGCACGCGACGGTTGCCCAGGTGATCGATGTCATCGACCACGCCGCGACCGTTGCGGATCTCGGTGAGGACCTTGATCACGTCCAGGATGTCGGAGCTGTCGCCGTGCTCGGCGACCAGGCGCTTGGACTCTTCGTCGTTGCGCTCGCCGAAGTACTTGCGGTCGTACAGCACCGCTTCACCGGTGACTTCCTTGCGGCCGACACGACGGTTGAACTTCATGCGGCCAACCGTGGACAGGTCGTAGCGCTCGAAGGTGAAGAACAGGTTGTGGAACAGGTTCTGCGCGGCGTCCTTGGTCGGCGGCTCGCCCGGACGCATCATGCGATAGATTTCGACCAGCGCTTCGAGCTGGGTCTTGGTCGGATCGATGCGCAGGGTGTTGGACAGGTACGGGCCACGATCCAGATCGTTCACCCACAGGGTGCCCACGGCATCCACGCCGGCCTTGCGGAAGGCCTGCAGCTGCTCGTCGGTGATTTCGTCGTTGGCCTGGGCCAGCAGTTCGCCGGTGCTCGCGTCGACCACGTCGTGGGACAGGATGCGGCCGACGATGTAATCGTCCGGCACGGCCAGGGCGGCAATGCCCGAGGCTTCCAGCTGCTTCACGTGGCGCGCGGTGATGCGCTTGCCGGCTTCGACGATGACCTTGTCGCCGTCGGCCAGGTCGAAGTTCAGGGTCTCGCCGCGCAGGCGCTCGGAGACCAGTTCGAGCTGCACGCCCTCATCGGGATTGATGTGGAAGGTGTTGATCTCGAAGAACTCGGCCAGCATCTCTTCGTTGCTGTAGCCCAGCGCACGCAGCAGGATCGACACCGGCAGCTTGCGGCGACGGTCGATACGGGTGAACAGCGCGTCCTTCGGGTCGAACTCGAAGTCCAGCCAGGAGCCGCGGTACGGGATGATGCGGGCGCTGTACAGCAGCTTGCCCGAGCTGTGGGTCTTGCCACGGTCGTGGTCGAAGAACACGCCCGGCGAACGGTGCAGCTGCGAGACGATGACGCGCTCGGTGCCGTTGACGATGAAGGTGCCGTTGTCGGTCATCAGCGGGATTTCGCCGAGATAGACCTCCTGCTCCTTCACGTACTTGATGGCCTTGGTGGACGACTCACGGTCGTAGATCACCAGGCGCACGGTCACGCGCAGCGGCGCGCCGTAGCTCATGCCACGCTGGCGGCATTCACGCTCGTCGAAGACCGGGTCGCCCAGCTTGTAGCCCACGTATTCCAGCGCAGCGTTGCCGCTGTAGCTGGCGATCGGGAACACCGACTTCAGGGCCGCGTGCAGGCCGAGATCACGGCGCTTGGCCGGATCCACGTTTTCCTGCAGGAATTCGCGGTAGGAATCCACCTGGATGGCGAGCAGGAACGGCACTTCGAGGATCGAGCGCTGCTTGCCGAAATCCTTGCGGATACGCTTTTTTTCGGTGAACGAATATGACGTCATGGGGTCTCACCTTGGCTGTGCGGGCCCCGCCATGGAGGCGTGGCCCGAAGGGAACATGAAAATTGTCAGTTGGAAGTCGCTGGTATTGCCGGCACCAGCACGCCTTCTCCCGCTACTTCCAACTGCCAACTCGTCGCCGGTGAAGCATCCGACTAACAGTCGGATCTACCGGTCGAATTGGCGCGGACCGGACATGCATCCGGCCTTACCGCAATAACGACCAAAGGCCGGGGGCTTACGCCCCCAGCCTTGGCTGCATCGCCGTGATTCGATGGCGACGCAAGGAGCTGCTTACTTGACTTCGACAGTCGCGCCAGCAGCTTCCAGGTCCTTCTTGAACTTGGCAGCGTCGTCCTTCGAAGCGGCTTCCTTGATCATGCCGCCGGCTTCTGCCAGGTCCTTGGCTTCCTTCAGGCCCAGGCCGGTGATGGCGCGCACGGCCTTGATCACTTCGACCTTCTTCTCGCCGGCCGACTTCAGGATGACGTCGAATTCGGTCTGCTCTTCAACAGCGGCAGCCGGGCCAGCTGCGGCAGCAGCGGCGACCGGAGCAGCGGCGGAGACGCCGAACTTCTCTTCGATGGCCTTGACCAGCTCCATCACTTCCATCAGGGACTTCTCGGCGATGGCGTCGACGATCTGTTCGTTGGTAAGGGACATTTTGATTACCTTTGGATAATTTTCTGGGTTGAGGTTCCGTTCGGAACCACGGAAACGTCGACTCAGGCGGTCTCGGCGGCCGGTTCGGCAGCGTCAGCGGTTTCACCGCCATTCTGCTTGTCACCGATGGCCTTGATGGCGCGGGCGAACATCGTGACCGGCTCGGTCAGGACGCGGGCCAGCATGGCCAGGGCCTGATCGCGGGTCGGCAGCGAAGCCAGCACGTCGACGTGGCTCGCCGGGAACACTTCACCACCAATCGCAACGACCTTGGCCTTGAGCTTGTCGTTGGTCTTGGCGGCATCCTTGATCAGGCGACCGGCAGCGCCGGGCTCCTCGAGCGAGAACGCATACAGCAGAGGACCAACCAGCTTGTCCTGTGCGACTGCGAACTCGGTGCCTTCAACGGCGCGCGAAGCCAGGGTGTTCTTGACAACTTTCAAGAAAACACCGGTTTCACGAGCCTGCTTGCGCATCGCGGTCATCTGGGCGACCGTGGTGCCAGCGTATTCGGCTGCGATCAAGGAGTGGGCCTTGGCGGCGACGTCTGCCAGCTCGGCGACTACTTCTTGCTTCTGGGACAGATTGAGAGCCATTGCACTCCTCCAATTGAACTCCGCTTACGGCTCCTGCCGTGTGCGGTCCTGGGCGGCATCCGTCCTGGACGCCGGGAACATCGGGTTGATGTTCCAAGGGTGGGCCGTTCTAGACCTGGATGGCCAACCTGGGTGAACCCAGACGTGCGTAAACCAGAAAAACTCCAGAAGGGCACCATCTACGCAGGGTGATTCCCGGGGGAAACGATTAAGCGGTCGGTACGGCACCGGCGGCGACTCCCTGCCAATGCGAGCATCCCTGCCCGTCGCCGGTATGCAACGACCGCGCCTGCGGTCTTTGACGGCTATCGTCACGGGCCAGGCCCGCTCGGATTGCCTTCAAAATTCACGGATACGCGACCGAGGCCGCGTACCCGCTTGAAACGATTACTTCAGGGTCAGCGACGACTGGTCGACGGTGACGCCCGGGCCCATCGTCGAGCTGACCGAAACCTTCTGCAGGTAGGTGCCCTTCGAGGTAGCCGGCTTGGCCTTGATCAGGTCCAGCAGCAGCGCCTGCAGGTTCGACTTCAGCGCGTCTTCGGCGAAGTCGGCCTTGCCGATGGTGCAGTGGATGATGCCGGCCTTGTCGGTGCGGTAACGCACCTGACCCGACTTGGCGTTCTTGACGGCTTCGCCCGGGTTGGCCGACACGGTGCCGACCTTCGGGTTCGGCATCAGGCCGCGCGGGCCGAGCACGGTGCCCAGCTTACCCACGACGCGCATGGCGTCCGGGGTGGCGATGACGACGTCGTAGTTCAGATCGCCGGCCTGCATCTTCTCGGCCAGGTCGTCCATGCCGACGGCTTCGGCGCCAGCGGCCAGGGCTTCGTCAGCCTTGGCACCGGCCGGTGCGAACACCGCAACGCGCACGCTCTTGCCGGTACCGGCCGGCAGCACGGTCGAACCGCGCACCTGCTGGTCGGACTTCTTGGCGTCCACGCCCAGGCGCACGGCGACGTCGAAGGACTCGACGAACTTGGCCTTGGTGGCGGTCTTCAGGATCTTGATTGCGTCCTCGAAGGCGTAAGCCTTGCCCGGGACGACTGCGGCCTGGATGGCCTTCTCACGCTTGGTCTGTGCCATCTTCTTAACCCTCTACCACAAGGCCCATGGAACGGGCAGAACCAGCGATCGTACGCACGGCGGCGTCCAGGTCGGCGGCCGTCAGGTCAGCTTCCTTCGCCTTGGCGATCTCTTCCAGCTGCTTGCGGGTCACCTTGCCCACCTTGTCGGTGTTCGGGCGCTTGGAGCCCGAGCTCACACCAGCGGCCTTCTTCAGCAGCGTGGTGGCCGGGGTGCTCTTGGTGATGAAGGTGAACGTACGGTCCGAATAGGCCGTGATGATCACCGGAACCGGCAGGCCCGGCTCGAGCTTCTGCGTGGCGGCATTGAAGGCCTTGCAGAATTCCATGATGTTCAGGCCACGCTGACCCAGCGCGGGACCGACCGGCGGCGAGGGGTTGGCCTGGCCGGCCTTCACCTGCAGCTTGATGTAACCAATTACTTTCTTTGCCATGTGAATACTCTCCGGGTGCTAGCGCCTTGCGACCACAGGCTCCCCATCGGACCGGGAATCTCGCGTCCCGGCATCGCGTTTTTGAATTCATGCAGAAGGCCACCTCGCGGCGGCCCTTTGCTTTTGCCAGCTTCCTGGCAGGAAGCCGCGCACTATATCAGATTTTCAGGCCGCCGCGTGAACAGGCGCGGCCGTCGGATCAGGTGGCCTTTTCGACCTGGCCGAACTCGAGCTCGACCGGGGTGGCACGACCGAAGATCAGCACCGAGACGCGCAGGCGGCTCTTCTCGTAGTTGACCTCTTCCACCACGCCGTTGAAGTCGTTGAACGGGCCTTCGGTGACGCGGACCATCTGGCCCGGCTCGAACAGCACCTTCGGACGGGGCTTTTCGACACCTTCCTGAACGCGGTTCAGGATGGCCTCGGCCTCGTGATCGGCGATCGGCAGCGGACGATCGGCGGTGCCGCCGATGAAGCCCAGCACCTTGGGCGTTTCCTTGACCAGATGCCAGCTTTCGCTCTCGATCCGGGGGATGCCGTTCTCTTCGTGCGTCTCGATCTGGACCAGGACGTAACCGGGGAAGAACTTGCGCTCGGAACGGCGCTTCTGGCCGGAACGCATTTCAACCACTTCCTCGGTCGGGACGAGGACGTCACCGAAGAATTCCTGCTTCCCGTTACGCTCGATGCGGCCGCGCAGGTCCTGCGCCACCGACTTTTCGAAGCCTGAATAGGCGTGAACGACATACCAACGCTTCACAGGTTTCTCCTTATCGACCCAGGAACAACTGGATCGCTTTCTGAATCAAGAAATCAAAGCCGCCGAGCAGCAGGCTGAGGATGATCACCACGACCATCACCACCCAGGTCATGCGGATGGCTTCCTGGCGCGTCGGCCAGACCACCTTGCGCAGCTCGAAGCGGGATTCGGAAAGGAACTCACGGGTGTCACGACCCTTGGCGGTCAGCATGAACACGCCGAAACCGGCAGCAAGGCCGATGGCGACACCCAGGCCACGCAGGGGACCGGACCAGGCATTCTGGGCCGCATGCTCGGGCATGCCGAACCAGAACCACGCAAAAAGACCCGCAAGTGCCAGGAGCACTGCGGCGGCGTATTTGACGATGTCACCCCCGGTGGAGGTGTCCTTGGAATGCTCGATCTTGCTGTTCATCCGGCTCTGGCTGCTGAGGCGGCATGGCCGCTGGAAGGGAGAAGTGGCACGCCAGGAGGGACTCGAACCCCCAACCTGCGGTTTTGGAGACCGCTGCTCTGCCAATTGAGCTACTGGCGTACTGAAAAAACTGCCTTCCCTGAGACGGCGAAGGCGGACCGAGGTTCCCGGCCCGCCGTTCGCGAGACCGGCAGCGCTGTGCTGCCGCCGGTAGTGCAGATTACTTGATGATCTTGGAGACCACGCCGGCGCCGACGGTACGGCCGCCTTCACGAATCGCGAAGCGCAGACCTTCGTCCATGGCGACCGGGTTGATCAGGGTCACGACCATCTTCACGTTGTCACCCGGCATCACCATCTCGACGCCTTCCGGCAGCTTGGCGGCGCCAGTGATGTCGGTGGTACGGAAGTAGAACTGCGGGCGGTAGCCGTTGAAGAACGGGGTGTGACGGCCGCCTTCGTCCTTCGACAGCACGTAGACTTCGCCTTCGAACTCGGTGTGCGGCTTGATCGAACCCGGCTTGCACAGCACCTGGCCGCGCTGGACGTCGTCACGCTTGGTGCCGCGCAGCAGCAGACCGGCGTTGTCGCCTGCCTGGCCCTGGTCCAGCAGCTTGCGGAACATTTCCACACCGGTCACGGTGGTCTTCTGGGTGTCACGGATACCGACGATTTCGATTTCTTCGCCGACCTTGATCACGCCACGCTCGATACGACCGGTCACCACGGTGCCGCGGCCCGAGATCGAGAACACGTCTTCCACCGGCATCAGGAAGGTCTTGTCCACGTCGCGTTCCGGCAGCGGGATCCAGGTGTCCAGCGCCTCGACCAGCTTGATGATGGCCGGCACGCCGATCTCGCTCTGGTCGCCTTCCAGCGCCAGACGGGCCGAGCCCGAGATGATCGGGGTGTCGTCGCCCGGGAAGTCGTACTTGCTCAGCAGCTCGCGGACTTCCATTTCGACCAGTTCCAGCAGCTCGGCGTCGTCCACCATGTCGGCCTTGTTCAGGAACACGACGATGTACGGCACGCCGACCTGGCGCGACAGCAGGATGTGCTCGCGGGTCTGCGGCATCGGGCCGTCAGCAGCCGAACAGACCAGGATCGCGCCGTCCATCTGGGCAGCACCGGTGATCATGTTCTTGACGTAGTCAGCATGGCCCGGGCAATCGACGTGGGCGTAGTGACGGGTCGGGGATTCGTATTCGACGTGTGCGGTCGAGATCGTGATGCCACGGGCCTTTTCTTCCGGCGCGGCGTCGATCGAGGAATAATCCTTGAACTCGCCACCGAAGCGCTCGGCACCGATCTTGGTCAGTGCGGCGGTCAGCGTGGTCTTGCCGTGGTCGACGTGACCGATGGTGCCGACGTTGACGTGCGGCTTGGTGCGCTCGAACTTACCCTTGGCCATGGCTGCTTATCTCGAAATCGTCTGAATGGTGGCACTAAGATGGTGCTCACGAAAGGAATCGAACCTTCGACCTCCTCCTTACCAAGGAGGTGCTCTACCGACTGAGCTACGTGAGCGAGTTTTGAATTATGGCACGAATTTGAATATATTCAAATCCATTCAATGGAGCGGGAGACGGGGATCGAACCCGCACCATCAGCTTGGAAGGCTGAGGTTCTACCATTGAACTACTCCCGCATCGGAAGCTCTTGCCACAACTTGAAACTGCATGAAACTGGTGGAGGGAGGTGGATTCGAACCACCGAAGGCGTAAGCCAGCAGATTTACAGTCTGCCCCCGTTGGCCGCTTGGGTATCCCTCCTTACCACCCTGTCCCGTGGCGCCGAAGCGTTTTCGGTGTGGGGTGGAAGAGCCGTGAATTTTGGGGGTGAATGCGGGTTCTGTCAACAACCTTTTTGAAATTTTTCACACCAATCGCAATTTGCCCTGACAACGCGGGCTATTGGCCCGGAAGCGTCAGCGTTTCGTCCGCGAAGATCGCCACGTGCGGCACGCCGTCGGCACCAATCCAGCCGCGATACATGCCCTGCGTATTGAACGGCGTGGCGGCACGGCCATCGACCCCCAGCACGATCGCACCACCATCGCCGCCCAGCGCGGGAATGCGCGTATTGATCACCTCGCGCCCGGCGTCTTCCGGCCCCTGCTTGAGGTACTGCATGCGCGCGCAGATGTCGTACGCGGCGGCCGTGCGGATGTAGTACTCGCCCCATCCCGTGCCGGACACCGCACAGGTGGCGTTTGCGTAGGTACCGGCGCCGATGATCGGTGAGTCGCCCACCCGCCCGTAGCGCTTGTTGGTCATGCCACCCGTAGAGGTGCCGGCGGCCAGGTGGCCCTGGCTGTCCAGCGCGACGGCGCCCACGGTGCCGAAGTGGCGGGCCGTTTCCAGGTCGGCATGGGCCTGACCGCTGGCCTCCTCCTTCAGCGCCTTCTGCAGCTGCTGCCAGCGCTTTTCGGTGCGGAAGTAGGACGGATCGACCAGCGCGATGCCCTGGCTCGCGGCGAAGGTCTCGGCGCCCTGGCCCACCATCATCACGTGCGGGGAGTGCTGCATCACCGCTTCAGCGAGGAGGATCGGGTTGCGCACGCGCTGCACGCCGGCCACTGCGCCGGCCTTGAGGCTGGCGCCGTCCATCAGCGCGGCATCCAGTTCGTTGCGCCCGTCATGGGTGAACACCGCGCCCTTGCCGGCATTGAAGGTCGGATCGTCCTCGAGCACGGTGATGGCGGCGGTGACCGCGTCCAGCGCCGGCTTGCCGGCCGCCAGCGCCTGGTGGCCCTTGATGAGCGCCTGGCTCAGGGCCGCGCGCGCGGCCTTTTCCTCGGCCGCCGAGAGATCCTTGCGCTGCACCCCTGCCCCACCATGGATGACCAGCACCGGTTCGGCGGCCAACGCGAGGGGGCTGAGCAGGCACAGGGACAGCAGGAGAGCGGATCGGCGGGACATGGCGATGACCGGGGTGGGTGAACCCCCATCATGCCCGCGCCGCACGCCCGCCTGCATCGGCCGAAAGCCATGCAGGTCGGGGACCGGGGCCGGAAATCGGCTTCAGCGCATTCCTGAAGATGAGGCAGTGGTGAACGGCATGAAAAAGGCGTTAAATGCGCGCCGTCCGTTCACCGAATGTGAATGGGGGTCGCGGCCTCCCCTGAGGCCTACTTTTCTTGTTGGGAATTCTCATGCGTAAACAGGCGATGGCGTGGTCGATCCAGCTGGCGTTGATGGGTGTGGCCGCAACCGCGGCGGCGCAGGCCCCAGCCCCCGGGGTGCAGCAGCTGGACACGGTGCAGGTCACCGGCTCGCGCATTCCGCGCGCGCAGGTTGAGGGCCCGGCCCCGGTCACGGTGATCACCGCCGAGCAGATCCAGGCCAGCGGCTTCACCAGCGTGCCGGACGTGCTGCGTTCGATGACCCAGAACGGCGGTGAGACCCAGAGCCAGCAGTCCGCCAGCGGCGCCGATTTCTCACCGGGCGCGCAGCAGGTCGACCTGCGCGGGCTGGGGCCGAACCACACCCTGGTGCTGGTCAATGGCCGCCGGATCGCCGACTTCCCGATGCCGTTCCAGGGCCGCAGCAACTTCACTGACGTTTCCAACATCCCGCTGGGCATGATCGACCGGATCGAAGTGCTGACCGGCAGCGCGTCGGCCATCTACGGCTCGGACGCGATCGCCGGCGTGGTCAACTTCATCCTGAAGAAGCAGGTCGATGGCACCACGGTGGACGTGCGCATGGGCACCACCACCGAGGGCGGTGGCGAGTCGTTCGACATGAGCATCGCGAGCGGCTTCGATGCGGGAAAGTTCAGCGCGGTCTACAGCCTGGAGCTGCAGTCGCAGACCCCGCTGTGGGCCTATGAGCGCGCGCAGCAGGATTCCACCCTCGACGCCCCCACCGACAGCGCGCGCGCCGCGCGCCGCGCTTACCTGCGCACGGATTACAACGACGATTACCTGGACCCGGGCCAGGCCACCTGCGATGCGCTGGCCGGACAGAACAAGGGCAGCACCTACTACGCCGAGCGCGCGCGGTACGGCTTCTACTGCGGCAGCGACCGCTCGATCGGCTACGGCACGATCCTGAGCAAGCGTCGTGGCGCCAACGGCTACGCCTCGCTGCGCTACGGCTTCGAGAATGGCGCGGAGTGGTTCGCCGACGTACAGCTGGGCTACCACGACATCGCGCTGATGCGCGACGTGACCCAGTGGGGGCTGATGGCGCCGGACGGCAACGAAGACGGCTACTTCCATAACCAGGCCACCGACCAGGTCGAGTTCTGGCAGCGCCAGTTCTCGCCGGAGGAAATGGGCGGGCTGAGCAACGGCATGATCCGCAGCACCCAGAAGACCTTCAGTGTCACCACCGGGTTCAAGGGCTCGCTGGGCGCGGCCTGGGATTACGAGGCCTCGCTGAGCCATTCGCAGTACCAGTCGTCGATCCGCTGGCCGCAGATCATCGCGGCCAAGGCCAACGACCTGTTCCTGGGCCCGCAGCTGGGCGAGGATGACGATGGCTTCCCGATCTATAACGCGGACCCGGCGCGCCTGTACCGGCCGCTGACCCGCGCCGAGTACGATTCGATCGCCGCACGCACCACCTACACGCCCAGATCGCGCACCGATACCGCCGCGCTGACCCTGACCAACGGCGAGCTGTTCGAGCTGCCCGGCGGCAAGGCCGGCTTTGCGGCCACCGCCGAGTTCGGCAACCAGTCCTACGCGCTCCATCCCGATCCGCTGGCCACGCAGTACTACTACTACAGCTGGAAGGATTCGGACGGCCATGGCAGCCGCAACCGCTGGGCCACCGCGGCCGAGCTGCGGCTGCCGCTGCACGACACGCTCAACGTGAGCGTAGCCGGCCGCTTCGATCAGTACCGCTACTCGGGCAACACGATCGGCAAGGCGACCTGGAGCGGCGGCATCGAGTGGCGGCCGATCGATTCGCTGCTGGTGCGCGGCTCGTACGGCACCGCGTTCCGCGCGCCGGACCTGCATTACGTGTATGCCGGTCCGGGCAACGATGAAACCAGTGCCAACGACTACTACGCCTGCGCGGTAGACGGTGCCGACGACTGCTCGGATTACGAAGAGAACCTGATCCGCACCCGCCAAGGCAACCGCCAGCTGGATCCGGAAACCAGCACGTCCTGGAGCGCCGGTCTGGTGTGGTCGCCCGCAGTGGGCCTGGACCTGTCGGTGGACTGGTTCGACATCGACATGCGTGACCAGGTGCAGGACATGGACGTGAGCACGATCCTGCGCGATGAGGCGGCCTGCCGCCTGGGCGACGCCGATGCCAGCTCGCCGACCTGCGTGGACGCCATCAGCCGCATCACCCGAACCGACGACGGCCGCCTGTACGGGGTGCACGTGAGCCCGATCAACATCGCCCGCGAAACCACCCGTGGCATCGACGTCGGCCTGCGCTACCGCCTGACCACCGGCGCGGGTGATTTCATCCTGAGCGGCAACCACACCTGGGTGCAGCGCCATGATTTCCAGCAGTTCGCCGGGGACGTGGTGGAAGACCAGTTCGCGGTCAACAGCGGCTTCGACATACCGCGCACCAAGACCAGCGCCAGCCTGACCTGGGAGAACGCGGCGTGGTCGACCACGCTGTACGGTTCGCGCCTGGGCAAGCTGCCGAGCTTCGACAGCTACGACCAGAGTTTCGACTGGGAAAGCGGCGACAGCCCGTGGATGAAGGCGACGTACCGCTACAACCTGTCGGTGCAGTACCGCTTCGACGACCATTCGCGCCTGTCGCTGTCGGTGGTGAACCTGTTCAACAAGATGCCGCCGAAGGATGCGACCTATACGTCGTACCCGTATTACGACGTGTCGTGGTTCGATACCGTCGGCCGCCAGTTGAACCTGCAGTACACGCACAAGTTTGGTGGGTCTGCGCTGTAAGCGGGTGAGGCGAACAGCCGTTCTGCAACGATCGTCTGGCTTGGCGGGACGGTGCGGGTTTCCGGGGGACGCCGTGAACCCATCCATGGGGGCTTGTAGAAAACATCCATGTTTTCTACACCCCCGGAAACCCGCCCCGACCCGCCTTTGACGGTGTGTCGTTGCCATGGGAAACGCGGGGGACGGCCGTTGGCCGTCGATCATTCCGATCCAATTCATGCGCTACCGGACGTAGATGCGTTCACGGCGGTTGTTTGGGAACCAACCCTACCGGCGATGCCGGAGCATGCCAAACAACGGGAATTCCGCTCCTTCCTTGGCCACCGGCCAACTGTCGGGGGCCGGCGGGGGTGGGTTTGCGGGACCGTAGAAAACATGGATGTTTTCTACGAGCCCCCATGGATGGGTTCACGGCGTGTCCCGCAAACCCGCACCCGACGGCCCAAGCCAGGCACGTTCGCAGCGCACGGCTGTTCGCCCAGATGCGAGAAGCAGCCGGGCAGAGCCCGGCGTCACGTCGATTGGATGCGGTTCTCCACAGGGTGCGTGGAGAGTGATGGGAGTTAGCTGTGGACAAGCCTGCGTGAGCCCCGTGCCGCAATGGTTTCGAATGCATGGTGATTATTTGTCCATGCCGGCGGCGGGTTTTCCACATGGCGCGTGGAAAGGCATGGGAGTTTGCTGTGGACAAGTGCGGTGAAGCCTGTCGCGCAGTGCTTTCGGGGCGTGGCTAATTATTGTCCACGCCCAAACGCAAACGCCCCGCTCAAGGCGGGGCGTTGCGGACATCAACGGTCGGATCGATCAGACGTTGAAGCGGAAGTGCAGGATGTCGCCTTCCTGGACGCGGTATTCCTTGCCTTCCAGGCGCAGGCGACCGGCTTCCTTGGCGCCGGCTTCCCCCTTGTACTTGATGAAGTCGTCATACGCGATGGTTTCGGCGCGGATGAAGCCCTTCTCGAAGTCGGTGTGGATCACGGCGGCCGCCTGCGGGGCGGTGGCGCCCTTGCGCACGGTCCAGGCACGTACTTCCTTCACGCCGGCGGTGAAGTAGGTCTGCAGGCCGAGCAGCTTGTACGCCGCGTTGATCACGCGGTTGAGGCCCGGCTCGCTCAGGCCGAGGTCGGCCAGGAACGTGTCGCGGTCTTCGTCGTCCAGCTGCGAGAGCTCTTCTTCGATCGCCGCCGAGACCGGCACCACCATCGCGCCGTCGGCCGCAGCGTGCGCGCGCACCGCTTCCAGGTGCGGATTGTTCTCGAAGCCGTCTTCCAGCACGTTGCAGATGTACATCACCGGCTTCAGCGTCAGCAGGAACAGGTCGCGCACCAGCGCCTTCTCTTCCTCGTCCAGGCCCACCGAACGACCCGCCTTGCCGTCGGACAGCGCAGCCTGCAGCTTCGCCAGCACCGGCTTGCGTGCCGCTGCATCCTTGTCGCCACCCTTGGCCGCGCGCTCGGCGCGGTTCAGCGCCTTTTCCACGCTGTCCAGGTCAGCCAAGGCCAGCTCGATGTCGATCGTCTCGATGTCCGAGATCGGATCCACCTTGCCTGCCACGTGGATGATGTCGCCGTGCTCGAAGCAGCGCACCACGTGGGTGATCGCATCCACTTCGCGGATGTGGGCCAGGAACTTGTTGCCCAGGCCTTCACCGCTGGCGGCACCGGCGACCAGGCCGGCGATGTCGACGAACTCCACTGCGGTCGGGATGACCTTCTGCGGGTTGATGATCGCCGCCAGTTCGTTCAGGCGCGGATCCGGCACCGGCACGATGCCGACGTTCGGCTCGATGGTGCAGAACGGGAAGTTGGCCGCGGCGATGCCCGCCTTGGTCAGCGCGTTGAACAGGGTCGATTTGCCGACGTTGGGCAGGCCGACGATGCCGCATTTGATACCCATCTTTGACAACCTCTGGGGTGGTAGGCACCGACCGTCGGTCGGTACGCCGTGGTTATTTCGGGGTGTGCAGGCGCTTCATCGCCTCACTGTAATCGCCACGCACGGCCAGCGGCAGTACGTCGATGGCGTCGTCGATGGCATGCCCGATCAGCACGTCATCGTCCTTGCTGGCACGGCCGAGCACCCATGGCACCACGCGGTCCTTGTGACCGGGATGACCGATGCCGATGCGCAGGCGGTGGAACCTGCCATGGCCGAGCAGGCGGATGGTGTCACGCAGGCCGTTCTGGCCACCGTGGCCGCCATCGAACTTGAGCCGGGCCACGCCGGGCGGCAGGTCCAGTTCGTCGTGCGCCAGCAGGGTTTCCTCGGGCTCGATCTTCCAGAAGCGCTGTGCGGCGGTGACCGACTTGCCACTGAGATTCATGAAGGTGGCGGGCTTGAGCAGCCACACCGGTTGGCCGGCGATATCGACCTTGGCGGTCTCGCCGAACAGCTTGCTGTCCACGCTCCAGCGCGCGCCGGCCTGTGCGACCAGGGCGTCAATGAAACGAAACCCGGCATTGTGCCGGGTCTGGGCGTGCTCGGGTCCGGGGTTACCCAGGCCAACGATCAATCGCAATCCTGTCATCGCTCTTCTTCATCGCTACCGGCGTCGTGCCGGTACATGCAGAAACGGCGCCTGCCCCGGGGGACAGGCGCCGCAATCACTTACTCTGCAGCAGCCACTTCTTCGTCAGCGGCTTCGCCCTTGCCGTGCTTGGCAGTGACGATGGCGTCGTCGTGGTCCTTGCCCTGGGCCAGGGCAACGATCTCAACGCCCTTCGGCAGCTTGATGTTGGACAGGTACACCACGTCGCCAGCCTTCAGTTCGCCCAGGTCGACGTCGATCGACTCCGGCAGGTCCTTCGGCAGGCAGCTGACGGTGACTTCCTTCAGTTCGTGGGTGACCACGACGTCGGCAGCCTTGCCGGCCGGCGAGGTGTCTTCGTTGAGGAAGTGCAGCGGCACCGAAGCGGTCAGGGCCTGGTTCTCATCCACGCGCAGGAAATCCAGGTGCATGATCAGCTGCTTGTGCGGGTGGCGCTGCATGTCACGCAGCAGCACCTTGGTGATCTGGCCGTCCAGGTTCAGGCTCAGGATCGACGAGTAGAACCACTCGTTCTGCTGGGCCAGCCAGGTGGCGTTGTGGTCCAGGCTGATGGCGACCGGTTCGGCGTTGCCACCGTACACGATGGCCGGGATCACACCGGCGTGACGCAGGCGGCGGCTCGCACCCTTACGCTGCAGTTCACGCTTGGTGACCTTGATTTCATGGGTCTTCGACATTTTGCTTCTACCAGTTGTTGCCTTGCCGGAGTGGCTTGGCGATGAAGGGCACGTCCGCGACCAGACGTCCCCGGGGCCCTGGCTGCCGTTGCCGGCGGCCAGGAAAAAAACGAATCAATCCACGTACAGCGAGCTGACCGACTCGCCGAAGGCGATGCGGCGCATCGTTTCGGCCAGCATTTCCGCCACGCTGAGCTGGCGGATCTTGCTGCACACGCGCGCTTCTTCACGCAGCGGGATGGTATCGGTCACCACCAGCTCGTCGAGCTGGGAGTTGTTGATGTTGTCCACCGCCGGGCCCGAGAGCACGGCGTGGGTGCAGTACGCGGCCACCTTGAGGGCGCCACGCGCCTTCAGCGCCGCGGCGGCCGCACACAGGGTGCCGGCGGTATCGACGATGTCATCGACCATCACGCAGGTCTTGCCTTCGACGTCACCGATGATGTTCATCACGGTGGAGACGTTGGCGCGCGGACGGCGCTTGTCGATGATCGCCAGGTCGGCATCGTCCAGGCGCTTGGCGACGGCACGCGCACGTACCACGCCACCCACGTCCGGGGACACCACGATCAGGTTTTCAGTGCCGTAGGCGCGCCAGATATCGGCGAGCAGCAGCGGCGAGGCATACACGTTGTCCACCGGCATGTCGAAGAACCCCTGGATCTGGTCGGCATGCAGGTCCACCGTCAGGACGCGGTCGGCGCCAACGGCGCTGAACATCTTGGCGGCTACCTTGGCGGTGATCGGCACGCGCGAGGAGCGCATGCGGCGATCCTGGCGCGAGTAGCCGAAGTACGGCACCACGGCGGTGACACTGTTGACCGAAGCGCGCTTGAGCGCATCGATCAGGACCAGCAGTTCCATCAGGTTCTCGGCGCTGGGCGCACAGGTCGGCTGGATCACGAAGACGTCCTGCTTGCGGACGTTCTCTTCGATTTCGACCTGCACTTCACCATCGGAGAAGCGCGACACCAGCGCCTTGCCCGGTCGCACCCCCAGTTCCTTGCAGATGCTCTGCGCAAGGCGCTTGTTGGCGTTGCCGGAAAATACCAGCAGGTTCGGGTGATCTTGCATCATGACGGTCTCGGGCGGGAGCGATTGGCGGAGAACTCGGCCGCCGGCGCCCGAGGACGTCTGCGGTGACAACACCGCGGCCGTTCAACCGTGTCCGCGCAGCATGCGCATGGAACGCGGTTGGCGTCCGCAAGTGGCAGGGGCGGGAGGATTCGAACCTCCGAATGCCAGGATCAAAACCTGGTGCCTTGGGCCTCTTGGCGACGCCCCTGCATCAAAATCAATAACGCTCGAGTACATCAAGCAGTGGCGAGCGCTCCACGCCCGCAGCCACCCATGCCCGCAGTTCCTTCGGCAACCGCGCCAGGCCCTGCTCTGCAGCAGCGCGCGTGGCGAACTCGACGAAACAACCGCTTCCCGACCCGGTGAGTCGTGCCCGGCCAATCCTGTCCAACGCGATAAGCACTGCCTCGACGGCAGGTTCGCGACGGCGCAGTACCGGCTCGAACGCATTCCCGAGCAAAGACCCGGAAGCGAAGTCCGCTATTTTCGCTACTGGGGCGTCGCGCGTCAAATCGGGACTGGCGAAAAGTGCAGCCGTGGGCACGTGAACGCCGGGGTCGGCGATCACATACCAGGCCGGCGGCAGCGCCAGCGGGGTCAGTTGTTCCCCCACGCCTTCGGCCCAGGCGTTGCGGCCGCGCACGAAGACCGGCACGTCCGCGCCCAGCTGCAGGCCCAGGCCGGCCAGCGCGTCTTCGTCCAGACCCGTTTTCCAGAGCGCGTTCAACGCCACCAGGACGGTCGCCGCATCGGAAGAACCCCCACCAAAACCACCGCCCGCCGGAATGCGCTTTTCGACGGCGATATCCGCACCTTGCGCGACGTTCGCATGATTTTTCAGAAGAACTGCAGCACGCACGGCGAGATCATCGGCCTCGGCCACGCCCGGCACGGAGGGCCCCACACGACGCACCTGGCCGTCTTCACGCACCTGCAGCCGGACCCGGTCGCCCCAGTCCAGCAGCCGGAACACGCTCTGCAGTTCGTGGTAGCCGTCGGCGCGGCGGCCGGTGATGTGCAGGAACAGGTTGAGTTTGGCCGGGGCCGGAAACCACGGCCCGCCGGCGTTCAGGTCCAGCGCGCTCATGGGCTGCCGAGCACCCAGCCGTCGACCAGCAGGCGCACCTTGGCGTCGCCATTGACCGCCTCGATCCGCCGCGGCAGCACGGGGCGGTCGCCTTCGGCCGGGTACCAGTCCAGGAATTGGATGTCCCAGCCCATCTGGCGGACGCGGCGCGGCCGGCCTTCGGCGTCCCGATCGATCTGCTCGGCACCAGCCCCTTCGGCGACCAGGCCGCGCACCCATTCCGGCAACTGGTTGACCGGGATATCCCAGCCGGTGGCCTCCAGCAGCACCTGCTGCGCATCCTCGCCCTGGCGGGGCCCACCGTCCACGCCGTCCAGGCGCCCGCTGCGGTTTTCGCTGTCGCCGCTCAAGGTCCAGCTCTGCCGGGTGACCGGCGCGCTGAGTGACACCACGTATTGCCGCGCCTGCTGCTGCCAGTCGATGCGACCACTGCCGCCGTTGCGCCCCTTGCTGACCGCGACCCGGCCCTGGAACGACCACGCCGGCTGTGCGCGCAGCGCGTCCACGCGCGCGGCCTCTGCCTGCTGCGCTTCGGTGCTCACGGTGGTCACCACATCGGGGGCGGCCGGGGCCTTGCGCGTGTCCAGTGACACGCAGGCCGACAACGACACGGCCAGGACCGCCGCCAGGGCGGCCTTCACGGGAATCAGGTTCATACGCCGTATTTCTCGATCACGCGCTGCAGCGCACGGTTTTCCGGGTCGAGCTTGCGTGCTTCATCGAAGAAACGGCGGGCCTCGTCCTTGCGGCCGAGTACCCACAGCACCTCACCCACATGCGCGGCGATTTCCGGGTCCTTGGCCAGCGTCCACGCGCGGCGCAGCTGCACCAGCGCTTCTTCGTTGCGGCCCAGGCGATAGAGCACCCAGCCGTAGCTGTCGACGATGGCGGCGTTGTCCGGCTCGGCCACACGGGCACGGTCGATCAGCTCCAATGCTTCCTGGTAGCGCGTGGTGCGGTCGGCCAGGGTGTAGCCCAGCGCATTGAGCGCGGCCACGTTCTCCGGCTCGGTCACCAGGATCTTGCGCAGGTCCGCTTCGGCGCGCGGCACGTCATCGCGGCGCTCCCAGGCCAGCGCGCGGGCATACAGCAGCGCGTTCTCGTCCGGGTAGGCGGCCAGGCCCCGGGCCAGCGCGTCCAGCTCACCCGGCAGGTCATCGCCCCGCTGGCGCAGCTCGGCTTCGAGCAGGTAGGCATCGCGCCGCGCTTCGTCGTCGATCATGGCGTCGGACTGGATCGCGTGCACCCCGGCAAAGGCCTTGTCGGTCTGGCCCAGTTCGTACTGGGCGCTGGCCGCACGCAGGCGCGCTTCGGCGCGCTCTTCGCCGCCCGGCACGCTGAGGTACCAGTCCACCGCTTCGGCATGGCGTTTGAGGTATTCGGCGATCTTGCCCAGCAGCAGGCGCTGCGCCGGATCCGGCTTGGTCGCCTGCTTCGAGAGATCGGTATACAGCGCCAGCAGCGCCACATCGTCCTTCTGCTTGGCCAGCAGCGAGGCGCGCATGCCCCAGGTCTGCACGTTCTGCGGACCGACCGCGAGCACGCGCTCGGCCGATTTCGCATCGCCCATGGCGTCGTAGGCGATGGCCACGGCATTGCGCAGCTCCGGGTCTTCGGCGGTGCGCGGCTCCACCGAATGCAGCGCCGCCAGCGCGTCGTCGGTCTTGCCGGCCTGGAACATCAGGCTGGCATTGAGCAGCGCCACGCGCGGCTCACCGGGGAAGCGGCGCACCACTTCATCGACCATGCGCCGGGCCAGCTCGGGCCGGTCCATGCGCATGGCCAGCCGGCCGAATTCCTGCCAGGGCTCGAGCTGGTTGGGGATGGCGTTGTCGTCGACCAGCCGGCCCAGCACATCGGCGGCGGCGGCCGGGTCGCGGCCCCCACCGACCAGCGCGGCCAGTGCGAACTTCCAGCCGCGCGGGTCCGGGTCACGCAGCAGGCTGGCCAGCTCGGTCCGCGCGCCCTTCACATCGCCCTTGCGCAGGTCCAGCGCGGCCGCAGCGCTGCGCATGGACAACGAACGGGGCGCACGCTTCTCCCACAGGGCCAACGCGCGGGTGGCGCGCTTGTCATCGTCGGCGAGCATGGCGATCCGGGTGGCGCGCTCGGCCAGGCCGGCGTCGTCACGGCCCGCCTCGGCGGCCTCCAGGTACCAGCGCGCGGCCTCGGGCAGCTTGCCGGCCTGCAGCGCGAACTCACCGGCCATGACCGGGGTCAGCGACGCCGGTTCGGCCGTTCCGGCCTTGCCAGCCGGTGCAGCCGGGGCCGCCGCCAGGGCGCTGGCGGTGAACAGGGACAGCAGCAGAACGCTGGAGATGCGAATCAATGCGGGCATCGGGGGCTTCTGGCCTTAAAATGACGACTTGAATGGCCAGCAGCTTATCGCAAGCAACTGAACAATGACCCTGTGGGTGCTCGGACTGAATCACCAGACCGCGCCAGTGGAACTGCGCGAACGCGCGTCCTTTGGCGGCGACGCCCTGCCCCAGGCATTGGCGTCGCTGCGCGATACCCCACAGGTGGCCGAGGCGGTGCTGCTGTCCACCTGCAACCGCACGGAGCTGTATGCCGTGGCCGAATCGGGCGAGGCGCTGGCGCAGTGGCTGGAGTCGCACGCCGGGCAGCTGCACGGTTACCTGTACCAGCATGCCGATGCCGATGCGGTGCGCCACCTGTTCCGGGTCGCCACCGGGCTTGACTCGATGGTGCTGGGTGAGCCCCAGATCCTGGGCCAGGTGAAGGATGCCTGGGCGACCGCGCGCGACCATGGCCTGCTCGGCCAGCGCCTGGATCGCTTGTTCCAGCAGACCTTCTCGGTGGCCAAGCGCGCGCGCACCGACACCCGCGTGGGCGCCAACCCGATCTCGGTGGCCTCCACCGCAGTGCGCCTGGCGCAGAACTCCTTCGCGCGGCTGGAAGACTCCACCGTGCTGCTGGTTGGCGCCGGCGAAACCATCGAACTGGCCGCCCGCCACCTCAGCGAAGGCCGCGTGCGCCGGCTGCTGATCGCCAACCGCACCCTGGCGCACGCGCAGGAGCTGGCCACCCGCCATGGCGGCGTGGCGCTGCCGCTGACCGAGCTGGAACGCCACCTGGGCGAAGCCGACGTGGTGTTTTCGGCCACCGCCGCGCGCGAGCCGGTGATCACCAAGGCGCAGATCGCCGCGGCGCTGCGCTCGCGAAAGCACAAGCCGATGCTGCTGTTCGACCTGGCGGTGCCGCGCGATATCGAAACCGGGGTGGGCGAGCTGCAGGATGCCTTCCTGTACACGGTCGACGACCTGGAGCGCGCGGTGGAGGACAACCGCCGCAGCCGGCGCGAGGCGGCCGCTGAAGCCGAGGCCATCATCGAGCTGCAGGTATCGCGGTTCGTCGAGACCCTGCAGGCCAACGCGCACCAGGCGCCGCTGCGCCAGCTTCGCGCCTACGGCGAAGCCACCCGGGTGGAAATGCTGGACAAGGCGCGCCAGCAGCTGGCCCACGGCAAATCGCCGGAGGAAGTGCTGGAGCTGCTCGCGCATGGCCTGACCAACCGCCTGCTGCACCCGCCGACCGCCGCGCTGCGTGCGGCCGCGCTCAGCGGCGATACTGAACTGACCCGCGCCGCCGAGCGCCTGTTCCCGGCCAAGCCGGGCTACCAACACCCTGCCGTGAGCAACGATGACGCCGACCCTGCGCCGTAAGCTGGAAGCGCTGGCCGAACGCCGCGAAGAACTTGAACGCCTGCTGGCCGACCCGGACGTGGTCGGCGACAACGAGCGCTTCCGCAATTTTTCACGTGAATTCGCCCAGCTGCAGCCGATCGCCACCGCGCTGGACGACGAAGCGCGGGCGTTGGCCGACCTGGCCGCCGCCGAAGCGATGCGTGCCGACCCGGACCTGCGCGAGCTGGCCGAGGAGGAAATCACCGCCGCGCAGGAACGCCTGCAGCAGCTGGACCATGACCTGGCGCTGCTGCTGGTGCCGCGCGATCCGCGCGACGACGGCAACCTGTTCCTGGAAGTGCGCGCCGGCACCGGCGGCGACGAGGCGGCGATCTTCGCCGGCGACCTGTTCCGCATGTACGCGCGCTATGCCGAACGCCAGGGCTGGAAGGTCGAGATCGAATCGGACAGCCCCGGCGAGCATGGCGGCTACAAGGAGATCGTGGCGCGCGTGGTCGGGCGCGGCGCCTATTCCAAGCTCAAGTTCGAATCCGGCACGCACCGCGTGCAGCGCGTGCCGGCCACCGAGTCGCAGGGCCGCATCCACACCTCGGCGGCCACGGTGGCGATCATTCCCGAAGCCGACGAGGTCGATGAGATCGTCATCAACCCGGCCGACCTGCGGGTGGATACGTTCCGCTCGTCCGGCGCCGGTGGCCAGCACGTCAACAAGACCGAATCGGCCATCCGCATCACCCACGTGCCCAGCGGCGTGGTGGTGGAATGCCAGACCGAGCGCAGCCAGCACGCCAACCGCGACAAGGCGATGAAGCGCCTGAAGGCGCAGCTGCTCGATGCCGAGCGCAGCAAGCAGGCGGCCGCCACCGCCGAAAGCCGCCGGCTGCAGGTCGGCAGCGGCGACCGCAGCCAGCGCATCCGCACCTACAGCTTCCCGCAGGGCCGGATCACCGACCACCGGGTGGAAGGGCTGACCCTGTACGACCTGCCCAACATCATCGCCGGTGAGATGGATACGCTGGTGGAGCGGCTGATCCACGAACACCAGGCCGATGAACTGGCCCAGCTGTCCGCCGGCGCGTGAGCATGGACCCGCAGCGCGAGCAGCTGCGCAGCGCAGTGCAGCGCCAGCCGCAGGACTTCATCGCCTGGGTGATGCTGGCCGACGCCGAGCTTGAGGCCGGTGACACCGCTGCCGGCGATCATGCCGCTACACGCGCGTTGCAACTGCGCCCCGGCCACCCCGAAGCGCTGGCCCGGCTGGGCCGCGCGCGCTGGATGCAGGGCCGCCATGGCGAAGCAGCCACGCTGCTGCGCCAGGCCGCCAACCTGGTCCCGGAGCACCCCGGCATCGCGCTGTGGCTGGGCCACGCGCTGGAAGACGCCGGCCAGCCCGAAGCCGCTGCCGATGCCTACCGCCAGGCGCATCGGCTGCTGCCCGGCGAGCCTTACATCACCGCCCAGCTGCTCAACTGGCAACGCCGGCTGTGCGACTGGCGCGAACTCGAACCGCTGTCCCAGCAGGTGCGCCAGGCCGTGGCGCAAGGCGCGGCGGTAGTGGAGCCGTTCGCCTTCCTCAGCGAAGACGCCAGCGCCGCCGAGCAGCTGGCGTGTGCGCGGCAGCGCGCTGCGGGCATCGCCGAGGGACTGCGTGCGCTGCCGCCCGCGCAGGTCCGCCGCGCGGGGCAGCTGCGCGTGGGTTTCCTTTCCAATGGCTTCGGCGCGCACCCGACCGGGCTGCTGACCGTGGCGCTGTTCGAGCAGCTGCGTGCGCTCGGCGCGCTGGAGCTGCATCTGTTTGCCCTCAACGCCGATGATGGCAGCGCGATCCGCGCGCGCCTGCAGGCCGCTGCCACCGCACTGCATGACGTGTCGAGCCTGCCGCACGCGGCAATCGCCGCGCAAATCCGCGCGACCGGCATCGATGTGCTGTTCGATCTGCGTGGCTGGGGCGGCGGTGGCGCGCCGGCGGTACTGGCGATGCGCCCGGCCCCGGTGCAGGTGAACTGGCTGGCGTATCCGGGCACGTCGGGCGCGGCGTGGATCGACTACGTGCTGGCCGATGACTACGTGCTGCCCGCCGCGCTGACGCCGGCCTTCAGCGAACAGGTCCGGCGGCTGCCCCGCGCGTTCCAGCCCTCGGACAATACCCGCGTGCTGGAGCCGGCGCCGGGCCGAGAGGCCTGTGGCCTGCCCGCGCAGGGCGTGGTGTTCTGCTGCTTCAACAACAGTTACAAGCTCAACCCGCGCAGCATGCGCCGCGCGTTCGCGGTGCTGCATGGCGTGCCGGGCAGCGTGTTGTGGCTGCTGTCCGGGCCGGGCAATGCCGATGCGCGGCTGCGCGCGGCGGCGCGCGAGGCGGGGCTGGATCCGGCGCGGCTG
The DNA here is from genome assembly GCF_037203925.1 of Stenotrophomonas sp. CCNWLW57. NCBI lineage: Bacteria > Pseudomonadati > Pseudomonadota > Gammaproteobacteria > Lysobacterales > Lysobacteraceae > Stenotrophomonas > Stenotrophomonas sp. CCNWLW57. Next base: position 49,231 of record NZ_JBBCBJ010000010.1, read on the forward strand.
GTGTTCATGCCCAAGCTGCCGCACCCGACCTACCTGGCGCGCTACCAGCAGGCGGACCTGTTCCTGGACACGCACCCGTACAACGCGCACACCACCGCATCCGATGCACTGTGGGCCGGCTGCCCGGTGCTGACCTGCCCGGGCGCGACGTTCGCTTCGCGCGTGGCCGGTTCGCTCAACGATCACCTGCAGCTGCCGGCGATGAACGCTGCCGACGACCGCGTCTTCGTGGAGACCGCCATCGCGCTGGGCAACAACCCGCAGGCACTGGCAGCGCTGCGCGCCACCCTGGCCCAGCGGCGTTCGGACACCGGCCTGTTCGACATGGCCGCCTTCGCCCGCGACTTCACTGCCGAGGTGCAGGCGATGGGGCGATTGCATGGCTGGCAGGATGCACACGCGGGCTGACCACCCACTGCGCTAGGCTCGGGTTTCTTCTGTCAGCCGGAATACCGCACCGATGGGCAAGCTCAAGCGCAAGGCGTACCAGGCACTGCTTGAACCGATGCAGCTCGAACTCACGGCGATGGCGCGTTGGGCCCAGCACACCGGGCAGCGCGTGCTGGTGCTGTTCGAGGGCCGCGATACCGCCGGCAAGGGCGGCGCCATCCAGGCCATCGCCGAGCACCTAAACCCCCGCCAGTGCAGGGTGGTGGCGCTGCCCAAGCCGACCGACCGCGAAAGTACCCAGTGGTACTTCCAGCGCTATGTGTCGCACCTGCCGGCTGCCGGCGAGATCGTGCTGATGGACCGCAGCTGGTACAACCGGGCCGGGGTCGAGCACGTGATGGGCTATTGCACCGAGGCCGAGTACCACGCGTTCCTGGCGCAGGCGCCGGTGTTCGAGAAGCTGCTGGTGGACGATGGCATCCTGCTGTTCAAGTACTGGCTCACGGTCGACCAGGTGCAGCAGGAGAAACGCTTTGCCGAGCGCCACGTGGACCCGCTCAAGGGCTGGAAGCTGTCACCGGTGGACCTCAAATCGCGCAGCAAGTACAGCGCGTATACCGAAGCGCGCGAGGCGATGTTGCGCGCGACGCATCGGGAAGAGGCACCGTGGACGCTGGTGGACTTCAACGACCAGAAGCGCGGGCGGCTGGGATTGATCCGCAACCTGCTGGATCGTCTGCCCGATACCGGGGTGGAAGAACCCATCCCGGACCTGCCGCCGTTGAAAGGCAAACTGCACGAAGAGCATTTCGGCGTGTTGAAGCCGATCAACCTGTCACCTCATGACCCCCAGGTTGATTGATCCCGATCCTGATGGGCCCGTATGAATTCGTAGCGCCGGCCGTTGGCCGGACACCGCGCGCAGCGCGGCCCACGTATCCGCAGCCGGCAAAACGCGGCTCCGGTAATCCGTCCGACGCTTGGACGATCCGAAGCCGACTGTAGCGCCGGCCGTTGGCCGGCCGCTTTTCGTTCCGGCGCCATGAGCGCCCGACAGACGGCTTCGGAACCTGTAAACCCCGGCGTGTTGGTCGCGAGCGTGGCGCAACCGTCTCCGGACACTTGGGCCGCGCTTCGCGCGGTGTCCGGCCAACGGCCGGCGCTACGAATTGTTACGTGGCGTCCGCGGATCGGGATCAATCAACCAAGGGCAGATCGTCAATGCACAATCGCTTCGATGTCCGCTGCGGTGACCGGGCCCAGGAATTCCTTGGCGACCTTGCCGTCCGGTGCGATCAGGTAGGTCAGCGGCAGGCCGCGCGGCACGGCGAAGTCTTCCGGCGGGTTGTAGGTGTCCACCAGCACGATCGGGTAGGTCACCGGCAGCTTCTGCAGGAACGCCTTCATCTCCTCCGGTTCGATGTCTTCGTAGGCCAGGCCGACCACTTCGATCTCCTCGCGCATGGCATGCAGTGCCGACAGCTCCGGCATTTCCTTGCGGCACGGCGCGCACCAGGTCGCCCAGAAGTTCACCACCACCCATTTGCCGCGATGTGCGGCCAGGTCGTACGTGGTTCCGTCGAGGGCGGGCAGCACCAGGCGCGGCTGCGCCACGGTTTTGCGCTCCAGGTCGGGCGTAGCGGGGTCGGCGGCCGGGGCTGCCGGTTCTGCTGCGGGGGCTGGCGCCGGGGCGGCCGCTTCGGGCTGCGGTGCCGGCTTGTTGCAGCCGGCCAGGGCCAGCAGGCCGACGGCCAGCAGCAGGGGCTTGAAGGTCATGGGGTGTCTCCAGACGGGGAATAGATATCGCTGACGCGGCGCTTGAGCAGCTCGCGCAGCGGCAGCCGCAGGGCATCCAGCGCCGCCACCGAGGCGGTACCGAGGCTGTCGTCGCGGTAAGGCAGGTAGGCTTCCTTGACCGGAATGCGCAGCTGCGTGGATTCGTAGAGCTCGGCCAGGGTGAGCTTGTCCAGGTCGCGCGACAGCAGCCATTCGCCCTGTTCGTCGCGGCGCACCACCCGGATCGCTTCCAGGTCGCAGAGCATGCTCTGCAGCAGCGAGTCGGTCAGCATCGGCTCCAGCCGCAGGATCTCGTCTTCGTCCAGCCCGCGTCCGTCCAGGCGCGCCTGGTGGAAGCGGCCGATCAGGCGCAGCAGGCCATACAGTTCGTAGCCGGTGGGCAGGCGCAGGTCGGCCGGCTGGTAGCGGAACGCGGCGATCGACGAGGCCAGCGAGGCACCCAGCAGCACCGACACCCAGCACAGGTAGATCCACAGCAGCAGGATCGGCACGAAGGCCACCGTGCCGTAAAGCTTCTGGTAGGACTGGAAGCTGCCCAGGTAGGCGCCCATGCCCCACTTCACCAGCTCCAGCATCACCGCCGCAAGGATCGCGCCGGGAATGGCATGCCGCCACTTCACCGTGTGGTGCGGCACCACCCGGTAGACCAGCATGATGCAGACGAACTCGATCAGGATCGGCGCCAGGGTCAACGACGCATTGGCCAGCAGGCGGCCTTCACTGGTGCCGAACAGCGGCAGCGCGAACACGCGGGCCGATACGGCCAGCGACGCGGCCGCCAGCATCGCGCCCAGGGTGAGCACGGTCCAATAGACCAGGAAGCGGGTGAGCTTGGGCCGCGCCGAACTGACCCGCCAGATCTGGTTGAAGGTCTGCTCGACGCTGTTGAGGGTGATCAGCAGCGACACCACCAGCGCGATGAAGCCGGCGGCGGTGAGCTGCCCGGCACTGGCCGAGAACTGGCGCAGGTAGCCTTCGGCCGCGCGCGCGGCGTTGGGCACGAAGTTGGAGAACACGTAGTCGCTGAGCGTGTCGCTCCAGCGGTCGAACACCGGGAACGCCGAGAGCACGCCGAACACCACGATCGCCAGCGGCACCAGCGCGAACACGGTGGTGTAGGCCAGCGAAGCAGCGGCCTGGAACAGGCGGTCGTCGAGGAAGCGGCGCCACAGGAAGCGACCGAAGCTGGCGGTACGGGCGCGATCGCGCACGCGTTCCATCCACAGGTTGAGGGTGTCCAGGGGTTCCATCGTGGCAAGCGTACCTGAAGCCGGGTGGAGGCAATGCCATACTGCGGACAGACTGGACACAACGGAAGCGAGATGGCGGAGATCCTGGTGCTGTATTACAGCCGCGGCGGTTCGGTGGCGCGGCTTGCGCGCCAGATCGCGCGTGGCATCGGCGAAGTGCCCGGCATGAGCGCGCGCCTGCGCACGGTGCCGCCGGTGGCGGCGGTCACCCAGACCGCGCGGCCGCCGGTGCCCGATGACGGTGCGCCCTACGTGAGCGTGGAGGACCTGGCCGAGTGCAGCGGCCTGCTGCTGGGCAGCCCGACGCGGTTCGGCAACATGGCCGCGCCGGTCAAGCATTTCCTCGACGGGCTGGGGGCCGAGTGGGTCAACGGCACGCTGGCCGGCAAGCCCGCCGGGGTGTTCACCTCCACCGCGTCGCTGCATGGCGGGCAGGAATCCACACTGTTGTCGATGCAGGTGCCGCTGCTGCACCACGGCTGCCTTATCGTGGGCATTCCGTTCACCGAGCCGGCGCTGAGCCATACCACCACCGGCGGCACCCCCTACGGTGCCAGCCATGTGGCCGGCGCCGACGACAACCCGGTGCCGAGCGAGGACGAAGCGATCCTGGCGCGCGCGCTCGGCCGGCGCGTGGCCGATATCGCGCGGCGGCTGGGATGAGCCCGCGCGCGCAGAAGTGGACGTTGGCCACCGTGCTGCTGGCGTTGGCGGCGCTGTTTGCGGTGTGGTTCGCGCATGACCGGCACTGGCTGGCCAGCCAGCTGGTCTTCACCGCCCCGCCGCTGCTGCTGGCGCTCGGCGTGGTCACGGCGCGGGGCAAGGCGATGTTCTGGGCCGGGGTGCTGGCGCTGTTCTGGTTCAGCCACGGCGTGATGAGTGCCTGGAGCCACCCGGAAACCGCGCACTTCGCCTGGCTGGAACTGCTGCTGGCCCTGGCGGTGATCGGGATATCCAGCGCGCCCGGCCTGCGCCGGCGTTTCTCGAAGCGTTGAGCGCTTCGCGCGCGGCTGCGGGCGGGCGTCGGCAGCCGTATCATGGGCACCCAGCGCGGGTGTTGCCGCGCGGTACCGCCCGCACTCCAGGAAGCCTGCAATGGAAGAACTACTGATCATCACCACCGGTGGCACGATCGACAAGATCTACTTCGACGACAAGTCGGACTACCAGATCGGCGATCCCCAGATCGGGATGATCCTGCGCGAGCTGGGGGTGACCTTCCGCTTCAACGTGATTCCGATCCTGCGCAAGGATTCGCTGCACATCACCGACGAAGACCGCGAGCTGATCCGCGCCACCATCGCCGCGCAGCCGACCCGCCACGTGCTGGTCACCCACGGCACCGATTCGATGGTGCAGACCGGCCGGGTGCTCAAGAGCATCCCCGACAAGACCATCGTCATGACCGGCGCACTCAGCCCGGCGCGCTTCCGTGGTTCGGACGCCGAGTTCAACATCGGCTGTGCGATCGGCGCGGTGCAGTCGCTGCAGCCGGGCGTGTACATCGCCATGAACGGCCGCATCTGGAACCCCGAACACGTGCGAAAGAACGTCGCTGCGAACCGGTTCGAAGACGCGTGACGCGGTAACCGCGTCACGCGTGGGGCGTGCCGACCAACGGTCGGCACCTACCTCCGGTAGCACCCGACCGTTGGTCGGGTGACCGATGACATCAATACTGCGCGGTCAGGGTCACGCCGGAGAAGGTGCTGTAGGCCTTCACCCGGACGTGCCAGGTCCCCGCAGCCGGGGCGGTGATCGTGCAGGTTTCGTTGTTGCCGCTCAGGTACGGGCGGCAGGTGTACACGGTGTCGGTGGGCGCGCTGCCCGAGCGCACGTACAGATCCGCATCACCCGTGCCGCCGGCGATGGTCACCTTCAGCTGCGAGCGGCCCGAGGGCACGGCCACGGTGTAGGCCAGCGATGCACCGCTGGAAGCACCCAGGCCGCTGACCGGCACGTTGTTCTGCAGCGTGCCGGTGCCCGGGTTCGGGTTGGTCCCGCCCAGCGCGGCGGTGACGGCCGCATCCGCATCGACGATGCCCGCGCCGCAACCGCCGCTGCAGGCGCCTGGCAGGGCCCGTGCGGTGTTCTTGAGCAGCGTCTCAATGGCTGCCGGCGACAGCGCGGTGGGCGCGACCGACTGCACCAGCGCGACCACGCCGGCCACGTGCGGGGCCGCCATCGAGGTGCCGTTGTACGACGCATAGGACGCAGCGCCCGGCACGGTGGTGCCGCTGTTGAGCGTGGACAGGATCGCCTGGCCCGGCGCCGAGACATCGATGCCGGCACCGTAGTTGGAGAAGCTGGCACGGGCGCCGGCCGAGGTGGTGGCGGCCACCGCGATCACGTTGGCGCAGTTGGCCGGCACCGAGGAGGAGACGTTGGTGTTGCTGTTGCCCGCTGCCACCACCACGGTGGTGCCGCGCGAGACCGCGCCGTTGATGGCGTTCTGGTAGGTGGTCGAGCAGCTGCCGCCGCCGCCGAGGGACATGTTGATCACTTCGGCCGGGTTGGCATTGGCCGGCACGCCGCTGACGGTGCCGCCGGATGCCCACACGATCGCATCGGCGATGTCGGAGGTGTAGCCGCCGCACTTGCCCAGCACGCGCACCGGAACGACCTTGGCGTTGTAGGCGGTGCCGGCCACGCCGGTGGTGTTGTTGGTCACCGCGGCGATGGTGCCGGCCACGTGGGTGCCGTGCCAACTGGAATTGGAAGCCGGGTAGCCGGCACCGCATTCGTTGGCGGCGTACCAGTCGCCTTCGTCGTTGGCATTGTTATCGCGGCCACCGCCATCTCGTGCCATTGCGGCATCGCTGATGAAGTCATAGCCGGGCAGGATGTTGGCGTTCAGATCCGGATGGTTGGTAATGCCGGTATCGATCACCGCCACCACCACGCCGGTCCCCGTGGCCTTGTCCCAGGCCGGGCGCACGTTGATCGAGGCGTTGCTGGTACCGAAGCCCCACTGCTCGGACAGGCGGCTGTCGTTGGGCACCAGGGTGGCGTGCATCAGCTGGTCGACTTCAACGTATTCCACGTTCGGATCGGCGGCCAGGCGACGCATCAGCAGTTCCGATTCGGCCACATCCAGCGGCCGGTCGGCCTTGACCACGGTCGGGCCGATGGCCAGCTGGCGCAGCTTCTGCAGGCCCAGCGCGCGCCCCTGCGCGGCAGGAACGGCCTGGGCGGCGGCCTTGAGCGAACTGGCCAGCGCGGTCGGGGTGGCCACGTCGGTGGCGCCGTCCTTGTACTTGACGATGAAGCGCTGGTGGGTCGGGGCCGAGGCCAGGCCACTCAACTGCACGTCGCCGGCGAATGCCGGCGCCGCCAGGAGCAGGGTCGAAAGCACCGAACCACCGAGTACAACCAAGGCACGCTGACGCAAGCGCTGCGGATCATGAGACATCGGAATTCCCTTCAAGATTGAGGAGCCGTCGAGGCGGCAAAGTTCGGTCAGATCCGGCGCTGTGGAGCGGTGGCTTGGATCGAACCTGGAAGACGGATCGGCTTTCCCCTGCGAAACCGCCCGAACCCGGACGCTAGTGGTTTCGATTCGGCCCAACAATGTTTCAGCCCGCTTTCAGGGTTGTGAAAGTTTCGATCTGAGACTTTTCGGGTCAACGGTTTGTGAATGTGAAGAAACTTCCCCGTGCCGATGCGGTCACGCCGGACGCAATTCGTGTCCTGCGTCACTGTCTTGCGCGCCATGGCCGAGACATTGCTTGCGCGTCAATGAGTTGAGTGCGTTTGGATCGTTCAGACCGGGCTTCGGCAGGCGCCGCCCATGAAAAAGGCCCGCCTGTTGCCAGGCGGGCCTTGGATATCCAACGCGCGTCGAACGATCAGCCGTCCAGGCGCACCAGCCAGCCATGGCGGTCCGGCAGGCGGCCGTACTGGATGTCGGTCAGTTCCTTGCGCAGCGACATGGTCACCTCGCCAGCCGGGGCGGTCAGGTCACCCACCGAGAAACCCTCGCCCTTGAGCTGGCCGATCGGCGTGACCACCGCAGCGGTCCCGCAGGCGAACACTTCGGCGATCTCGCCGGAGGCCACGCCCTGCTTCCACTCGTCGATGGTCACCTTGCGCTCTTCGACCTTCATGCCGCGGTCGCGCGCCAGTTGCAGGATGCTTTCGCGGGTGATGCCTTCCAGGATGCTGCCGGACAGCGCCGGGGTCACCAGGGTGCCGTCCTTGTAGACCAGGAACACGTTCATGCCACCCAGTTCTTCCAGGTACTTGCCTTCGACCGGATCCAGGAACAGCACCTGCGAGCAACCCTGCGCCTGCGCCTTCTGCTGCGGCAGCAGCGAGGCGGCGTAGTTGCCACCGCACTTGGCCGCACCGGTGCCGCCCTTGGCCGCACGCGCATATTCGGTCGACAGCCAGATCGACACCGGGGCCACGCCCTTGGCGAAATACGGGCCTGCCGGGCTGGCGATCACGTAGTAGCCGGCCTTCTGCGCGCCGCGCACGCCGAGGAAGGCTTCATCGCCGATCATGAACGGGCGGAAGTACAGGCTGGATTCGTCGGCCGACGGCACCCAGCTGGCATCCACGGCGATCAGCTGCTTGAGCGATTCGACGAAGATCTCCACCGGCAGTTCCGGCAGCGCCAGGCGCTGCGCCGAACGCTGCAGGCGGCGGCCGTTGGCATCGGGGCGGAACGTCCAGATCGAGCCGTCGGCATGGCGGTAGGCCTTGATGCCTTCGAAGATTTCCTGGCCGTAATGCAGCACCGCGGCGGCCGGGTCCAGCTGCAGCGGGCCGTACGGGCGCACGCTGGCGTTGTGCCAGCCGGTGTCCTTGTCCCACCGCACTTCCACCATGTGGTCGGTGAAGTGCAGACCAAAACCGGGGGCGGCCAGGATGCGTTCACGCTCCTCGCTGCTGCGCGGCTGGGCGGAACGGGTGGTGGTGAAGCTCACGGAAGACTGGGACACCGGAAATTTCCTGTTCTGGTTACGGGTTCAATTACAGCATGCCGGTTTCAAGGCGGGCGGCCTCGGACATCATGTGCTGCCCCCACGGTGGGTCGAACACCAGTTCGACATCGGCTTCGACCACGGTCGGGATCATTTCCAGCTTGCTGCGCACGTCGTCGACGAGGATGTCGCCCATGCCGCAGGCCGGCGCGGTCAGGGTCATCTTGACGTCGACCTCGCGCTGGCCATCGTCCAGGTGCTTGAGCTCCACTTCGTAGACCAGGCCCAGGTCGACGATGTTGAACGGGATCTCCGGGTCGAAGCAGGTTCGCAGCTGCTGCCAGACGAGCTTTTCGACCTCCTCGTCGGAGGCGTCGGCGGGCAGTTCCAGCGGCGCGGGCGGTTCCTTGCCCATGGCGTCGCCGTCCTTGCCGGCGATGCGGAACAGATTGCCTTCGACAAATACGGTATAGCTGCCGCCCAGCGCCTGGGTGATGTACCCATAGCTGCCGGCGGGCAAGGTGACCGTTTCGCCCTGCGGGACCATGACGGCCTCGCAGTCGCGTTCGAAGTGGACGGGTTCGCTGCTACGGGAGTACATGTGGATCGATATGGGGTCGCGGCCGATTCCCGCAAGGCGCTCATTTTAGCCCAGTGGCCGGCCACGCGCCGGTCACCCCGCAAGCCGGTATCCTGTGGCGGACCAAAGGAAGAATGCATGCCGCCCACCTCTGCGCCCGCCAAGTCCGCCCACTGGCTCTGGCCCCCGCTGTTGTTGCTAGGAGTTGTCACGGCCACGCTGGCCTGGTTGTTCATCGCGCTGCTGAGCGGCCGCCAGGCAGGCTGGATGGCCGTCCTGGTGGCCCTGGAGCTGGGTTTCATGCTGCGCCTGGGCAACTTGCGCGGCGGCCTGCTGCGGGTGGCGTTGACCCTGCTGGGCACCGTGCTGGTGGCATTGGCAGCCAACTGGGGGATCGCTTCGGCCTACCTGGGTGGGTCGCTGGGACTGGATCCGTGGGAATCAGCGTTGCGGATGGGGCCGTTCATGGCGTTCACGTTGGTTCAGCTGGCCAACGGGGTGGCCGAATGGCTGTGGCTGGGGGTGGCGTTGGTCATCGGCTGGTGGATAGCGAGGTAACGTTCGGCGATTGCGGGGGCCGGCCAACGGCCGGCGCTACCGGTCGATTGATCCAGATCTCAATGGGCCCGTAACAATTCGTAGCGCCGGCCGTTGGCCGGCCCTGGCCCCCGGCGCCACGTGCGGTCAATGCCCTCCATCGAGGGCTTTGAGCTCGCTCACCAGCGCGCTGGCCGCACCGGCGCCATCGCCGTAGAGCATGCGGGCGTTGTCGGCGTAGAACAGCGCGTTTTCGATGCCCGCGAAGCCGGTGCCCTTGCCGCGCTTGATCACCACCACGTTGCGGGCGTTGACCACGTCCAGGATCGGCATGCCGTAGATCGGGCTGGCCGGGTCGGTGCGCGCCACCGGGTTGACCACGTCGTTGGCGCCGATCACCAGCACCACGTCGGTGGTGGGGAACTCGGGGTTGATGTCGTCCATGTCGGCGATCAGGTCGTAGGGCACGCCCGCTTCGGCCAGCAGCACGTTCATGTGGCCCGGCATGCGCCCGGCCACCGGGTGAATCGCGAATTTGACCTTGATGCCGCGTTCCAACAGCCGCTGCGCGAGCTCCCACACCTTGTGCTGGGCCTGGGCCACGGCCATGCCATAACCGGGCACGATCACCACGCGCTCGGCGAACGCCAGCATCGCGGCCACGTCGCTGGCCTCGATCGGCTTCTGCGCGCCGGTGATTTCCTGGGCCGTGCCACCGCCGCCGAAGTTGGAGAACAGCACGCCGCTGATCGGCCGGTTCATCGCCTTGGCCATCAGGCGGGTGAGCAGGATGCCGGCCGCGCCGACCATCATGCCGGCGATGATCAGCGCCTCGTTGCCCAGCACGTAGCCTTCGAAAGCGACCGCCAGGCCGGTGAATGCGTTGTACAGCGAGATCACCACCGGCATGTCGGCGCCGCCGATCGGCAGGGTCATCAGCACGCCCAGCGCCAGCGCGACCACGAAGAAGCTGATGATCGCCACCGGGCTCAGGGTCACTGCCGCCCAGATGCCCAGCACCACCATCGCCAGCGCAACCAGCAGGTTGAACGCCTGCTGGCCGGGGAAGGTTACCCGCCGGTCCAGCCGGCCATCGAGCTTGGCCCAGGCGATGACCGAACCGGACAGCGACACCGCGCCGATCGCCGAGCCGATCACCGCCAGCGCCAACACCGTGGCCGAGGGCTGGCGCGCGCTCAGTTCGGCGATGGCCTGCGCGCTCCAGTGGCTGGTATCGCGGTTGGCCAGGAACGAGAAGCGCAGCAGTTCCACCGCACCGATCGCGGCGGCCGACCCGCCGCCCATGCCGTTGTACAGCGCCACCATCTGCGGCATGTCGGTGATGGCCACCCGCTTGGCCGACCACCACGCCACGCCGGTACCGATCGCCACCGCAGCCAGGATCAGCGGCACGTTGTGCAGGTCGGGCAGGAAGAAGGTCGCCACCGTGGCGATCAGCATGCCCAGGCCGGCCCAGCGGATGCCGCTGCGCGCGGTCATCGGCGAGGCCATGCGCTGCAGGCCGAGCAGGAACAGGGTGGCGGCGACCAGGTAGCTCACCTGCACCAGCCACTGAAGCAGTTGCGCGGTGGTGATGTTCAAGGCGCCTTCTCCCCGGCGTCGCGCTTCTGGCTGGGCTTGAACATGTCCAGCATGCGTTCGGTCACCACGTAGCCACCGGCGGCATTGCCCGCGCCGAGCACCACGGCGATGAAGCCGATGATCTTTTCCAGCGGGGTCTGCGCATGGCCCAGCACCACCATGGCGCCGATCAGGACGATGCCGTGGATGAAGTTCGACCCGGACATCAGGGGGGTATGCAGGATCACCGGCACCCGCGAAATGATCACGTGGCCTGCGATCGCAGCCAGCATGAAGATATACAACGCCACGAACCCGTCGCTCATTGCTGTCCCTCTTCCCGGCGGTCATCCCGTCCCCTGCATCATAACCATGCGCTGAACCGTTCTGCAGGGCGGTCAACCGATGCCGCGCTGGTGCGTTCTCACCGTATCCCCCTGCGCGAGCGCTACCCTGTGCTGGTGAGCCCCTCCCTGCCGCCCCTGGCTGACGATGCCGATGCCGAAACCGCGTTGCCGGTGTCGCTGGATGCGTTCCTGGCCGGGATCGGCCCGCGCGCGTTCCGCTTCGCCGAGGCCGGGCTGCGCCAGCGCGACGACGCACTCGACGCGGTGCAGGACGCGATGCTGCGCATGCTGGCCTACCGCGACAAGCCCGCAGGGGAGTGGTCACCGCTGTTCTGGAGCATCCTGCGCCGCCGGGTGGTCGACCTGCAGCGCCGCCGCGGCTTCCGGCTGCGGTTCTGGCGCAGCAGCGACGAGCTGGCCGGCGACCACGACATCGACTGGGCCGATCCTGGACCCGGCCCGGCCCAGGCCCATGAGCAGCGCGACCAGTACGCGGCGCTGGTCAGGGCATTGCGCGATCTACCTGCACGCCAGCGCGAGGCCTTCACCCTGCGCGTGCTGCAGCAGCTCGACGGCGCCACGACCGCAGCGGCCATGGGCTGCAGCGAGGGCGCGGTCAAAACCCATCTTTCGCGCGCCCGGCAGGCGTTGCAGCAGCACCTGGAGATTGAACTGTGAGCCGCCCCGTGCCCCCCACCCTTCCCGATGACGCCGCACTGGCGCAGCTGCACGCACATGCGGTGACCCAGCTATCTCCCGCCACGCTGGCGCGCCTGCGTGCCGCGCGGCATGCGCCGCAGCGGGCCCGCGCGCACGGCTGGTGGCTGGCCACCGCATGTTCGCTGGTGGTGGCGCTGGGCCTGGGCATCAGCTTCACCGCCCGACCGCCTGCGGTCACCCCGATGCAGGTGGCGGCCATGGCGGCGGATGACAGCAGCGACGTGCTCGACGAGAATCCGGACCTGTACCTGTGGCTGGGCGCCACCGACCTGGCAATGGAGTGAACATGAAACCGCGACTGACCCTGGCACTGGTACTGCTCTCGCTGAGCGCGGCCAGCGCCGCGCAGACCTCGACGCTGCCCGAGTGGGACAAGCTCACCCCGCAGCAGCGGGATGCGCTGATCGCGCCGGTACGCGACCGCTGGAACGACGCGCCGCCGCCACAGCGAGAGCGCATGTTGCAGCATGGCCAGCGTTGGCAGAGCATGACCCCGGAACAGCGCGAGCTGGCGCGGCGCGGCCGCCACCGTTTCGAGAACATGAGTCCGGAGCAGCGCGAGCAGGCCCGCGCGCTGTTCGCGCAGATGCGCGGCATGACCCCGGCCCAGCGCGATGCGCTGCGAGAGCGCTGGGGCAGCATGAGCCCGGAGCAGCGGCAGGAATGGCTGAAGGCCAATCCGGTCAAGGATCTGCCGCCGCGGTAGCGATATCAGTTCGCAATCCAGCGCGTTTTCGCCAGCAGCTCATCGTCCCAGTCAAACGCCACCGCGCCATCCTTCAGGAACAGCGCGACGAAGTTGTAGAGGTTGCGCGCATACATCTCACTGGCGTGCACCGCACCCTGGCTGGCCAGGTTGAGCGGGCCGTCCACGGTGACGCCGCCGACGTCGACGGTTTCGCCCGGCCGGGTGGCCTCGCAGTTGCCGCCGGTTTCAGCCGCCAGGTCCACGACCACGCTGCCTGGGCGCATGCCCTGCACCATCGCGCTGGTGACGATCTTCGGCGCGGGGCGGCCGGGCACGGCGGCGGTACAGATCACCACATCGACCAACCGCAGGTGCTCGCCCAGCCGGCGCTGCTGCTCGGCCCGCTCGTCGTCGGTCAACGGACGGGCGTAACCGCCCTCGCCCGCCGCGCTGACGCCAAGGTCAAGGAACTTGCCGCCGAGCGATTCAATCTGTTCGCGGGTTTCGGGGCGCACATCGAAGCCCTCCACCTGCGCCCCAAGCCGGCGCGCGGTGGCAATGGCCTGCAGGCCGGCTACGCCGGCGCCCACCACCAGCACGCGCGACGGCCGGATGGTGCCGGCGGCGGTGGTCAGCATGGGGAAGAAGCGCGGTGCCAGCTGGGCGGCAATCAGGGTGGCCTTGTAGCCGGCCATGCCGGCCTGCGAACTGAGCACGTCCATGGACTGTGCACGGGTGGTACGCGGCAGGCGCTCCAACGGAAATGCCTGCAGCCCACCTGACTGGATCACGCCGGCGCGTTCGGCGTCGGCCTGCGGGTGCAGCATGCCGACCAGGCTGGCACCGGATTTGAGCTGGCGCAGCCGCGCGGTTTCCGGCGGCTGCACGCACAGCACGATGTCGGCCTGGCCCAGGCGGGTGTCATCGGCGAGCTGCGCGCCGACATCCAGGTAGGCCTGGTCGGTAAAGCCGGCGCGCGTGCCGGCGCCCGGTTCGATCCACACGGCAGCGCCCAGCGCGATGTACTTGCGCGCCGTTTCCGGCGTCAGCGCTACGCGGCGTTCGCCCTGCGCGTGTTCCTTGACCCCCAACACCTCGACAGCCATGCATGTCCCCGAGCAGCGGTAAGTGGTGGGATCGTAACCCGATTGGCTGGTTTGGATGTCTTTCCGCTGGAAGCGCTGCCTTGAATCCGATGTCGCTTGGGTGCCGGCCGTTGGCCGGCAGCTTCATGCATTCAGGCGGACAGCCATTGCCTGACGGGTTATCGCGCAGGGCCGGCGGGTGCGGGGGTACGGGGGGCGCCGTGAACCCATCCATGGGGGCTCTTGCGAAACATCCATGTTTCGCAAAGCCCCCGTACCCCCGCACCCGCCGACCCTCTGACGGTTGGTCGGTGGCCATCGGAAGTCAAAAGCCGTTTTGATCAGCTCCATGCGTTACCGGGCGCGGACGGTACAACGGCAGTCGTTTGGGAACCGACCCTACCCTGCCCCATGTGATCCGCGTAGAGCCACGCCCTGCGTGGCTGTTCTTCCATCCGCGCGCGATCCGCTGTCGGGGGAGGCCGGCGGGCAGCCCCTGTAGGGACTGTCAAAAACATGGATGTTTTTGCCAAGCCCCCAGGGATGGGTTTACGGCGTGTCCCGTAAGGGGCTGCCCGTCGGCCTCCCCGCCACGTAGCAACCGAAACGCTGCCTTTGACGTTGACGTTGCTGCAAGCGGCAACCTCAGTGAACCGTAGCGCCCTTGGTGTCCAGGCGATCGATCACGCCCTGCATGGCGCTGTCGAAGGCGCCGTCGTCGATGTGCGCGCGCAGGCGGCCGAGGCGCACCATGACCGCCAGTTCTTCCGGCGAGGCCACGCAGAAACGCACGCCGCGTCGGTTCACGAACAGCAGGCGCTGCGAGATCGGGCTGACCCAGGAAAGTTTGCCGGCCTGGACTTTGCCGTCCTTGTCGACGAAATCGAGCCAGCTGCCGATTTCCAGGCCGCGGAAACGGTCGGCATCGGCATTGTCGAAATCGGTGACGTCGACCTTGCTGCCCAGCTCCACGCCCGCGCTGTCCGCAGGCGGCGGCGTCGGCAGGACCACGTGGGGCAGCTCCGGCAGCGCGCGTTCCAGTTCCGGGCGCGATTCGGCAATGGACTGCAGCGTGTCATGCAGCGAATCGATCGCCGCGTTGGCGCCATCGGCGTGTACGCCGACACTGGCAAACACCTTGCGCAGCACCGGGTGCCATGCCTGCAGCCACGGCTTGCCGACGATCTGGCGCCGGGCTTCGGACACTTCTTCCAGGATCCCGTCCGCCAACGCGAGCGCCTCGCTCACGGAAGGGCCGTCGTCGCCTTCGCGCAGCACCGCCAAGGTGAGATGGTGCTGCCACGGCTGCCGCAGGAAATCGCCGATGGCCTGCGGCAGTGCCGTATCGGCAATCCGCCAGTCCAGTTCGGATGCCGCGCGGGTGCGCGCCACTTCCAGCTTTTCCTGGCCGCGCTGGGTCTCGGCCGCGCGGCGCTCGGCGATTTCGATGCGGCGGCGGTGCTGGGCCAGGAAGTCGCGGAATTCTTCTTCCAACGTCAGGAAGATGGCCAGGTTCTCGTTGAACTCGGCCACCAGCCGCTCGATGATTTCCTCGACCTTGCCCATCAGCACGCGCTCGGCCTGGCTCTCGCCGGTGTTGCCTTCGCAGGCCTCGGCCAGCGAATTGAGCAGCTTGCGCGCCGGGTGGGTCTTCTGCACGAACATGCGGCGGTCGAGCATGGCCACCTTCACGAAGGGCACCACCAGCCGGCCGATCAGCTCGCGCGAGCGACCTTCCAGGTCGCGCTCGTCCAGCATCACATCGAACAGCATGCCCACCAGGTCGATCGCATCTTCATCCTGCGGGTCCAGGCGCGCCTGCGCCGGGTCCACGCCGAGCCGGGTTGCCCCGGACAGCACTTCGCTCTTCAGCCGCTGCGCCAGCGATTCGCCGTCTTCGCCGATCGCCGCGCGCAGGGTCGCACTCGGCGTGGCCTGCAGCAGCGACAGCACCGACATCATTTCGCGCTGGCTCAATGGGCGCTGTTGGCCCACCGCCACGCTTGCGGCGGAGGTCGCGTCTTCGCGGACATGCCGGGTCTGCTGCAACAGCTCGTGCAGCGCTTCCAGCAACATGCCCTGGTTTCCGCTCATCCCGTCCGGGCCTTCGGCTGCATGGTCATGCGCGGCCTGCGCCGACTGCATGCGGCCACGGCTGGCCGCCCAGCGGTCGGCGAAGCGCCGTGCCCAGGCCGGGGCCGCACCGTCGTCGGCTGCGCCGCTTTCGGTTTCCAGGGCCTGGACCAGCTCGTCCAGCTCCTGCCGGGGCGTGGGCGTGGGCGGACGCGGCGCGGCGCGGCGCGGGGCGGCCATCTGCGGCATCACACCAGCAGCGGCGAGTTGTTCGTCGAGTTTCTCGTAACGCTTGCCGATCGGCGCGTGCAGGTCGCGCTCGCACAGCTTGATCAGCACCAGGCGCACTTCCGGCGCCAGTTCACAGTCTGCGAAGGCCTCATGGATGGCCACGCCGATGTGTTCGGGGCTGATCGGGTTGCTGTCGGCGTTCAGTTCCAGCCCGCCGGCAATCCAGCCCAGGCGGCGGTCAAGCCGGCCCAGTACCGGCTTCCAGTCGCGCAGCAGCACGGTGGCGAAGTTGCGCACCGCCAGCCGCGATTCCAGCACGTGCTCGGGGACCAGGCTGAGCCCTTCCCCGCCCGCACCGGCCAGCGTGGCTTCGGCCGACAGCGGCTCAGCATGCTCCAGCGCGTCCCAGGCCCTGGCCAGGTGCCCGCGGAAACCGGCCACGATGTCTTCACGGCGCCGACGCAGTTCACGCATGCCATCGAGGAACAGCAGCTGCGACGCGCCAGCGGTGCCGGCACGGTCGAACAGCACGTCGTCGAAGCGGGCGATCACGGTCGCGAACGACTCGGCCAGGCCCGGCAGGGCGGCCTCGCGTGCAAGCTTCAACAGCGCCGGGTCGCGACCCGGCTGTCCCGATACGTTGGGCGTGGCGATCATGCGAAAAGGCTCCCCACCCTCGCTGGTACAGAATGCAGCATGGATACAACAGGCACGGGCGTCCCCAAGACACCAGCACACGGATGGTAGGACGCCCCACCGGTCAGGGACAGTGAAACAGTCCGCACTTTGAACCTCATGACCCGGGTGCCGGCAGGCCTTGTATCGTAAGGCCAGCGCGGGTGGGAAGCGAGTACAGCGACGTGAAGGAGTGCCATTAATTAAGTGAGGTTCATCACGTTTTGTCGCAAATGGGCAGGAGATCGCCGGAAGACGGGTCACAAACTGCCCCGACTATAATCAGGGCCACCCCGAAGCCCGACAGAGACCCCATGCTCGACTCCCCTGCGCTGCAAGCCCTGGACGCCCGCCGTTCGGTTCCCGCCCTGCAACTGGGCGCGCCCGGACCGGACCCGGCCACCCTGCAGCGGATGCTGACCTCGGCCGTGCGCGTGCCCGACCACGGCAAGCGGGTGCCCTACCGCTTCCTGCGCATCGCCGGCGATGCCCGCCTGCAGCTGGGTGAGTTCCTGGCCCGGCGCAGCCGCGAGCGCGACCCCACTGCCTCCGATGCACAGGTCGAGAAGGACCGGCTGCGCTTTTCGCATGCCCCGCTGATCATCACCGTCATCGCCGCGCCTACGCCCAGCCCGAAGGTGCCGGAGCTGGAGCAGCTGATGACCGCCGGCTGCGTCTGCTTCGCCCTGTTGCAGGCCGCGCAGGCGCTGGGCTTTGGCGCCCAGTGGCTGACCGCCTGGATGGCGTTCGACACGGCCGTGCATGCCCACCTGGGCCTGGCCGAGCATGAGCAGATCGTGGGTTTCATCCATATCGGCACCCCGAAGACCGCCGTGCCCGAACGCGAGCGCCCTGATCCGGCCGCGCTGCTGCAGGACTGGGTGGGCTGAGTGCACACGCCTCTCTACCTCGTGGATGCCAGCCTGTACGTGTTCCGGGCCTGGCATTCGATGCCCGATGAATTCCAGGACCAGCAGGGCTGGCCGACCAACGCGGTACATGGCTTTGCCCGCTTCCTGCTCGACCTGCTGGAGCGCGAGCGCCCACAGCACATCGCCATCGCCTTCGACGAGGCGCTGGACAGCTGCTTCCGCCACACCCTCTATGCTGCCTACAAGGCCAACCGCGATCCCGCGCCCGACGCGCTGCGCCGCCAGTTCGCGCACTGCAAGGCGCTGTGCAGCGCGCTGGGCCTGGCCGTGCTGGCCCACCACGAGTACGAGGCCGACGACCTGATCGGCAGTGCGCTGCATGCGCGCCGCCCGGCCGGCATGCGCGGGGTGATCATCTCGGCCGACAAGGACCTGTCGCAGCTGCTGTTCGAGCATGACGAGCAATGGGATTACGCCCGCAACCAGCGCTGGGGCATGGCCGGGGTCAAGGCCCGCCACGGCGTGCATGCGCACCAGATCGCCGATTACCTGGCACTGTGCGGCGATGCGGTCGACAACATTCCCGGGGTGAGCGGCGTCGGCGCCAAGTCGGCCGCCGTGCTGCTGGCCCATTTCGGCAGCCTGGACACCCTCTACGAGCGGCTGGATGAAGTGCCGTTCCTGCGCCTGCGCGGCGCCGCCCAGATGGCGGTGCGGCTGCGCGAGCAGCGCGAGCATGCACTGCTGTGGCGGCAGCTCACCACCATCGCGCTGGATGCACCGCTGGATGCGGCGCAGGCCGATTTCAGCCGTTCCAGCGCCGATCCGCAGATGCTGCAGGGCCTGTGCGAGGCGCTGCGCTTTGGTCCGCTGACCCGCCGCCGGCTGTTCAACGCCGCCGGCATTCCCGATATTTCTTCTCCCGCCAGCGAGTTCGCATGAACCCCAACACGCAAGCCCCGAAGGTCGTCTACGAAGGCAAGTACCAGCGCATGGTCGTGCGCGGCTCGTGGGAGTACAGCGAACGCACCCACGCCGGCGGACTGGCCGCGATCATCATCGCCGTCACCCCCGACGACAATGTGCTGTTCGTCGAGCAGTTCCGCGTGCCGCTGCAGGCCAACACGATCGAGATGCCGGCCGGCCTGGTGGGCGATATCGACGCGGGAGAATCGATTGAAGACTCGGCCGTGCGCGAGCTGGAAGAAGAAACCGGCTGGACCGCCGAGCATGCCGAAGTGTTGATGATCGGCCCGACCTCCTCCGGTGCCAGCAGCGAGAAAATCGCCTTCGTGCGCGCCACCGGCCTGCGCAGGGTCGGCGAAGGCGGCGGCGATGCCAGCGAGGACATCACCGTGCATGAGGTGCCGCGCGCCCGCGCGGCGGCCTGGCTGGTGGAGAAGATGGGCCAGGGCTACCAGCTGGACGCGAAGTTGTGGGCTGGGCTGTGGATGATCGAGCACCACCTGGATGGGACCGCACGTGGCTGACTCCCGCGCGCTTCCGCTGGCGGCCGCGCCCCTGCTTGGCGCGGAAGATCCGGCACCGTTCACCGTGCTGCATCCGGCCGGGCGTTCGCCGTATATGCTGATCGCCGACCACGCCGGCCAGCAGGTGCCGGAGGTGCTGGCGGACCTGGGGCTGCCGCAGGTCGAGCGCGACCGCCATATCGGGTGGGACATCGGCATTGCCGGGGTCACCCGCGAACTGGCGCGGTTGCTCGACGCGTGGGCGATCACGCAGACCTATTCGCGGCTGGTGATCGACTGCAACCGTCCGTTGGCGTCGCCGACGCTGATTCCCGAGGTCAGCGACCATACCGTTGTGCCGGGCAACGCCGGGCTGTCGGCCGCGCAGCGCCAGCAGCGCATCGATGCGATCCACGCGCCCTACCATTCGCGCATTGCCGCCGAGCTGGATGCACGCGCCGGGCAGCAGCGCCCGACGTTGCTGGTGATGATGCACAGCTTCACCCCGCGCATGAACGGTGCGGACCGGCCGTGGCATGCCGGGGTGCTGTACCACCAGGACACGCGCCTGGCGCATGCGCTGCTGCAGGCACTGCGCGACGAAGGCGACCTGGTGGTGGGCGACAACGAACCGTACTCGGTCAGCAGCACCAGCGATTACGCGGTGCCGGTGCATGGCGAAGGCCGCGGGCTGCTGCACGTTGAGCTGGAAATCCGCCAGGACCTGATCGCCGATGCCGCCGGTCAGCGCGCGTGGGCCGAACGCTTGGCGCGGGTTTTCACCGCGCTGGACGTTACCGCGCGGCCAACTCCGTAACCGGCACGGCGGCGCCGGTTTTCTCCGGGCGCAGCCACAGCGCTACGGCCACGCCCAGCAATGCGAACAGCGCCGCGCCGTACTGCGCATGGACCAGCCCCTGCAGTGCTTCGGGGCTGGTTCCCACCGCGCTGGTGCTGCGGTTCGCATTGGCCAGCATCACCAGCAGCGCCAGGCCCAGTGCGCCCCCGATCTGCTGCGCGGTGGCGGCCATGCCCGAGGCCACGCCCTGCTGCGTGGCCGGCACGCCCTGCCCGGCCACGATCCACATTGCCGTCCAGGTCATGCCCTGGCCGATGCTCAGCACCACGATCCCCGGCAGCAGCGCCCAGTAAGTGGCGCCATATGGCAGCGCCACCGCCACCGCGCCGATGCCGATCGCGCCGGCGGCCATGCCCAGTGCCAGCACCTGGCGCGGCGAACGCCGGCGCAGCATCCGTTCGCTGATGCGGATGCCGAACGTGCACACCAGCGTGGGTGGCAGGAACGCCAGGCCGGCCTGCAGCGCGCTCCAGCCGTAGCCATCCTGGAAGTACAGCGCCAGGAAGTAGTACTGCACGCCGAAGCTGCTCATGAACACCATCGTCAACAGCATGGCAGCGCGCAGGCTGCGCAGGCGCAGCAGCGAAAACTGCATCAACGGGTCGCGGCTGCGCTGTTCGATCGCCACGAAGGCGGCCAGCAGCGCCGCGGAGGCCAACAGGCAGCCCAGCGTGCGCGGCGCGGCCCAGCCCCACTCCGGCGCCTGCACCAGCGTGGTCACCAGCAGGCTGCCGCCCAGCGTGACGGTCAGGCAGCCGGCCAGGTCGAACGAGCGGCCGCGCAGCTTCGCCGCATCGCGCGGCAGCCACCAGCCTGCCAGCAGCGCGCAGGCGCTGGCGAAGGGCACGATCACCAGCAGCACAGACGACCAGCCGAAGCTCTGGGTGAGCACGCCACCGAGCAGCGTACCCAGCGCCAGGCCGCCGGCGCTGGCCATCGACCAGATCGCCAGCGCCCGGTTGCGCGCTGCCCCTTCGGCGTAGAGCGTGCTGATCAACGACAACGTGGCCGGGAACAGCAGCGCTGCGCCGATGCCCTGCACGGCGCGTGCGGCGATCAACACCCCGCCGCTGCTGCTGAGCCCACCCACCAGCGAGGCCAGGGCGAACAGCGCCATGCCGCTGCGATAGACCCGGCGCCGGCCGATCAGGTCGGCGGCGCGACCGCCCAGCAGCAGGCAGCCGCCGAAGGCCACGGTGTAGGCGCTGACGATCCACTGCAGCTGCTGGGCGTTGATGCCCAGCTGCACGCCCATCTCATGCAGGGCCACGAAAATGATGGTGGCGTCCAGCGCGATGATCAGCTGGGCCATGGCCAGCAGGGTCAACGCCAGGCGGGGCGGGAAAGCAGGTGCGGAGTGGGTCATGCCGGTGGGTACGAGGGGGAGGCGGGCAGTCTCATTGATGACGTCGAACAAATAAACCCGGATACTTCGATTTCTGTCATGCATTTTCGCATTAATCGGACGTCGCCATGGATCTCAATGCCGTGCGCATGCTGGTGCAGGTGGCCGAAGCCCGCAGTTTCACGGCGGCCGCCGGGCAGCTTGGCATCAGCCAGTCGGGGTTGTCGCGCGCAATCGGCCGGCTGGAAAGCGAACTGGGCGTACGCCTGCTCCAGCGCACCACCCGCGCGGTCAGCCTGACCCCGGATGGACGCCAGTTCGTGGAGCACTGCACGCCCCTGTTGTGCGGGCTGGAGGATGCCGAGCGCCGGCTGGGCGACCGCCCCTGCACGCCCTCGGGTGTGCTCAAGCTGACCGCACCGTCGATGTTCGGGCGCAAGGTGCTGGTGCCGTTGACCGGACAGCTGATGGCCCGCTACCCGCAGCTGCAGTTCGAGCTGGTGCTCAACGACCGCCTGGTGGACCTGGTCGAAGAAGGCTTCGACGCCGCCCTGCGCACCGGCCCGATCAGCGACGTGCGCATGGTGGCGCGGCCGCTGCGGCCGCTGCGTTGGGTAACCGTGGCCTCACCCGGCTACATCGCCCGGCATGGCGCGCCGGAAAGCGTCGATGCGCTGCAGGACCACACCTGCCTGGCGGTGCGCAACCTGCGCAGCGGACGGCTGGTGGACTGGCAGTTCCGCGACGGCGATGGGCTGCGCGACTTCACCGCGCCCGCGCGGATGGTGTTCGACAGCGGCGATCCACTGGTGGAAGGCGCGCTGGCCGGGGTCGGCATCGTACAGGTCATGGATTTCGCAGTAGCCGATGCGTTGGCGGACGGCCGCCTGGTGCGCGTGCTGGAACCCTTCGAAGGCCGCACGCGGGCGTTGTCGCTGGTCTATCCGCCGTCGCGGCAGGCCTCGCCGAAATTGAAGGTGCTGGCCGACGCGTTGTCCGCCGGCACCTGGTGACCGCCGGCCACGACCCACGGTCGTGGCCTACCCTTCCGCCCTGGCAGGTGGCTGGGTACGTGGATCAGGCGGCAAAGCCATCCGTGGCGCGCACCAGCGCATCGATGGTCTCTGCCTCGAACGCGGAATGACCCGATGCCGGGCTGATCTCGAGCGTGGATTTCGGCCAGGCCTTGTGCAGCTCCCACGCATTCTGCAGCGGGCAGACCACGTCGTAACGGCCGTGCACGATCACGCCCGGGATGTCGGCGATGCGGTGCGCGTCGCGCAGCAGCTGTTCTTCGACCTCGAAGAAGCCGCCGTTGACGAAGTAGTGGTTCTCGATGCGCGCGAAGGCCAGCGCGAAGCGCGGATCTTCATGGCTGTTCACGAAGTCGGCATCCACGTGCAGGAAGCTGGTGGCCCCTTCCCACACGCTCCACGCCTTGGCCGCGGCCAGGCGGGTGGCTTCATCGTCGCTGGTGAGGCGGCGGTGGAAGGCGGAAATAAGGTCGTGGCGTTCCACCGCCGGGATCGGCGCCAGGTAGTGTTCCCACGCATCGGGGAACAGGCGGTTGGCGCCTTCCTGGTAGAACCATTCCAGTTCCCAGCGGCGCAGCATGAAGATGCCACGCAGCACCAGCTCGGTGACCTGCTGCGGGTGGGTCTGGGCATAGGCCAGTGCCAGGGTCGAACCCCAGCTGCCGCCGAAGACCTGCCAGCGTTCTACCTTCAGGTGCTCGCGCAGCTTCTCGATGTCGGCCACCAGATCCCAGGTGGTGTTGTCCACCAGGTCGGCGTGCGGGGTGGAACGGCCAGCACCGCGCTGGTCGAACAGGATGATGCGGTACTTGGCCGGATCGTGGAACTGGCGCATCTTGTCGCTGCAGCCGCCACCGGGGCCGCCGTGCAGCATCACCACCGGCTTGCCCTGCGGATTGCCGCACTGTTCGAAATACAGCGTGTGGCGGTCGTCGACCTTCAGGCTGCCAACGTCGTAGGGGGTGATGGCCGGGTACAGCGTGCGCATGGGTGGAGCTCCAGTGGAATCACGGTCGCTCATTCTACCGCTGGGTGGTGGGCCACCGTCCCAGGCTCACCCGGTCGCGCTGCTCCAGGTCCAGCGCGGTTTCCACCTCGACGAATCCGGCGCCCTCCAGCAGCGCGCGGATCGCTTCGCCCTGGTCCCACCCATGTTCCACCAGCAGCCAACCGCCCGGCTGCAGGTGCGCGGGCGCGCCGGCGATGATCAGGCGGATGTCGTCCAGCCCGTCGTGGCCGGAGGCTAGCGCGGTAGCCGGTTCGAAGCGCAGGTCGCCCTGGGCCAGGTGCGGGTCGTCGCTGGCGATGTACGGCGGATTGCTGGCGATCAGGTCGAAGCGCTCTTCGGCCAAGGGGGCATGCCAGGATCCCTGCCGGAACGCGACGTTGGCCAGCCCATGCTGGCGGGCATTGCCGGCAGCGACCGCGATCGCATCGCCACTCATGTCCGTGGCCACGATCTGCGCCAGCGGACGTTCGCTGGCCAGGGCCAGCGCAACGGCACCGCTGCCGGTGCCCAGGTCGGCGATCCGCAACGGCACGCCCTCCGGCAGCCGCTCCAGGGCCAGTTCGACCAGCCGTTCGGTTTCCGGGCGCGGAATCAAGGTGGCCGGGCTGACCGCCAGGTCCAGGGTCCAGAAGCCGCGCCGGCCCAGCAGGTAGGCCACCGGCTCACCGGCAATGCGACGCTGCAGCAGCGCCGCGAACGCCTCCGCCGTGGCCGGGTCGAGCAGGTCGGTGGCATGCGCGAACAGCCAGCCGCGCTCACGCCCCAACACATGCAGCAGCAGCAGTTCGGCTTCGTGCCGGCCTTCCACCCCGGGCAGCACGCGGGCGGCGGCGGCAAGCAGCTGGCGGATCTCCTGTGGAGTGGCGGTCATGGCGGGCCTGGGCGTCGGTGGGGGCGCAGTGTAGGCCAATGGCGGCACGGGCCGGCCGCCGCGACTGGTTGTCGCAGCCACCTCGCGACGCTGAAAGGCGGTTCAGGCACCGCGACCGGCGGATAACCTGCGGCTATCACCGCGCGGCGCGAGGAAATGATGAAAATCCTTTCCACACAATAGGCTACGAATGAATAGCGGCCCGCGTTCACTCGGGGATCAGGCCGTTTCGATAGACTGTATCTATCGTATTGATGAAATCAATGCATTTTCCTTATCGAAACCCAGCCGGTACTCTGTGTTGGCTGCTTCACCCATCCCCCTTCACCACGAGGAATATCGATGTCGCTCATCAACACCCAGATCAAGCCGTTCGAAGCCAACGCCTACCAGAATGGCGAATTCATCAAGGTGTCGGACAGCACCCTGAAGGGCCAGTGGTCGGTCCTGATCTTCATGCCGGCCGCCTTCACCTTCAACTGCCCGACCGAGATTGAAGACGCCGCCGATCATTACGCCGAGTTCCAGAAGGCCGGTGCCGAGGTGTACATCGTCACCACCGACACCCACTTCTCGCACAAGGTGTGGCACGAAACCTCGCCGGCCGTCGGCAAGGCCCAGTTCCCGCTGGTCGGCGACCCGACCCACCAGCTGACCAACGCCTTCGGCGTGCACATTGCCGAAGAAGGCCTGGCCCTGCGCGGCACGTTCATCATCAACCCGGAAGGCGTGATCAAGACCCTGGAGATCCACTCCAACGAGATCGCCCGTGACGTCTCCGAGACCCTGCGCAAGCTGAAGGCTGCCCAGTTCACCGCCGCCAACCCGAACCAGGTGTGCCCGGCCAAGTGGAAGGAAGGCGAGAAGACCCTGACCCCGTCGCTGGACCTGGTCGGCAAGATCTAAGCAGCGCCTCATCCCCATTCCCGTTGCGACGGGAGTGGGGGTGAATCCAAGCCGGTGCGCCCGCGCCCGCTTCGGTTCACCCCTACGCCGCCCAGATGTACCGTAGCGGTACGTCGACGTAGTTCCTTTGCCTGAATCAAGGAGTTTTTCGATGTTGGATGCCAACCTCCAGTCCCAGCTGAAGACCTACCTGGAACGCGTCACCCGGCCGATCCAGATCACCGCGCACGCCGACGACGGCGCCAAGTCGCAGGAGATGCTGGAGCTGCTGGAAACCCTGGTCAGCCTGTCCAGCCAGATCACCCTCGACGTGCGCCGCGACGGCGCCGAGCGCACCCCCTCCTTCGCGCTGACCACGCCGGGCCAGGACATCCACCTGGCCTTCGCCGGCCTGCCGATGGGCCACGAATTCACCTCGCTGGTGCTGGCGCTGCTGCAGGTCGGCGGCCACCCCTCCAAGGCAACGGCCGAGGTGATCGAGCAGGTGCAGGGGCTGGAAGGCGAGTACCGGTTCGAGACCTACTTCTCGCTGTCCTGCCAGAACTGCCCGGACGTGGTCCAGGCACTCAACCTGGCGGCGGTGCTGAACCCGCGCATCCAGCACGTGGCGATCGACGGTGGCCTGTTCCCGGCCGAGGTCGAAGCACGCCAGATCATGTCCGTGCCCACCGTGTACCTCAACGGCGAAGTGTTCGACCAGGGCCGCATGAGCCTGGAGCAGATCGTGGCCAAGCTGGACACCGGTTCGGCCAAGCGCGATGCGGCGAAGATCGCCGCGAAGGCGCCGTACGACGTGCTGGTCATCGGCGGCGGCCCGGCCGGCGCCGCTGCAGCGATCTACGCCGCCCGCAAGGGCATCCGTACCGGCGTGGCAGCCGAGCGTTTCGGTGGCCAGGTCCTGGACACCATGGCGATCGAGAACTTCATCTCGGTCAAGGAAACCGAAGGCCCGAAGCTGGCCATGGCACTGGAACAGCACGTGCGCGAGTACGACGTGGACATCATGAACCTGCAGCGCGCCAGCGGCCTGGTGCCGGCCGGCGACGATGGCCTGGTCGGGATCAAGCTGGAGAACGGCGCATCGCTGAAGTCGCGCTCGGTAATCCTGTCCACCGGTGCGCGCTGGCGCCAGATGAACGTGCCCGGCGAAGACCAGTACCGCAACAAGGGCGTGGCCTACTGCCCGCACTGCGACGGTCCGTTGTTCAAGGGCAAGCGCGTGGCGGTGATCGGCGGCGGCAATTCCGGGGTGGAAGCGGCGATCGACCTGGCCGGCATCGTGACGCATGTGACCCTTCTGGAGTTCGACGACAAACTCCGTGCCGATGAAGTCCTGCAGAAGAAGCTGCGCAGCCTGGGCAATGTCACCATCATCACCAGCGCGCTCACCCAGGAAGTACTGGGCGATGGTCAAAAGGTGAACGGCCTGGTCTACAAGGACCGCGTGGGTGGCGACGCCCACCGGGTCGAGCTGGAAGGCATCTTCGTGCAGATCGGGCTGCTGCCCAATACGGAGTGGCTGAAGGACGCGGTGGCGCTGTCGCCGCGCGGCGAAGTGGTCATTGACGACCGCGGCCAGACCAGTGTTCCGGGCGTGTTCGCCGCGGGAGATTGCACAACCGTACCCTACAAGCAGATCATCATCGCCATGGGCGCCGGTTCGACGGCCGCGCTGAGCGCTTTTGACCACCTGATCCGAACTACCGTTCCCAAGAGCAGCGGCGCCGTCGCCGAAGCTGCCTGAAACGTCCGGTTCCCCGCTTGCGGGGAACCTTTTTTACCTGCTGGGGAAACCACGCCATCGCCCGGTCCATTACCGTCTAGAGGTACAAGGAAATGAACCTACGTGATCTGAAATATCTGGTGGCGTTGGCTGACCATCGCCACTTTGGTCGCGCGGCGGCGTCCTGCTTCGTCAGCCAGCCCACGCTCTCGACCCAGATCCGCAAGCTCGAGGATGAGCTGGGCCTGCCGCTGGTGGAACGTTCCCCGCGCAAGGTGATGCTGACCCCGGCCGGGCTGGAAGCGGCCGCCCGCGCGCGCTCGATCATGGGCGAAATCGAACAATTGAAAGAAGCGGCGCGGCGCAGCCGCGACCCGGAAGCGGGCACGGTCCGGCTGGGCATCTTCCCCACGCTGGGCCCCTACCTGCTGCCGCACGTCATCCCCAACATCCGCGGACGCTTCCCGCAGCTGGAACTGCTGCTGGTCGAAGAAAAAAGCGACGAACTCCTGCACCGGCTGCGCGACGGCCGGCTGGACGCGGCGCTGTTGGCACTGCCCCTGGACGACGACCAGCTGCACGCCGAGTTCCTGTTCGAGGAACCGTTCCTGTTGGCCGTCTCCGGC
The DNA here is from genome assembly GCF_037203925.1 of Stenotrophomonas sp. CCNWLW57. Taxonomy (NCBI): domain Bacteria; kingdom Pseudomonadati; phylum Pseudomonadota; class Gammaproteobacteria; order Lysobacterales; family Lysobacteraceae; genus Stenotrophomonas; species Stenotrophomonas sp. CCNWLW57. The sequence goes on from NZ_JBBCBJ010000010.1 coordinate 76,827, forward strand.
CAGCACCCGCTGGCGCGACGCCTGCACCTGGACGTGCAGGAACTGTCTTCGCAGAAGCTGCTGCTGCTTGAAGACGGGCACTGCCTGCGCGACCAGGCGCTGGCGGTGTGCCGGCTGTTCGGTGCCAACGAGAAATCCGAATTCCGCGCCACCAGCCTGGAGACGCTGCGCCAGATGGTTGCGGCCGACGTCGGCATCACCCTGCTGCCGACGCTGTCGGTGAAGCCGCCGGTGCCGCGCTCGGACAACATCCGTCTGCTCGACTTCGAAGGCGAAGACCGCCCCAGCCGGCGCATCGCGATGGCCTGGCGGCGCAGCTCGGCCATGACCGGGTTCCTGGAACAGCTGGCCGAGCAGTTCAAGCGGCTGCCGGAGGCATTGTTCATGCTGGACCCCGCCGATGGCGCCCCGGACCGGCCGCAGCCGCTGCAGGCGCGGGCCTGACGGTCACGCTGAACCGGCCATGCCGGGGCGCCCCGGGCCTGGGTCGCATACTCTGCGGATAGGCAGCACAATAGGACAAGGCGGTGCCAGCAGGCGCCGCCTTTTGCTTGGGTCTTCCATAATCAAGGAGTTTCAGATGTCTACCGCCAGCGGCCTGCCGCCGTCCATCACCGTTTCCAGTCACGACATGGACCGCCTCGAGGCCATGCTCGACGGACCCACCGTCGCCAAGACGCCTGCGGCGCTGGCCCTGGCCGATGAGTTGAACCGTGCGACCGTCGTGGCGCCGGAACAGATGCCCGAAGGCGTGGTCATGATGCATTCGCGGGTGGAATGCGAAGATGAGCTGCACGGCGACAAGCACGAGCTGACGCTGGTGTACCCGCGCGAAGCCGATGTCGACCAGGGCAAGGTCTCCATCCTCGCACCGGTGGGCACCGCACTGCTGGGCCTGGCCGTTGGCCAGTCGATGGACTGGGATGCACCTGGCGGCCGCAAACTGCGCCTGCGGGTGAAGGCCGTCCACGCCCCCAAGATTTGATCGTCCCTGCCACGCACCGCGCAGGGCCCAGGTAACGTTCCAGGAGCCGCAATGAGCACCGCAACCCCGTCCAAACTTTCGCAGCTGCGCGACCTGTCCGTGGTCGTGGCCGATACCGGCGATTACGAGGCGATCAAGCGCCTGAAGCCGGTCGACTGCACGACCAATCCCACGCTGGTCAAGAAGGCACTCGACCTGCCGGTCTATGCCGAACTGATCGAGCGCGAACTGGCCTGGGGCCGTGAGCAGTCGGGCGAGCGCGAAACCGTCGTGCACGCCGTGGCCGACCGCCTCACCGTGGGCGTGGGCACGCTGCTGAGCACGCTGGTGCCGGGCCGTGTGTCCACCGAAGTCGACGCCGACCTGGCGCACGACACGGCCAACACGGTGACCAAGGCGCGCCAGTTCATCGCCATGTACGAAGCGGCCGGCGTGCCGCGCAGCAAGGTGCTGATCAAGATCGCCGCCACCTGGGAAGGCGTGGAAGCCGCCCGCCAGCTGCAGGCCGAAGGCATCGACTGCAATCTGACGCTGATCTTCAACCCGACCCAGGCGCTGGCCTGCAGCGAGGCCGGCGCGTTCCTGATCTCCCCGTTCGTCGGCCGGATCCTGGACTGGTACGTGGCCAACGGCCAGGCCCCGGCCAACATCGACGCCGACCCGGGCGTGGTGTTCGTGCGTGGCGTGTACGCCGAGTTCAAGCGCCGCGGCTCGCCGACGGTGGTGATGGGCGCCTCGTTCCGTTCCACCGCGCAGATCGAAGCACTGGCCGGTTGCGACCGCCTGACCATCTCGCCGGACCTGCTGGAAAAGCTTGACGCCGACCACGGCGACCTGCCGCGCAAGCTGGTGGCGGGCGCCCCCGAAGCGGTCACCGTCACCCCGATCGACGCCTCAACATTCGCCGCCGACCTGGCGGCCGACCCGATGGCCACCGAGAAGCTGGCCGCCGGCATCGACGCATTCGCCAAGGACCTCGAAGCGCTGCGGCAGACGATTCGCGAACGGCTGTAAGCCGTAGTTGTTACCGATGTAAAAGCGGGACGGATGCTGCGATTGCATTCGTCCCGTTTTCATTTGAGATTTCCGCGAACGGCTGGCGTTTCAGTTCATCCGAGCAGGGCGGCCGTCGGCCAGCCCCGCTCCGGGACACGCCGTAAACCCATCCATGGGGGCTTGGCAAAAACATCCATGTTTTTGACAGTCCCTACGGGGGCTGCCC
>NZ_JBBCBJ010000011.1:0-14783 GCF_037203925.1 Stenotrophomonas sp. CCNWLW57
CGTCGAGATCCAGGCTCTTACGGCGGCCCACGCCGGCTCTCGACGCCTACGCTGCCAGATTCCGAACAGATAAGGCTCGTTCGCGCCATCCATGGCGCTCTACGGTCCCGTCAACCCACCCACACCGCCCCTTCGACGTCTGGTCGGCAGGCAACGGAGATCAAGAGCAGGCCCTTGCTCTTCCCACCGCTGAGAAACTGCTTGGGGGCGGGCGGGGGTAGCCCATGCCGGGACCGTAGAGCGCCATGGATGGCGCGAACGAGCCCCCATGGATGGGTTTACGGCGTGTCCCGGCATGGGCTACCCCCGCCCGCCCAGCACGTATCAATGAATAGCAAGCGCTCCAGCCTTGGCTTCGGCTTTGGCGCCACACTGACGCGATCCTTACCAATGCTTCGCGTTGCCTGCACGATGAACGGGCAAGGATGGGCGGGTGAATACCGTTCCCGCTCCTACGCCCGTTGCGCCATCCTCCCGCTCACGCTGGCGTTTTCGCCGACCGGGCAAGCGCAGGCAGCGCTGGCTGGCGGTGCTGGTTTTCCTGTTCGCGCTGATCCTGCTGGTGATCGCGCTGTGGGACTGGAACTGGTTCAAAGGCCCCGTTGAGCGCGCCATACAGGCCAAGACCGGCCGCGAATTCCATATTGGCGGCAATCTGGATGTCGATCTCGGGCGCACCCTTACCGTGCGCGCCGATGGCCTGACATTCGCCAATGCCGAATGGTCCAAGACCCCACGGATGGCCAGCGCCGACCGCGCCGAGATCGACCTGCGCGCCTGGCCCCTGCTGCGTGGCGATATCCGCATTCCGGAAATCCGCCTCACCCGCCCCGACCTGCTGCTGGAAACCGCCCCCGGCAAGGACCAGCCCGGCAACTGGGATTTTCTTGGCCCCAGCGATGGCGAGCCGCCCGTGCTGCAACGCCTGCTGGTCGACGATGGCCGCTTGAAGTTCCTTGATGCCGCTGGAAAGACCGACATCCTGGTCGCCATCACCAGCGGCAAACCACGCAATGCCGACAGCGCACCGCCGCTGCTGGTCAGCGGCAAGGGCCGCTGGCAGGGCAATCCGTTCACCTTGGCGGGCAACACCGAATCGCCGTTGGAACTGACCAACAGCGAGCATCCGTTCCGCATCCATCTGGATGGCCGTGCCGGCAGTACCCATGCCATTGCCAGCGGCACCCTGACCAACCCGTTCGCCCTGCGCACCTTCGATCTTGATTTCGCGCTGAGCGGCCAGGACATGGAAGACCTGTATCCACTGATCGGCCTTGCCATCCCCTCCACTCCGCCGTATCGGCTGAAAGGCCGCCTCAAGCGCAACAACGATGTCTGGCGGTACGAGAACTTCACCGGTGTCGCCGGCGACAGCGACCTGGGCGGTACCGCGCAGATCGACGTCAGTGGCGACCGCCCCTTCCTCAAGGCGGAACTTGTTTCCAAACGCCTGGACTTCGATGACCTTGCCGGCTTCGTCGGCGCCCCGCCCAAGACCGGCGCCGGCGAATCGGCCAATGCCGAACAGAAGGCCAAGGCTGCAGCACTCGCAGTGAAGGCACGCGTGCTCCCGGATACGCCCTACGACCTCAGCAAGCTCCGCGCGATGGATGCCGATGTGCACTGGAAGGCGCAGCGCATCAACTCCCCCGCGCTGCCGCTGGACGACATGGATGCACACCTGAAGCTGGACGACGGCCTGCTGCGCCTGGAGCCGCTCAACTTCGGCGTCGCCGGCGGCGACATCCGCAGCACCATCCGCATGGATGCACGCAAGCCGACCATTGCCACCCAGCTCAAGGCCAGCATCCGCAAGGTGCAGCTGGGCGGGCTGTTCCCCGACGCGAAGCTGGCCGAGCAGGCCTCCGGTGGCATCAGTGGTGAGATCAACCTTACCGGCAACGGCAACTCGATCGCATCCATGCTGGGAAGCTCCGATGGCGCCGTTGCGGTGGGCATCGGTCGCGGCCATGTCGGCAACTTGATCATGGAACTGGCCGGCCTGGATGTAGCCGAATCGCTGAAGTTCCTGTTCACCGGCGACAAGCAGATTCCGCTGCGCTGCGCGTGGGGCGATTTCGGCGTGAAGCAGGGCCTGATGACCTCGCAGCAGCTGGCGTTTGATACCACCGATACGCTGATCCTTGGAGAAGGCACGGTGGACCTGAAGCAGGAAAAGCTCGACCTGCTGCTGCGCCCCCGTCCGAAGGACATCAGCATCCTGGCACTGCGTTCGCCGCTGCGCATCGGCGGCACGTTCAAGGATCCGTCGTTCCGGCCGGACTTCAAGGCGCTGGGTCTGCGTGGTGCCATCGCCCTCACGCTGGGGAGCATTGCCCCGCCAGCGGCGCTGCTGGCCACGATTGAAACCGGGCCGGGTGAAGATTCGAATTGTGGCGGCCGGTACGCGAAGTAAATAGCCACGCCCTGCGTGGCTGCTCCTCGTTTCCGCGCACGACCAAACATCGGGGCTGCCCGTCGGCCGCCCCAGCACGGAAGAACTGAAACGCTGCTCTTCGCTTGAAAATACCTGCAGGCAGCTCAGCCTGCGACGATGTACTGCTGCAGCTGGTCCAGCTTCTGGGCCTGTTCGTCGATCACCGATTTCACCAGGTCGCCGATGGAGATCACGCCGATCACGCCGCCGCTGTCCACCACCGGCAGGTGGCGGATGCGGTAGTCGGTAACCAGTTGCAGGCAGTGCTCCACCTGCTCGGACGGCGCCACCGTCACCACCTTGGCGGTCATGATGTCACTGACCTTCGTCGACCTCGAGGAGCGGTCATGCAGCACGATCTTGCGTGCGTAATCGCGTTCGGACAGGATGCCGACCAGGCTGCGGCCGTCCATCACCAATACCGCGCCGATGCCCTTGTCGGCCATCAACCGGATCGCGTCGATCACCGCCGATTCCGGGCCTACCGCGAACACCTCAGGGGACTTGCCTTCCAACAGCTGTCGTACCGTGGTCATCTCGCTGCTCTCCACCGATGGGATGCACGCCCGAGTCTGCCACGAACGGTGCATGCCAAGTGTCAACCACGTACAACGGCCGCTGCTTGGATTCCTCGTACAGCCGGCCCAGGTACTCCCCGATCAGGCCCAGCGCGATCAGCTGCACCCCGCCCAGGAACAGGATCACCGCCATCATCGTGGGGTAGCCGGCTACCCGGTCGCCGTACAGCGCTGCCTTCAGCACCACCCATCCGCCGAACAGGAATGCCACCCCTGCCGTGGCCATTCCCAGGTACGTCGCCGCCCGCAGCGGTACCGTGGAAAAACTGGTGATGCCTTCCAGTGCGAAGTTCCACAGCTTCCACAACCCGAACTTGCTGTCGCCCACCATCCGCGCATGCCGGTGATACGGCAACGCAACGCGCCGGAAGCCGACCCAGCCGAACAACCCTTTCATGAACCGGTGGCGTTCACGCAGCTGACCCAGCGCCTGCAGCGCGCGCGGTGAGAGCAGGCGGAAATCGCCGGTATCGGCCGGAATCGGGATCCTCGACATCCGCCCGATCACCCGGTAGAACGCCGACGCCGTACTGCGCTTGAGCCAGCTTTCGCCGTCGCGCACCTGGCGGGTGCCGTACACGTTGTCATAGCCCTGCCGCCACAGCGCCACGAACTCCGGAATAAGCTCGGGCGGGTCCTGTCCATCGGCATCGAGGATCATCACCGCGCCGGTGTCCACGAAGTCCAGTCCGGCCGTAAGTGCCGCCTCCTTGCCGAAGTTGCGCGACAGGCGCAGCACGCCCACGCAGCTGTCGGCTGACGCCAGTTCCTGCATGACCTGCCAGGTTGCATCGGTGCTGCCATCGTCGACGTACACGATCCGGCCCTCGACGCCCTCCAGTCCATCCAGGACCGCGCGCAGCCGTGGCTGCAACAGGGGCAGCGCCAGCGCTTCGTTGTGGGCCGCGATGACCAGGGTGAGGCGTTCAATCGTCATGGCTCACTCATCCTTCAGGTAGGCGCCGCCGCCGAGCTGCCGCGCCTGTCGCTGGATCCAGGCGGCGCGTCGCTGCACGTAGGGGCCGGGGCGCGCGGCGTTGTACCGGCGCGGAGCCGGCAACACGGCCGCCAGTTTTGCGCTTTCGGCCGGCGACAGCCGCGCCGCATCCTTGTTCCAGAACTGCCTGGATGCCGCCTGCGCACCGTAGATGCCATCACCGAACTCGGCGATGTTGGCGTACATCTCCAGGATCCGCCACTTCGGCCACAGCGTTTCGATCAGCAGCGTGTACCAGACCTCCAGCCCCTTGCGGATCCAGCTGCGGCCCTGCCAGAGGAACAGGTTCTTGGCGACCTGCTGGCTGATGGTGCTGGCGCCGCGCAGGCGCCCGCCGCGGGCATTGTGGTCGCGCGCCTTTTCAATGGCCTGCAGGTCGAAGCCATTGTGTTCGGGAAAGCGCTGGTCTTCGGCCGCTACCAGCGAGATGGGCAGGCTCGGGGCCATCTGGTCGAGGTCGCGCCACTGGTAATGCAGCCGGTAGCTCCAGTCGCCCTGGCCCAGCGCCTCGCCATAGCGCCACAGCATCACCGTCGACAGCGGCGGGTCGATGAAGCGCAGCACGGCCACCTGCAGCACGCTGCCGGCCACGAACAGCACCGGAAGCCACAGCAGGTGTTTCCAGCGCCAGCGGCGCCGGCGGGTCGGTTCCAGGCCCGGTTCGGCCTTGTGGTTGCTGCGCTCTGCCCCCATTAGTGGTGCATCCTCTGCTTGCACGGTTGTCGGCGCATTATCCGGCAACACGCCCTCATTACTTAAGCGCAGCCACCGACCCGATGACCGCCCAGACCGATTCCCTCATCCGTTTCCTGCTTCCCGATGCCGGCGTGCGCGGCGTGCACGTGCACCTTGACGCCAGCTGGCAGCAGATCCTCTCCCACGGCACCTACCCGCCGGCCGCGGCCGAGCTGCTGGGTGAAGCCACCGTGGCCTCGGCGCTGTTCACCGGCCACACCAAGGTGGACGGCCGGCTGTCGATCCAGCTGCGCAGCAACACCGCCATGCGCACGCTGTTTGCCGAATGCACCGCCGCCGGCACCCTGCGCGGCATCGTCCAGCTGTCCGGCGAAGGCGATGCCCCGCGCGACCTGACCGCGCTGGGCGAGGACGCGCTGCTGGCCATCACCATTGAAAACCCCGGGCTGGACCCGCGCGAGCCACAGCGCTACCAGAGCCTGGTCGGCCTGGGCGCATCCGGACTGGACGAGGCCTTCGAAGACTACTTCCGCCAGTCCGAACAGCTTCCCACGCGCCTGCTGCTGGCCGCCGATGGCGACCGGGCCGCCGGCCTGCTGCTGCAGAAGCTACCCGGCGACGAGGGCGATACCGACGGCTGGTCCCGGGCCAGTGCGTTGTTCGAGACGCTGGGCAAGCAGGAACTGCTGGACGTGGCCGGCAATGAGCTGCTGCACCGGTTGTTCCATGAACAGGCACCCGAGCTGCTGGGTGAGCGCCCGCTGCGCTTTGCCTGCTCCTGCTCGCGCGAACGGGTGGAGGGCATGCTGCAGTCGCTGGGCGAAGTTGAGGCCCGGGCGGCCGCCGAACCCACGGGATCCGTGGACATCCGTTGCGAATTCTGCGGACGGGAGTATCACTTTCCGTTGACGGAATTCGACATACTGTTTAGCGACGCCGTTGTTTCCTCACCGGCACCTGAACGGCTTCAGTAATCGCCGCGCGAGTTTTGTTCTGGGGAGAACCAAGACTTGTTAAGAATTCATAAACGCCCTAGGATCAGTGTCCCGCTTCGGCGGGAACTTGTGCTCATCACCGCTGTCTGAGAATTCCCATGCGCGCCCTTTTGCGTCTACCGCTGGCCCTGATGATCGCCCTCGCCGCGATCCCGGGCGCCTATGCGCAGTCCAAGGCCCGCCAGGACAGCACGGTGATTCCGGTCTGGAACAAGGGCAGCGGCAAGGTCGAGGCCCTGCTGTACCTGGAACCCACCGGGGAACAGGCTGCCGGCGCCCGCTGGCATTTCGGGCGCAGTTCGCTGGATGCCGCCTTCGGGCTGTCCTCGGGCGATTCGCTTGGCCTGCTGTGCAACAGCAGCCGCGGCACCAGCATCAGCGGGCTGGCCAGCCACTGCATGCTGGCCAGCCTGGGTGACGAGGACGACAACGCGCTGAGCCGCCGCGTCACCGGCACCGCCGCGTTCAACCGCCCCGGCGGTCGCATCGGCATCACCGCCGGCACCGGCAAGGACACCCTGCCCGCCTGGCTGGCCGGCCCGAACAAATCGCCGGCGCTGCGCGCCGAGCAGAACGACCTGACCGTGTTCGGCCAGAAGAACATTGGCCGCGAAGGCTTCGTCTCCATTGGCGGCACCTACGCCAAGGCGCGCCTGGTACCGCTGTCAGACGTGTCCCCGGCCCTGGTGGACCGCTGGGACAGCAAGAGCCTCACCCTGGGTGCCGGCTACGGCAACTTCAGCGGCAACATCATCGGCCGCGTGGTCGACGTGCCCGGCCAGCCCGGCAAATGGGAAGGCCTGGGCGTTGGCCTGACCTGGCGCACCCCGTGGAGCGGCCAGCTCACCGTGGGTGCCGAAAACGTGATCACCCGCGGCAAGAACCCCTTCGCCCCGCGCAACGAGAGCACCGATGAGGGCACCGTGCCCTACGTGCGGTACGAGCAGGACCTCTGAGTCCACGTTTCGATGACCCGGGAAGACCAGAAAAGGCGCGCCATTGGCGCGCCTTTGTCGTTCCAGCGCCCCCGTTGAGGTCACTGAACACGCCAACCTGATACAGAGCGTGACAAAACAACTGCAACTATTTTGCTAACAATTTGTTAACAAATGAGTCATTTGACGCTTACAACCCTCTTAAGGGCCTTGATCCACAAGGACTTTGCCGAATTTCACACAGATCACAGACTTCATTAACGCTACTTTAATTCTTTCGAAGCGGCAGTTACTATCGAGTCAGCCTTGTGGTCTTTGGTGCTCTCTATTGGCACCGCCTGAGGCAAACACCCCAGTGAATACCCAAGATTCCCTTGGAGAGAGAGAGCAATGAACTTTAAGTCCAACAAGCTGCGTGATGCAGTGGTCGTTGCACTGGTCGTCGCGGCCGGCACCGCCACCGCGCAGGCGCAGGAAGCTGCCAATACGACCAACCTGGACCGCATCTCGGTCACCGGTTCGCGCATCAAGAGCACCGACATCGAGACCTCGCAGCCGGTGCTGAGCCTGACCCGCGCGGACATCGACAAGCAGGGCGTGACCTCGGTCGCCGACATCCTGCAGCGCGTCTCCGCCAGCGGCGCCGCACTGAACCGTACCTTCAACAACGGCGGTGACGGCACCTCCGGCATCAGCCTGCGCAACCTGGGCAGCCAGCGTACCCTGGTGCTGGTCAACGGCCGCCGTTGGACCACCGGCATCACCGGCAGCGTCGACCTGAACACCATCCCGACCGCGATGGTCGAGCGCATCGACATCCTGAAGGATGGCGCTTCGACGATCTACGGTTCGGACGCCATCGCCGGCGTGGTGAACATCATCCTGAAGAAGGATTTCGACGGGGCTGAAGCGAACGTCTACAAGGGCCAGTACAGCGCCGGCGACGGCGAGCGCGAAGCCTATGACTTCACCCTGGGCACCACCACCGACCGCGCGTCGGTGATGATGGGCGCTTCCTACGTCAAGGAAGGCTCGGTCATGGCCGGCGACCGCGCGATCTCCGCCGGTGGCCCGCCGTTCTTCAGCGGCCAGAGCAGCACCGGCATCCCGGGCTCGTACATCCGCGGCGGCACCCGCTACGTCATTCTCAATGGCGTGGAAACCGTGTTCGACCCGAACATCCACGGGTACAACACCTCGCCGGACAACTACCTGCTGACCCCGCAGGAACGTACCTCGCTGTTCACCACCGGCTCCTACAACATCACCGACAACGTGACGTTCAAGGCCGAAGCGCTGTACAACGAGCGTAAGTCCGAGCAGCTGCTGGCCGCCATGCCGGTGACCAGCCAGACGCTCAGCGCGCAGAGCATGTACAACCCGTATGGCGTCAACCTGACCGGCGTGAACCGTCGTTTCAATGAAACCGGCGGCCGTTCGTTCAACCAGAACGTCAAGAACTGGCACTTCTATGGTGGCTTCGAAGGCTTCTTCGAGTTCGCTGACCGCACCTTCGATTGGGATGCCGGTTACCGCTACGACAAGACCGACGAGAATGTGCTGACCTACGGCCTGTTCAACAAGACCAACCTGGCCCTGGCCTATGGTCCGTCGCGTATCGACCCGCTCACCGGCAACCCGGTCTGCGTGACCAACACCGGCGCCACCGGCACGATCATTCCGGGCTGCGTCCCGGTCAACCCGCTGGGTCCGGAAGGTTCGATCTCGCAGGCTGCGATCGACTACACCGCCTTCACCGCGCATGACTCCTCGACCCTCGAGTCGAAGGGCTACTACGCCAACATCTCCGGCACCATCGTTCCGCTGCCGGCCGGTGACCTGGCCTTCGCAGCCGGTTACGAATACCGCAAGGAAAGCGGCCAGTTCGACCCGGACGCCTTCATCGCCGCTGGCCTGAGCACCGGCAATGGCGCCAAGCCGACCAAGGGTTCGTACGATCTGGACGAGTTCTACCTGGAACTGTCGATCCCGGTGCTGGCTGACCTGCCGGGCGCCAAGCTGCTCGACTTCAGTGCGGCCACCCGCTACTCGAAGTTCAGCAACTTCGGCAACACCACCAACAACAAGTTCGGTTTCCGCTGGAAGCCGATCGACGAACTGATGATCCGTGGTAACTACTCGGAAGGCTTCCGCGCGCCGAGCATCAACGACCTGTTCGCCGGTGATGCCGATTCGTTCGAAACCTACGCCGATCCGTGCTCCAGCACCAACGGCCTGCGTGTCGGCGGCGTGGCACAGCAGTGTGCCGACCAGGGCGTTCCGGCCGGCTTCGTGCAGCCGGGCGCCGGCAGCGGCGCCAACAAGCAGACCCCGGAAGCGTTCACCTGGACCTCGAACCCGGATCTGAAGCCGGAAACCTCGACCAGCAAGACGCTGGGCCTGGTGTTCAGCCCGAGCTTCGTGACCGGCCTGAATGTCACCCTGGACTGGTGGCAGATCGAAGTCGAAAACGCGATCACCCGCCCGGCGATCAACGACATCATGTCGTACTGCTACGGCGGCACCCCGCAGCAGCAGGCAGCGTACTGCGGTCTGATCACGCGTGACCCGAACTACGGCACCGCCGCGCAGAACGGCGCCATCGTCGACGTGCGCATGCCGCTGCAGAACCTGTCTTCCTACAATGTGGAAGGCTGGGACCTGGGCGTGCAGTACCGTCTGCCGGAAACCAGCTTCGGCCAGTTCACCTTCACGGTCGATGCCACCTACCTGAGCAAGTGGGAAACCAAGGCTACCGCAGACGCAGACGTCGACGGCCGCCAGGGTAACTACCTGGACCAGGATCCGTACTGGCGCATCCGCGGCAACGCGTACCTGGATTGGTCGTACGGCGACTTCGGCGTCAACTACGGTGTGCGCTACAAGTCGGGCATGACCGAAGATTGCCCGTTCGATCCGTCCGATACCGATGTCTTCGGTTACTGCTCGGATGGCGACAACGGCACCAACCACATCGGTGCGACCACCTATCATGACATCCAGTTCCGCTACAACACCCCGTGGAACGGCACCGTCATGCTGGGTCTGAACAACGTGTGGGACAAGGATCCGCCGGTGTCGTACCAGGTGTCGTACAACATGTTCGACCCGCAGTACGACCTGCCGGGCCGCTACTACTACATGCAGTACAAGCAGAAGTTCTGATCGATCCACTGATCGGTACCTGATGCAGCAACGGCCCCGAAAGGGGCCGTTGTTTTTTTGTGCCATCCATGAAAAAGGCCGCATTCCGCGGCCTTTTCCTTTCCTGTGCAGTGCGCTCAACCGATCGGGATCAGCGTCTCGATCACATGCTCCACATACGCTTCGAAATCCTCGCGCGCCGGCTTGGGCTGCTGCAGCTGCAGCGACAGCTGCAGGAAGCCCACGTACGCGGCATACGCCAGGCGTGCGCGATGCTGCGCATCGGTACGGCTCAATCCGGCCTGGCGGAACGAAGCCACCAGATACTCCAGGCGACGGTGCGAAACGCGATCGATCACCGGACGCACCATCGGGTGGTCCAGTGCCTTGAGCAGTTCGCTGTAGATGATGTGCGGCTGCACTTCGTGCGCCACTACCTGGAACAGCTGGCGCAGGCGCGCACGCGGATCCGGAACGTCTTCCAGGCTGCCGAACACCTGCTCCTGTTCGAACAGCTCCCAGCGCTCCAGTGCGGCCTGCAGCAGCGCATCGCGCGAAGGGAAATGCCAGTAGAAGCTGCCCTTGGTCACTCCCAGGCGCCTGGCCAGCGGCTCCACCGCGACCGCGCCGACACCCTGTTCAGCGATGAGATCCAAGGCGGCCTGCGCCCAGTCTTCCGCGCTCAGGCGGCTGTTGCGGCCGGCTCGGGGCTCGCCGGCGGAAGCTTCAGGTTCATTCATGCGCTGATTTAACCATACGCCGGGGTCGGTTTGTGTGGAATTGCCCGAAACCGGGGCCGGGAAACCCTGCGCTGTCTGGCCGCACCGCATGGAGCCACGCGGAGCGTGGCTGCGAGGGATACCAACCATACTAGAGAGTATTGACATGCCAGAAGCCAGGTCCATACTAGCAAGTATGGTAACTCCCGCCTCCCGCCCATCTGCCCCCACCGACGAGCGCCTCACCGCCGCGCACGACGCCGTGCTGGCGGCAACCCGCTCGGCCCCAGGGCGCCGCGGCACCGTGCTGTTCGCCCATGGTTTCGGCCAGACCCGGCACGCCTGGACTGCCACCGCGCAGTCGCTGGCCGCCGCCGGCTACCAGACGCTCGCCTACGATGCACGCGGCCATGGCGACTCGGACTGGAACCCGGCCACCCTCGCCTATCACGGGGAGCAGTTTGCCGATGACCTGATTGTGCTGGCTGGCGAACAACCGCAGCCGCCGATCCTGGTGGCCGCGTCGATGGGCGGGCTGTTCGGCCTGCTCGCCGAAGCGCGCTGGCCGGGCCTGTTCTCGGCGATGGTGCTGGTGGACATCACCCCGCGCTGGGACACCGCCGGCGTCGAAAAGATCCTGATGTTCATGACCGCGCATCCCGAAGGATTCGCTTCACTGGAACAGGCCGCCGATGTGATCTCGGCCTATCTGCCGCACCGCCCGCGCAAGTCGGAAGCGTCGCTGCGCGCCCTGCTGCGCGAGGATGGCCACGGCCGTTGGCGCTGGCATTGGGACCCGCGGCTGGTCGCCGAACTGGCGCGCGACAGCGAACAGCACCAGGACGCGCTTGCAGACGCAGCGCGCCAGGTGAAATGCCCGGTGCTGCTGGTCAGCGGCGGGCGCAGCACGTTGGTCACCCCGCAAACGGTGGCCGAATTCCTGGCGTTGGTGCCGCACGCGCGCCACGTGCAGCTGCCGGAGGCCACGCATATGGTCGCCGGCGACGACAACAACGCCTTTACCGCTACTGTGTTGGACTATCTGGACGTGTTGCCCTCGGCCTCCGCCGTGGCACAGTCCGCCACAACCGAGCACGTCACCGGAGCACGCTCATGAGCATTGTCGTTCCCTTCCTCGCCATCCTGCTGGCAGGCGCCATCGTCGCCTACCACCGGATGCGGCTGATCACCTGGACGCTCGTCAGCCTGGTGCTGCTGGCGGCCTGCTGGTTCGTCCCCTATGTCAACCAGACCGCCACCATCGTGGCTGCGGCGATCGTCGCCGTCATTGCCGTGCCGCTGCTGCTGCCGTTCATCCGCAAGCCGCTGCTGACCGCCCCGATGATGAAGGTGTTCCGCAAGGTGCTGCCACCGCTGTCGCAGACCGAGCGCATCGCGCTGGAAACCGGTTCGGTCGGTTTCGAAGGTGAGCTGTTCACCGGCGACCCGGACTGGAACAAGCTGCTCAACTATCCCAAGCCGCAGCTCACCGCCGAAGAACAGGCCTTCCTGGATGGCCCGGTGGAAGAACTGTGCGCGATGGTCAACGACTGGGAAATCACCCACGTCTACGCCGACCTGCCGCCGGAGCTGTGGGCTTTCATCAAGAAGAACAAGTTCTTCGGCATGATCATCCCGAAGGAATACGGCGGCCTGGGCTTCAGCGCGCTGGCCCACCACAAGGTGATCCAGAAGCTGGCGTCGGTGTCGAGCGTGGTCAGCTCCACCGTCGGCGTGCCCAACTCGCTGGGCCCGGGCGAACTGCTCGTGCATTACGGCACCCAGGAACAGAAGGACCAGTACCTGCCGCGCCTGGCCGACGGCCGTGAAGTGCCGTGCTTCGGCCTGACCGGTCCGTTCGCTGGTTCGGACGCGACCTCGATTCCCGATTACGGCATCGTCTGCAAGGGCGAGTGGAACGGCGAGCAGGTGCTCGGCGTCAAGCTCACCTTCGACAAGCGCTACATCACCCTGGCCCCGGTCGCGACGCTGATCGGCATGGCGTTCCGCATGTACGACCCGGACGGCCTGATCGGCCCGACCCGTGACATCGGCATTACCCTGGGCCTGCTGCCGCGCGACACCGCCGGCGTCGAGATCGGCCGTCGCCACTTCCCGTTGAACTCGACCTTCCAGAACGGTCCGATCCGCGGCAAGGAGGTCTTCATTCCGCTCACCCAGCTGATCGGCGGTGCCGAGAAAGCCGGCAAGGGCTGGAACATGCTCAACGAGTGCCTGGCCGTGGGCCGCTCGATCACCCTGCCCTCCACCGCCAGTGGCGGTGCCAAGGCCGGTGCGGTGGTCACCGGTGCCTACGCGCGCATCCGCAAGCAGTTCGGCCTGTCGGTCGGCCGCTTCGAAGGCGTGGAAGAGGCGCTGGCCCGCAT
Organism: Stenotrophomonas sp. CCNWLW57; assembly: GCF_037203925.1. NCBI lineage: Bacteria > Pseudomonadati > Pseudomonadota > Gammaproteobacteria > Lysobacterales > Lysobacteraceae > Stenotrophomonas > Stenotrophomonas sp. CCNWLW57. The sequence continues at coordinate 12,889 of NZ_JBBCBJ010000011.1, forward strand.
CGGCGGCAAGGCCTATGCGATCAGCGCGCTGTGCCAGGCCACTGCGGCTGCGGTGGACCGCGGCGACGTGCCGTCGGTGCCGTCGGCCATTGCCAAGTACCACTGCACCACCATGAGCCGGGAAGTGATCTCCGACGTGATGGACGTGATCGGCGGCAAGGGCATCATCCTGGGGCCGCGCAACTTCGCCGGCCGCAGCTGGCAGGCCGCGCCGATCGCGATCACGGTGGAAGGCGCCAACATCATGACCCGCAGCCTGCTGATCTTCGGCCAGGGTGCGATCCTCTGCCACCCGTGGGTACTGCAGGAAATGAAGGCGGCGCAGGATCCGGACACCAAGGCCGGCCTGCAGTCCTTCGACCGCAGCCTGTTCGGTCATATCCGCTTCGGCATTTCCAACGCGGTGCGTTCGTTCTGGCTGGGCCTGACCGGCGCGCGTTTCGGCGCCGCCCCGGGCGATGCCTACACCCGCCGCTACTTCCGCAAGCTCGACCGCTATTCGGCCAACCTGGCGCTGATGGCCGACATCTCGATGATGACCCTCGGCGGCAAGCTGAAGTTCAAGGAATCGCTGTCGGGCCGCCTGGGCGACGTGCTGAGCCACGTGTACATGACCAGCGCCATGCTCAAGCGTTACCACGACGAAGGCGCGCCCGTGGCTGACCAGCCGCTGCTGGCCTGGGCGTTCCATGACAGCGTGCACAAGATCGAGGAATCGCTCTCGGCGGCGCTGCGCAACTTCCCGATCCGTCCGATCGGCTGGCTGATGTGGCTGCTGATCTTCCCGTTCGGCCGCCGTGCCGAAGCCCCGGGCGACCGCCTGGGCCACCGCGTGGCCGCGCTGCTGATGGCGCCCAACGAAGCTCGCGACCGCCTGGCCAGTGGCGTGTTCCTGACCCCGTGCGAGAACAACCCGGGTGGCCGCATCAACAGCTACCTGTCCAAGGCGATCATGGCCGAGCCGGTGGAGCGCAAGTTCATCAAGGCGCTCAAGACCAAGGGCATCGAAGCACTGGACTTCAACGCACAGCTCGACGAAGCGGTGTCCGAAGGGGTGATCACCCAGGACGAGCGCACGCTGCTGGAAGAGCTGCGCACGCTGACCATGGACACCATCACGGTGGACGACTTCGAGCCGCACGAACTGCGTTCGGCCAGCTACTACGACCGCGAACGCAAGGACGCGCAGTCGCAGGAAGCGGCATAACGCCAGCCTCGATACACCCCAAAACGGCGGACTTCGGTCCGCCGTTTTTCATTGCCTTCCTCGCAGCCGCTTTCCGGGAGACCTGCTGATGTCCGCCCCCCTCTTGACCCTCTACCGCCGCATGCAGCGCTGGCCCGCCGGCCAATGGCTGTTCTCGCGCGCGGTCTGCTTCAAGGCGCCCTATTTCGCCAGCATCGCCCCGCGCATCACCATGCTCGAATCGGGCCGCTGCGAAGGCCACATCGCGCATCGGCGCCGCGTCACCAACCACATCGGCACCGTCCACGCCATCGCGCTGTGCAACCTGGCCGAGCTCACCGCCGGGCTGATGGTGGATGCCTCGCTGCCCAAAGGCATGCGCTGGATCCCCAAGGGCATGGAGGTGAAGTATCTCGCCAAGGCAACCGGCACCCAGCATGCAGTCGCCACGCCTGCGCAGGCGATTGTCAGTGCCGAAGCGGGCTATGCGCTGCCGGTGAACGTGCAGGTGCGTGATACCGCCGGAACGGTGGTGTTCGAAGCGCGGATTGATATGTGGGTGTCGCCGGTCAAGCGCGACTGAGTTTGTGCGCGAAGAGCGGCGTTTCATTGATACGAGCTGGGGCGGCCGTCGGGCAGCCCCGCTCCGGGACACGCCGTAAACCCATCCATGGGGGCTTGGCAAAAACATCCATGTTTTTGACAGTCC
>NZ_JBBCBJ010000012.1:0-5403 GCF_037203925.1 Stenotrophomonas sp. CCNWLW57
GCTGCGTTTCACTTCCGAGTTCGGGATGGGATCGGGTGGTTCCACAGCGCTAATTTCACCAGGGAGACGGTTGGAGCGTCGCGATGTTCGTGGTTTTCCCTTGGGGGAAAAGCACGGCCATACTGCGCCTGCCTCTCATAGTTCTTGTGACGTAGCGTGCACTTGGGCTCTATCGACATGTCATGTCGGCCAAGGCAACTTGAGGTTATATGGTCAAGCCACACGGATCATTAGTATCAGTTAGCTCAATACATTGCTGTACTTACACACCTGACCTATCAACCACATAGTCTATATGGTTCCTTCAGGGGGCTTGTGCCCCGGGAGATCTCATCTTGAGGCGCGCTTCCCGCTTAGATGCTTTCAGCGGTTATCGCTTCCGAACATAGCTACCCGGCAATGCCACTGGCGTGACAACCGGAACACCAGAGGTTCGTCCACTCCGGTCCTCTCGTACTAGGAGCAGCCCCTCTCAAATCTCCAACGCCCATGGCAGATAGGGACCGAACTGTCTCACGACGTTCTGAACCCAGCTCGCGTACCACTTTAAATGGCGAACAGCCATACCCTTGGGACCGACTACAGCCCCAGGATGTGATGAGCCGACATCGAGGTGCCAAACACCGCCGTCGATATGAACTCTTGGGCGGTATCAGCCTGTTATCCCCGGAGTACCTTTTATCCGTTGAGCGATGGCCCTTCCATACAGAACCACCGGATCACTAAGTCCTAGTTTCCTACCTGCTTGATCCGTCGATCTTGCAGTCAAGCACGCTTATGCCTTTGCACACAGTGCGCGATGTCCGACCGCGCTGAGCGTACCTTCGAGCTCCTCCGTTACTCTTTAGGAGGAGACCGCCCCAGTCAAACTACCCACCATACACGGTCCCCGACCCAGATAATGGGCCCAGGTTAGAACGTCAAGCACGACAGGGTGGTATTTCAAGGATGGCTCCACCACAGCTAGCGCCATGGTTTCATAGCCTCCCACCTATCCTACACAGACGAACTCAACGTTCAGTGTAAAGCTATAGTAAAGGTTCACGGGGTCTTTCCGTCTTGCCACGGGAACGCTGCATCTTCACAGCGATTTCAATTTCACTGAGTCTCGGGTGGAGACAGCGCCGCTGTCGTTACGCCATTCGTGCAGGTCGGAACTTACCCGACAAGGAATTTCGCTACCTTAGGACCGTTATAGTTACGGCCGCCGTTTACTGGGGCTTCGATCAAGAGCTTCGCCTTGCGGCTGACCCCATCAATTAACCTTCCAGCACCGGGCAGGCGTCACACCCTATACGTCCACTTTCGTGTTTGCAGAGTGCTGTGTTTTTGATAAACAGTCGCAGCGGCCTGGTTTCTGCGGCCCTCTTCAGCTATAGCTCGCATGAGCCACCAAAAAGGGCGCACCTTCTCCCGAAGTTACGGTGCCATGTTGCCTAGTTCCTTCACCCGAGTTCTCTCAAGCGCCTGAGAATTCTCATCCTACCCACCTGTGTCGGTTTACGGTACGGTCTGCGTAAGCTGAAGCTTAGGAGCTTTTCCTGGAAGCGTGGTATCAGTGACTTTGTCTTAAAGACTCGTCTCGGTGCTCGGTCTTGAAGGATCCCGGATTTGCCAAAGATCCAAACCTACCGCCTTTCCCCCGGACAACCAACGCCGGGTACACCTAACCTTCTCCGTCCCTCCATCGCACTTACGCGAGGTGCAGGAATATTAACCTGCTTCCCATCGACTACGACTTTCGTCCTCGCCTTAGGGGCCGACTCACCCTGCGCCGATTAACGTTGCGCAAGGAAACCTTGGGCTTTCGGCGTGCGGGTTTTTCACCCGCATTATCGTTACTCATGTCAGCATTCGCACTTCCGATACCTCCAGCAGACTTCTCAATCCACCTTCAACGGCTTACGGAACGCTCCTCTACCGCGTACATATAAATATGCACACCCCAAGCTTCGGTTCACTGCTTAGCCCCGTTAAATCTTCCCCGCAGACCGACTCGACCAGTGAGCTATTACGCTTTCTTTAAAGGGTGGCTGCTTCTAAGCCAACCTCCTGGCTGTCTGTGCCTTTCCACATGGTTTTCCACTTAGCAGTGAATTTGGGACCTTAGCTGTGGGTCTGGGTTGTTTCCCTTTTCACGACGGACGTTAGCACCCGCCGTGTGTCTCCCATACAGTCCGTCTCGGTATTCGGAGTTTGCAATGGTTTGGTAAGTCGCGATGACCCCCTAGCCATAACAGTGCTCTACCCCCGAGAGGATACATATGAGGCGCTACCTAAATAGCTTTCGAGGAGAACCAGCTATCTCCGGGTTCGATTAGCTTTTCACTCCTAATCACAGCTCATCCCCGTCTTTTGCAACAGACGTGGGTTCGGGCCTCCAGTACCTGTTACGGCACCTTCACCCTGGCCATGACTAGATCACCCGGTTTCGGGTCTACTGCCCGCGACTATGCGCCCTTATCAGACTCGGTTTCCCTTCGCCTCCCCTATACGGTTAAGCTTGCCACGAACAGTAAGTCGCTGACCCATTATACAAAAGGTACGCAGTCACTCTTTCGAGCTCCTACTGCTTGTACGCACACGGTTTCAGGATCTATTTCACTCCCCTCTCCGGGGTTCTTTTCGCCTTTCCCTCACGGTACTGGTTCACTATCGGTCGGTCAGTAGTATTTAGCCTTGGAGGATGGTCCCCCCATGTTCAGACAGGGTTTCACGTGCCCCGCCCTACTCGTCTTCACTGGAGTGGCCCTTTTAAATACAGGGCTATCACCTTCTATGGCCAGCCGTTCCAGGCTGTTTTTCTAGAACCATTCCAGCTTAAGGGCTAGTCCCCGTTCGCTCGTCGCTACTCAGGGAATCTCGGTTGATTTCTTTTCCTCTGGTTACTTAGATATTTCAGTTCACCAGGTTCGCTTCCAGCAGCTATGTATTCACTGCAGGATACCCGCAAGCGGGTGGGTTTCCCCATTCGGACATTACCGGATCAAAGCTTGTTGCCAGCTCCCCGATACTTTTCGCAGGCTGCCACGTCCTTCATCGCCTCTGACCGCCAAGGCATCCACCGTGTGCGCTTATTCGCTTGACCATATAACCGCAAGTTGCCTTGGGTTATATATATGACCCGGGGGTACAAAGCCCGGATACGAAATATAACGACTCAATTAATAAGAAGACATTTAAGTCTTCCGCCTTAGCCTCACGACACGTCAAGATAGAATCTCAAACGCTCGCTACGTCACAAGTTTTAAAAGAACACGTACCGGCCACAATGCCGATGCGTAATAAATTCTTTGTATGCGCTGATCATTCAGAGTTGGTGGGTCTGGGTAGACTCGAACTACCGACCTCACCCTTATCAGGGGTGCGCTCTAACCACCTGAGCTACAGACCCAATGTCCGTTTAGCTCATTGCCGTTGGCGCTGATAAAGGCGCTACGTGTGGTGGAGCCTGTCGGGATCGAACCGACGACCCCCTGCTTGCAAAGCAGGTGCTCTCCCAGCTGAGCTAAGGCCCCATATACGGGACTTTTCAAACCGGCCTGGCCGATTTGAAACTCTGAATGCAGGTACTTTGTGAAGACGCCCGACAGGACGATGTTGCCTTTGCTCAAAAGGAGGTGATCCAGCCGCACCTTCCGATACGGCTACCTTGTTACGACTTCACCCCAGTCATCGGCCACACCGTGGCAAGCGCCCTCCCGAAGGTTAAGCTACCTGCTTCTGGTGCAACAAACTCCCATGGTGTGACGGGCGGTGTGTACAAGGCCCGGGAACGTATTCACCGCAGCAATGCTGATCTGCGATTACTAGCGATTCCGACTTCATGGAGTCGAGTTGCAGACTCCAATCCGGACTGAGATAGGGTTTCTGGGATTGGCTTGCCCTCGCGGGTTTGCAGCCCTCTGTCCCTACCATTGTAGTACGTGTGTAGCCCTGGTCGTAAGGGCCATGATGACTTGACGTCATCCCCACCTTCCTCCGGTTTGTCACCGGCGGTCTCCTTAGAGTTCCCACCATTACGTGCTGGCAACTAAGGACAAGGGTTGCGCTCGTTGCGGGACTTAACCCAACATCTCACGACACGAGCTGACGACAGCCATGCAGCACCTGTGTTCGAGTTCCCGAAGGCACCAATCCATCTCTGGAAAGTTCTCGACATGTCAAGACCAGGTAAGGTTCTTCGCGTTGCATCGAATTAAACCACATACTCCACCGCTTGTGCGGGCCCCCGTCAATTCCTTTGAGTTTCAGTCTTGCGACCGTACTCCCCAGGCGGCGAACTTAACGCGTTAGCTTCGATACTGCGTGCCAAATTGCACCCAACATCCAGTTCGCATCGTTTAGGGCGTGGACTACCAGGGTATCTAATCCTGTTTGCTCCCCACGCTTTCGTGCCTCAGTGTCAGTGTTGGTCCAGGTAGCTGCCTTCGCCATGGATGTTCCTCCCGATCTCTACGCATTTCACTGCTACACCGGGAATTCCACTACCCTCTACCACACTCTAGTCGCCCAGTATCCACTGCAATTCCCAGGTTGAGCCCAGGGCTTTCACAACAGACTTAAACAACCACCTACGCACGCTTTACGCCCAGTAATTCCGAGTAACGCTTGCACCCTTCGTATTACCGCGGCTGCTGGCACGAAGTTAGCCGGTGCTTATTCTTTGGGTACCGTCAGAACAACCGGGTATTAACCGATTGCTTTTCTTTCCCAACAAAAGGGCTTTACAACCCGAAGGCCTTCTTCACCCACGCGGTATGGCTGGATCAGGCTTGCGCCCATTGTCCAATATTCCCCACTGCTGCCTCCCGTAGGAGTCTGGACCGTGTCTCAGTTCCAGTGTGGCTGATCATCCTCTCAGACCAGCTACGGATCGTCGCCTTGGTGGGCCTTTACCCCGCCAACTAGCTAATCCGACATCGGCTCATCTATCCGCGCAAGGCCCGAAGGTCCCCTGCTTTCACCCGAAGGTCGTATGCGGTATTAGCGTAAGTTTCCCTACGTTATCCCCCACGAAAAGGTAGATTCCGATGTATTCCTCACCCGTCCGCCACTCGCCACCCATAAGAGCAAGCTCTTACTGTGCTGCCGTTCGACTTGCATGTGTTAGGCCTACCGCCAGCGTTCACTCTGAGCCAGGATCAAACTCTTCACTTAAAAACGCATAGTCCGAGGACTAAAAATTTAAAGCTGCAGATGCTTGACCGCTGGCAACGTTTCGCTTGCTTTAAAACAATTGATATGTTGCTTGATCAAACGTCTGCAAGATGGACAAATCATCCTTCCTGCAGGCGCCTTCACAAGATACCTGCGCATACTGTCAAAGAACTTGGGAGTCGGCCTCAGCGCCTTTCTCCGTGTGCCCCGACGTTTCCGTCGTTGCGAGCCGCCCATTATAGC
>NZ_JBBCBJ010000013.1:0-1089 GCF_037203925.1 Stenotrophomonas sp. CCNWLW57
CCGAGTGCGATGGAGCACTGCACCACCGCCACCATCAGCCCGCCGCCGGCCTCTGCGTTGTCAGTGAAAGTGCGGGCCAGCCAGCTCCACCAGCCCACCGGCGCGGCCGTTGCCAGCAGGCCCCATGCCGAGAGCAGCGCGGCGGTCGGCCAAAGCTGGGGCCCCAGTGCAACCAAGGCCACGGCAATGAGCGCCATCAAGGCCGGAATGGTCACAAGCGTTCGGTAAAGCCCACGCCTGATGAACGCGCCAATGACGAGCGTGCCCACGAAGCCGCTTACGCCGATGGCCAGCAGCACCAGTGGTACAGCAGACGTTCCCGCACTGGTCACCCGCTCCAGGAACGGCCGCACGTAAGTGAACAAGGCAAATTGCCCCATGAAGAAGGCGCCGCAGGCAAGCATGCCAAGTACCACCACACGCCGCTGGAACAGCGCGACCAGCCCGCTTTGTGACTGCCCGCTCTCCGCGGGCATGGAGGGCAGACAAACCCACTGCCATGCGAGGGCTATTGCAGCCACCGGCAGAAGGCACAAGAAAGCGCCGCGCCATCCGATCATGCCGCCCAGGTAGCTGCCCAATGGCGCCGCAACTACCGTTGCAAGCGCGTTGCCGCTGTTAAATATCGCCAAGGCGCGCGGAACCTTCGCAGCCGGAACCAGCCGCATTGCCGTTGCGGCAGAGAGCGACCAGAACCCACCGATCACCACGCCAATCAGTGCACGCCCCATCATGTAGACCGGATAGTTCGGAGCCAGGGCCACCACCACACCGGACACTGCCATCAATGCGGTGAGGATCAGCAGCAACGTTCGTCGGTTCATGTTGCCCGCCAACCGGGAGATCGACAGGCTGGTCAGCACCGCAAAGGCTCCCGAAATGGCAATGCCGTACCCGGCAAGCCCCTCGGTCACGCCCAGATCTGCCGCCAAGGGAGTAAGCAGGCTCACCGGCATGAATTCCGAGGCTATCAACGCGAAGACGCATAGCGTCATCGCGAGCACGCCCCCCCAGTTTGAGCGATCTGCGATTGCGTGTGTGCGGCTCATTTCCCGGCCAGGCCGCGCTGGAAGAACGTCGTCAGTTTCT
>NZ_JBBCBJ010000013.1:1189-2553 GCF_037203925.1 Stenotrophomonas sp. CCNWLW57
GCTGCTGAAGAGCGGCTGCGTGGTCAGCTCTGCCGTATCGCCCTTTGGCGTGTAGGCGCCGCGCGGGGTACGGTAGAAGTCGAAGAACTCGCGTTGGATGGCAGGGGTGTCAGCATCGAGTTTGTTCACTGTGCCTGGCACGTACACAGCCGCCCCGCCCTTGAACTCGGCCAAGCGCTGGTCGGTTGCCGACTGGATCACCGTCTTGCGCTGTTCCAGCGATTGCCCGTTGTTCAGCCCCTCCCGTGCCGCCGCACCCATGTCGTACATGCTCACCGTGGCGATGGCCTTGATGCGCGGGTCGATCTTGGCGGCGCTGATTACAAAGCTGCCGCTGCCACAGATACCCAGGCCGCCAATCCGATCCGGGTCCACATAGGGCTGCGTACTCAGGAAATCAACGGCCGCACTGATGTCGTCTGAATAGATTTCCGGCGCCACCAGGTGCCGCGGGGTGCCGTCGCTCTCTCCCCAGAAGGAAAGATCGATTGCCAGCGTAATGAAGCCCTGCTCGGCCAAGTTCTGCGCGTAGAGCTGCGAGCTCTGCTCCTTCACCGCGCCCATCGGGTGGCCAACCACCACGGCGGGGGCGCGGCTGCCGCGAGGCAAGCCCTGAGGGCGGTACAGCGTGCCCACCACTTCCATCTGGTACTGGTTGTGGAAGCTGACGCGCTCACCAGTGACAGTGGGGCTGCGGTAGAAGTTGTCTGCCCCGGCGGGACGGGCTGCCCCGGGCGTATCTGCAGCCATGGCGGGAAGCGGAAGTACGTAGCTGGCAAGCAGCGCCAGCAGCAACGTGGTCGGTTTCATGCGAGTGCGGCCTCGGTTGGGGGACTGAGGTCGCCACGATAGGCTCCGCCCGCTACCGTGATAAGCCGGCTGAAAGTTGATGCATTGTTGAGTTGAGCTCACAATTGGTCCATGAGCGCCGTGAAGACCAATGATCTGCAAGCCTTTCTAGTGGTGGCCCAAGAGCAGAGCTTCACCAAGGCCGCCATTCGCCTTGGGGTAACGCCCTCTGCGCTGAGCCATTCGATGCGGCTGCTGGAAGAGCGCCTGGGCATTCGCCTGCTGGCCCGCACCACGCGCAACGTTTCCCCCACTGAAGCCGGCGAGCGCCTTATGCGCTCCATCGCACCGCACTTCGAGGCTATCGGCGCCAGCGTGGAAGCGCTGGGGGACCTGCGCGACCGGCCGGCGGGAACGCTACGGATCTCCTGCACGGATGATTCGATGGAGACCATCATCCGACCACGGCTTGCCGGGTTCCTGGCCGAGTACCCGGATATCACGCTTGAGTTCTACGTGGATTACGGCTTTACCAACGTGGTGGAGCAGCGCTTCGACGCCGGCATCCGGCTCGG
>NZ_JBBCBJ010000014.1:0-1232 GCF_037203925.1 Stenotrophomonas sp. CCNWLW57
AGCCTTATCTGTTCGGAATCTGGCAGCGTAGGCGTCGAGAGCCGGCGTGGGCCGCCGTAAGAGCCTGGATCTCGACGATCGCCATGTAGCTTGGCGCCCACGCCGGAATCTCCCTTGATCCGCCCGAACAGTTGCTGGAGCTGACACTCGCAGTGATAAGACTGGGCAAGCGGGGGAGCTCTCGACCCTTCCAGACTATACGGAGTTGGGCGATGAACGGGATCGGGATTGATGTGAGCAAGCGTCAGCTTGATGTTGGTACGACGGACGGGGAAATTCTGCAGGTCAGAAACACCGCCGCTGGCTTTGCTGAATTGGAGGCCTGGCTGAAAGAACACCCGGCGGACCAGATCGTGCTGGAGGCTACCGGTGGCTATGAGCAGCGCGTGCTGGATTTCTTGCACAACGCCGGTCGTCCGGTGGTCCGCGCCAATGCCCTGCGGGCCCGCAGGCTTGCCCAAGGTATGGGCCACGTGGCCAAGACCGACCGCCTGGATGCCTACGCATTGGCGAAGATGGCCGTGCTGATGAAACTGCCCGCCTACCAGCCGCTGGAGCCTTGGCAGCAAAGAATGCGGGAATTCGTTCGGGCTCGCCGGCAGGCGATGCAGGCGCTGACCGTCGCGCGACAGCAGCAGGAAATGGTCGGTGATCGTGAATTGCGCCGGCTACTGCAGGCCAACATTACACGCTTGCAGACGCTGGTCGCACGCTTGGGAAAGCAGATCGGCGAACAGGTTGAACAGCAGCCTCAACTGGCCGTAATGAAGTCGATGAAGGGCGTCGGTCCTGCGTTACAGGCGGTACTGGCCAGCCATCTGCCCGAGCTGGGCAGAATCAGCGGCAAGGCCATCGCCAGCCTGGTCGGCGTGGCACCGATGTCCCACGACAGCGGCACGATGCGCGGAAAACGAAGTATCCACGGTGGTAGAGCCGAGATCCGCCAAGTGCTCTACATGGCCGCCATGTCGGCCATGCGGCATGAGCCTCGGCTGCGGGATTTCTACCGGTCGCTGCGGGCCCGCGGCAAGGAAGGCAAGGTGGCCATCGTGGCGGTGATGCGGAAGATGCTGGTAATCCTCAACGCCCGCGTGCGTGACGCTGAAAGCGGACCGATCCCCGCCTGAAGCTAGCCAACAGGGGGACATCCACAGGCTGCCGGCCAGCGGCCGGCACCACCATGCCCGTCTGCCGGAGGGGCCGCCGGCCCCTTCAGCAACACAGTTGCTACA